>DFOA01000019.1 GCA_002381185.1 Firmicutes bacterium UBA3553 | reverse complement strand
CCAGAGGGGACGGTTCTTTTTGGACCGCTTAAAAGCGGTCCAAAAAGAACCGTCACCTCTGGACTTCCTCATTAACACGGTATTTCCAGTTTCTTAATCTTATACTGAAGGGTCTGTCTTGGAACATTTATTAATTTAGCCGCTTTGGAGATATTGTAATCAGTTTGTTTCAGCGCAGATGTAATTATATCTTTTTCAACCTTTTCAACCGCAACATTAAGGTGCTGTATGACATTTGGGTCTAACGCAATGTTGTTGCTTGGGTGATAATTTTTAAACTGAAAGGGCAGGTGCTCTTCTCTGATAAGTTCACCATCATACAATGATATGGCGCTTTCAATTGCATGTTCAAGTTCTCTAACATTTCCCGGCCAGCTGTATTCCATAAAAATATCTAAAACCTCCCTGGAAATTCCGCTGAAAAATTTATTGCACTTTTCATTGTATTTTTTTATAAAATGTTCCACTAACAGAGGTACGTCTTCCTTCCTTTTCGATAAATCAGGAATGACAAGAGTGATAACATTTAGTCTGAAAAATAAATCCTGTCTAAGCTGCTTGGTCTCCACAACTGTGTTGATATCAGTGTTTATGGCAGAAACAATCCGTACATCGACGTCTGTAGTGGTAGTAGAGCCTACTCTTCTAACTCTTCCATCCTGCAATACCCTGAGAAGTTTTGTCTGAAGCTCCAAGGGCATTGAATTTATTTCATCCAAAAATAAAGTTCCGCCGTTGGCAAGTTCAAACAACCCCGGTCTGTTTTCAGCTCCAGTAAAGCTTCCTTTGACAGAACCGAATAAAATGCTTTCCAGCAGGTTGGAAGGAAGTGCTGCACAGTTTTGGGCAATAAAAGGTTTATGTTTTCTGTTGCTTGAATTGTGTATTGACTGCACAAAAAGTTCCTTGCCTGTTCCGGTGCTTCCTGCTACCATCACCGGTGAATCTGACATGGCTGCCTTAAGACCCAATGACTTAAGTTTGAGCATTTCCTTGTTCTGTCCGATTATATCAAGAAAATTGAATCTTGCAACGGGCTTGGATGTCTTATCGTGACTGTTGTCTCTTTCATACAGTTCTTTTTGAAGATTTACTATTTTTTCGGACAACTCTCTCACTTTTGTAATATTTCTGGAAACCTCCAAAGCACCTAATACCTTATTGTTGTAATAAATTGGAATTGTAGAGTTTAATGTGGATATTTTATCACCTTTATAGTTAATGAAATTTTGCTCAATATTATAAATAGGCTTGCCTGTTCGTAAAACTCTTAACAAAGTACTTGTCTCAAATGTGAGTGAGGGATACACCTCTAAAATATGTCTGCCAATTGCTTTATCCACATCAATTTCATCAAGCTGCTTTGCCGCAACATTGTAATAAACAATTTTGCCGGAGGCGTCAACTATATGAATTCCATCATTTATCAAATCTATTGCATGAATTAATGCATCAAAATATTTTATCTCCATAAATCTCCTCTTATGTGCCGGAAAATTAGCATACATTGCCGAAAATTAGGCAACAATGTTCGTGTTTGTGAAATTTACACAAAACATTGTCTAAGAAATATCAATTTTTATTTTATTTCTGTTTTCATCTGTACCGCCAAAAATAATTTTATACTCAATATCAACAGAACCTTTGCCAAATTCGTTAAGAGAGTTATCATAGCTTATAGTGCTAAAATCTAGGTCAAAGGTTCCATAAGGAGTAGAATATAAATTGTTGTAGCTTTTATTTTCTTCAAATTCCATTCTTGAAGAAATGCTTCCAATCTTTGTCATAATCAATTTATTTTTGTAAATTTTAAGTCTCGTCTTTGTTCCTTTGATTTCAGCAATGTCGCTTTCATCATAGTTTATAATGAAGCAGTCGTGGGCATGTTCCATGTAGGCCTCTGTTACAAGTTCTATAACATCCTCATTTCCAGCTTCATCAATTGTTTGAATTGTCGTTATCTTTATTTTTATTTTGTCCAAATCGTATTCTCCGTATCTAAAGGTTATCTATTGCAATTTCATAGAGATTGTCAATTTCTTTCTTTAAGAAATTGCCTCCTATTCTCCTCAAGCGTTCAGGCGCATCAGAGGCATAATATTCATATCTTGCCTTATCATAATTTTCGTTAAGCATTCCTTTGTCCGTGAGAAGCTTTTTTAAATCTCTGGCTGTTTCATAAGCGGGATTTACCAGCCTGACATTAGGACCAACAACTTTTTTTATTGTGTGCCTTAAAATGGGATAATGTGTACATCCTAAAACAAGAGTGTCAACATCGTGCTCCAGCAGTTCATCTAAATATTTTTCTACGGTCAATTCAGCTACATTTGAATATTCCCAGCCTTCTTCGACGATGGGAACAAACAGAGGACATGGTATTCCGATCACTTCTGCATCATGCAAATATTCCATAATTTTTGCCTGGTATGCATTGCTGTTGATTGTGGCAATCGTTCCTATTACTCCGATTCTTCCATTTTCTGTTGCTGCTGCGGCACTTCTTGCTCCAGGATCGATAACTCCAATGATAGGCAGGTCAAAGTTTTTCTGTACATGCTCAAGGGCTATAGAACTGGCTGTATTACAAGCGATTACAATTGTTTTTACATTTTTACTTTTTAAAAATGAAGAGCACTGATTAGCATATTTTCTTATAGTCTGGTCTGATTTTGAACCGTATGGTATTCTTGCAGTATCACCTAAGTATATAATATTTTCGTATGGAAGCTGCTCCATGACTTCTCTCATAACAGTGAGTCCGCCAACACCTGAGTCGAAAATTCCAATTGGTCTGTTATCCATTTATATATCCTCTTTAACTAGATTTTTATTAATCTATTATATGAAAAATCATTAATTATGTTATATAATGATATTATATCAAAGAATTAATGAAGGAGCAATATCAAAAAGCTGAATTTTCGGCACCTGCGTATAATTCTATAGGTTTGTTATATAAAAAACACTGAAATGTGGCTATTTATATTTTTTAAAAAAGTTGGCATAATATTTGCATTACATAAAAGTGAATATACCCAATATTCTAACCCAAACCCATTTAATTTAAAATTGCAATAATTTAGGAGGCACTATGTTTAAAAAAGGAAACCCATATGGAACTCACAGGGTAATTGAACCTATAGGAGTACTGCCACAGCCGGCACTTAAAGTGGATAACACAATGGAGATTTATGACAATGAAATATTAATAAATGTACAAACTTTAAATGTTGACTCGGCTAGCTTTACCCAAATAAGTGATCAAGCTGGCGGAGATGTGGAAAAGATTAAAGAAATAATGAAGGGAATTGTTGCTGAACGCGGAAAGCATCAAAACCCGGTAACAGGTTCAGGCGGAATGCTTATAGGAACTATTGAGCAAATTGGACCTGCATTGGAAGGAAAGACAGACCTTAAGGTTGGAGACAAAATTGCTACATTAGTTTCATTATCTTTGACACCATTGGTAATAGATGAAATACTTACTGTAAGAAAAGAAATTGACCAGGTAGACATTAAAGGAAAAGCAATTTTATTTGAAAGTGGAATTTACGCTAAATTACCATCAGATGTTCCTGAAAATCTTGCATTGTCAGTACTTGATGTTGCGGGTGCTCCAGCTCAGACTATTAAGCTGGTTAAAGAGGGAGATACAGTATTGGTTCTTGGCGGCGGCGGAAAATCCGGACTTCTTTGTTTATATGAAGCAAAGAAAAAGGCAGGTCCTACAGGCAAAGTAATTTGCTGGGCACACAGACAAAGCTCACTTGATACAGTTAAGGAACTTGGCTTAGCAGATGTATGCATCGCAGGTGATGCAACAAATGCAATTGAAGTTTATGAAAAAGTTATGGAAGCTACTGACGGAAAATTATGCGATTTGGTAATTAGCTGCGTATCAAGACCAAACTGTGAAATGTCAGCAATCCTTGCTACTAAGGATGAAGGAACAGTATACTTCTTTAGCATGGCTACAAGCTTCACAAAAGCAGCATTAGGAGCAGAAGGCGTTGGAAAAGACGTCAATATGATAATTGGAAACGGCTACACTAAAGGACATGCAGATACAGCTCTGCAGATAATGAGAGAAAGCAAAGAATTAAGAGATTTATACACTAAGCTGTATGCTTAATTGTACATGATTTAAGTAAATACTAATTAAGAATATTCTTAATTAGTATTTAGTATTTTAGTACTGAGTATGTTAAATTAATAAAACGGAGGTATTACAAGTGGCTTATTATAATGAGATTGAGCTCTGGAAGGATGTAAAGCCTGAAGAGTGGAATGATTGGAAATGGCAAGTTGAAAACAGAATTGACACTGTAGAAAAAATAAAGAAAATTATAAATATAACTGAACAAGAAGAAGAAGATATAGCAAAGGTTTTGGAAAAATTTAGAATGGGTATCACTCCATACTATGCGGCACATATGGATAAGGATGATCCGAGAGATCCGGTCAGAATGCAGGCAGTGCCAACATTTACTGAAACACATGTAAGTTCTGCGGATATGCTCGACCCTCTTCATGAAGATACTGATTCACCTGCACCGGGACTTACTCACAGATATCCTGACAGAGTTTTATTCCTGATTACAGACCAATGTTCAATGTATTGCAGACATTGTACGAGAAGAAGATTCGCAGGACAATGTGATGACGAAGTATCAATGACAAATATTGATAAGTGCATTGAATACATCAGAAATACACCTGTAGTAAGAGATGTACTTTTGTCAGGCGGAGACTGCTTATTGGTTTCTGATGAAAAACTTGAATACATTATTAGAAAATTAAGAGAAATACCTCATGTTGAAATAATTCGTCTTGGTTCAAGAACTCCTGTTGTATTACCACAGAGAATTACAGACGATTTGGTTAATATGCTTAAGAAATATCATCCAATATGGCTGAATACTCATTTTAACCATCCGAAGGAATTTACTCCTGAATCTATGGAAGCTTTAAGAAAGCTTGCTGATGCAGGTATTCCGTTAGGAAATCAATCAGTATTGCTAAGAGGAGTTAACGACTGTCCTCACATCATGAGAGATTTGGTTCATAAACTTGTAATGAACAGAGTAAGACCATATTATATTTATCAATGCGACCTTTCACTTGGAATTGAACACTTCAGAACACCGGTCGCAAAAGGTATTGAAATAATTGAAAGCTTGAGAGGACATACTTCAGGCTATGCCGTTCCTACATTTGTTGTTGACGCACCTGGCGGCGGCGGAAAGATTCCGGTAATGCCTAACTATGTATTGTCACAATCAGCTGACAAGGTAATTTTAAGAAACTATGAAGGTGTTATCACAACTTATACAGAACCTCACTTACCTGATTTGGAATGCACATGTGATGTATGTCAAGGAAAGAAAAAGGATCCTTTAACAGGAGTAGCAGGCTTATTGCAAGGCAATGATTTAGCATTAGAGCCTACTAAACTGGCAAGAAGAGAAAGAGTCCATAAATAACAATGGATAGGCAATAGATTAGCGATTGAGGAGCGATTAGTTGGCAATAGTGTACCTTCGGTACATATCTATTGTGTATCAGTTGCTCCATCCATTGCTCATCAATCGTCCCGGGGGTTTATTATGAGATTAATTGAAACAATTTTACAGAATAACTACATCACCGTATCCATTGCAGGACTTGCAAAAAATGCAGGAAAGACAGTCACTCTCAATTATCTCATAAAAGAGGCAGAAAGTATAAATTTGAATATAGGAATAACTTCGACAGGCAGGGACGGAGAAAATTTAGACCTTGTCACGCAGACTCAGAAGCCGTCAGTATATGTTGCTGAAGGCATGTATGTGGCAACAGCAAAGAATACTCTGATGCTTTCAGATGCGAAGACTGAGATATTAGAAACGACAGGAATATCCACACCCATGGGTGAGGTTATAATAGTCAAGGTCAGACAGAAAGGCAATATTCAGATTGCAGGACCCGTTAGTGCTGCGGATATGAAGTATGTAACCAGGCGTCTTCAGCATTATGGAGCAAAAGTTGTCATTGTTGACGGAGCTATCGATAGAAAGGCAGTTTCATCACCGGTAATAACAGATGCCTGCTTAATTGCTACAGGAGCTGTTTTAAGCAGAGATATGAAAAAGGTGTTGGAAAAAACAGCTCACGCAGTCGAGTGCCTTACTTTAAGGCAAACAGAAGAAGAAGTGAGAAAAATAATTAAAGGGCAAAATAAAACCTGTGTAATTCAAAATACGGGAAATGTGGTTGTACCTGATATAAAGACAAGTATAACCGGAGGCAAAAAAATAAGTGAATTAGTGGATGAGAACACAGACTATGTTTTTATTAAAGGAGCAATGACCACTTCTTTGTTAAAAGACATAGGAGAAAATAAATTTTTAAGAGGCATAAAAATAATAATTGAAGATGGAACAAAGATATTCACAGATGTAAATGTATGGAATGAGCTGAGAAGAAAAGGGCTCAGGGTTGAAACATTAAATGCTGTAAATGTTATAGCAGTAACCTTGAATCCTGTGGCTCCGGCAGGGTACTTTTTTGATAGCGAAGTTTTTAAATCGGAAATGAAAAAGTATCTACCCGGAGTTAAAATAGTTGACGTGGTGTCGGGCGGTGATTTTATTGACTAGTTTTATGACGGAGAATACAGTTAAAAATATTAATTTTGATTATATTTTTAACGAAGTTAAGGCTATTACGGAATATGGTATCAAGAAAAAGCAAGAAGCTATGCCTTTTAAAAGGGGTCAAGAGGCAGACCTCAGAAATGAATTCAATAAAATAAGGGCATTTATTGAAAGTGATAAAAGGCGTGATATCATTGATGTGCTCAAACATGTAAAAAACATATATGAAACATTAGAGAGGGCGAAAAATAATCAGGTATTAGATGAAGTTGAATTATTTGAAATTAAAAATTTCCTGATTCAGACAGAAAGATTGGATAAAGTATTAAAAACTTTATTTATTGATGATTTAAAATTAACGCCCATACCCCAGCTTATTGAATTATTGGATCCTGCTCATGAAAAGTTGAATACATTTTATATCTATGATGAATATTCTGTGAAATTAAAAAACATCAGAAACGAAAAAAGGCAGTCAGAAAAAAGCATATCAATATTAAAAAAAGAAATAAAAGGAAAAATTGAAAAGAAGCATAATATCAGGTTTAGCCTTAAGGATGAAGCAACAATAAGCAAGGCTGAAAAGGAAAAAACCGAGGAATTGTTAAGGGACGGCAATTTAAGAGTTTCCGGCGAAAACTATTTAAATATTATTTTTAAAATTAAAAATAATGAGGAAATTGATCAGCTTGAACAAAGGCTCGAATGCCTGAAAACTGATGAAGAAGAAGAGGAATTCAGAATTCGGCAAGATATTTCCAAGGAAATAAAAGGATATTATGATTTAATAGTAAATAATATTCAAATAATAGGTGAAACAGATTATTTAATTGCAAAGGCAAATTATGCACAAAAAACACGTTCAGTAGAGCCGGAAATTATTTCTGAATTAGAAGTAGATATAAAAGCAGGCAGAAACCTTAAGCTGGAAAAGACATTGAAGGAAAAACACAGGGACTATGTGCCTGTTGATGTTAACTTGAGAAAAAATGTTATATGCATTACCGGTGCGAATATGGGCGGCAAGACAGTCTCCTTGAGAATGATCGGGCAAATTGCCGCATTAGCAGCCTATGGAATGTTTGTGCCGTGTGAATATGCACGGGTTTGTCTGTTCGACCACATTTTTATTTCAGTGGGAGATGATCAGTCCATCGAAAAGGGACTTAGTACCTTTGGAGCAGAAATTGTCAACTTAAAGGAAGCATTGGACTATTCTGATAAAAGGTGTTTAATATTGATTGATGAACTGGCAGGAGGTACCAATCCAAAGGAAGGTTATGCAATTACTAAAGCAGTGGTAAATTATCTTAAAAAGAAAAATTGCATAACAGTGCTGACAACTCATTACGACAACGTAGCTAATGATGACGACGTACAGAATTTACAGGTTGCAGGGCTAGTTCTTCCTGGTGAGGCTGATTTACTTAAAATTAATAATATCGATCAGATATCAAAATATATGGATTACAGATTGGTTGAAGTGAAATACAAGAAGGACATACCCAAGGATGCTATTAAAATAGCCAAAATGGCAGGCATATATGAAAAAATAATTTTAGATGCGGAAAGAACAATGGAAGAGCAATAGAGAAGCAATGGGGTTGCAATAGAGGAGCAGTTGGTTCAGTAAAAATCAATTGCCAATCAATTACTTTTCCATAGCTAATCAATTGCCAATCAATTGTATTATAAGGAGGTAACAAAAGTGGAGAGCAAGTTGAATTTAAAGCCTGAGCTAATAGACAGTGCTCGTTCAGCTGCAGCATGCATAGCAGAGCAGACGCAGCAGTTTATAGATAAGAATACAACTGTTACAGTTGAAAGAACCATTGCAAGGCTTATGGGAGTAGACGGAGTAGATGAAATTGACAAACCCCTTCCAAATGTATTGATTGACAATATTAAAGAAGGCGGCGGATTATCAAAAGGGGCAGCATTTTGGATTGGAAACGCAATGGTGCAGACTGGCAAGACTCCTCAGGAAATTGCAGAAGCAGTAAGTTCAGGTGAATTGGAAATTACAAAACTTCCGATTGCAGATGAAAACAAAATCATGGAAGTAGTTTATGAAACTGCAAAGCAAATGGTAGAGCGAATCAGAAATAACAGAGCAAAAAGAAATGAGTATTTAAATACTATCGGCGAAGGCAAGAAACCATACTTATATGTAATTGTTGCAACAGGAAATATTTATGAGGACGTTATCCAGGCACAGGCTGCAGCAAAACAGGGAGCTGACGTAATTGCGGTTATAAGAACAACTGCACAAAGCTTGCTGGACTACGTTCCATACGGTCCGACTACAGAAGGCTTTGGCGGAACATTTGCAACCCAGGAGAATTTCAGAATAATGAGAAAAGCCCTGGATGAAGTTGGAGAAGAAGTTGGAAGATATATTCGTCTCTGCAACTACTGTTCAGGACTTTGCATGCCTGAAATAGCCGCTATGGGAGCTATGGAAAGACTTGATGTTATGCTTAATGATGCTCTTTACGGAATACTGTTCAGAGATATTAATATGCAAAGAACATTGGTTGATCAGTATTTCTCAAGAATCATCAACGGTTTTGCAGGAATAATCATCAACACAGGCGAAGACAACTACTTAACTACGGCAGATGCAGTTGAAGAAGCGCATACAGTACTTGCATCTCAGTTTATAAATGAACAGTTTGCATTAAAGGCAGGAATCCCGGAAGAGCAAATGGGTTTAGGTCATGCCTTTGAAATGGACCCAACGCTGGAAAACGGATTTTTATTAGAACTTGCTCAGGCGCAGATGGCAAGAGAAATATTCCCTAAGGCCCCGCTTAAATACATGCCTCCTACAAAGTTTATGACCGGTAACATATTCAAAGGACATTTGCAGGATGCTTTGTTTAACTTTATTTCCATATGGACTCACCAGGGAATTCAGCTGTTAGGAATGCCTACAGAAGCAATTCATACACCTCATCTTCATGACAGAATGCTTTCTATTGAAAATGCAAAATATATTTTCAATAATGCAAAAGACATAGGTAATGAAATAGAATTCAAAAAAGACGGCATGATTCAGAAAAGAGCACAGGAGGTTCTGGAAAAGGCCGAAGCATTGTTGAAAGACATAGAAAAAGAAGGTGTATTCAGCACAATTGAACAAGGAAAATTCGGCGGAGTAAAGAGAAGCTTTACAGGCGGAAAAGGCTTGGCAGGTGTTGTTGAAAAGCACGAAAAATACTTCAACCCATTTATTGATTTGATGTTAGGGGGTGCCAGGTAATGGAAGGTATTCAAAAAGTAGATTTAACAAAGATTAAGCCATACGGCGATACATTAAATGACGGAATGGTTCAAATGAGTTTTACATTGCCTGTGCCATACGGCGATGAAGCAAATGAGGCTGCAAAACAATTGGTTTCTAAAATGGGTTTTGATGATCCAGCGGTAGTTTATTCAAATGACTTGGGTATAGGTTATACTTACTTTGTAATGTATGGCAAATGCACACACACTGTTGATTATACAAATATTGAGGTGCCAAAAGTTGATATAGAATTCATGGAAAGAGAAGAAGTTGAAGAATATATCAAGGAAAATATTAAAAGAGATGTTGTAATAGTCGGAGCATGTACAGGAACAGACGCTCACACGGTAGGAATTGATGCCATTATGAACATGAAGGGCTTTGCCGGAAATTACGGACTTGAAAGATACAAGGGAATTCAAGCTATAAACATGGGCAGCCAGGTTCCTAACGAAGAGCTTATAGCTAAAGCAATTGAAGTAAAAGCAGACGCTATTCTTGTTTCACAGATTGTAACGCAAAAGGATGTTCATATTTCAAACCTTACTCAGCTTGTAGAAATGATGGAAGCAGAAGGTCTAAGAGATAAAATTATTCTGATATGCGGAGGACCTCGTCTTTCTCACGAGCTTGCTCAGGAATTAGGGTATGACGCCGGCTTCGGTACAGGAAGCTTTGCCAACCATGTTGCAACATTCGTAGTAAAACAAATAGTTGAAAGAAACCTTGTGTAACAATTGATTACTGTATGAGAGGGCATAGTGCCCTCTTTTTTGTATTTTAAACTATATTATTTTCATAAAACATACAAGGAACCACTCTTGTGCTATGTCATTATCTATTTTGAAATAAAATTTATTGCAAAATTACATATATATGGTAAAATTATGTAAATAGGTAGAAACAGGGTATAGCTGATCCATCCTAGTGAAAGGAGGTTTACTCTTTCAAAAGGAGGTGAGGCTCATGTCTACATACGAAGCTATTTCACTAATGATTGCTTTTGCAATGCTAGTAACGGTTATCGTAAGCGGACAAAAAAAGTAGTAATTACCCTGTACGGCAAGGTAATTACATAAATTAAATCTACTTAGTCAGCTATAGCCGACTACCTATTTATCTTATACATATATTACCACATTTATACACATAAATCAATATAAAAGAATAAATTTCAGCGATGAGGAGTAAA
>DFOA01000033.1:266328-268260 GCA_002381185.1 Firmicutes bacterium UBA3553 | reverse complement strand
GCTCATAGTTATTTTTATCTGGCTCTCCAAAGTTTTCTTTCAGTTCCTCATATCCAATAAACTTACTTTCAGGACTTATATCAGCTCTTAACTGCCAGATACGACAGTCTTTAAGAGGTACTGGTCTTTCATTATTAATAAAGAGTACACCTTCTTTTGAAAGTCTTTCAAATACACCCTCTGTCCATTTTGCTATAAGCTTACGATTACCAAGCCACTTACTAAATTCTTCATTCTGAAACATAGAATCTACTATTGCAGTACCGTCTTCCACATATCCTGACGGATTTCCATAATAAAATATACAACCATTCTTTAGCTCAATTCCTCTCATGATTAACCTCCCATCATTTAATCTCCATAGACAATATCCTCAATCATAATCCTTTCTTCTAATTCTCTGATGCAGATACCTGACATCTCAAAGATATCAATAACAAACTTTGGTACATCGGCTATATCATAGTCATAATCTGCCTGCATCACTATGATTTCACCACTATCTTCTTCTGTACAAGCACAAAGCTTTGCATCCTTTGGAATACCAGCTTCTTCAAGAAGATAATCTGGAACGATAATCTCATCATATTCTTCAAATCTATCGCAGTAGGAGCAATCATGACATCTCCCACAAATGCCTGCTAGATGAACAATTAACTCTTCTGAGAGATTTTTAAGTCCTTCAGCTACCTTTATAAGCTCCATTGCATTCATCGTTGTTTTCATGGCAACAACAGCATTCTCTAAGGTATTAAACTCAATCTCTTCACACCCTGTAAGCTCTGCTGCATTAAGTATTTCATTTGGTAAACTAATATTGTTGTCTAAGCATTCTTTAATCATTTTCATTATAAATTCCCTCCTGTTTTCCTAGTCCATTTTTCATTTCAAATAAATTAATTTGTGATGGAGAATTTATCTCCCTTTCGTGCATATCATAATTTGCTACTAGTATTTCAGGGAACTGAGCACCATTATCATAGCGCTGTTTAATGTTATTGATACGGGTGTAGCTTTCAATCTGGATGTTTGGTGCATCGTATAACTCTCTGATAAAGGAACAGTCATTGTAAGAAAGCAAGAACTTTCCCTCAATGCCCATTAAGGTATCCCTAAGTCTTATATGATCTTCTTTCTTAAATCCATCTTCACCAACATTTTTATAATACTTTTCTGTTTCAAAATACGGTGGATCTGCATAGAAAAAGCTGACAGGGCGGTCATACTGCTTTATCAGCTTTTCAAAATCTTTATTTTCAACCACTACTTTACTAAGTCTTCTATGTGCCTGTTCAATTAATGGAAAGTTGCTCCACATATCATGAGGCTGACTTCCAAAGCTAGTAAGTCCAGAGGCATAACTATAGCGAATCAATTGATAAAAATACGAAGCTCTTATTATATCACTTGTAGGACTGTCTCTTGCAAGTGCCTCCTTTACTATGTTAAAATCCTCACGGGAATTTAACACAAAATATAGTGCATCTATTAATTCGTTTGGTTTCTCCCTTACACAGCGATAGAGGTTCGTTAGAAGACCATTAAAATCGTTATATACTTCAAAATCATTGCCCGGTGGCTTATGAAATAGTACCCATCCACCTCCTCCAAACACTTCTATATACCGTTCATAATATAAGGGAAAGAGAGATACTATTAATTCTCTTAAGGATTTCTTGCCACCTATCCAGCTCATAAAACTATTAATACTTATCACCTCTCTCTTACCTCTTTATCAAGGTCTAATCTCAATTGTCCGTTTGTATCTGGAAAATGCTCTAAAGCTTTGACTAGTCCTCTCTTTGCTTTTGCAATTTCTCTAATTCGACTTGTCATCTGCCCTATACTAGCAAGCAGTTCCTTTCTATCAGCGGCATAATAATATCCATTGTCACCACTGCATATGGGATTGCCATCATTTCTTAATTGATT
>DFOA01000033.1:88584-266305 GCA_002381185.1 Firmicutes bacterium UBA3553 | reverse complement strand
TCATGCCATGTTTCATAACACCGTGGATATGATTGTTTATGGGCAACAAAAAAAAGGCCGACTGATATGCTGTAATTTACAGCAAACAATCGGCCTTATCTGTTTTTAGATATTAAAAAAACACGGATATCTTCCGTGCTACCTTAGTACACCAAGTTCTCTTAAAAGCTTGATGCTATCTTTTATTCCTTCCATATAAACAAATTTTTGAATTTCTCTTTCTACAAAGTCTGATATATCTTTATAGTCTTCAATCTGCCTCCTTACTTCTTTTGGTATATCAGTGTTTTCATATAGCTTTGTGCTTAGTTCCTTTACTGTTTCAACCCCTTGCTTTACTTCCTCATTTTCCTTAATCAGTTCAAAATATGCTATCTCCAGTCGCTCAGTTACTGCATTGTTAAGTACCTCAGTGATATCTTCCATGATGCCACCTCCTTCAAGCACCACAATATATCACAAGTTGCCTAGCATATCTACTAGAATATATTTTATAAGCTCATTCCTCCCATGCCTTGTGATTGCTCTTTGAAAGGCTCATTTGACTCTTTAATCTCTTCTTCCTGTGGACGAGATAATACTTTAAAATTATCTTCTCCAGGAATAAGACCAAGTCCTCTTCCATTATCCCATTTCATGTGTATGGTTCCAATGTCATCTACCCCTATCACTGTTCCCTTTGTACCTTTTTCAACACCTTGCACATCATCCATTGTTGAAACTAATTCAATTCGTGTCCCGACAGGGTAGCTGTTCTTAATTCTTTCTACTTGATTTCTATTATTCAAATTTCATACCTCCCATTTTTTGATTTTCTTCTATACCCATTTCTTCAGCTGTCTTAATAAACCAGTTACCACTGTTCCAAAAACTAACATAAATATCTCCCAAATCGGTATTAATCTCTCTCTGTTCAAAACCCTCTGACCAGCCATCAGACACCTGTCCAGTTACATTTTCTTTAATCTTTTCAAGTTCCTTTGGAGTCAAATCATCATTTAAAGTAAGAATAGCCACCCCCATTAGTTCTCCATTAATCTCTTCTACAGAGAATACATACTTTGAAACCTTAGCATTGACACTATCGTGGTCATCATAATATCTCATCAGACCTCTCTGTTCTTCTTCTGGAAGATTATCATCTTCTATTGCCTTTAGAATTACATCTAGATATTGGGCAACTTCAGTATTTGAAATTTCCTGTGGTTCATTTGCATATTCTTTATAACCATATTCATTTTCTATATCATAGGTAGTTATTTCAAGAGGCATATACAGTTTTAAGATTTTTTGTTCTTCCTGTTCAGAAAATACCAATCCAAGATTTTCAAATAATAAATTGGCAAGTTTTTGATTATATCCATGGTAAGTGATATATCCTTTCTCTGAAAATGCTCCATCTTCCTGTGCCATTTTCTCTCTACCGTATCTTTTAAAATCAATGTATTCTTCAAGATTTGAATCATATTCAAAATGTCCTGAGTCACAAATCATATATCTTCCATAGCTTTCTATATCTTTAATACCATCAAATAATTCAAACTCATACATGGAATCTGCTAGTGCAAAGATTTCATCAACAGTTCTAGGTTTAACATAGTCCATAAGCTTTTCAAAATATTCTATATCATGGTTGCCTATTTCCTTATAGTACTCTGCTAATTTATTTAAGGTATCTATCTTAGTTAATGATGTTGCATCAGCAGAAATAATATCTAATACTTCTTTTGAAAAATTATCATCTATAATTGTAACTTCACAATCATGTAAGTAAGGAGTTTCTAATCTCATCAGCGCCTTTTCAATTTCAACATCAGAACAAGGAAGATAAATAAATTCATTCGCATCTTTTACGGTCAGCTGTACTGTTGCCACATTTTCTTTCCAATGATATAAGGGAAACTGCTTGCCATTATATATTTGCTCTGGTTCATTGCTGTTTTTATATAGGACCCCATAAGGAGTAATTCTAGAATTAGGATTATTTTTTATTACCTCCATTGCATATGATTCACCATCAAGTTCATCTAATTTTTTTACTGCTACTGCCTGCTTTTCTGATAGGTATAAGTCTTTTCCTACGGTTTCTAGATTATTAAAGTCACTTACAAGGCTATAGCAATGAGTATTAAAGCTTAGATTAATTAGCTCTGCTATTGTTTTGGAATTTTCTGCAAAGGCAGAAGCTAAAAATACTTTTCTTTCCTTTGTATCGAAACTATCCATCCTCTTAAATAAGAAATTTAATTCATCGATATTGCATTCTTTACCTTTTAAAACTTCATTCATATCTGGATCATAGACCACTCCATCAATATAACAGTTGGGAGCAGTTGACGTTTCAAGCTCCAGTTGATTATATACATTGGATACTTCGCTTTCATCATAAGGGAAATTAAACATAATTGACTCATCTTCTTTTCTATCGATTCTTTTTAATCTAATTAGCATATCTCTCCTCCATCCTATTTTCTAATTGAAAATACGTCTGCACCATACTTAGCAATTAATGATGCATTGATTATTATCTTAAATGCAGTATCATCAATAAGTTCTTTATCTGCTATCTCACTTATTCTTATATATTCTTTTCCTGTTGATATTGTTTTTGCCGTTTGGTAAAGGGCATAGCCTTCTGTACTGATTTGTCTAAGATGTATATTTGAAAAATCAAAGCCATTTAAGCAGACTGCATGCTCCGAGATATTCCATAATACTTCATCAGCAGTTAGGAGAAATATTACTGCAAGATGGCTTGGTGATCCATCATCTATATCAATATCTTGTTTCTGAATTAGATGATGAAATCTTTCCTTGTGATTATGATTTAAAAATAGTTGACCTGTAAATCTATTACTAAGTAATTTCAATCTTTCTTTTAGAGTATAGTTTTTTATACTTCTAAAGCAATCTCTTATCAAGTCCGTATATCCAATTTCATCTGCCTCTAGTTTTTCTTTGAAACAAAAGCAGTCATTAAGGTTACCTCTGCTTTCAACCTTCGCTACACATCCATTACAAATCTCAATACCACCCTTACAATTAAAATGATTATTAATGACTATTCCACTTCTTCTTTGAGAAAAATTTGGCGCTAGCATCATCAGCTGCTCTATCCCTCCCAGTGATGTTCCATACATAAAATATCTTGACATTATTCTCAGTCCTTTCTTTTTATTAGTTTTTGAAATAAAAAAGAGGCGAAGACTATCGATCATAAGTTGACCGAAGACTTCGCCTCTTTGGGTTTCTATATTTAGTTTTGGGTTTATATAAAATAAAAGCACCAAGATTTTTTATCTCAGTGCATTTATAGTTTTTATTTTAAGTAATTATTTATGGTTGCAAATTGGAACTTGTTGATATATTACACTTTCCGCACAGGTCTGATATACTTCCAAAACCGTGTGCAATCATGATAGAAATAAAACACTCTGCCAGGAATGGTATCGAGACAATAACCAGTAGCGGTATAATCAAATTCTTTCATTGCCTTTTCGATTTTTTCCTCCACACTGCTATTTTCTGTCTCAAAATCGAACGGCCCATGTTCAAAAACAATATATTCCGCTTCTGGAACATCAATCATATGCATTTGTGATGGCGCTTCACCATCATAATCAATCGATAGACGTACACCATAACATTCCGCAAGTGGAATTCCCCAACTACAGATTCTACCAGTAGGTTCATTTATAAATGCCATAATTTGACCGCTGCCGCTATTCGCTTCACTTCCACCTACATCATCTAATTTCCCCTTGATACTATCCAGTAACCCACAAATTGTTTCACAATCCTGTCCTGGAACGAGACTCTGCTTTTGCCAAAAGTCCCAATACCCAATACTCTCATAGTTCTTAATATGCAAAAACTTATGTGTGGGAATTGTAATAAAATAAGTCTTTACATCCTCTGCTGATTTTAACATACCAGTTCCTCCAATTCCTAAAAAATAGCAGTCAAAGGGCCTTATTATTGTACGAAGCACGACTGGTATAGGATTTTGACGGTATTCACTTGGAGTAATACCATATGTTTCCTTGAACGCACGAGTAAAAGCTTCATGTGAAGAAAATCCATAATTCAAAGCAATGTCTAAAATACCATATTCGGTGTCCCGAACTTGTTTCAGTGCAAAAGCCAGTCTTCGATAACGCAGATAATCTCTAAATTGCATACCCGAAATTTCTTTAAACTTTCTCGAAATGTAGAATTCCGAATAGCCCAACTTATGTGCAAGATACTTTAAGGTCAATGCTTCATCATTTTGCTTTTTAATGCAACCGTCTATCTCATCAACAATTTTTTGAACATTCTTGTACCACTCATACATCGTTGCACCTCCTTTCAACTGCCTTGTAATAATTATAAAGAACTGGAAAATAGGTTGCTTGATTTCACTTGCGAAAGATAACTAAATTCCTATTTGTCTAATTGCTTATAAATAATTCATGTTTCACTACTCTACTTTTCTACAATATATAATATAATTCATCCACCAATTTATTAACTCTAATTTTCCATTCTTCCCCTGTCATCATTTAAATTACCCTATGTCATCTATATTTCACCCTATTTTTATGGGTCAAAAAACGGTGTTTTTTTGCTCTTTTTTTGCTCTAAAATCGTCCTCAAACCACTATATGTTGTGGTCAACTTCTATTATTTCTTATCCGAACCACAATACGTCATCAGAATTATACTCTCCACGTGCGGCGTCATCGGAAACATATCCACACACTGAACCTTCTCCACCTTATAACCATTATCAATGAAAAGCGGAAGGTCTTTTGCCAGTGATGTGGGCTTGCAGGAAATGTATATGAAGGTTTCCGGTTTATAATCAATTATCTTTTGAATTGCTTTTGGGTGGATTCCTTCGCGGGGAGGGTCCAGGACTATGATGTCGGGTTTGTCTTCAAGCTCATCTATTTTTTTGAGGACGTCCCCGGCGATGAAAGTGCAGTTGGTCAGGTTGTTCAGTTCTGCATTTTCATTTGCTTTTTCGACTGCCGCTTCTACTATTTCTATGCCTGTGACTTTTTTTGCTGTCGGTGCTAAAATCTGGCCGATTGTACCTGTGCCTGAATAAAGGTCAAATATGATTTTGTCCTTTGTTGTTCCTATGAAGTCTCTCACTATGGAATATAATTTTTCAGCGCCCAGGGAATTTGTCTGGAAGAATGAAAATGATGAAATATTGAATTTCAGTCCCAAAAGCTCTTCTACTATTCTGGCTTCACCGTAAAGGATTCTCATTTCATCGGCTTTTGCTACGTCTGCCACTCCGTCGTATATGGAATGAGCGATGCATTTTACCGTACCTTTTAAATTGAGATTTAAGATTAAATCAACAAATTCCTTTTCATTTAGTATGCTTTGGCTTGTTGTAATCAGATTTATCAAAATTTGTCCTGTTTTTTCTGCTTTTCTTACCAACAAGTATCTTAAAAAGCCAATATTGGTGCTTTTATGGTAGTATGATTGACTATTTCCTTGGAAATAGTCCAGAATTTGACATAAAATCTGTCGAAAATCTTCGTCCACTATAGAGCATCCATATGTATTTACTATGCTGTGAAAGCTGTTTCTTCTGTGCATCCCCAATGTTAGCGGTCCTTCCTTCACTTCATCTCCGAAGGAAAATTCCATTTTATTTCTGTATTCAGTTTTTTTAGGGCTTGGTACAATTGGAAGAAACTCGTAATTTTCTGTCAATATGCTGTCTAAAATTGCTTTAACCTGTTTTGATTTAATTTCAAGCTGTTTTTCATAAGGAACGCTTTGATATGAACAGCCTCCGCATAGGCTGAAATGATGACATCCCGGCTCATGTTCGTATTCTGCAGGCTCTATGACTTCAACAACCTTCGCTTCCGCGCTTTCTTTTCTTGACCTGCTTATTCTGGCTCTTACTTTTTGACCTGGTATTGCATTTTTAATTTTAATTTTTTTACCTTCGTATGTAGCTGTTCCCACGTTGGGAAAATGCAAGTCATCTATTGTTATTTCAATTATATCGTTTTTTTTCATTTGTACTCCTTGTTAAATTTCTACTTCTTCCGGTGCTTCTGTTGTGTCTTCTACTATGAGAGAATTGTCGGCGCCCATTTCTTCGGCTATCTTTTCCAGTTTCATCTTATAGTATTTTGCATATCCTGTTGCTGCTATGCTTCCGTCTTCTAATATTATCTCACCTGTTCCTTCAAATATGAGCCTTGTGTTGCGGGTTATTCTTGCCACGGCCTTTACAGGACTGTCAAGAGGCACAGGCTTTTTGTATTTGATGTTAAGCTCCACGGTCACTCCCCATGCATCAGGTTCTTCAATCATTATTGCTCTTCCTATTACTTCATCCAAAATTGCTGAGATTATACCTCCGTGCATTCTGTCGGGATAGCTTTGATGTGTCGGAGTTGGCTTGGAAACTGACATAAGCTCTCTGTTTTCTAGTTCATAAAATTTAGTTTTTAAAGATTCATGGTTTTCTGTACCACAGACAAAACAGTTCTTGCTAACAAATTGTTTTCTTTGTACTTTATATTTCATAATATCACCTTTCTTTAAATCTATATTCGCAGGGAGATTGCCGATTTACCTGTTCCTTCACATTAGTATATCAGGAATTCCATGCAGTAGAATTACAGGGTATATATGAAACGACCGCCAAAGGCAGTCGTTTTTTTATAGACTCATTAGTCTTTCTGTCATTTCTTTAATTGCTAAAACTACTTCTCTGCTTGGCCTCATATTTGAATAATCACCTACATAATGCACTAATCCGTAAGCAGGGAAGTTTTGTGTCGTCAACAAATTTGCCGGAACCGGAACAGGAGTCATTCCCATGTGCTGGCCGAATATATTTATGGCATTAAGGCACATGTCCGCTCCGCCTTCGGTTGTACCGCAGGTTGTATATGAAAGTAATTTTTTACCCCAAAAGTTTGCTCCTGCCCAATAAGGGGAAAATGAGTCCATAAATGCTTTCATAGCTCCTGATACATTTCCGAAATAAGTTGGAGAGCCTATTATTATAATATCGCTGTCCAGGAGTTTTTCAACTTCAGCTTCTTCTATATCCAGTATTTCGTTTTTGTATTGGCCCGCAACAGTAAACTGCTTTGCAAGCTCATCGTAGTTCGGATCTTTTACTCTTAATATCTGTGTTTCAGCATTATATGTAACAAACTCGTTATAGAATTCCTTTGCCATAATATAACTGTTTCCGCATACGCTGTGGAATACTATTGATACTTTTTTGCTCATTAATTCTTGCTCCTTGTTTTACATCTATTCAAATAGCTTTCACTTTCATCTGCAAATAAACAACTTAAGTAATCTTCAACTTCTACAGCTGTTTCCATATTCAATGTTCCCTCAGCTATTTTTTCCATTTCGCTTTTGTTTAAATTTCTAATTATGTATCTTGTATTTAGTATAGCAGGTGAATTCATGCTGAATTCATCAAGGCCCATGCCCAGAAATATAGGCACCAGCTTCGGGTCTCCTGCTGCTTCACCGCACATTCCGCACCATATTCCTGCTTTATGTGCATTTTCAATAATACCTTTTATTAATCTCAGCATTGCAGGGTGATACTGGCTGTACAGATGCGACAGCTTTGAATTCATCCTGTCGACTGCCAGTGTGTACTGTATTAAGTCATTAGTTCCTATGCTGAAAAAGTCAACCTCTTTCGCCAACAGGTCTGATATTATTGCAGCTGAAGGTATTTCAATCATGATGCCTATTTCTATATCGTTATTAAAAGGAATCCCTTCCTTGGCAAGCTCCTGCTTTGACTTCTCCAATATTTTCTTTGCATCTCTGAGTTCCTTCATGGTCGAAATCATAGGAAACATGATTTTAACATTGCCGTAAATGCTTGCTCTCAATATAGCTTTAAGCTGTGTCCGGAATACATCCACATTGCCGAGACAAAGCCTTATGGCTCTGTAGCCTAAAAACGGATTCATTTCCTTTGGTATGTCAATATACGGCACATCTTTGTCTCCGCCGATGTCCAAAGTTCTTATTATTACAGGTTTATCACCCATTTTTTGGAGAACTTCCTTGTATTCCTCGTATTGTTCATCTTCCGTGGGCTGACAGCTGCGGTTCATAAAAATAAATTCACTTCTGAAAAGACCGATTCCCTCTGCGTCATTTTCCAAAACCATATCAACGTCATGAGGAGTTCCGATATTGGCCGCCAATGCTACTTTAAATCCATCCTTTGATATTGTAGGCATGCCTATTTGTTTTTTCAGTTCATTATTGATTTCTTCTAATTTCAGTTTCTTTTGGGTATAGTAGAATAATTGTTTTTCGTTAGGGTTTATTAAAACTTTTCCGGTTTTTCCATCACATATGACAACGTCGTTGTCCTTAATTTTCTGCGTTATATTGTCAAGGCCTACCACAGTGGGAATTCCCATTATTCTTGCAATTATCGCGGCATGAGATGTCTTTCCTCCCATTTCCGTAATCATGGCAGCTACCTTTCCTTTTTCAAGCTGTGCAGTATCTGAGGGAGTTAAGTCTTTGGCAACAATTATAGAATCTTTATCCAGCTTTGAATAATCTGCAGTCTTAATGCCCAAGAGAATTTTAATGACTCTCGTCATTACATCCTTAATATCTTCCGATCGTTCTCTTAAATATTCATCCTCTATATTTTCAAACATCTTTATGTAATACAGGGATACTTCATTTAATGAATAGTCTGCATTTACTTTTTCATTTTTAATTTTTGATTCTACTTCTGAAATAAATGTGTCATCTTCCAACATCATTTCATGGGATTTAAAAATCTGCGCTTCTTTTTCGCCGACTTCATTCAGGGTTTTTAAATACAATTCGTTTAACTGACTTTTTCCTAGTTCAATAGCATTTCTGAGTTTTTCAATTTCTTTTTCGGTGTCATTAACATAAACCTTGTTTATGTCCATTGATTTTTTTTCTATTACAAAAGCCTTACCTATCCCAATTCCCGGTGAAACACCTAAACCCTTCATATACTCACTACCTTTCAGCTCACATAATTACCATTTTCTTACTGAAATAATAATTATTTTGATAGATACTCTGTCCCCAATTTATAATATTATATTATGCAAAGCAACCTGTTGTCAACGAATAATATTGCAATTTCAACATTTTTTATGATAATGTTTTCATCACTGGTTTTACACCGTTCTATTTTGATACAATTTCAGTATTCATCACCGATTTATTTGCTCGCTGCTGCTCGCATAAATGCGTAATACCTACAGTTAGGGTCAGCGCTATAAAAAACATCAAAAAATAATATATGTTTTATGCATTATGTGGTATATAATTAATACATTGCATTCCACAGTAAAAGGAGAAACTTATGAAAAAGGTGCAGGTTAATAATTTAATATTCGGCGAATCCGGTGTTAAAATCTGCGTACCCATTACCGGGACAGATGAAAGGCAAATTTTAAATGATATAGAAAATTTAAAAGATGTTGATTTCGATTTAATAGAACTAAGAATAGATTATTATGAGAACGTTGAAGACTTTAATAAGGTCGGGCTCCTTCTGGAGAATATAAGGAAATCATATTATAAGCCTATACTTTTTACTTTCAGGACAAAAAAGGAAGGCGGAACGCATGAATTGTCGGAAGAAAAATACTTCGCCCTGAACCATTTTGCTGTAAATACCGGACTCATTGATTTAGTAGATATTGAGCTTTTCAGTTCTGAAGAAAATATAAAAAATATAATAGACTTTTCTCATGAAAAAAATGTTAAGATTGTAATGTCCAATCATGATTTCAATAAAACTCCAGCCAGAGAGGAAATAGTAAACAGGCTTGTCAAAATGCAGGGTTATGATGCAGACATAACTAAAATAGCAGTTATGCCTAACTGCGAGGAAGATGTTCTTACATTATTGTCTGCCACATTGGAAATGAAAAAAGAAAAGGGAGACAGACCGTTTATTACAATTTCAATGGGTTCTCTTGGAGCTGTGACAAGACTGACCGGTGAACTGTTCGGTTCGTGCCTTACCTTTGCGTCATTGGATAAGTCCTCTGCACCAGGGCAGATAAATGTGAGAAACGCACGGGAGATGTTAAATATTCTGAGCATATAAGAGGAGATTCTTGCAGTTTTAATCACCAATTTATCCGCTCTTTTCGTCGCATATATTGGGAGTTCGTTGTGAATGACCCACCGCTATTTTTCAGAAAAAAATGCTCTGGAAAATAGTGTTAGGACATCTCTCTCCGATCAGATAACATAATAAAACATTATGTCAAAATCAAACAAAAACGGTATAGATTACCCCATACCGTTTTTTAATATCAAGCGTCAATGCCGCTCTCAAAATTATTTATTTGCGTTCCAATCTCATTCCCGTATCAATACCGTTTAGGTTTTGAACTTCCATAGTATCGTCAGTCACTTTTTCTATTGTGTCAGCCAATGTTTCGCTCTTGATGAACTCTTCGAATTCCTTGACAGCTCTGTCGATTTCTTCAGAACCGTTATAGAAAATCTGAATTCTGTCCATCATTTCATATCCGTTGTTCTTTCTCATCTGCTGAACTTTTGATATGAATTCACGGGCATATCCCTCATTAATCAAATCTTCTGTCAGGTTTGTATCTATGATTGTGAACAGGTTGTTGCCTGTAGAAACATCGTAGCCTTCCTTTGCGGAAATACGGATATCCAGTATTTCTTCGTTAAGCTCTACTGTCTGGTCATTTACAGTAAATTCATATTTTTCTCCAGATTGAACTTTGGTGATTATTTCTACAGAGTCAGCTTTAGCCAATGCAGCTGCAAATGCTTTTACATTGCTTCCAAGCATAGGTCCTGCAACTTTGAAGTTCGGTTTCAGTGAGAAGTCCATGAATTCATTCAAGTCATGTTCAAACACAACTTCCTTGACATTCAATTCTTCCTTGATTAACGGAACCAAATCCTCTATAAGCGCCTGATATTTTCCGTCAATGTGGATTCTTCTTATTGGCTGTCTTACCTTGATTTTAGCATTTTCTCTTGAAGCTCTTCCCAGCTTAACCAGATCTTTTACAAGATCCATTCTCTTTTCAACATTTTCATCAATTAATTCTTCATGAACTTCAGGATAGTAGCTTAAATGAACTGAGGCTTCCCCTGTTAAGTTCCTGTAAATTTCTTCTGATAAATACGGAGCAAACGGAGCTGTCAATTGTGCAACACCAACCAGTATTTCATATGTTGTGTTGTAAACCGCTTTTTTGTCCTCTGTAAGTTCAGTTGCCCAGAATCTTCTTCTTGAACGTCTGATGTACCAGTTGGACAAATCCTCGTTTACAAATTCCTGAATTGCTCTTACAGTCTTGTTGTGGTCATAAGCATTCATGCTTTCTCTCACATATTTTACCAGGTTGTTGAATTTAGAGATTATCCATCTGTCCAGTTCCGGTCTGTTCTTGTATTCAACGAAGAATTCACTCGGATCTATTGAATCTGTGTTTGCATACAATGCAAAGAATGTATACACATTTTTGATTGTTCCGAAATACTTGCTTAATACTTCTTTTAAACCGTCTTCGTCAAATCTTGTAGGCGACCATGCAGGAGACACATACAACAGGTACCATCTTAATGCATCAGCACCGTATCTGTCGAACAAATCAAACGGATCAACAGTGTTGCCTCTTGATTTGGACATTTTCTTGCCGTATTTGTCAAGAATCAGGTCATTTACCAATACTCTCTTGTATGGTGATTTTCCCATTACAAATGTTGAAATTGCTATTAATGAATAGAACCATCCTCTCGTCTGGTCAATTCCTTCGCATATGAAATCTGCAGGGAATAATTCTTCAAAGTTTTCCTTGTTTTCAAATGGATAGTGCCATTGAGCATAAGGCATTGCACCGGAGTCAAACCAGCAGTCTATAACGTCCTTAACCCTTGTCATATGCTTTCCGCATTCAGGGCATACAATGTGCACATCATCAACATATGGTCTGTGAAGCTCAATAGTTTTTTCATCTATTTCTTCAACGGCTTTTTCAGCTAATTCTTTTCTTGAACCTATACTTTCAACATGACCGCATTCGCATCTCCATAATGGCAGCGGTGTTCCCCAGTAACGGCTTCTTGAAATTGCCCAGTCATTTAAGTTTTCCAGCCAGTTTCCGAATCTCTTTTCACCCACAAATTCAGGATACCATTCAACAGAATTGTTGTTTTCTATTAACTGGTCCTTTAATTTAGTCATTTGAATGTACCAGCTTGGTCTTGCATAATACAGTAACGGTGTATGGCATCTCCAGCAGTGAGGATAGTTATGGAGAACCGGTTCTTTTCTGTACAGCTTGTTGTTTTCCTTCAGCCAGTTCAATATGGGCTTATCAGCATCCATTACAAACATTTCTGACCATGGTGTTCCTCTGAATCTTCCTGTATCATCTACCGGATTAAGAACAGGAAGCTTGTATCTGGCGCCAGTGTTATAGTCATCTTCACCAAATGCAGGAGCTGTATGAACTATACCTGTACCGTCTTCTGTAGTTACATAATCTGCGCATGTCACAAAGAATGCTTTTTTACCTGCAGGAGCTTCAACGTAAGGCATGAGCTGTTCATATTCCATGAACTCCAGGTCCTTGCCCTTCATTTCCTCAAGAACTTCATATTCTTCTGAAACAACTTTATCTACCAGAGGTTTAGAAATATAGTATACTTCACCCTTTACATCTTCTTTGTCTTTTGTTCTGATTTTTAAATAATCCACATCAGGATGGACTGTCAATGAAACATTTGACAATAATGTCCATGGAGTTGTTGTCCATGCAAGGAAATATTCATCTGCATCTTTTTTCTTGAATTTCGCATATGCAGTCATTGTTTTTATTTCTTCGTAGCCTTGTGCAACCTCGTGGGATGCAAGACCTGTTCCGCATCTTGGACAGTATGGGAGAATCTTGTGACCTTCATACATGAGGCCTTCCTTGAAGATTTTGTCAAGTATCCACCACTCTGATTCGATGTAGTCATTTTCAAGTGTGATGTACGGATTATCCAAGTCAATTAAATAAGCCATTCTTTCAGTCATTTCACGCCACTGAGCCTCATAAGTGAATACTGAATGTCTGCACTTTTCATTAAAATTATCTATTCCGTACTGTTCAATATCAGTCTTGTCCTTTAGTCCCAGCTGTTTTTCAACTTCAATTTCAACCGGAAGCCCGTGTGTATCCCATCCTGCTTTTCTCTTAACCTGGTATCCTTCCATTGTTTTGAATCTGCACACAGAGTCTTTCAATGTTCTTGCGATAACATGGTGAATTCCGGGTCTGCCGTTGGCTGTAGGCGGTCCTTCATAGAATATAAAGGGTGCTTTATCTTTTCTTGTTTCAACACTTTGTTTGAGCAAATCAATTTCATTCCAATACTTTGATATTTCATGCTCATTTTGTTTATAATCGGCTTTTGAGATATCTTTAAATTGCTTCATTTTCTCCTCCTGTATTTTAAATTAATGCAGTGTATCGGCATACATGAATTGTCAGTAATCACAGTTTCGTAATAAAAAGTCCCATGTCTTACGACATGGGACGAAATCCGCGGTACCACCCAAATTACATATAAATACACTAAATATATGTCACTCAAAAATTTAACGCATTTATACGTAATTTCTTACTGGAAGTTTCAGAAATTAAACTCATGGATGATTTTCAACGCACTTGGAATTATAATCTCCCACCAAATGATTATATCTCTTTGAGACCTGCCTGCGCCTACTGTTCCAATCACTGTCATTTATAATTATTTTATTTCTGTATAATGATATATTAAATTGAAACCAAAGTCAAGGAATAAATTGATTTTTTAAAGAAACAATAGTTAATATATGTAATTTATGAAAACACTTATGAAAGAGGAATATATGGAATATCCAAGATGTTCATATTGGCATGAATCTGCTGATAACAAAATTGAAGTTAATAAAAATAAGGAAGATTTGAAAGAGAAAAAGTTTGATGTTCTCATAATAGGAGCAGGACTTACAGGATTAACCACTGCATATTTATTAAAAGATATCGGCTATAAAATCGGGATAATAGACGGTACAACAATAGGATATGGGGTATCCGGTTATACAACAGCTAAAATAACTGTGCAGCATGATGTCTTTTATGATTACCTAATAAACAGCTTCAGCCTTGAAGAAGCTAAACAATACTTAAAGGCCAATGAAGAAGGCCTAAAACTTATACGGAAAATTATTGACGAAAATAATATACAGTGCGATTTTCAGGAACAGACCTCCTATGTCTATGCCGTTGGTGACACTGAACTAAAGCAGATAAAAGAAGAGCTGGAAGCCTATAAAAAGCTCGGCATAGATGGATTTTACACAGAAGAGCTTCCCTTGCCCAACAATGCATTGGGAGCTATCGGCGTAAAAAATCAAGGTCAGTTTAATCCATTGAAATATCTGTACAGCCTGTACAATATTCTCAGCAATTCTGATTCCTGTGAAATTTACGAAAATGTCAGAGCTTTAAATATTGAACCTCATAACGGGCATATTGATGTAAGCACAGAAGCCGGCACAATACATGCTGACAAAGTTGTGGTAGCTTCTCACTACCCTTTTGACGACAGCTTCGGATTATATTTCCTGAGGCTTTATCAGGACAAATCCTATGTTATAGCTGCAAGAACAACTGAAGAACCCTTTGAGGGAATGTACATAAATATTAAAGATCCTGTTTATTCTATGAGGTATCAATATTCTGAGAAAGAAAATCTGTTGATTCTCGCAGGCGGCAACCACCGTTCCGGTGAAAAGGAAAATGAAGAGGATTGCTATAAGGAATTGGAAGATTTCTTAAATACAAACTTCAAGGGAGCTGAAATAGTATCAAAGTGGTCGACACAGGATTGCATGACATATGATAAAATCCCGTATATAGGGCTTTATTCCAAAAGCCTTGATAATCTGTATGTTGCAACAGGGTTCAAGAAGTGGGGCATGACTCATTCTGCCGCTGCGGCAATAATACTCAGAAATAAAATATTAAATATGGATGATGATTTCTCAGAGGTTTTCAATCCGTCAAGAATCACTCCAACCCAGTCGGCAAAGGAATTTTTCTCCTCTGCAAAGAGCATTGTAACCGGGTTTTTAAAAAGAATAGCTCCTGTCCCTGAAGAATTGCTGGTTGTTGATGCCGGAGAAGGCAAAATAATAAATTACAAAGGCAGAAAAGTCGGCGTTTATAAAAACGAAAACAATGATTATTTCTGTATCAACCCCGTGTGTGCCCATTTAAAATGTTCTCTGTCCTTTAATGAAGCAGAAAAAACATGGGACTGTCCGTGCCACGGCTCAAGATACGACATAAGGGGAAATATCCTGGAAGGCCCTGCCGTAAAGCCTCTGGATAAAATAAGTATAAAGAAATAAAAAAATGAGATGCTACAGCCGTAAGCATCTCATTTTTATTTTTCCATTCCGTAAATTTCGTACACATCGTCAGTGTATTTTCCATTCTCATCGTAAATATACAGCGGGGGATCAAACTTCAGCTCGGGATTTCCGTTTTTGGAAGCTCTGATTAAAATCATATTCGGTTTTGCAGCCGCTTTTGGATGTACAAAACGAATCTGCTTCGGTTCCAACCGGTATTTCCGAAGAAGGCAAATTATGTCGGCAAGTCTGTCCGGGCGATGTACCATGTAGAATCTTCCATATTGCTTCAGAAGAGATGCCGCTGTACTTATTACATCTTCTAAAGAGCATTTGATTTCATGCCTTGATATTGCCTTTTTATCAGAAGGATTGATAATTCCGCTGTTGTTAAGCTTGTAAGGCGGATTCGAAATCACCGCATCAAATGAATTTGGTTCTAAATAACTTAACGCTTCTTTCAAATCTATGTTAAGTATTTCTATCTTATCCTGCAAATCATTGAGCGCAACGCTTCGCCCTGCCATTTCCGACACTTCTTCCTGGATTTCTATGGCATAAGCCTTTGAGTAGTTTCTTTTGCCGCTTAGAAGTATCGGTATAATACCTGTGCCTGTGCCCAAATCAACTATTTTTGAGTTGTTTTTTATATCGCAATAATTAGTTAACAAGACAGCATCCATTCCAAAGCAGAACCATTTTTTATTTTGAATTATTCTTAAACCATTGCACTGCAAATCTTCAATTTTTTCATTTTCTTTTAATTCTATTTCCATAAGCTTCTTTCACATCCTTTATGCTAAAGGGCAAATTTATTATTTGGAGACAGGCGAAACGTCCCCGTGTCCCCGAAGGAGAATTAAGGATCATATAAACGCGCTTTCTATGAGCTTCTTCGTATATGCTTCTTTTGGATGAAGCAGCACCTCTTTGGCTGTTCCTGATTCCACCACACTGCCCTTGCTCATTACCAATATTGTGTCTGACATATAATTTACCACACCTATGTCATGAGATATAAATACATAGGAAATTTTAAGTTCTTTCTGCAATTCTTTCAAAAGGTTGAGTATCTGAGCCTGAATTGAAACNNACTAATTTTTGTGCTTCCTTTTTATTTTTAACTACTTTTAATGACATCAGGGGAAATGATATGTTGTCCCCTACTGTATAGTTAGGATCCATGGAGCCCTTCGGATCCTGGAATATGAACTGCACATTCCGCCTGTATTCTTCATGTTCCTCATTTGACAGTTCAGCTGTATTTTTTCCGTAATAAAACACATTGCCGAATGTGGGGTTTTGAAGCCCTCCTGCAATCTCTCCAGTAGTTGACTTTCCGCTTCCTGATTCTCCTACAATACCCAAAGTCATTCCTTCCTTAACATCAAAGGAAGCATTTTTTACAGCAACGACTTTTTCCTGAGTTTTTCCGGTCAAGAAATGCTTTTTAACAATGTATTCTTTTCTTATATTTTTAACTGCAATAACAGTATTTATTTCAACATTCATAAAAGCCTCTATTTTAAATTACATTTGTAATAATGTCCGTTACTCTCATGTTCTTCTGCACATTTCGAACATATTTCCATCGCATGGGGACATCTTTTTATAAACAGACAACTCTCGGTATCTCTTCCTGAGTCCTGCACATATCCCGGTATTTCCGGCAATAGTTCGTTCTTTTTTATGTTGAGAGAAGGTATTATTTTATTTAAAAGCTGTGTATAAGGATGCTTAGGATTATTAAACACTTCCTCGGTGTGACCTGATTCAACAATTTGACCTGCATACATAACTGCGAGGCTGCTGCTGTAATGTCTTACCAGTCCCAGATCGTGGGATATCAGGAGTATCGAAATGCCCATATCCTTATTTATTTCTTCAAACAACTGCATTACCTGCCTTTGGACGGTTGAGTCCAGGGCAGTGGTTGGTTCATCTGCAATAATAAGCTTCGGGTCGTTCATGAGAGCCATTGCTATGTTCACTCTCTGGCGCATGCCTCCGCTCAGCTGCCACGGATAAAAGTTCAGAATATTTTTAGGATTGTCAAATCCCACTTTATTAAAAAGCATAGAAGCCTTCTCCAAAGCTTCACTCTTGCTTCTTTTCATATGATAAATGTATCCATCACCAATTTGATTTTTTATTTTAATCATGGGATGCAGGTAAAAAACTGTATTTTGAGGTATATACCCCACATTGTTTCCGATGTGTGCTCTTCTTTCATTCTTTGTAATAGTCAATAAATCCTTTCCTGCTGTCTGAATTTCATCGGCAGTAAGCTTGAGATTATCAGGCAATAAATTTATAATTGATTTAGCGGTCAATGTCTTGCCTGAGCCCGACTCACCTACCAAACCGAATATTTCCCCTTTTTCAACAGTCATGGATACTTTGCTTACAAGAGTGTTGTCACCGTCTTTTATGCTGAGATTCTTTAAGATTACAGTCTCATTCATTTCGTGACCTCCTGCTGATTAAAATATCGTTTAAACCGTCACCTATGAGATTAAATCCCAGGACAGTGATTATGATTGCAATTCCCGGAGCCACGGCCAGATACGGATATACGAGAAAAAACTGCCTTGATTCACTGAGCATCAGACCCCAGCTGGCATAGGGAGGCTGAATTCCCAAGCCCAAAAATGAAAGTGATGTTTCAATCATAACGGCTGAGCCTATTGCAGAGCTGTATTGAGTAATCAGTCTCGGAAGCATAGCCGGAATAAAGTGCCTCATAAATATTTGGAAATCAGAACTTCCGTAGCTTTTTGCAGCTTTGATGTACAAAAGATTTTCAGTGTCTAAAATCATTGAATACACCAGTCTTGAAAATACGGGAACCATAAAAATACTTATAGCTATAATAGTGCCTTTTATTCCTCTTCCGACAACTGTAACCAGCATCAAAGCGAGAAGAATGCCAGGAAACGCCATTAAACCATCCATAATCCGCATTATGACAGCACTTGCAAACCTCTTAAACATTGCGGCAAGAGCTCCAAGAACAATTCCGGCAACCGTCCCCAAAGTAACGGAACCTATTCCTACCAGCAAGACGTTTCTGGAACCGTACATAATCCTTGAAAGTATATCTCGTCCAAAATTATCGGTTCCCAAAATATGATCCGAATTAAAATCATACTTTAAAAAACGCTGAGAAATATTCATTTCATTAGGCTGATAAGGCATGTATATAAATGACAGCACCCACACTGCCAATATTATTAAAACAAGAATTATTCCAAGACCAAGACTCAAATTTCTTTTCATTTATTCTCCTCGTTCAACGGATTTTATCCTCGGGTTTATAAGCGTAATCAATATATCAACAGTCAATGAAATAAATATTACCGTTGATGTGATAAACATTACAAGCCCTTGTAAAAGAACAATATCCCTGTGCTCAACAGCTGTCAGAACCAGCCTTCCTATTCCCGGAAGAGCAAATATCGTTTCGACTACTACCGTTCCGCCGGCTAACTTAGCAAACTGCATTCCTATTATGGTAATAGGAGCAATCAAAGCACCCCTGAGAGCATACTTCATATATATTTTCCAGGAACTTAATCCTTTAATTTTAGCCATATCCATGTAATCCTGCTTTAAGGAATCAAGCATGGAGCTTCTCACAATACGAAGCAGTGTTCCTATCTCCCCTATGGCAAGCACAATTGAAGGCAATATTATGCTTTTTATAAATCCTGTCAGGCTGCTGCCCATGGAAACAAATCCTGAAACGGGAAATATTTTTAACCTTAGCCCAAAATAAACAATAAAAACCATTCCCATCCAAAAGGAGGGAATGGCTGTCCCAAGCTGCATGATGCTTCTTGAAAAATAATCTATAAAACTGTTTTTCTTAACTGCAGACAGCATGCCCAGCAAGAATGCAAATGCTGTTGCAATAATCATTGCAAATACCGCTATTGACAATGTAACAGGCAGAGCTTTAACTATTAGTGTTCTCACCGACTCTCCGTATACATAGGATTTTCCCATGTCAAGTTTCAGCAAATCCGACAGCCAGCCTGCATATTGCTGGTAAAGAGGTTTGTCGAGACCCATGGCAGAATGAAGATCCTTAATCATCTCAGGTGTAGCATCAGTTCCGAGTATCAACTGGGCAGGATCTCCCGGTATTATCATGAGAACAAAAAATGTTATTATTGAAACAGCAAACAATACGACTATTGAGCTTTTAACTCTGTTTATTACATATCTTAACATATTTCACCCTTGTATATTATTCAGTAAAATATACTTCCTTAAAATCATAAAAGTCTATGGGGAATATCTCCATGCCTTTTACGTTCTTCTGTAAAGCAAGCATTGTATGTGGTGTCTGAAGATAAATTGCAGGCAATTTATTTGCCAGAATAATTTGTATTTCCTTATATATTTCTTTTCTCTTGTCGCCGTCAAGCTCTTGCTTGGCTCTATCCAGCAATTCGTCAACCTCGCCTGATTTCAAGCTTATATAATCGTTGCTGTCTGAGTAGTATCTTGATAAAAACGCATATGAATCAAGTCTTCCCGTGTGACCCACAACTGTGGTTTCAAAATTCTTGGCTCCGTAAACTTCGCTGAGCCATGTTCCCCATTCTATAAGCTCTATATTTACGTTAATGCCTATTTTGCTTAATTGGTCCGCAATTACCTGGCCTGCGTCAACGTGAAGCTGATAGTTTTTGGGAAGAGCCATTTTTATATCGAATCCGTTTTCATATCCGGCTTCTTTTAAAAGCTCTTTTGCTTTTTCAGGATTGTATTCAATAATATCATTTGAATCATAATAATCAGGTGATGTGGGCGGCAGATGAGAGCCTATTTGGTCTCCATATCCGAACATTGACGCATCAATAACTTCCTGCTTGTTAATTGCCATTGCCATCGCCTGTCTGACTTTTTCATTTGAAAGAATTTCGTTGTCTGTATTTAAAGACATAATTTGAACAGCGTTCATGGGTTCAGAAATTACCTGATAAGCGGAATTTCCTTCAACCATTGTTACCTGGTCTCCTGTCAGGGGCATTATATCCAAATCTCCAACCTGGAAACCTGCCATCATTGATGTTGCATCAGGAATGAGAACCAATTTAACTGTTTCAAGCTTTGCCTTGTCTCCGTAATAATTATCGTTTCTCTGAAGAACAAGATGCTGCTGAGGAATCCACTCCTTCAGTGTAAATGCGCCTGTTCCCACAGGATTGGTTTTTAAATTATCCGCAGCTTCTTCAGGAACAACTGCCGTCCATGGATATGCAAAGTTTTTCAAAAGTTCCACGTCCAAAGTTCCGGTTGTAAATTTTATTGTGTAATCATCCACAACCTCTATTCCCGTAATATTTTCATAATCTCTTGCCTTCGGGCTTTCAGCGTCCTTGAGTCTGTTAAACGAAAATTCAACATCCTTTGCGGTCATTTGCCTGCCGTTGTGAAATTTAACATCATCTCTTAATTTAAATGTAATTTCCATTCCGTTTTCGGAAATTTCCCAGTCCTTTGCAAGTCTGGGCACTATTTCCCAATCAGGTGTTACGCCGACTAAAGTATCATAAATGTTATTTGTAACCGTAAATGTGGAAGCTGCAGCGGTTCTGTGAGGATCAAGACCTTCAGGCTCAGTTGTGTAGCCCATTGTCAAGTCAGTCTTGACGGTAGCTGCATTATCAGGGGTGTTTTCCTTCTGGCATGCTGTTATTGAAAACATGGTCAAAACAGCAATAATAAGTAATAATAATTTTGAATTCTTCATTTTTCTATCCTTTCAGTTAATAAAATTTTATAAAAATATCTTTTACTGAACATTTATAATAATATTCTGCCTATTTTCAATCTTTATAATCAAATCATTTCTGTATCTGTAATAAATTCTGAAAACAACTATTATTATAAACCCTTTTATGTTTAACATATTTTAATTCAAATGTCAATAGAAAATCAATTAAAACAATTGGTCGGCAATGGATTGAACAGTTGTTTGGAAATGGATGAGCAATGGATAAGCAGTGGCCTTTCATGATACTCAAGCTCAAACTCAGAAAGGCAAAATTAACATGCTTATATCATGTAAATTCTTTGCATAATGTTAATATCTTGACATTCATATACTTGTTGTGCAATCAATGCTAATCTATTGCAAATCAATTGCTAAAATGGTATTATTATATAAATATCGTGTAAGAGGTGTGCCATGTATGAGATGCGACAAAGACAGAGAAAAGAAATGAGGCAGAAAAAATGGTTCTACTACGCCTTATTGGCTGCCGCCATATTTATTTTTTCCCAGGGAACAGCAATAATAAAAACAAATATGGGGTATTCTCTTCCCTTAATACTCATAAGTTTTATCCTTCATTCAACAAGCACAGGCAATTTAACTGAGAGAATTTTTAAAATAAAAGCTTCAATTACAGCGAACATTGCAATGCTTGCCGCACTTGCAGCCGTTACGGCAATTTGTTATTTCAATCAGCTGCATTTATTGCATATTGTGCTGCTTGATTTTGCTTCAATTGCAATTTATATTGCAGTTGCAGCTCTTTGTTCTAAATTTAAAATAGGAGATAAGTAAGATAATGCTAAAAAGATTTTTTTCATATTACAAACCTAAACCAATAAAAAAAATATTCATCATTGATATGATTTGTGCCTTTATACTGGCCGTATGTGATTTGTTCTACCCTATGATCACAAGAAATATCATCAATGTTTATGTTCCTGATCAGCAGTTTAATTTAATGATAACCTGGCTAGTTATTTTAGGATTTATATATTTGCTCAAGGTTGGACTGAATTACTACATAACATATTACGGACACATAATGGGTGTCATGATGCAGGCAAACATGAGAAAAGACATATTTGAACATCTGCAGGACCTTCCCTTTGTGTTTTTTGATGAAAACAAAACAGGCTCACTGTCGTCAAGAATCATTAATGACCTGATGGAGGTTTCCGAACTTGCACATCACGGTCCTGAAGATTTATTCATATCTTTGATTATGCTGATTGGATCATTTATAGCTTTGAGTACAATTAATTTTCCTCTTGCACTGATAGTATTTTCTGTTGTACCTTTCCTGGTTTATTTTGCGATGAAACTCCGAATCAGAATGTCCGATTCGTTTCTGGAAACAAGAGAAACCATAGGAGAGGTTAATGCAACCATTGAAAACAGCATATCTGGAATAAGAGTTTCAAAAGCGTTCAGCAATAAGGAAAATGAAATTGAGAAATTTGAAAACTATAATCAAAAATTTCAGCAGGCAAGAAAAAAAGCGTACAAGGTCATGGCTGAATTCCATGTAGGCTCTTCATTTATAATAGACCTCTTAAACATTCTTGTTTTAAGTGCCGGCGGTATTTTCTTCTTCAAGGGTTATATAAACTTTGGCGACTTTGCAGCGTTTATACTGTATATAGGAAACTTTTTAAACCCCATAAGAAAGTTAATAAATTTCGTGGAACAATATCAGTCCGGAATTTCAGGCTTCAGGAGATACGTGGAAGTTATGGACAAGGAAGTTGAAACTGATGAACCAACTGCGAAGGACATTGAAACAGTCAAAGGTGACATAAAGTTTGATGATGTTACTTTTTCTTACGACAACCACAAGGCAGTACTAAAGGACATTACTTTTAACATTGAAGCAGGTAAGACCGTGGCATTCGTCGGACCTTCCGGTGGAGGCAAGACTACACTTTGCCACTTGATTCCACGTTTTTATGAAACGGAAGAAGGAAATATTTATATAGACGGAATAAACATCAAAGATTTTACAAGAAAATCCCTGAGAAAAAATATCGGTATTGTTCAGCAGGATGTATTCCTGTTTACAGGAACTATTGCGGACAATATCCAGTGCGGAAAATTTGATGCGACTAAGGAAGAAGTCATCAAAGCTGCCAAAATGGCAAATATCCATGATTTTATAATGTCTCTGCCTGAAGGCTACGACACATATGTGGGTGAGAGAGGCGTTAAGCTTTCCGGAGGTCAGAAACAAAGAATTTCAATTGCAAGAGTATTTTTGAAAAATCCGCCAATATTAGTATTAGATGAAGCCACTTCAGCACTTGACAATGCCACAGAATTAATGATTCAAAATTCATTGGAAGAACTGTCAAAAGGAAGAACTACTGTCGTGGTGGCCCACAGGCTGTCTACTATAAAAAATGCGGATGAAATAATAGTTATAACAGACAAAGGCATACTGGAAAGAGGACGTCACGAGGAACTGATAAACTTAAACGGAGTATATGCTGAATTGTATAATTCACAGTTTAAAAATTTAGTATAGGATGGCTGTATGAAAATTACCGTAATCGGACACTGGGGAGGTTTCCCCCGCGTTGGGGAGGCTACCTCAGGTTACTTAATAGAACATGATAATTACAGATTGCTTTTGGAATGCGGCAGCGGTGTCGTCAGCTCCATTCAAAAAATAGCTGACCTTGGAAAACTTGATGCGGTGTTAATCACCCATTACCACTATGACCATTGCTGTGACATAGGTCCATTGCAATATGCAAGACAAATAAAAACACAGCTTGGTGAAATCAGTAAATCTCTTCCTATTTATGCCCCAAAGGGTGAGTTTTTCAGCCTCTTGAAGTGGGAAGACTACACATGCGGAGAAAGCTTTGATGAAGCAAGCACATTAATACTTGGACCATTTGAAATAAGCTTCATAAAAAATAATCATCCCGTTGAAGCATACAGTGTAAAAATAAAATGCGGCAGTAAAATACTTTCATTTACTTCCGACACATCTTATTTTGACGAGCTTTCAAACTTCTTTTACGGTTCAGATTTGCTGATAGCTGAATGCAGCTTTTATGCCCACATGGACGGCTCTAAGGCAGGTCACTTAAACAGTGCCCAGGCAGCAACCCTGGCAGAGAATGCAAAGGTAAAAAAGCTGCTGCTCACACACCTGCCTCACTTTGGCAATCACAATGATTTACTGCTGCAGGCTAAGGAGCATTACAGCGGTGAAATTGTTTTGGCATCATACCTTTTAGAATTAAAAATTTAAGACTACTAAAGGAATTGTTCATTAGCAATTTTCTTTAAAAAAATGGGATTTATTCAAGCGAATAAATCCTTTAATTTTATTATTTATTTAGTTACCGCATAGATATAGTGTCTCCAAACCTTAATCCACTGGTCAAGCCTGTAATACTTGCGTACCTCTGCGTTTGAATTGGCTGCCGGATCATTTACAACCACATATTCAACCCCATCATTGACATCAAAACCTACAACAACCATCAGATGACCGGATGAAAAGGATGAAATAGCACCATCTAAATCTTCTTTTTTCTGCATACATACAGACGAAACAACAGGTATTCCTTTTGCTATAAAATTCTTTACAGGATTTATGGACTTGCATTTTTTTGTATATGCTCTCATTCCCTGTTCTCCTGCAAAAGCAACATTTTGCGGCCAGTTGCCGTATGCTTCGTTTCCCGTGTCAAATGTTCCTCTTGTAACCTGGTTTAAATCAACATTATTTCCGTGATATTTCAGAGCCATTGTAAGAGACGTAGGACTGCAGATAACATGTGCATCCTTGTGTCCGCTTGCAAGCTGAGATATAAAAGGGACATTTTCAAGTATTCTCAAATAATTTCCTTCCACAGGCTCATCTTCACCTGCATCAGTTGAAAATGCCACCAGCTTCAGTCGTGGGTTCTTTCCTCTCAATATAACCTTAATTTGGACAGCATCACCAAATTTATCGTCCTTAACAAAAATTCTGTCTTCTGTAACCCTTATGACATCATCACTGTAATGTTCTTTAATTCCTGTATTATTTCCGTCTGTGGACCAAATACCGTAACTTATATATGGAGTCCAGCTGTTTTCTACCCTGAGCTTTATAAAAAGCTCAACCGAACTGTCCTTGTCAGTTCTTGAATTCCATGAAGGAGTTATTTCCTTAAACTCTTCAGTTTCAATAACGGGAGTCTCCAAATAACCTTCTCCAACGTTTTCCGAAAGCTCGGCAAAGTCCCCGTTAATTTTTAAATTGTTCAATTGATTTTCAATAAGCCCGCCGTTTTCACAAATCCAATCCATAATTAGTCCTCCTACTGATATAAGGTATGATATCATTATTTATTATTTTTTTCAATTAGTATCTTGAAATTGTTTTAGTTGTATTGAATACTAATATGAAACTTGATTTTTAATTTTATTATGCTATACTAGTAAAGAAATTTAGAATATTCCTTATATAAACCAGAATTTACCGCTAATAAATAAAGTACTAGGATGTGAAATAATGATAGCAATTAAAGGAAGACGCAAGTGTGAAAATTGCGGGAAAAGATACTATTACACATATGCAAAGGGTGAAGCAGCCCAAAAAAAAGCAAAATTTAAGGGCAAGGATGAAAATGCCAGCGAATGTACCAATGTAAAGGTGCTTTCAGCCTACAGCTACGAAGTCACTGTTAACTGTCCTGAATGCGGATTTGAGGAAGTATTTGTTTACACCGATTAAAAAAGGGTTCTGACTAAAATAGTCAGAACCTTTATTGTTACTAATCATTCTGCCTGCATTATAAATAATTTGTTGGAATCATGAATAACTTGCTTGCAGAATGTTTGAAGGTGTAACCATATGTTATAAAAGTACATTGTCATCATCAAATGTTTTGTTTTTTATATTGTTGAATTTTTGAAGAACATCCTGGACGGAAAGCTCTTTTCTCTCGTCTCCATTAATGTCGATAACAACAGCGCCTGAGTCCATCATGATGGTCCTTGTTCCCATTGCCAGGGCAGATGAAATGTTGTGAGTTATCATTAATGTTGTTATGTTGTTTTCTGCCACAATTTTTTTTGTCAGCTCCAGGACAGATTCGGCGCTTAAGGGGTCAAGAGCAGCAGTATGCTCATCAAGCAGCAGTAACCTTGGTTTAATCAATGTTGCCATGACCAGTGTGACAGCCTGTCTCTGTCCTCCTGATAACAGTCCGATTTTTGTGTTCATTCTGTCCTCAAGCCCGAGATTTAAAGCTGCAAGGTGTTCCCTTATATAATTTTTTTCCTTTTTTGAAGGCACACTCATAATATTCTTTTTAGTACTTCTCATATATGCAATGATCAAATTTTCACCTACGGTTAAATTAGGAGCGGTTCCTTTCATGGGGTCCTGGAAAATACGCCCTATAAAGGCTGCTCTTTTATGTTCAGGCATGAAGGTGATATTCTCACCACCCAATATAATATTTCCGGAATCACACATCATTGTTCCTGATATAACATTGAACATGCTTGATTTTCCCGCCCCGTTGCCGCCTATTACAGTTATGAATTCCCCTTCTGCAACGTTAAGGCTTAAATTGTCCAGCGCCTTATGTTCGTCAGGTGTATTTTTGTTAAATACCTTGTTTACAGACTCTATTTTTAACACTGCGCTCTCCCCCTTCTCATTCTTTCCATTTCCATCTTCTTTTTAATATTGGGAACCGAAAGCGCCGTTACAACAACCAGCGATGATATTAATTTCAAATAAGAGGGCGGAAAGCTCGTTGTCAGTATTAATGCAATTATAAATCTGTAAATTACAGAACCTATTATTACAGATACAAGTCCCAGAGTAATATTTTTGTTTTTAATTATCACACTTCCTATTATGATTGAAGCAAAGCTTATTACGACCATTCCCGCACCCATATTTATGTCTGCTGACTGCTGCATTTGAGCAACCAATGCGCCCGACAGTGCAACTATTGCATTTGACAAAGCAAACCCTACGATTTTAATAAAATCAGTGTCGATTGAAGATGCCCTGCACATATCTTCATTATCTCCTGTAGCCCTTATGGACAGCCCCAGCTGTGTTCTGAAAAACCAATTCAGCAGTATAAATACCACAGAAACAATTATCAGAAGTGCAAGTATTTTATATGCTTTACTATCAAACGCCCCATAAGCATAAGTAAATATGCTGTCTTTATTCAACAAAGGTATGTTGGCCTTACCCTCCATAACCATTAAATTAATGGAATACAATCCCGTCATAGTCAGAATCCCTGCAAGTATGGGCTGTATACCCATTTTAGTCTGAAGAAGCGCAGTAATGATGCCTGCAGCCGCCCCTGCACATATTGCCAATATTAATCCTGCAATGGGCATGTCGTGAAATGTGAATACTGCAGAAACCGCCGCCCCTAAAACAAAACTTCCGTCGACCGTCAGATCGGCCACATTTAAAATTCTGAATGATATATATGTCCCAAATGCCAGGAGCGAATAAACAAGCCCTAATTCGATTGCTCCCATAAATGCTGTTAAACTCATTTTAACCCTCCTGTATTTCAGACTGTCATTCTGAACCTTAGCAAAATATCTCAATATTGTAGATTCTTCACCTGTGATTCAGAATGACAGCCAAATCTATTACTCTATAACCTGAAATTCCTTTAATGCCTCTTCAGAAATTTCAACTCCTATTTGTTTTGCTGTTGTTGTGTTGATTATTTTTTCATATTCCTTTAATGTTTCAACGGGTATGTCAGTAATAGCCTCACCGTCTATAACCCTTTTTACCATTTCAGCAACCTGTCTTCCCAATACTGTGTAATCAACTCCCACGGTTGCAAAACCTCCGTCAGCTACCAGTGAATCTGCTCCCGTGTAAACCGGAATTCCTGCATTTGCGGCTTCTGCAGATAATACAGGCATTGCCGACGCAACGGTGTTGTCAGTGGGCGTAAATATTGCATCTGCTTTTCCGACCAGCGATTGAGCTGCCTGAAGCAATTCACCAGAGTTTGTAATTGTTGCCTCAACATATTCGATTTTCTTTTCATCCAGATATTCTTTTGCTTTTTCAATAGCTGCTGCTGAATTTACTTCCCCTGTGTTGTAAATAAATCCAAATGTCTTTATATCCGGTGTCAATTCAAATGCCAAGTCAAATATCTGTTTAATATCTATTGCATCAGATACTCCTGTTACATTTGCTTCGGGTTTATTTAAATCCTTCACCAGTCCTGCTTCGACAGGGTAGCTTGCTGCCGCAAATATTACCGGAATATCCTTTGTAGCCGCTGCGGCACTTTGTGCAGCCCCCGTTCCGATAGGAACTATAACATCCATTTTATCTCCCACAAACTGAGAAACTATAGTGTTGATGTTGGATGGATCTCCCTGTGCATCCTTGTAGGTTATTTCAACCTTATCTTTCAATCCCTGTTCTTCCAGCCCCTTGATTATATACTCCCTGATTTGGTTTAAAGAAGGGTGTTCCACGGGCTGTATTATTCCTATTTTTATTTTTTCATTGCTTTCTGAATTTTTTGCTGCCCCGTTTACTGTTTCCGTAGCTTTTGGTTCTGCAGTCTCTGCGCTTGTTGCACATCCTGTCAATAATGCAAATACCATTGACAGTGCTATAATAATTGATATAATTTTTCTCATTTTTTTCCTCCTGATTTTTAATAAATAAGCTGAAAGTCTTTTAATTTTTCTTCATCAATTTCTAACCCTAACGCCTTTAAGGTTGTCATATTAATCATATTTGAATACTGATTTATAACTTCAATGGGATTTTCCCCAATTTTCTCACCGTTTAAAATTCTTACCGCCATATCTGCTGTCTGTCTGCCGAGGGATTTGTAATCAATTCCGACTGTCGCAAAACCTCCGTCCTTAATCAGTGAATCCGCACCTGCATATACAGGAATGCCTGCTTTTATGCTCTCCTGTGACAGAACCGGCATTGCCATGGCAACTGTATTGTCATTAGGTACAAATATCGCATCGACTTTGTCCGTCAAAGATTGGACTGCCTGCAGCAGCTCGCTTGAATTCGTGATGTTTGCCTCCACATATTTCAGTCCGTTTGCATCGCAATGTTTTTTTGCTCTTTCAATGCTTGTTACCGCATTAACTTCGCCCAGGTTATAAATGAATCCGTAAGTTTCAACATCTGGAGTAAGCTCCTGAGAAAGCTTGAATACTTCTTCTATGGCAATTGCGTTAGACACGCCTGTTATGTTCTGGTCAGTGATGTTCAAATCCTTAACAAGCCCTGCCTGTACGGGATAGCTTACGGCGGCAAATACTATAGGAATATCTTTTGTAGACGCCAGCGCCGTCTGTGCCGCACCTGTAGCTATGGGGATTATCATATCGACCTTATCACCCACGAATTGGTTAATTATGGTATTAATGTTTGTGGGGTCACTTTGTGCATCCTTGTATATTATTTCCACCTTGTCTTTCATCTGCTCCTCAAGCCCCATGATTATGTTCTCTCTTATTTCGTCAAGAGATGGATGATTTTGTGCCTGAACAACACCTATCCTTAATTTTTCTGCAGCAGCCGGATCTGCCTTGTTACTGTCAGTCGCTGAATCAACATTTTCATTTGCTTTTGCACTGCACCCTGCAGCAGCCGTAATAAGCATTACTGCCACCATTAAAACTGCAATTAATTTTTTCATGTTCTTTCTCCTATAACATATGATTTATAGTACAAAAACAAAAAACCCGTCCTTATAAAAAGGACAGGCATAAATTCCTGCGGTACCACCTTAATTGACTGAAAATCAATCCACTTTAACAAAAATGCTATCACATTTTCTGCCTTGTAACGTAGGCATACGTTTCAGATACTAGAGTGTTCACCCGTTCACCTCACCCTCGGCGATCCATTTGCTGTACTGCGTTCTGCAAGGCTCTCATCTTCCCCTGCTCTCTGTAAGTGCACATATCAGTTTAATCTTCGCTTCAACGGTTTGTTTTTGTATTATTGTTTGTGATTCTACCACCTGGATTTTTATTTGTCAATAACTAATTTCAAATTTTTTTGTATTTTTTTACGCAGCCGATCAATACATCTTTACTGTTTTCCAGTTTTTCTTCAATTACTAAATTTAAAATATCATTCAAAATTGTACCTAAATAAATTCCTTTGGTGAATCCTTCATGCATCAGATCTTCTCCGTTAATTGCAAGCATCTTTAAGCTGTAGCATTCTTTATTCTTCAATATGTTATTTAAAATTATTTCTGCATTTTTTATATTAATAATCTCATGCTCATATTTATTTTTCTGCGCCATAAAAACAGCAGTCTTGAATTTTAATAAATTAACATAGTTTTCATGGCCAATCTTATTAAGCTGTTTTTTTATTCTTATTTTATCAGGAATCACTTCTTCATCACTATATGCCACTATGGTTTTGACAGATTTAATGGTTATACCGTCATATTTCAGATTTTTTAATATATTTTCTGCATTATTTGTTTTATGCAGCAGCAATGACAGCCTTAAAACTGTACCCTCAACAAAATTCATTGAATCTAAAATATTATTCCAGTTTTCTTCACTGATTCTTCCTGCTTCAGGAATGAACACTTCAATTACATCCCTGTATTCCTTCATAATATTGTGATAATTGGTGCCTGCTATAAGCTTGTTGAATTCAGAGGATATTCTTTCCTTAGAAATATTGTTCAAAAGCTCTTTATTTTTATGAATGCTTGAAGAAGTATTTTTGTCAATGTTAAAGTCCAACACAGAAGCAAAACGCAGTGCTCTTAAAATCCTTAGACCATCCTCGTTAAACCTTTCGTCAGGTTCGCCCACGCATCTTACTACTTTATTTTCGATATCGGCAGCTCCGCCGAACAAATCAACCATTCCTTCACTGTTGTATGCAAGCGAATTAATGGTAAAATCTCTTCGCTTTAAATCATGAGAAACATCGTTTGTAAAAAGCACCGAATCAGGACGCCTGTTGTCTGTATACTCGCCATCAATTCTGTAAGTTGTAACCTCAAGCTGACTGCCATTTATTAAAACTGTGACGGTTCCGTGTTTAAGTCCTGTATTTATGGTCCTGTAACCATTAAAGCAGCAGATGATTTCATCAGGCTTTGCTGATGTTGTAATATCCCAGTCGTTAGGAACAGCACCAAGCAGGCTGTCTCTTACGCAGCCTCCCACTATATATGCTTCAAACCCATTATTATTTAATAAATTTAAAGCTGTTGTTACTTCATTTGGCATATTTATATTAAAACTCATGGAAATCCTTCTTGTACCTTTTTTATTAATTATATCCAAAATATGTTTGAATACAAGAAAAAAGTACAATAGTGTACATTATTTAAGTATTATTATTTGTTATCCACAACATTATTGCTTTTTTCATAAATTAATCCACAGATTATTGACGTCAGTGGTGATACCAGGACAAGGCCCAGACAGCCCACAAATGTATGAAGCATTTCGGCTGCGATTGGCTTGGAATTTAAAATGTTCATCATTGGTGTGCCTTGTGCCATGTATACCATCATAACAGTTATATAACTTCCCATGTATGCAAGCAGCAACGTGGTAGTTTGACTGCCGACTACGGATTTTCCGATGTTAAGTCCTGATTTTATAAGCTCTGCCTTGGTTACACCCGGGTTGTTATTGACAATCTCTTCAAGTGCTGATGAAATGTCTATTGCCAGGTCAAGTATTGCACCTGAACTTGCAAGATATATCCCTGCCTGGAAAATGGAAGTTAAGTCAATATTCATAAATCCCGCATACAGAAGTGATTCGGCTCCCTCCATTACCGCACCGTGTATATTAAACAGATTTCCAAAAATAATTGCAAGAAGACATGTGGCTAAAGAACAAATAACAGCGCTGATAATGGCCGCATATGCCTTTCTAGAAAAGTTTGCCACCAAAAGAAGTGTAACAATTGTAAGTATATTTCCTGCAAGTAATGCAACTATTAAAGGATTATACCCGCGGAGCATTGCCGGTATTAAAATCTTCCAGATGCTCAGCAGCGCAAAGGCAAAGGAAAGCAATGTACGAATTCCGGTATATCCGGAAAATATAACTATAACAACTGCAAATACTCCAATTAAAAGAATTTCCTTATCTACACGGTAATGGTCTATCATGTTTGCAAAGTTGATATTGTTATCTTCATCAAACCCAATCAAGACCCAGGCCTTATCCCCCTCCTGAAATATCTTGTCCACGGACATGCTGCCGGTAAGCATATTATTTGCCCAAATCTGCTCTCCCTTACGGGAACCTGTCTCTATTTCAATTAAGGCACTTTGGTCTCCTAATTTAGAAATTCCTGAACCATGTATACCCATGTTATTGACGGAAATAACCTTAGCCCGGACACCCTCGGTAAATCTGTATTCCTGTTTTTGAAATCCCGTAGGCAATATTATAAGAACTGCTAATACTATCAATAAGGTTATAATAAAAACAGCTTCTTTTCTGTTAACATTCTTAAGCATCTTCTTCAAACGTCACTCCTCTTATTTAAATAAGGCCGGAATAATTTCCAGCCTTATTATTGTTTTATTGAAAATTTAATCTTATTATTTTAGCTTCACAGCTTCTACCAATTTATCATATACTTCTGTATTTTCATATGCACCGTTAAATAACCCGGAACATACGCCTGTTGCATATACCGGAACCGGTACTCCTGTGTGAGAATATGATGTCCAGCCTATACCTGCTTTGTTGTTTAATATGTGAGTTAATGTTACTGAAAGCGGATTGTAGCCGCCATATAATAAAGCTGTTTCTTCATTCTTTGTAGGTTCAGCCTTCATTGTTTCAGCAAATGCTGTGTTGAGTCTTTTTACTTCACTGTCAGAAAGTTCAAGAGTCATGTATGTCTTTGCTTTTTCATTGGTACTGGCTTCAGCATCTGTAAATTCGTTCTTAAGTCCAAAATTTTCAGTTATGGCCGGCAGCACATCATCAAATGTCAATGCTGGCTTTACTTCAATCATATCATCTATTAATTCATCAAATGCTATATAAGATATTTTTTGGTTTTCTAAAACATTAAATGCAGTATCATATCCGGTCGTTGCCTGTCCTATTGTCATGCCGCCTGTTTCATGGTCGCCTGTTACAATTATTAAGGTTTCTTGAGGGTGTTTTTTTGCAAAATCTATAGCCACCTGTATAGCTTCTTCAAATGCTATAACATCGCCGATATTTGCTTTTGCGTCATTAGCATGACCTGCCCAGTCAATTTTACCTGATTCAGCCATCATGAAAAATCCATTAGTATTATCCAGAACATCAATTCCCTTTTTAACAAAATCGGCAAGAGTTAAGTCTCCGGCTTTGTTATCTATTGCATATGGCATAGCACCGCTATCCTGAGTAACCGGAGTAACTGCATATACCTTTCCTGATTTATTGTTAAGCGCCAATATATCTTCTTTTGTATTTACCACTTTATATCCTTTTTCTTTCAAAACCTCATACGCATCTTTTTGATCCCCGTTTTTTTCTGTTGGCTGGCTTATAGTACCGCCTCCGAAATAATCAAATCCGGAATCTGACATTTGCATAGCTATATCATAATAGTCATTTCTGGAAGCTACATGCGCATAGTAAGCTGCCGGTGTGGCATGGTTGATTGTTACTGTTGAAATAATACCAATTTTCATACCTTTTTCTGCTTTAAGTCTTTCTGCTATAGTTTGCGGAACATTTGCTCCATCAACATTCTCCGGCTTATTACCGGTTTTATTTCCCACCGGCTTTAATCCTATAGTTCCGCTCCATGTTTTAAATCCTGATGAAAGAGAAGTGGCTGTAGATGCAGAGTCCGGCGCAAATGATGTTGCATCTTGAGTTGTTTGATATCCCACTGCTTCAAAACCCTGGAAGTTCATTTTGTCCAGGCTCATATTGTTGTGTTCATTAGTTCCGCCGTAAATCTGAGCTGAGTTCACTTGTACTGCTGCCATACCATCTCCGATGAACATAAATATGTACTTAGGAGCTTTTTGAGCACTTGATTGAGATGACACTTGACTAGTTTTCTGTGCAACATCCCTGGATTGAGCACTTGCAGACATACAGCCTGTCAATGTTCCGATTATCATCACACAAATCAGTAATGCAGATATAATTCTTTTCATTTTATCCTCCAAATTTTTATAAATAATTTAATGTCATAATAATTGAGGAATATAAAATAAAATGGAAAATTAAGTAAAGACTATGTAATTTTTTATGTAATCCGGTTGAGATGCAGAGCAGCAAAAAGCTGCCCTTGATTGGCAGCTTTATTTGTTATTGACTAAATGCCCATTTTTTGTCTTTTCTTCATAATGTGTGCTTCTATACCGTTTGCGGCTTCGACAGGATCATCACCCACAGCAACCTTTCCTCCTGTCAGGCTTTCCACATCTTCTGTAAGAAGCTTAACTAAATCAGGGGCACCTGTGATGAAAGGAGTAGGAGATAAATGTGTGTAGCAGCCATATGCAACTGCAAACAAGCCGTCGATTGTAGCTTTTTGCTCCATCCATTCGGGAGCAGTTACTGCAACGGGCAAATCTGAAACATCGGCGTTCAGATGGTCGGCCAGTGCAGTGACAAGCATTGAAATTCTTCCTGTATCCGTACAAGTTCCAAAGCTAAGTACCGGCGGAATTCCCAATGCCTTGCAGACACCTTTCAATCCCTCTCCAGCCATTTCAACGGCATTCAGGTTACAAAGCCCTGCTACTTCCAGTCCATGATTCCCGCAGCCGCCTGCAACAACAAGGATATCCTTTTTGATCAGTTGTTTTGTTATATTAACTGTGTTCCAGTCGTGAGGACCGTTTCTCAGTGTTGCGCAATTTGCCAGCGCAACAACACCTTTGATCTGTCCCTTGACAATTACATCAACCAGGACATTTAAGTCATTATTTATTGCCTTTAAAACAGCCTCTGTAGAGAAACCTGCAATTGCCTTAGTCTTATATTTTGGAACCATAGGTTTAATTTTACCGTGTCTTTTCTTGAAGTTTTCTATTGCAATGTTAATGCAGTTTTCTGCCATTTCATCAGCCTTAGCAGGATAGTACGGCATAGCATGCTCTAATCCGGGCACACCTATTATTGTACTCACACTCACTAAGGCTACCTGATATTTTTCTGCATATTGGTCAATTGCAGGAGGTGAACAGTTTTCTTCCATTACAAGAGCATCAACCGTACCTGTTGCAAGGAACGGTTCAATAGCAAGCCAGTTTCCCATCAACCCCACAAAGACTTCATCGGTTTGGAATCTTTGCAGCATTTCCTGTCCTGTTTCAATAGAACCGACTATATGAATACCCTTAGCTCCTGCTTTTCTTGCCATTTCCTGATATTCAGGCTTTTTTGCTTTCTGAAGGCAGGCAACTCCTATCCATGGTTGATGCCCGTTAAAAGCGATGTTAACATAGTCAGGATCCATTATTCCTAAATCCACATCAACTTCATGTGGAGAAGGCGTGCCGAATAAAATGTCCTGAACCATTTCCAGACCTATTTGCGCTGTATATATTGTTGACAGTCCCAGACGCAGAGCTTTCTTAGCCAAGGATACATAATCTCCGTCAACGTTCGTCAGACAGCTTGCAATGGAATTTTCAACATCATGCTGAACTCCGCATGGATAAATGTTTAAATCCTTCCATATCGGTTTTCTCTTTTTAGGGGCAAATGCTTCTACCATTACACTTGATTCATCCGGTGTTACTTTCATTTCTTTGTCAAGAAGCTCAGCAAGCTGTATAGCCATTTGTTTTATATCCTGATTTGTGTTTATCCCTGTTTTTTCACACATCCATTTTAATTTTTCTGTATCAGTGATTTTAAACGGTGTCTTCCCTTCACCTGTTGCTTTCAAAGTTCTGAATGCTTCATAAGCATGATGTCCGTATGTAGCCGCACCCATTATATTGTGCATAAGAAGATTACGCATTGCCATTGCATCAGGGCCGATACCGCACACTCCTTTTACGGCTCCCGTTTTTTCGCTGATTCTGCAAGGCCCCTGTGTACATAGCTGGCAGCTTATACCTTGAAGGCAGAATGTGCATCGTATTTTTTCCTGCTCTGGCCATCTTGAAAACACGCTTGAAAGACCATCTTCTTTTATTCTTTTCAGCATTTCTTCAACAGAATCGTGATAGCTTACACGACCTTCCATTTTTTCTAAAACTGTTTCAGACATATTATCCTCCATAAAAATTATTAATTAATATTTAGGATGTCCATATGAAAAAATAAAATACTTAGAGCCTTCATTTTTGTTAACTTCAGCACACTGAATTTTTTATTGTAGAAACTTATCAATATTATCATTAACTTCCACCTTTGAAAAAACAATGGATGTCTCTGTTAGAGCATAGGAGGATACAGCATTAATAAACTGTTCAATATCCTCTAAAGAAGGAACTGACAATTTTACAATAAAGCACGCATCACCCGCAATTCTGTAGCACCATTCACTGTGCTTATAATCCTTGATAAAACTTTTAAATCTTTCGTATTGTCCATTTCTCATTGTAACTTTAATAATACAGTCGATTACGAAGCCAAGTTTCTTTTTGTTTAAACGGATCGTATACTCCTCAATGATGTTATTGTCCTCAAGCCTTCTCACTCTTTCTGTAACAGAAGGCGGCGAAAGATTTACTCGTTTCGATAGCTCTCTTATGGAAATACGGCTATCCTTTTGCAGCTCACGCAAAATCCGCACATCTATTTCGTCTATTTTCATTTAACACACCTTTTTTTAATATATATATCAATAGGAATATAAAAATAATTATATTATATCGTTTAAAATACAATTTTAATTATATACCTGCTATAATTGTTTTGTCAACAGAACATATCATTTTAAGGAGGAACAAATATGGAAATGATTTCTTTTTCTCAGCACGGTTTTACACCATTTCAACAACTGCTAGGACATAACAAGGGCATATTGGAGAAGTGGGTTTCTTTGGAAGACTGTATTTTCTCCAGCGAAACATTTTCTGCAGAATTAAAAGAGGAAGTTCGGCGTACTCTGGCTTTTAATAACGGCTGTGAATACTGCAAGGCCAAAGGAGCTCCTTCAAAAATCATAATGGATTCGCGAACACAATTGGCTGTCAATGTCGCAGATATGTCTAGCAAAAAAACACATCTGAGTAACAGCGAATTCAGCGCATTGAAAGAGATGTTTACTGATAGTGAGATTTCAGAACTTTTAGCACTTATTTGTTTTATAACAGCTTGCCAAAGATTTGGAGCCTTACTGAACTTAGTACCAAACTGTCAAATTTGAGTTGTTTACACATCATCGGCCACTAATTAAATTGTTATGTTACTGCGCCAATCTTCATAGGTATGGAGTAGGTAATTAAATGCGCGGTATTAAAAACTAGTGTGTTATCAAACAGGAAGTGTCAAAATAGGTCATATACTTCTTTGAAGTATATGACCGCTGCGTACCTTATATATTTATTAGTTCAGACACCTTTTCAGTGCTATCTAGCGCATTCAAAAAGTCTGTAATGCTGTATGTCAATATGATATTGTCATATTTATGATTTAAAAAATCTGCTAATTCTGCTGCATCAGGATGGATTACAGGCGCGATAAAAACAGAGAATGTATTAGCGTTTATACCTTTGGCTTCTAACAAGTGCCTGTTTATAGGTAATATTTCATCATTGGCTTGTTGCCTGCTGCGCATAAGTGTAACTTCGAACAAGCTATTGTAGTCATTGTCGAAGCAAACAATATCCGCCCTTCCTCCTGCCGCAGTAAATGTCGGTATCCCCTCATCATCAACATTATAATTCGGATGAATCTCTAAATTATCATACTTCTGTTTTAATGCTATGCTTGTTAAAAACTCCAGTCTGACAGGTTCAGGAATAGTCTTCAGCAATGTATCTTTGCTGTCTTTTTTCGTACTTAAATTCTTAAGTTCGTTATAGACGGTTTCACTGCTGTAATATTCAGCATATCGCTTTAATGCTTCTTTTCTTACTGTAGCTACATCATTTACTTCTGCATGCGGTAATGATAAAATCCTTTCATCAATAGTACCCATATAATTATAAAATTCTTCTTTATCAGAAAATTCAGAAAATTCGGAATAGTTATCTAATATGTAGTTAATCCGGTCTATTTCAAACATATTAAAATCTATGAATCTTCCCTGCCCTCTTAATGAAACCACGCCTGTTATTCTCATTTTTCTGATAAACTCATCTACCGCTTCACCGGTTATCTGGTTTTTCTTAAATCGTTTTCTTTGATCTTCAGCATTTAATAATTTTAAACATACTTCATACATATAATCATTGCTATATAAAAAACCTTTTTCTTTTCTGATATTTTTAACTGTATTGTATAATCTATCAATATCACTATCAGGCCAGCAAATGATTAAAGGCAATTCCTGTATAAATACGCCTGCATCATTCTCTTCACTGTCTTCCTTTAATTTTTTTATCAATTGTAATAATAAAATTAATGGAACATTAGAACTTATATTCTTTCTAAATGGATTTTTAGTCTGATATTTCATCATGGCATTCAAAAATACATTTTGTATTTTCTCGCCATTTACAGGAACCTCATTCAATGCATCAATTAACATATGACCTGTATCGGAAATTTTAATTGCAGATCCCATTTCATAATAAATAAAGCCAAATTCCATCGGTAATTTAAACCATGTATCAAATCTTGATGGCCATCCCATATCAAATCCGGCTTCCTTATGCTGCTGCGGACTATTTTCTACAATCAACCGAAGGTCTTCATCAGTAAACTCTTCATCTTCGTTATAATAAATTGCTTTTAATCTTTCATCTGCTAATATATAGTTAGGTTTGTATTCCTTTGATCTTATAATTTTATAAACTATTTGCATTATTATTTCATTTGTCAAAACCAGATGCTCATATGGAAGTAAACACTTTATAAACTTTGCAATTCTATCAGGACTTCTCATTGTAGTTGAAAACGATAATGGTTTATGATATGCTTTGGCCATTAAAATCCCCCTTAAAGTTAGTCACAAATACTTCTTTTGAATTATCTTTAATTGAATTATCATTGTAGCTTATATAATTGCTGTTAATATCATATATATCATATTTTTTACACCACTTATGAAAAATTAAATTTTCCCTATTCTTATGAAATATAAGATTGGTAATACCGAACTTTATTCCCTTTTCATCTATGGCATCAAGAAATTCGTACAGCTCATTTTCTTTTTCATCGTTCCACAGCTTATTATATTCACTCATTGAAATGAGATATGGAGGATCTAAGAACACATACGACTTTTCATTTAACGGAATCATATTCATAAATTCCTTATAATCGTAATTATAAAATTCAATATCCCTGTTGCTCATAAAATCTAAATAAAATTCCAGCGCATTATATACATTTTTATTTAAGTCCACATTTCCTACCGGCAAATTAAACTTTCCGCTGTTATTAAAACGTATCATGTGGTTAAATCCATAAATCAGCAATAGGTATAATTTTAAATAGTCATTTTGGTTTTTATTAAAATCATCGCGCATTTTAATATAACCTTCCTTATTATACCTTGCATAATAAGTCTTTACATACAGCCGTTTAAGTTCATCAGGAGCAAGAATACCTTTATAAGAACAAGATAAGCCATAATTTTCAATCTCTCTGTACATCATATCAAAGAGTTCTTGTGGATTATGTGAAAATTCACTGATAAACTTATGCAGCTTAATTACATATGAGTCTATGTCATTTAAAAGGTATTTTTTTGCATTAACATTTAAAAATGAACTGCCTCCTCCTACAAACGGTTCAACATATGTATCAATATCCGCAGGCATTAATTTAATAATTTGCGGCATTATCTTATATTTATCACCTACGTAAAAAAATGGCGATCTTATTTTTGCTTTCTTCATTTTTCCCCAACTTCTGTTATAAATAAATATTCTTTATGGTTTGAAAATTCTGTTTTACCGGCATTAAAAAATTGATGTGATTTTTCAAATTTTTTAGTTTTGCCGACCTCATTTAGTATTTCTTCTATTTCCTCTAACGTTATCTTATTTTTTGATGAACTGCTTTTAGAGTTGTACGTGTTGTTATATGTTAAAACGATATATTTTGTTTTCAATTTTAAAATTAAATCTTTCAATACAATCGGAGCTGCCGTCTTACAATATTCACTCATATTCTCAGGTTCCGGTTTAAGCGCAATACCATATAGATCAGGTTTTTTCCACTGGGCGATATTTTCCAGAACGTGATAGAATCTGCTGTACTGTCTTGAATTATACGGAGGGTCAATGAATGTAACATCTGTTTCTATTTCATTTGCCAATTCATTTGCATCGCGTCTGTAAATATGAATTGCTTTATTCGGAAGTTTTTTAGGCATTATTAATTCAAAATTAAATTTTGTTTTTATTTCTTTGTTTTTTATGTAAGCATCATAATGTCCGACAGTATTAGCTGCCTTATCCAGACTGTATATAAGAGATGCCAGAAGTATATAATATTCCTTTTCATTTATAGAGCTCTTCTCATTTTCTATGTCTTCTCTTATAAACCCGATAATCTTAGCATCTTCATTCCTGAAAAACTTATCTCCGTAATTTATAGAAACATAATTTTCTTCAAGGTTGTCCGGATTTAATAAAGTATACTTTTCTTTATATGCTTCAAGCCTATCCCCGTTAAAATCCTCCTGCAGATAAAAACCTTTGTAAATAACTTCATTGGAATATAAAAAATCATTTATAATAAATTTATTGTAAATATCTAATACACTGTCAGTTACAACACCGGTGCCTGCAAAAATATCACAAAAAACATTTCCGGGACAATTTTCTTCAATCAAGTTTTTTATCCAATCAATTAATTTGTACTTGCTTCCGGTATACCTTCTATTATTTATATCAAACAAATCTTCATCCTCCCGCATATTACTAATCTCTTCATTTTATCATAAAAATGAAAAGATAGAAAGATAAAAGTAATTGCCAAGCCTTTATTAATCAAAAAAAAATATCTTTAATAAGCTTTAAAGTTCATCCTTAATTCTTTCCAATAATGTAAAAATTTCAAGTCCTTTATGAATAGGAATTACTCTGTAATTACCCTCCTCATCAACGTCTGATTCATTAGGCCTGAGTGTCTTTAGCTGAAATATGTCCTTATTGCACATCATGTCCCAGGTTGCACCGCCTACTAAATACATTTCAAATTTATCAAAGTTATTTAAAAACTCTTCCATGCTGATTTTATTAACAGGGTAAAGCACTCTCATATAGTAATCTTTTTTTGGCTCATCAGGTTTATAGTCGGCATGATAAGGGCCTAATATATCAAAATATTGATCCCCGTTGCTCTTTTTATTAAACATAGAAAATAAAATTCCATTGCGCATGCAGGATGATCTGACTTCAATGGTCTTTTTATTCTCCAGCAGAATATCAATCTGCCTTTTTACATCACTGCATTCAGTTGCAAATGCGCATTTTCTTTTAACATATCCGTTAATAGCTGTTCTGCAGGCATATTCGGCCAGTACTCCTGAAAGTGCATCCTTATATCTTATACTGTATTCACGGTCGGCAATTGTTCCGTTAGCAGCTCCTGTATTTACTTTTCTTGCCAAATCGGCGGCATACCTTTTAATTTTTTCAACTAACTCTTTATCATTCTGCTCAAGCTTTATTTTTATTACCGTATATTCTTTCTTATCGACCTTTAATCCTCTGGCATACTCATTTTTTAATTTAACTTTTACAAACTTCACTGCTTGTCCTCCATAATTTTAATATTATTAATTATGAGACTCTATCATTCTATTTTATTCCACAACATTTTCATTAATTATACTTTAAATAACAAGATTTTACAATGCCGTTGAATTTTTTCATGCAAGCATAAGCGCTACTCTGTTTCAAATCAAGACAAGGCTTTCTGCACCTCTGGGGCTGGAATTTTGATAAATCCATTATATTCATATCATCTACTGTTAATTGGGTGTTAAATCCTGTCGTTGTTGACATTTTTGTTCTGCTGACTTATAATTATTATGAAATTGATTAAAAGGAGTGTTTTATATGACTGATGATATTTTAAATATCGAACAGGCAATTAAATTTTTAGGGGTCAGTGAAAAAACGTTAATAAAGCTGCTCCGTGAAGAACATATTCCTGCCCGTAAAATCGGCAGAGAGTGGCGATTCAGCCGAGATGCCCTTATACACTGGCTTGCATCAGGAGATTCTATCGACTATATCAACCAGAATGATAGATACATGATTTCAGAGGATGTTCCGGGCGCCTCTCCTGTTTTATTTGACAAAATCTGTGAAGCTTTGTCCGATATAAAAGAACATGATAACAATATCAAAATAATTTTGAATGAACTAGACCGTGATATTATCATTCCAAAAGATGCTACATTACGCATAAGCTATAAACAGCAGAGAGATGTTGAGAAGCTGGAATTCAAAATCTTTTGGAATCTGCGTGAAAATTCCAAGCTGGAGGGCAACCAGGAATGTGTTCCTGCCGGACGTGAAAACAGGGAAGGTCGTGGCTAGGGTGGAAAGCAAGGTCTTAAAGAAATTCACTCCTGCGGTTAAAGTGATCGTCTTATTCGGGATTATAAGCATGTTGGGAGACATGGTCTATGAAAGCGCCCGTGGTGCTAACAGTCAATATTTCAACCTGCTGAGCATCAGCGCAGCTCAAGTTGGTCTGGTATTCGGCATCGGAGAGTTCCTTGGATACTTTCTAAGGCTGTTGGCCGGAGTGCTGTCAGACAGAAGTGGAAAACACTGGATTTTTATTTTTGTAGGATACAGCATGCTTCTGGTGGTGCCAATCATGGGATTTACTGCGAATTGGAACATTCTGATTACCCTCATTCTCATGGAGCGAATCGGAAAGTCCTTGCGTAATCCCGCAAAGGATACAATTCTGTCCGAAGTTGCTGAAAATCAAGTTGGAACCGGGTTTGCATTCGGTCTTCAGGAAGCTCTGGATCAAATTGGGGCTCTTGCAGGCCCACTGATTTTCACATTGGTCTTCTTTATTGCAGGAGAGAATGGAATCCCCGAATATCAGTTAGGTTACAAACTGCTTTTTGTTCCTTTTATTCTTCTTATGATTTTTGTGTTTTATGCCTACCGCAAAATTAAACGTAATAACTTGATTGGTATCCTAAAGCCGAGAGAATTTCGTTCGGAACCGCTTCAACCGATATTCTGGATTTATACAGCCTTCACCTTTTTCTGTACTCTGGGATTTGTAAATTTCAGCATTATAGGATATCATTTGAAGGCAAACAATATAATGTCCGACGGGAATATCACGCTGCTATATTCGGGTGCCATGGCTATAGACGCCGTTGCCGCACTGCTTGTAGGTAAACTCTACGATTACATGAAGAAAAAGACCGGCATTAAAACAGGAGGATTATCCGTTTTAATATCTATTCCATTCATTACTCTGCTGCTGCCATTACTGACAATGAGCAGTTCAATACTGCTGATTGTTAACGGTATGGTAATCTTCGGAGTTGTCATGGGCACACATGAAACCATTATGCGCTCAGCCATCGCGGATATTACCCCATTTTATAAACGCGGCACCAGTTTTGGCGTCTTCAACACTGGTTATGGACTGTCTCTCCTGATTGGTTCGGCGTTGATGGGCCTGCTGTACGATCTGAATCAAACAGGAATCATTATCGCTTTCACCTGCGTGGCAGAGGCTATTGCTGTTTTTCTGTATATAAAGATGATTCGTATAGTACGTGTGAAAGAACAATAATATTGAATTAATAGCAGACCTTTTCACTTAATTGCGTGTAATAAGTATAAAAAGCCCTAAAAATGGCTTCAAGACACCATTATGGGGCTTCTTTAATTATATTATTTATTTTCGCTTATTCATGGAAAACTTTAAACTAAAATAATTTTCCGCCGAATTTTCTTCCGGAAACAGAAAAGAAGATTTTGTATAACCGGAATAATCTGTATTGCATGTAACATCAATACCAGCCTCTGTAAAATCGAAATCCTGAAAGGTATTATTACTGATTTGCTCTGCTATTCGTTTTGGAATTTTTGAAAATAACCTCATTTCATTTTGCGCACCTATAAAAGCAATGGAAGCCAGAAACATTTGGGAATCATATGAACTAAGCCAATCTTCATTATTCTTGATTTCAACCGCAAATGAAACACCTGTCACATACCCGTTTTCTATTGTAAAGTGATACTGTGGATTTTCAGCATGTCCGATTTCAACATATATTGTCCCGTCAATATCCCTCTCTGCCCACTTCCCGTTTTCATCCAGATACTCGTTGCTGAAGTTGATATCCAAAAACTCAGAATAATAATTGTAGTTCTCGGCAAACTCAGCTACGGTTAGATCCCCTCGGTTGGGAGGGAGATACTGTGCAGATATTATCGTAAACAAAACAAAGAAACCGGCTGCGTATGATCCGATACAAACCAAGCCTCTGTACCGTTTCTTATCCTTGATAGTGTAAGATATTGATTCATCCCATGGCTGCGTTTCATTCTCACTGCACAGCGTGTAGCTTTTCCAAAGACGGAAAATGTTGTAGATTGGAATATTGTAACCCATTCCGGCACCTAAAACGCCCCACGTTCGTTCTAATCCCTCTCCATATGAAAGTCTCCTGCCATCAGGAGTTTCTATCCTGAGTCCAAATATTGCCTTTCCCGGCGTAGTCCCGAAAAAATGAAGCCAGAACGGTTCCAAAAATAACATCATCACAATTTCTATGAAAGAATCAAGCATGTTCCCCAAGCTGTTTCTGTTTGCCAAATTTACATGAAATATAAATGCAAGAAAAGCTGACCAAATTATGCTATACATAAAAATATCAAATGTTCTGGCTAAAAATCTGCGCCACGGATAAAACACCTGAGGTATCTCCTCTCTATTTACTTCCCGTTCCATCTCTGACAGCGTTTCAATTTCTTTTATTGTCACATCGTCCACCCCTTCATTACTCGCTGTCTTAATTATAAACTATAAAGCCCGTTCACAGTCAAGCATTTTTATTAATTAATTCAGAACATATAACATTTATACCTTTACTTTGCCTGTCAGAAATGAAAGTCCCTCTACCTGCGCTCAAATTTGCCACCGGCAAATTACACCACAGAACGTTTTTTCTGTGCTATATAGGTCAACAAGCAAGCCAGTGCACCAAGAGCCAAACATACTATAAAAGCCATCATGCCGTATGACACCGGCGTTCCCAAAAGATTGAAAATTCTATTACCGCCGAATACTGTGTTAAACATCGACATTGTACTAAAATTGAAGTAAATAAGCGGGTGTAGGAATTGCGGCATATTGCCAAGAGAGTTTGACAAGGCTCCCGCAAAGAGTACGGCAATCCCCAATCCGAACGCAGCGCTTTGATTTTTTACCAAAGCGGATATTAAGGTGAGGGTTACGCCAAATGCAGACGCCACAAGGATTAGCCACAACGCCGAGATTATTGCCATTTCGCCAGCCATCACGTTCAAGGCGGAAAGCCCAAATCCTCCTAAAGAACGGATAGGCGCGTCAAAACCGCTCAAATCCCCGACAGTTATCCATGTTCCGGCAAAGTAACCTATCAGATAAACGGCTGCAATAATTGCGGACGTAATTCCCGCGCTTAATAATTTTGCGGTCACAATTTCACGCCGCCCTTTTACTGAGCAAAGAATAATGCTGTCCATTTCGGTTTTCACTTCTTGCGAAAACACCGGAGAAATGAAAAATGCAATTGCCGCCATGGCAAAGAAAATAACAAGTATTGCCTCAAACGCCACAAAGTAAATATTCCAATAATAAGACTGAGTGAAATAGGGTTCCCCGTACGCAAGTTCCGTATTAAGCCTCATTTTATAGAGCCGATACTCATACGAATTAGTTTGATTCGCATTTTCTAACTCTTCCAGCTTTTCCTGCAAGAGGTAAACCCCCAAAATATCATCAGGATTCTGCTTTTCGGGTCCATTCCAATATGCATCCACGCTTTGTCCGAACCTGACATACAGGGAATGAAATCTTAATACAGGGTAACGGTTCACTTGAACGGCAAGCGGTTCGCCCGTGCCGTACTTGTCAACAGCCGCTTTATAAATCTCCTTAGATTCCTCATACTGCTGCTGGTTTAATTTCCCTGTATTTTCGACAATCAGACGGTCGTATTCGGCAGCGCCGGCGTTCCCGGCGGACACTCCCCACCCAAGAACTGCGTAAAAAATAAACATCGCGGCAAGCAAAAGAAGTTTCACCTTATTAAATAGCAGTTTTTTCATTTCATGTTTTAGCAGCTTCATTTTACATTCCTCCCAAATTAAACTCATAAAGATAAGCATCCTCTAACGTAGGCAAAGCGGGAACCGCGTCATGCGCCGGCTTTTCGTCTGCGACAACACGCACCTGCATACGTTCGGCTTTCGGTACAACATTGCTGATTATGTGCCCGTTTTGATACTCTACTAACTCCTCAACCGTCATGTTGAGAAGCCATACCTTGCCGTTTATCGCATCCACATAGCTCTGCGTACTTTCCATTCGGCCAACTTCGCCGCCTTTTATCATGACAGTTTCTTTGGCTATAGAATCAATATCGGAAACAATGTGTGTAGAAAGCAAAACTGTCCTATCACGGGAAAAGAGCGACACTAAATTACGGAATTTAATCCGCTCGTGTGGGTCAAGGCCGGCAGTCGGTTCATCTAAAATGAGAATTTCCGGGTCGTTTAAGAGTGCCTGTGCAATGCCAAGCCTCCGTCTCATACCGCCTGAATAATTTACGCATTTGCGCCCCAAATCGTCAAGCAAACGCACCTGTTCCGCTAAATTCCTTATTTTTTTCTCTGCCGTCACACTGTCTATTCCCTTGAGCGCAGCAATAAAGCGCAAATAATCCCATCCTGTAAATTCAGGATAGAAATTCAATGATTGCGGCAGATACCCCAGCTTCGATCGATACAACTTATCACATGTTCTTCTGTCCGTTCCATCAATCCGAACACTTCCGCCGCTTGCCTCCATCACTCCGGCCAAGATACGGATAAGCGTACTCTTGCCCGCGCCGTTTGGCCCAAGCAATCCATAAACGCCGTTTTCCATCTCAAAGCTGACGCCTTTTAAGGCTTGTTTTTTTCCATAGCTTTTACTGATATTTTCAATAGTTAATCTCAAATTAAGACCTCCTTTGCTTTGATGAGTTAATTATAGAATCAGAGCCTAAATATTCGGATGAAAAGGCATAAACATTTTCTAAACAAACAATAAATACATTCAAAACAAAAACCGCGCAGGTATTCTGCACGGTTTCATGTTATTAAAAATAAGAATTAATTATTAAGCCTATACCCCGCTCCCCATATGGTTTCTATAATTTGGGGCCTGGATGGGTCATCTTCTATCTTTTCCCGTATGCGGTTAATATGAACAGTAACTGTCGCACTGTCACCAACATAATCAAAGCCCCATATTTTTTCAAAAAGCTGATCTTTTGAAAAGACAATATTGGAATTTTCAGCAAGAAAAAGTAAAAGCTCGAATTCCCGATTGGGAAATTTTATTTCAGACTCATGTTTATATACCTTCCAGCTCCGCGGCAATATTCTCAAATTACCAATGGAGATTTCGTACTCATCATTGCCATTTTTTATGGAACCGGTGAGTCTGCGGTATCTGTTCAGATGGGATTTTACCCTTGCCACCAATTCGGCCGGATCAAACGGTTTGGCAATATAGTCGTCCGCGCCAAGACCAAGTCCGCGTATTTTATCAACAGATTCTGTCCTTGCAGTCACCATAAGAATAGGAATATTAATTTTATCCCGAATTTCACGGCAAATATCGTAACCGTTCTGACCGGGCAGCATCAGGTCAAGAAGAACCAAATCATAGCCCCCCTCGAGCAAGGCAATCACCGCTTCTTTACCATTAGCAATTATCTCCGTTTCAAAATCATTCATTTCCAAATAGTCTTTTTCCAGCATGGCGATTTCAGCGTCATCCTCAACAATCAATATCTTACTCATACGTTTCCTCCTTTTCACAGGGCAGCCGCATTTCAATTGAAAGCCCATTATCATTTTTGGCTGTAACAAAGCCTTCGTGTGCTTCAATAATGTATTTTACAATGTATAACCCCAATCCGCTGCCGTCATTGTTTTTTGTGCTGCGCGCTTCATCACCGCGCCAAAACCGTTCAAATATATACGGCAGTTGACTTTCCGGTACGCCTTGGCCGTTATCCGAAAATTGAAGATGTTCCATACCTCGCTCACGCCAGATTGTGATTGTGATTGATAGAGGCTTCGTTTCAGCGTATCTTACCGCATTCTCAGTCAAATTGAGAAGTACGCGGCGCATTTGTCCCGCATCAATTTTTACCGGATGCGGGACTGATGTAATATCCGTGTTCAAGGTTATATTATTGTTCTCAAATTCATCACACATATCATCAGCAAAACGCATTAAAAAATTTCCCAAATCATGGTTCTCAAAAGTCATTGGCAAATTTCCTGTTTCAAGATTTGAGAAAAAGAGAAGCCTTTGCAGAAGCATATCTATGTCACAGGCTTTTTGATAGGCAATGGATAAATATTGCTCCTGCTTTTCCGGTGTGTTGGCTACACCGTCGCGCAAGCCTTTGACGTAGCCCTTGACCGAAGTAAGCGGCGTTCGTAAATCATGGGAAATTCCGGCAATCAAATCTGTGCGCGCTTTCTCATATGCGGCATTTTTCCTTCGCTCTTCTAAAAGAGATTCCTGCATATGGTTGAACGCTGCAGCGACCTCTGCAAATTCGTCTTTGCCTTTATGAACAATCGGCTCCGACAAATCGCCGATTTCAATTCGCTTTGCGCCGTTCGACAGCGCCTTTAACGGACGAAGTACGCGCCATGCCATTTGACGGGTAAAAAACAGGCTGAGGAGCAATACAACTGAAATTGCAGCAAAGCTGACAATAATATACACTGGCAAAAATCCAGTAAGCATTCCAGTAAGCTTAACATCGTCTACGGCTCCTTTTAAAGCAAAAATCGAATAAACGCCTGCTGGTTTTACAACAAATGTTACGCCGTTTGTTTTCCCAGCCAGTATGTTTTCATGAAGATTCATTTCTTTAAGGCTTTCTATTACCTTGGTCTGTGTATTCTCCAAATCGGAAAAAACTACATGATTGCTGCTTGTAACAAGAAGATTGTATCCGTATAGATTCAGGTCGGAACTTAATACACTCCATTCAGTATCGGCGGCATCGAAACTGCTTAATATTTCCTCAGCATTGAAAACATCTTTGTCTAACATCTCTTTACCATATTCCGGGACTAGGCTGAAAAAGATAATGCTCATTACACACATAATAGATGCAATTGAAATCAGCGCGAAAAAGACGCTCGATATGAGGATTCGGTTTATTGTTTTCATGTAATTGCCCTCTCATTTCAGTAAGCCCATATAATAGATTAAGTATATAAAACCCACATAAACATTCACTATAAAAAATATAAACATTTTATAAATAAATCAATTATATTATTTTGCCTTCTTCTTTAAACTAACATCTTCGAACTTTTAGCGCATCAAGTCTCACTGACATCATTTATACACCTTAACACTAATGATTATTCAACATTAATAATTTCATTATACCTTAATGAAAGAATGATTACTGAACAAACTATTGAATTATTAGAATCCGGGGAATTTGATTCTATAAAATTAACAGAAAACAAGGAATGGTTAAATATTGGGGAAGTTTCATCTATAACAAAGGAACCCTCTACAGCAATTCGTCACTGGGAGAGAATAGGCCTGATTTCTCCTGACAGAGATTCTAAAAATGGATACAGAAGATTTAATGCGTCTCATTTACGGCAAATTCTCTTTATTCGATCATTAAAGAAAACAGTTTATTTACTCGATGTAATACGGAATCTAGTGAAAGAATTAGAAAATAATAATATTGAAATTGTTAGAAAAGCGGCTAAAGATACATTAAAGTATTTTGACCAGATAAGCAAGGACCAAATTCGTGGAGTACACTCATTTTACAATTTATGCAAAAAACTAGAATTATTAAATTGAAACGCACAAAGATAGAATACATTATCTCCATAAATTAAGATAATGTATTCCATAATTAACCGGAAAAAGTATGGCAGCTTTCAGTTGATGAAAATGCAGAGAGCTTACCAACCAGACGGTCAATAAGATTTTATAGTCACTAAAGGGAATAAAATATATTAATTTAAGCTCTGTCCCCCATTTAAGGAATTCAAATTTGGTACAATACATTGGGTGGAAATGATATTGTCTTCTCTACAGAAAGCCTAAATGGCCGTAACGATAAATCTGGAATGCAAATTGGCATTGTTTGTTTCATAGAATACTCCTTTAATTTAAATTATTCAGCTTGTATGTACGTATTATACAATTAATATACGGCATATAACAATCTCTATTTTGCCATATAAAGTTAAAGAAGCCAATCGCAACAGCAATTGGCTTCTTTCATATCCCGAGTTCTTGTATTAATTTTTTAAATGTATAGTAAGCTGGTTTTGGAGTATAATCATCCCGCATAATGCCATACTGGTGAAAGAGGTCATCTTTTGAACTATCCGCATCTCGCAGATTAAAAAGTTCAAAGTGAAATTTTTTCATAATTATCTTCAGGCCCCACAGCCAAACCGAAAGGTGTACCTGCCACGCTTAATGGATAAATCCCAAATGTTAATCCTGATAAAGACATAATTTTAACTCCCCTTTCTTATGTTCTAATCATGTTGTAAATACTCTTCAATATATTGTACCCTAAACATCCCGTTATAGAACATCTGTCAACTTGTTAAATAATATAATACATTTTAATAAATAACAAATTGATTTGCAACAGCCCATTTATATTTTACAAAAAATGTAAAGAAGCCAACTGTAATAACAATTGACTTCTTTTGATAAAAATTATGGCGGAGAATGAGGGATTCGAACCCTCGATACAGTAACCCGTATACACGCTTTCCAGGCGTGCTCCTTAAACCACTCGGACAACTCTCCAAAAGTGCTTTACAGCAGATGTTATTATACCTTAAAATATTGGTTGATGTCAATGGTTTTTTAAAACTTAGCCTAAAAAGAAATATTTGAAATTTTGTATCTTATTGTCAGAAGAACACGCCTACTCGATTTTAAGGAGCACATCTTCAGTTTTATTCAAGGTAATTTCTAAAGAGACTAAAGTCAATTGGTAATTTGCAGAGCAACCATCGTAGTATTTTTTATGTTTTTAGCTAGTCTTTTCGTTACTATATAAATAATAAACATTTGCATTTTAAGCACAAATAAATTACAATTATATGGAAAATCTGAATTATAGTTTATTTAAAAAATATTTATATTGTGCGGGGTGAAAGATAATGATTGCTGACAAATTAAGTATTGGCAATGAGATAAGAGTAATTGCACCTTCTCGAAGTTTAAGTTCAGTTAGGCAAACCGTATTTGATAATGCTCTGAAATTTCTTTCAGAGAAAGGATTTGTTGTTTCTTTTTCAAAATATAGCCGTGAAATTGATGAAACGAAATCTTCAAGCATACAATCACGTATAGAGGACCTACACGAAGCCTTTCTTGATAAAAATGTAAAAGCTATACTTACATGTATTGGTGGATTCAATGTTAATCAATTATTAGAGTACATAGATTACTCTATTATAGAAAGTAATCCAAAGATTTTATGTGGTTTTTCTGATATTACTGCTTTACTAAATGCGGTTTATGCAAAAACGAAATTAGTTACTTATCACGGGCCTCATTTTTGTTCATTTGGATATAACAATAATATTGAATTTACAAACAGTTATTTTGAAAAATGCCTTATGCAGCCTATTGAATATTTTATTAATCCCTCAGAGGAAGCGCGTAAGTATGATGTTATTAATGAAGGGACTTGTGAGGGCGAAATCATAGGTGGAAATCTTTGCACACTGAATCTGCTGCAGGGCACAGAATTTATGCCTGAACTAACAAATAAGATATTATTCCTTGAGGATGATAATATCATGGGCGATTATTTTACAGCTGAATTTGAAAGGAATCTGCAGTCACTAATTCAAACAGTGGGACCTAATGGAATAAGAGGCATAGTATTCGGACGTTTTGACAGTAGTTGTAAAATGGATGTACGCACAATTCAAAGAATAGTATCAACTAAAAAACAACTTAAAAATATTCCTATTATCTTTAATGTTGATTTTGGGCATGTCTTTCCAATTGCGACATTTCCAATTGGCGGAGTTGCAGAAATTAAAGCGAAAGATTCAACAGTTTTATTGAAAATATTAAGGCATTAATTTTTATATAACTTTAAACCTGAACCACAAAAATAAATTAAATTATAAACACATGAAATTTTTATTAAATAACATGTGTTTTTTTGAATCCATATTAAATTGAAGTTTTTCTTAATTCAATATTAACTTTATATCAGTAATCTAATATCAATGATTATTATCTGAACAGCAGTTCATAAATGCTCTGACTTCTTAAAGTATCGTTATGGATATTCTTTGATTATTTAATTCTAACTTAAATACTTAAATTGCATATAATATATAATATTCAGTTAATGATTTATGAGAAAGGGTAGTATAATGAATAATAAAAACCAACAACAATTAATTAACTTATATACGGAACAATGTTTTAATTCATATGATTCAAGAAATATATATCCTAAGCGTTACGTTAATATGTTAGAAAACACAAGCAATACTGGATTTATAAAACTTAATATAGTTAGACAAAGTGATAAAGCACCTGTACCTAATGCGACTATAACAATCTATGTTACTCGTGGAACAGAAAGGGATATTCCAATCATGCATTTAATAACAACCCTTAACCCAATCAGAGTTGAGCTGCCTATTTCGTATAGCCTAGGAACTCAAATAGCAGGACCTGAATATAACTTTTCAACATATAATTTAAGGGTAGACGCTTTTGGATATTTTGCTACCAGTGTGTACAATATACGTTTGTTTCCTGGTACAACATCTGACTTTGAGATTAATATGATCGCAGTTTCACAGCTTGAAGGTGTACCTAATATTGAAGAAAGAACTGATATTCCACCACATCAAAGAGATGAATTAAACGGAGAAAACAACAACCCTTTATAGAGATTTATTTTATGACTAGTATCCTTATATTGGAATTACATACGTTATTATAATATCAAACATATTAAATAAATGGACTGAGCCCTGTTTGTACAGGATTCAGTCCTGATGCTGTTTAATTCATTATGTCAAATTTCTTTTCTCCTGTCTGAGCATGACATCTGCGTGGATTGGCAGGATGCCAGCCTTTTTTGACGCGTTCCTCCTGTTCAAACAACTCACGTATACTCCACAAAAGAGAAAATCCCAGCACTGAAAGCAAGGCGGAGACTAGGACAGAACTCACGAGAAATGAGCCGGATATACTTCCAAGACCCAGAACCAGGAAAACAGGCCATACATTTTTTCCAAAATAATATTCTGTCTTGATTACTACAGGGTGAAGAATTCCAATAATTAAAAATGTTCCTATTCCAATCAAAAATCCATCCATAGTCATATCCTTTCCTTTATTGAAGACGAATCTAGTATCGTTTGTCTCTGTATACTGTTTCTCATGTTATTACAGCTCCTAATTAGTAATATTTACTACTTAGCATATATTACCAAATATTTGCTGTCAAGTATACAAAATGGAAATTAATTAAAAAGTATCTTTCACTGCTGCAATTGACTTCTATTTTTTCGTATGCTAAAATAAGCATAAATTACAACAATTAGATGCAATTCAGCGTTTTGCATAGTTATTATCCTGTCTGTACAAACGTTGCCAAGTTCAGGAGTGGTAATCTGTGTTCAAAATTAATCACATATTATTTATATTACGGGAGAATCAATATATGATAGAAAATAAACTGCATCATCCTTTGAAATCTATTATTGTCATTTATTTGATATGCTTTGTGTTCAGAGCGATAGAATACATGTTTATCCGTACAGACCAAAGCATTTTTGGTGAGTCATTTATACATAAGCTGATGGGTATCTTTGTACTCATACTGGCAGTTCGGTATTTTTCATTTAAATGGGAAGAAACAGGCTTCGCAAGTACGTCAATGGGAAGAAATGTATTTTATGGTATGTTGCTTGGAGCCGCCGCATTTATAAGTGCCTATGGAGCTGAGTTTTTTATTCATCTTTCAAAAGGCGTCCCGCCTTCAATGCAGGTATATGTAACCAGATATGCAATTAGCGGCAATCAAGGCAGAGAAACCGGCATTTTGTTTTTTGCTTTTTGCATTATCGGAAATATTATCAATGTGGCTATGGAAGAAGGTGTTTTTCGAGGCTTGTTCATCAAGCTGTCTGAAACAAAATATTCATTTGCAAAATCAGTCATTTTATCCTCTGTTCTTTTCGGGATATGGCATATCGCAGCTCCTGTCCGCAGCCTGTTGGATGGAGAAATCAGCACAACCGGGGCTATTATGTCTGCTTTAATGCTTATCTTAACAACAGGAATTACGGGAGTGAAATTTTGTTTGCTGACAAAGATAACCGGTTCTCTTTGGATGCCTATGGCTGATCATTTTTTTAATAACACAATAATCAACATCTTACATGTTACAACAACCTCCGGAGCGGATGAACTACAGGTGGTACGTATTTCAATTGCTCAGACTGTATCTTTTCTGATTGTACTTTTTGTCTACTGGAAAAAAAGGGCGCATCAAAAGCAACCATTTAATATATAGAAGGAAAAATTACTTCTTTATATATGTTCTTCCGTTAAAATTTGTCTTTAAATAAAACCAACTTGGTGATAGAATGGATTTAACAGTATATTTTACTCTATTATTAATTCTTTCATTGTGAGTATGAAAGGAATGATACCATGTCTGATTCTCAAATCACCAAGAAGGCTTTGGCGGAATCCATGAAGAAATTAATGGAAGAACGCCCCATGAAAAAAATTAATATAAGTGACATAGTTGAAGGCTGCAATATGAACAGACAGAGCTTTTACTATCATTTCAAGGACAAATACGATCTTGTCAATTGGATTTATTATACTGAATTCATAGTGACCATTAAGGATTTGTCTATGTCCTCATGGGAAGTCCTAGAAAAAATCTGTGAATTTTTTTATAAAAACAAAATCTTTTACAAAAACGCCTTCCAAGTTACAGGACAAAATTCATTTTCAGAATATTTTATCGAGGTACTACATCCTATTTTAACGGTACACTTGAATGATGTGTTTAAAAACAACAGAAATGTGGACTTTTACGCTACATTTTATGCTGATGCCATAAGGGTTTCTATTTCAAGATGGCTGTTGGAAGGAGCTGCAATTCCTCCGGATAAGTTTGTTGAACTGTTGAAAAATGCGGTTGAGGGTGTAGCAAAAACATTTTTTGAAAGCAGCTAGATATATTTTACCCTGGGCATTGTATGGTCTAAAATATTTTCCAGAGAAGCGCATCGAATATTGTACTCCGTTTCGTTTGTAATATTTGAAACACATATTTGACCATAGCTGTTGATGCTTAAAAAGCATGGTTCTACTGAAATAATTCTGTCAATACGTGCATAGTCTCCGTAAAAGTCAATTAAAAATACAGGAGAATTAATTTTTGTCCTTGTTCTTAAGATATAATCACAGATGTCATCAGCCACCTCTTCACTGCAGCCCGTTTTTCTTATAAAAATGGCAAAATTCAAATTCAGTGACAGCAATTCGCACGCTATCATTCCATTTGTAATATTTTCTGCATTGCTGTCATCGTAATAGTAATATCCGCCATAGAGGCATTTGTATTTTCTCATTATATTAAACTTTTCCACCATATCGTCATTTGAACTGTCTAAATTATCGATTGAAACAAAGATGCAGATATTGGAAGCAATGTTTATTTTTTTGACTGTTTCTTCATTGATTATGTCCGGGTCTATGAATAATGTAAAAGCACAGTCATCATTCTTATCAAAGACATCATATAATATATCCCATATGTTATTTTTACCCAGCAAAATCATATAGCTGTATATTCCTATTTTTTTACCGGAATTTATAATATTTAAGATTTCATCACCTGTGAGATGTTTATCATTTTTTTCCTCAAAGGCAAAGACTATGGTCCAAGGTACATTATAGCCGTGCTTTTTTTCATGTTCTCTTATAATATTTGCTCCGTATGTAAGGCTGTTGTATCCGATGTTCATGCCATATACGGTCAAATTTCTGTGATTTGTGTTTTTAACCAGGTTTTCAATAATATCATAGTAGCAGCTGCCTTCATTATTCAGTATTTCATGGGCCAGCTCAAAAAAGACCTTCTGAAACCGGCCTGATGCAAAATATTCACCTAAATCCAGCAGGTTTCTTACACCTCTTTTAGGATTGTCTTCAATGTAGCGTATTCCGTTCTCAACAGCAATTTTAATTATTGCATGAACTAATTTATAATTTTCCATCCTTGAATCTCCATTGTAATTAATAATCCTTAATATATAATATATCTTTTTAATCTTTCTACAAATAGACAAAATTTTTAAATGTCAAAAAGTCCGACAATATTTAAAAGTGTCTGAATTTAAGACATATAAATATATTGTCTAGTGTAACTTTTTCAAACCGATAATATAATTATATAAAGATGATGTCATTGTTATTTAAAGGGAGGAGTTATATATGAGTGAAATGAGTATAATTGAAAATATGCAGTCTTATGGTTTAAAAAAGGTTCTCGCATATTTAGACACCGACCCTGACAATAATATTACAAAAATATTAGAATGGGTTGAGAAATTTGACAAGGACGGCGTTGTAAACAGACAGATGAACACCATTAGTTCAGTGCTCAGAGATAAAGACAGCAACTGGTATAAGCTTGTAAAAAGTCTTTATACAGATATTGATCCTGGTGTAAGAAAAAAATTTTTTGAAAACTTTATAATAAATGCTACAATAATCGGCGGAAAGCGCCAGGCGAAAGCAAGAGCCGAAAATAACTGCAATGTACCCTGGGCAATTTTGATGGACCCCACATCTGCATGCAATTTGCACTGCACGGGCTGCTGGGCTGCCGATTACGGCAGCAAAATGAATATGGATCTTGATACCTTGGACAGCATTATAGAACAGGGCAAAAAATTAGGAACCTATATGTATATTTATTCCGGAGGAGAGCCTCTGGTCCGAAAAGATGATATCATCAGGCTTTGCGAAAAACATGATGACTGTGCGTTCCTCGCCTTCACGAACGCTACATTGATTGACGAAAAGTTTGCCGATGACATGCTCAGGGTTAAAAACTTCATTCCCGCAATAAGTGTTGAGGGATTTGAGGAAGAAACAGACTTCAGGAGAGGTGAAGGCACTTATAACGCATTGACTAAAGCAATGAAAATACTGAAAGACAAAAAGCTGCCGTTTGGTATTTCATGCTGCTACACAAGCAAAAATACCCATGTAATAGGGAGCGAAAAATACATTGACGACATGGTGGAAAAGGGAGCAAAATTTGCATGGTTTTTCACCTATATGCCCGTAGGCACCGGTGCGGTTCCGGAGTTATTAGCAACAGCACAGCAGCGTGAATATATGTATCAACAGATAAGAGAATTTAGAAAAACCAAATCTATATTTACTCTGGATTTTTGGAATGACGGAGAATATATAGACGGATGCATAGCAGGAGGGAGATGTTACCTGCACATTAACGCCAACGGAGACATTGAACCTTGTGCTTTCATACATTACTCCGACACAAACATTCACGAAAGCACCTTGCTTCAGGCATATAAGAATCCATTGTTTATGCAGTACAGACAAAATCAGCCCTTCAACAGCAACCACCTGAGACCTTGTCCGCTCCTGGATAATCCCGGACGTCTAGCTGAAATGGTTGAAAACTCAGATGCAAAATCCACGGATATGCAAAGTCCTGAAAATGTCAGGGAACTAAGCTCTAAATGCTTCAATGCAGCAATGAATTGGGCACCGGTTGCAGATAAACTGTGGGAGGAATCTCACAACTGTTCGGGATGTGTCAGCTGTTCAGCCAAATAAACAAATACAAAATACGGCAGATTGCGCAAAAATACTTAATTTGTACAATCTGCCGTTCTTAAATTTTTTAAACTCTATCTTTCAGTACCGAAGAAGAACAGTGCCAGACATCCTTGGCCCGTATGAGAACCTATAACCGGTCCTATGTGATTTATTACTGTTTCTTTTACATGAAATTTTTCTTTAATCAAATCCGCAAGATGCTCAGCGTCTTCCAAACAATTCGCATGGCTGATAAATACTGAGTTTTCCTCAGGATCTGTGCATGTTGCTTCCATTTGATCCAATAATGCATTTATTGATTTTTTTCTGCCTCTAACATTGGAAACAGGAATCAAACGTCCTTCATTGTCAACATGAAGTATCGGTTTAACGCCCAATGCTGTTCCTATGGTTGCAGTCATGGTATTTATCCTGCCGCCGCGTTTTAAATGATTTAAATCATCTACTGTGAACCAGTGGCACAAATGCAATCTGTTATCCAGAATCCATTGCTTCAGCTCATCTAAGCCGCATCCTTCCTGCTTCTTTTTAGCAGCGCAATAAACCAGCAGCCCTTCTCCCATTGAGGCCGACAATGTGTCAATGCATTCTATTCTTGCATCTTTATATTTTTCCAGCAGCTCTTCTCTGGCTGTCAGTGATGAACCATATGTACCGCTGAGTGCCGATGAAAATCCCAAGTATAATATGTCATCTCCTGCATTAAGTACCGGCTCAAGATATTTCTCAAATGTCTTTGCATTTACAAGGGTAGTAGTTGACTTTTCACCTTTTTTTATTCTATCATAAAACTCATTTATTCCATGCTCCCTATGGTCAGGATAATTTAAGTAATTTTCATTTTCAAATCCAAACCCCAAAGGAAGAACTATAATCCCAAATTCTTCAATAATGTTAACCGGAAGATCTGATGTAGAATCAGTTACTATAACATAATTTTTCATAATTTTAATTTCCCTTCTATCATTATAAATGCTGCATATCAAAATTATATTAACATATTGTAACAACTATTACAATACATAAAATCTCTGTAAATCAAGATTTATTTAAATTTTCATTTAATTTACAGCATTCATCCAAATTTTGATTATGTATCTTAATGTTTAACTTTTTATTTTCCGGGTATTACTATTAAAAACAATAATAAGTAATTTAAAAATGAATATATATATTTCAGGAGGAATCAAAATGACAAAAATAGCTGTTATATTAGGAAGCACAAGACCCGGTAGAAACGGTGAAGCTGTTGCAAAATGGGTTTATGAACTGGCAAGGAAAAGAACAGATGCAGAATTTGAATTGGTAGATATTGCTGATTACAATTTGCCCCTCTACGATGAGCCATATCCTGCAATGATGCAGCAATATACGAAAGAACATACAAAAAAATGGTCCAAGAAGATAAATGAATTTGACGGTTACATATTTGTAACTGCAGAATACAACCACAGCATACCCGGAGCATTAAAAAATGCCATAGATTACTTAAATGCAGAGTGGAAAAACAAAGCTGCAGGGTTTGTAAGCTACGGAAGTGCAGGAGGCGCGCGAGCTGTAGAGCATATGAGAACAATTGCGGCAGAGCTTCATATGGCTGATGTGAGGGCACAGGTAATGCTGAATCTGTTTACGGATTTTGTAAACATGAGCGAATTTAAGCCAGACCCAAGACACGAAAATGAAGTAGACGAATTGTTAAATCAGGTTATATCCTGGAGCAACGCCTTAAAAACCCTAAGGTAATAATTGTCAGTTATTCATCTGGCGCAAACTGAATGAAACCGGCTTACTCAGCCGGTTTTTTTTGGAAACTTATATAAAGTTCTTGCAGTTCATCCCTGTGTCTTGAAAGCGAGTCTATAATCTTTGGATCAAAATGCCTGCCGCTTCCTTCAATTATGTAATTTATACTTTCCTCGAATCCAAATGCGCTTTTATACGGCCTTTTGCTTGTCAGTGCGTCAAATACGTCCGCAACAGCCACAATTCTTGCACTCAGAGGAATTTCTGTTCCTTTTTTCTTATATGGATAGCCTGAACCATCCCACTTTTCATGGTGTCCTTCCACAATTTCAATTCCCATTTTAAACATGCTGTACTTTTGTTTTGCAATATTGTTTTCTGCTGTTCTTAAAACATCTGCTCCATATGTAACATGCTTTTTCATTTCCTCGTATTCATCCGCTGTAAGCCTGCCGGGCTTTAACAAAACTCCATCCTTTATGCCGACCTTGCCTATATCGTGCATTGGGCTGAACCTCTCGATTCCTTTTATAAAAGGGACAGTAATTTGATCGCAATACAGCTTGTCATGGCGCAGAAATTCTGTTATTTTCACAGCATACGCGGTCATTCTGTCCAGATGTTCCGCTGTGTCCTCATCTCGTGCTTCTGCCATTTTAGTCAGAGCAAGCAGTGTAGAGTATAACATTTCATCAATAAATATATTTTTATTTAAACTTATGGCAATACTGTTTGACAAGGTTTTTAAAAATTCAATGTGTTCATCCTTATAAATATTTTCTATGATATTAGAAAAAAATATAATTCCGATAGGCTTTTCATTAACCTTTAAAGGTAATGTAATAGAAGATTTAATCCCTGCTTCCAACAAGAGCATGTTATAATCCGAATCCTTGTTTTTTGTATAGTTCTCGAGATTGTTTATTACTCTCACAGTACCGTTATTAATTATGTTCTCTAAACTTGTCCTGCTTATTTCAGCCCTTAATCCTACAAGCTTTTTTGGAAGATCATTTAATGATGGTGCTGAAATCCCGTAAGATCCTTCTAATATTTTACCGTTATCCTTCAATAATGCTATTCCTATATGAGAATACGGAATGAATTCGGAAAAGGTTGAATATATGTAATTTAATATTCCTTCAAAAGAAACATCCTTATTCATATTTTCAATTAATTCAATTAATTTATCCAACTTTTTGAATCCCAGGTTTATTTCTTCAATTACGGGTTTTAATTCCGCATTGGGTATAGAGTTTGAATTTTTGTTTAAAATTGAAATATTGCCTATTTTATTAAACAAATCATTAATAGGTTCAGTCAGATACTTGTAAAATATTTTGTCTGTATGTTCCATGATTTTCCCTTAGTTGAATTTTAGTTTATATTAATATATCGGAAAAATCTTGGAAAAATTAAGATTAACAAATCGATTTTAGCGGTATAAGTATAGTACTTATAGAATTAAAGATTTGGAACATATTAATATATAAAACGTCTAATAGTGTGAGGTGATTTTATGAGCAGAATAAAAGATTTTTTAAATAGAACTGTTATGAATTTAAAAGCAACTGTTTCCAGATTTCCTTTAGTTCTCATTTTTTTAGCTTTCTTAACAATTACAATGTCAATAACGATAGAGAATAATTTTTCGAATGAAGAATTGTTGGGAAGGCTGGTTTTTACGGGAATATTCGGTGCCTTGCTGGCAACGGCAGTGCAATTTGCGCTTGAAAGATTTAAAAGTTTGACAAAATACACTTTGCTGCTGCACGGTGCGACGCTTTTATTATCAGTAATTTATTATTATTTCATGACTAATGATGATATATCTCAAGCAATGGTTGTGCATTTGTTTGTCATATCATTTGCTTTATTTGCAGCTTATTTATACTTGCCTTCTGCAAAAAATGAGATTAATTTCGGCAAGGTGGCACTCTCTCATTTTAAGGCCGCATTTACTGCCATACTTTACGGTGTTGTTTTATTCCTGGGGTTCGCTGCCATATTGGGTGCTGTTGACATACTGCTCTATAATTTTGATTCTAAAATTTATTCACATACTGCAAACATAGCTTATACTTTCTTCACACCTGTTTACTACCTGTCGCTTCTTCCGAAGTTCAATTCAAAGGATGAATATGACATAAAGAAAGATGAAGCTTCCTACAGTTATCCAAAAGTGCTTGAGATTTTGGTTTCTAACATAATGATTCCTTTAATTTCAATATTTTCAGTGGTGTTGATAGTTTATTTCCTTAAAATTTTAATTACAGGTATATGGCCGGTAGGTCAGGTAGGTCCAATGGTATTGGGCTATTCCGCAACAGGTTACTTCATTTATATATTGAGTTCAAATCTGGATAACCGATTCTCACTTATGTACAGAAAGACTTTTCCCGTAGTGCTGATTCCTCTTGCAGCCATGCAGCTCGTTTCATCGTATATAAGAGTTGAAGCATACGGAATTACGGAATCAAGGTACTATGTTATTTTATTCGGAATATTTTCTCTTGTCTGCGCACTGGTGTTGATATTCAGCAAAAAGAAGAATCCGAATACAATAGTTCTTTTATCTGCAATATTTGCATTAATGTCAATTATTCCTCCTGTTGATGCTTTTACCGTATCCCAAAAAAGTCAGGAATCACGTCTGGAAGAAATACTGCTTCGAAACAACATGCTGGCTGACAATGAAATAGTCCCAAATAAGGACATATCAAAAGAAGATAAATACGAAATAACAAATATTTCAGATTACCTGGCAAGAATGGGATACTTGAGAGATATTGAATGGTTCCCTGAAGAATACATTACGGATTCAGGATATTACAGAAACTTTGCGGTCATATACGGTTTCAGTCCATATTATGACAGCTATATTCCCGGAGAAGAACCAAGATATGCATATGCAAGCCTTAATGACAGCATTGCAATTGATGTTTCAGGCTATGATAAATTCATTAAGGTAAATATTTTTAGCAGGGCAAATCAAAGCGTTGCTGTGGGCACATTTGAAATTGACGGTGTAAAATATACTGTAGAGCAGAAAACAGATGCTTCCGGATATATAACATTAGAAATACTGAATGATTCAGATAATATTTTAATAGTAATTCCCATGAAAGAATTGACAGACCGACTGTTTGAAGAATTCGGGTCAAGGACCTTGCTGCCGCCGGAAGATCTCACAATTGACGCCAAAGGTGAAAGTATTAAATTGAAAATTATAGCAAGCGAAATAAATATTGACAGAACTGATGACAATGTTTATATGGGAGGTAACTTATTCTTGTTTGTATCTGTGCAATAAAAATGAAGTTTCAGGATTGCAATAAAAATGACTGACCGGTTCAGTTTGAGCCGGTCACTTTTATTGCATAAAGGAATGCTCCCGTTTCTTAATTAATCAATAGCAACTACTGCACCTTTGTAAGTTTCGTTGATGTATTGTTTTACTTTATCGCTTTTCAAAGCTTCAACTAAAGCTTGAATGTCTTCTCTTCCTTCATTTCCTTCTTTAACAACTAAAATATTGGCATATGTTTGAGCTGCTTCTGATTCCTGTTCTTCCTTTGCAACTGCATCGCCAATATTTAAGCCTGCAGCAAGAGCATAGTTTCCGTTTAATACTGCAAAATCAACTTCGCTTATTACTCTTGAAACCTGAGCAGCTTCTAATTCGACTATTTCAATGTTGTGCGGATTTTCAGCTATGTCATTTTTTGTGGCAGCTAAGCCTGCACCTTCTCTTATCTTGATTAAACCGTTAGTTTCAAGCAGCAAAAGTGCTCTTGCTTCATTTGTTGTATCATTTGGAACCGCTATTGAAGCACCGTCCGGAATACTAGCCAAATCTGAGGATTTTCCTGCATATATGGCTAACGGCTCATAATGGATTGATGCCACTGAAACTAATTTTGTTCCTTTTTCTTTATTGAAATCATCTAGGTAAGGCTTATGCTGAAAGAAATTTGCATCAATATCTCCCGCATCAACAACCAGGTTTGGCTGTACATAATCTGTAAATTCTTCTATTACAAGTTCATATCCCTGTTCTGCCAATACATCCGTAACCTGTGCCAGTATTTCCGCATGTGGTGTCGGTGATGCGGCTACTGTGATTTTACCTTTAGTTGCCCCTTCTGTTGGTTCTTGTGCGGCAGGTGTTTCTTCTGCCGGTTTCTCTTCCGGTGCTTTTTCGTTATTTTGGCATCCTACAAATGTTGTAAGTGACAATAATACTACTAATATTAATGAAAATAATTTTTTTAAATTCTTCATTTCGATCTCCTTCTTATGTCTAATTTTTTTATTTTCAGACAACTCTTTTGTCTGTCTTGCCTGCGATTTTCATTCCTATAATTTGAAGCAGCTGCACCAATATTATCAACAGGATTACGGTTAAAAGCATAATATCGTACTGATACCTGTTATATCCGTATCTGATCGCAATATCCCCCAGGCCTCCTCCGCCAACAACACCTGCCATAGCAGAATAGCTGAGTATTGTACCGATTGCAATTGTTGCTCCCACAATCAGAGAAGTCTTTGCTTCCGGAATCAATACCTTGAAAACAATTGTTGAAAGTGATGCACCCATACTCTGTGCCGCTTCTATAACTCCTTGATCAACTTCTTGAAGTGAAGATTCAATCAATCTTGCTATAAATGGTGTTGCTGCGATTACAAGGGGCACTATTGTGGCAGTTGAACCATAACTTTTGCCGGCTATTAATTTAGTTAATGGTATTACTGCAATCAATAATATTAAAAATGGTACTGAACGCCCTATATTAACAACAACATCCAAGAATTTATTTATAAATCCCATAGGATGTAAACCGTCTTTTTTAGTTACCACCAATGCTATTCCTATCGGAAAAGCAAATAAATATGCAAAGAAGGTTGAGACAAAGGTCATGTATAATGTATCTAAAGTTCCTTCTATTAACATTAAAACTGTATCATTCGCCAACATAACCAACCAGCTCCTCTACATTAACATTTTTATTCCGTAAATAATTTATTATTTTTCCTGCCTGCATTTCATCTTCAGGCAGCTGTAAAACCATTTGGCCGTATGCCTGTCCCTTTATATCCTTTGTATCAGCAAACAATATGTTCACTTGTGCTCTGCATTCCAAAACCATGTTGGCAATTACAGGCTCAAAGGATGACTTGCCGTCGAATACAATACGGATGCATCTTTTGCCTGTCATTTCTTTTACGGCAGTATTGCTGTGGTAAACAAGCTTCTTGGCTGCGTCCGTCTTCGGATTGGAGAAAACTTCTTCAACTCTTCCGTTTTCTGCCAGTCTTCCGTTATCTATAATTGCGACATAATCGCATATTTCTTCTACCACAGCCATTTCGTGAGTAATTATAATTATAGTAATACCAAGTTTTTTATTTATATCCTTTAAAAGTGCAAGTATAGATCTGGTTGTTGTAGGGTCCAGTGCGCTAGTTGCCTCATCGCAAAGAAGTATTTCAGGATTGGTTGCCAATGCTCTTGCTATGGCAACTCTCTGCTTTTGTCCGCCGCTTAGCTGTGAAGGATATGATTTTCTTTTATCTGAAAGCCCCACAAGCTCCAAAAGCTCGGAGGACCTTTTTCTTCCTTCTTTTTTGCTTATTCCGCTTATCTCCAGAGGAAAGCATATATTGTCCTCAACATTCCTCTGCATGAGTAAATTAAACTGCTGAAAAATCATTCCTATCTTTTGTCTTACGTGTCGAAGCTGTGTTACATTCAATTTAGATAAATCCTTGTTTCCTATAATCACAGTTCCTTTTGTCGGTTTTTCTAAAAAGTTAATGCATCTTACCAATGTGCTTTTACCGGCACCGCTCATTCCAATTATTCCGCATATGTCGCCTTTGCTTATATCCAGATTTATACCGGACAGCGCAGTTACCTTGTTGTTTTGGCTGATGTATTGTTTCTCTAAATTTTTTATTTGAATTAATGGAGTCGTCCCCATGCTGCTCCCTCCTTTATTTAGCTGCCAGATCTTTTACTACCTCGCTTGCAATTATAAGTCCTGCAACGGAAGGAACAAATGATACGCTTCCAGGTATAGTTCTTCTGTCTGTGCATTTTCTTTCAGTACCCGGCGGGCATACACAATTTTTCTTACAGCTTAAGTCTTCATCATCTATTGGTGTCAGAGGCTGTTCCTTGGAATAAACAACCTTTAATTTTTTTATACCGCGTTTTTTCAGCTCGTGGCGCATTACCTTAGCCAATGGATCCATTGATGTCTTATAGATATCGGCAACTTCCAGCATAGTCGGATTTAATTTGTTTCCTGCCCCCATGCTGCTCATTATGGGCACATTGACCGCATTTGCTCTTACGATAAGCTCAAGTTTCGCAGTTACCGTATCTATTGCATCTACAATATAATCATATTTTGTCAAATCATATTCATCTGCATTGTCCGGCATATAAAAGGTTGCATTTGTTTCAACCTTGGCTTTTGGATTTATTTCCAATATCCTTTCGGCCATTACTTCGACTTTTTTTCTTCCTATTGTTTTCCTTGTAGCAATTAACTGTCTGTTTATATTTGTGAGACATACTTTGTCATCATCGAACAGAGCAAATCCGCCAACGCCGCTCCTTGCCAAAGCTTCAACAACATATGTTCCAACTCCGCCGATTCCGAATATGGCAACCGTTGAATTTTTTAATTTTTCCATTGCTTCTTTGCCTAATAAAAGTTGTGTTCTTGAAAATTCGTTTAACATAATTCCCTTTCTAATCATTTATTTTATATAGCATAGTATTCTTATATGTTTAATTCAAGCCAATTCTATATTATAGTTTTCACTTTGTCAATAATATTTATTCCCCGTAGTCTCATTCTCCAATGCATTCCCAGTTCTTGCATACATCAATCCATTCTCTGCTTCCAGATATTTTTTCCAATTCGTCCAATGTAAGCTCTATCGCAGAATTTCCGCTGCCGCATGCAGGAAACATTGTTTCAAATCTTTTCATTGAAATATCTAAATATACAGTTATGTTATCAGTAAGGGCAAACGGGCAAACACCACCTATTGCATGACCTGTAAATCTGACTGTATCTTCAGGTGCAAGCATTTTTGCCTTAAATCCAAACTTTTCTTTAAACTTTTTGTTATCTATTTTTGCATCTCCTGCCACCACAATCACCATTGCTTCATCACCGTTGTAAAAAGACAAAGATTTTGCTATTCTTGCTTCTTCTGTTCCCAGAGCTTTTGCCGCCAGCTCCACAGTGGCTGTGGATTCATCCATTTCAAGAATGTCAGTATCTTTTCCGAATTGTTTTAAATATTCTCTTACTTTTTCTACAGACATTTGTCTCCTCCTTAATTCTATAAAAAAAACCCTCTATGAAGAGAGGGTAATATTCTAACCGTCTCCTCATCTGCCAAAGATATACTCTCTGCCGGACTTAGCACCTTTCAGTAACTGTAGGTTGCCGAGACTTCACAGGGCCGATCCCTCCGTCTCTCTTGATAAGAAGTTTTTCTTATTGAATTGTTATTTGATACTTTATACCATTAATACATATTTGTCAATAATTATTTCTAAAATATTTTTTTAGCCATCAATTATTAATTAAAATACATTTGAAACTCTCCTCAGGGAGAATATAAAAATTCATAAATCTCATAGTATTAAACATACCCTAACTTGTCCAAAAAATTAGTTTAGTATAAATGCTATTTGGGTATAATAAATATGTAATATATTAAAAATTTCTAACAGGAGGCAGATATGAAAAAAATACTTGTTCCGGTAGACGGTTCACCTGTATCACAAAAAGCAGCCGAAAAGGCTATCGAATTATCAAAGAGGTATGATAGTAAATTAGTATTTATTTATGTAGTGGACACCCGTGGGATATATACATATGATGTGGGCGGAATTATCAGTGTTCCATTTAATTATCCGAAAATTACTGAAGAATTAATTCAGGTAAAAACCGAGTTTTTAGATGCGTTTATTTCTGCAATAGGTATTGATAGTGAGCATGTTGAAAAAGTAGTACTGCACGGCGAGCCTTCTGATAAAATAATAGACTTCGCCAACAGGGAAAAAATTGATTTGATTGTAATGGGCAGAAGAGGTTTCTCCAAGATTAAAAGATTCTTTGTGGGATCTGTTACTCAAAGGGTAATTTCAGACGCTCCGTGCCCCGTATTAATTGTAAACGATGAAGATGATGAATAGAAAACCGCCTGGACTAGCCCAGGCGGTTTTACTTATGCGTTTTCAATAATATGATTTATTTGGTCTTCCAATTGCTTTATCATGAATTCTTCTGTTACCTTTTCTTCATAAAGTTTTGACATTGCCTTATCTGTCTGATTTTTTGTATTTTTAACCGCATCCAATGACTTGCCTATTTCTGACTGAACAACCCAGTCATATATTAAACCGTCAAAAAAGTAATCTGAGAATGTTTCAAATGTACCAATTGATATTTCAGTTCCCGTAATTATCGTAATGTCGGACATTTCTCTTTTAAACCTGCCCAGTGCCCTTGAAGTCTCTTCAGCATAGCGTCCAGCTTCATCAACATGCCCATATTTTACAGCAGTTGCCGTAAAGCCTCCGCCCAATATATCGGCGATACCCCAGCCATCTGATTTTTCAAGCTCCCTGATGGTATTTTCAATTGCTATAAGGGCTTCTTCTCCAGCCTTTATAGCTTCGTCAATTTCTATTATATTAGCTTTCATGCTTTCTTTTCTGTTAATAAGCTTTTTAAGCTCCTCGCTTGTTTCCTTATCCTCAAGCTGAATTGCCTCAAGCTTTTTATTCAATAAAACTTCGTATTCAGATTCACAGCTTTCAATCCGGTTTAGTTCATCAACAATTCTTTTTGATTCTTCGGCAAGAAAATCAACATTATTTTTACACTGATCATATTTAAGCCTTGCTTTCAAAAGGTCCTGTCTTTCCTTTTCCAGCCTTTCTTCTTTTGTTCCTAATATGGCGTAAAATAATGAAGTTATATTTGATGATTCTAGTTTTAATACATCCTCGTTTTCCTTTTGAAGCTCTTCTGATAATTTATTTAAAAGCAGCTTTTCTCTAATCATATCCTGCTCGGTCTGCTTTAAGAGTATTTTTAATTTACTCTTTTTTTCCATACATTTTTTTACATAACTTATTCTTTCATTATATTCACGTTGCATACTAGTATCTCCTTTGGTTCTTGCTGTGATGTATAAATCTTACAATATGTAAAAAACTCAATATTAACGTCTCATAATGTTTTTAAATTATATCACACATGATACTTTGATTCAAACAGTTTTTAGAATGTAAGGTCAGGAATACGTTGGTAATTTTTAAATTTATTTTTATTGAATAACTTATTTCCTTAATGTATAATGTTGTTAATAAATTTATTAAGGAGGCACATAATGGCTATAACTAAAGATATGGTTATTCGTGAAATTATACAAGCCAAGGCAGATGCTGCAGAAATATTAATGGCACATGGCATGGGATGCGTAGGATGTCCCGGTGCTCAAATGGAAACATTAGAAGAAGCCGCAGCAGTTCATGGAATGAACTTAGATCACTTGCTAGAAGCATTAAATAAATAGCATAGAAAATTATTATACTGTATTTTTGATGCAGAAATAAAAACCGGCAATATTCCAGCTCAGATTACGATATTTTTTTGGTTATCCTTATACGAAATGAAACATTTCAATTGGATCTCTTAAAAATCGAATTGCCTATACTGAACTGCAATAAGTGCCGGCTTTCTATTTTAAAAGCAATAAATTAACAGCTGTTTAATTTATATGCTTATGAACATATTGTTTACATATTTTAAATTTATAGTATGCAAATATTTTAGCTAATTTAGTTAAAAATGCTAATTGAATAAATTAAAAATTGAATTCCTATTAAGGCCCTTCCCATAATTCTTCTTTCACGGCATCTTTGTGGGCTTACAAAAAATCTGGTACAGTTTCCAATCATTTTATAATCGGAAACTGTACCTGTGTTTTATAATAATTCGTCAAGTTTGCTTCTGTTGAAGCCAACTACCGCTTCATCATCAATAAATATTATAGGAACTCCCATGTATCCCATTGACAAAAGTTCTTTTTTAGCTTCTGCATCCAGGGATACATTTTTTTCTTCGTACTCATATCCTTTTTCTTTTATGTATTCTTTTGCGGCTGTACAGTTAGCACATGTTGAGCTAGAGTATATTTTTATATTTTTCATATTTTTCTCCTTAATTTTATATTAGGTTCATTATATACAATTTTTCATGTTTCTCCAATAAATTTTAACATAATTTATAATAAAACTCCATAAATATTTGCCTTAAATATTTCACAAATAATCTTGAGACGAATAAAATAAATTATGCAGTTCGGCAAATCATGAAAGGAATGATAGAATGAAAGAATGTACTATTTCCATAAATGCCCCTAAAAAAATATTAAAGGGAGCAGGTGTTCCAAATACTTCATTTATCCCGGCTTACATATATAAACTCAGTATTGAACTAAAAAATAACAGTGAACAAATAAAGTTGTGTTCATTCAGTTCCACTTTGGGAAATGGAATACGCTATTTAAACAGCATTGAGCATTCAGGACCTGACAGCATAATTCTTAAAAAAGTCAACATTTTGGAGCCGTCATCTGAAATAGGCAGCAATAATGTGATTGTTTTTGCAAACAACATAAATTTGTCGCCAAACTCAGTTAATGTTATTACTTTAGATATTGCTCTTTGTGATAAACTAACAGTAAACAGCACAGAAAATTCCGGTGATAAAATACCTCACAAAAACAAAATTCATTTTTACGGGCACTTAATCTGTGAAGATACCGTAGATTCATGCAGCGCTTCATCCCATGCACATGATTATGAAATGATTGTGAAATGCGACAATGAAACAATAAAAAAAGATGAAACAACTAAATTTTATGTGCACTGCAACACCGGACAGTATGACATGGCAAGAAGTGTCTATGTAAGAAGCATACTGGATGAAGGACTTGAATTCGTTGGAGACTCAAGCAATCTGCAGCCAAGAAATGTATACACTTTTAATGGAAAAACAATTTTAAAATGGGATGTAGGAAGCCTTCAGCCGTCAGAATCAAAAAGAATAGGCTACATGGTCAAGGTCAAAAATGACGTGGAATCAGGGCGTATATTAAAAACTAAATTTAATTCAAACTGCGTCAACAATTCTGAGTACACCCAGTGCCCTTCCAGCTGCGAATATAATCTGATTATCGAATAAAAACAGGGAATAATTTTCCCCTGTTTTTATTGAAAAACTGTCCTGTAGTAATCATGTCCCAAAACCATTGCTGATACTTTGAATTTCTGTTTAACCTTTTCGCTTATTTCTTCTATGTATCCGCTTTCAGGAATGCTTCCGGTTCTTGATATTACCTCACCGGTTCTTGCATTAAAAAATGCCTTATCCGTTATCCAGCTTCTGTCCTTAAGCATTACCAAAGGCTCCGAATCCGAAAGAATGTCTCTTCCCATTAAAAGCCTCGAATCATATTCCAAACCCATTAAATTGGATAATGTGGGAATGATATCAAGGCTTGAACTTGTTTTATTTATTTCCACAGGCTCCATTCCCTTTGACCATAAAAGAAAAACTCCCTTGTAAAGTTCAAAATCGGAATCCACTTTGTGTCCTGCCAGTTCGCTTATCTCTGCTTCAGTCAGCCCATAGGGATAGTGGTCGGGACTTATTGCTATCAGAGTATCATCCGCTATTCCTGCTTTTTCAAGCTCTTCTATCAGCTTTCCTATTGCTCTGTCAAGCTCTATGTTACATGACAGATATGCTTTTACACTTTCTGAATATTCCAAGTTATCAACTAAGGATTTATTTTTTAGCGCAATATAATTTCCTGTAAAGTTATATTGCAGATGGCCGCTTACAGTCATATAGTATGCATGGAAAGGCTGTTTGTCAATGTATTCATTAACAGTTAGCTCCATCATTTCAAGATCTGACTCCGGCCATGTCTCCGTAACGTCAAGTCCGTTTCCCAGGCCTTTGTACGTATAGCCCATGTTTGGATGTGATTTATTTCTGAAATAATAATCAAAATAATGGTCATGGTACGCATAGGTTTCATAACCCACACTTTTCAGCTGATTTCCCATGCAATACGGCATGTAATTTTCTGATGACTTGTAAAAACTCCAGACCCCTTCCTTCGGCAGCAAGCTGGTACATGCCACATATTCTCCGTCAGAAGTGCTCACTCCCCATAGAGGAGTATAAAAATCAGTGAATTTAAAGCCTTCCTCATACATTTTGTAGAGTGTCGGTGTCAATTCCCTGTCAACAGCATAGGGTGAAAAACCCTCTGCCGTAATCATTATCAGATTTTTGCCCTTAAACATGCCTGTATATTTATTTTTCTTTGAAGGATTTTCATTCATAAAATATTTGTGCATTGACTTTATGTTTTCATTTATTTCTTTTTCAATCAATTCACCAAAAGGTAGATCAAGTTCATTATATTCTGCAATTACTTCTTCTTCAGGCACCTCTGAATATTCAGATGCTTTTTTATCCTCTTCATCTGATTCAACAATTTCTATGTGCTCGGATTCATCTGCAAGAGCTAATGTATTTTTTAATATATTTTTCAAATCAAGCCTGCCTGTTGTTAACAGTCCGAACTTGTCTATGGAATCTTCAACTAAAAAAGCTTCTTTGTACAAATATGCCGGACTTAGCATTCCTTCATCAAAGGAAAGAACAAAAATCGTTACTGCTGCCTGCATAATAACAGTAGATACTGCAACTCTGGCAATATATTTTTTAGATATTCTCGAAATTGATATCTTCTTATGAAAAACAGCCATCAGTGCTAATGGCAGCAGCATAAACAGTAACGGAATAATGCTGTGTTTGACCGCATTTATTAAAACATCAAAAAATTGAGCAGCTTTCCCTGCTCCTATGAAAAAATACAAGGATGCAAAGGTTGAAAATATTTTAAAATACATCATTTGAGCACTGTAATAAAATGTCAGACATCCCACCAAAATCATAAATATAATTTTATTGGTTTTTTCTGTAAAACATGAAGCCACCAAATAAAAAACAAATCCAATAGGCAAAGAAAACAGACACATAAAGATGTAGCCTTCGTTAAACACCTTATCGTAAACAACTGTTTTTAAAACTGTTTCAAAATATATAATCAATAAAGGCATAAATGATACATTAATCAGTTTCACAAATTTAGAATTCATAGTATATTCCCTCATATGTAATTAAGCATAAGCAGCGTTATGTTCTTATTCCTTCTTCCGTCTGCTTACTTCAAATACTCTCTTAAGCTTCTTATGGTTGTGTTGTTTATTCCTGTTGCTGTCTCTGCATGGTACATAGAGCTTATTATGGACTCTTCCACTGCTTCTGCCACAGCTTTAAAAACCTCATCTATTGCATCCTCATATATCATTTTCATATTTATTATTTTTGTATCTGAATAATGCTTAATTTTATTTGCAGTTGTAAAGGAAATACAAATATCGCCACTGCCGTTGCCAAGATACGAGCCGGTCCTGCCCAGTGCAACCACCGCGCGTTTTGAAATTCGTTTAAGCTGCCTTTCACTTAAAGGAATATCCGTTGCGACAATTATTATAATCGAGCCCTGGTCCTTTTCTGACTTTTCAGCTTCTGCAATTCTTTCGCCTATTTTGTCTCCGTTAATTGTCAAATATCTCTTAGAGCCAAAATTTGACATGACAAGAGCTCCGATAGTATATTCCTTATTATCAAGCTCTATAATCCGAGATGAGGATCCTATTCCTCCTTTAAGTCCAAAACATACCATACCTGTTCCGGAACCCACAGCTCCTTCCTCAAAGCTGACATCTGCATTCTCAATGGCCTTGAGCACGTGCTCTTCCTTTACATGAAGACCTCTTATGTCATTTAATCTTCCGTCGTTGCATTCTGTAACAACACAGTTCACTGTGCCTGTTGTTGTACCAATATCATCATTTTGGTCAAGCATGTACCGGATTAATCCTTCTGCTGCGGTTCCGACACTTAAGGTATTGGTCATTATTATAGGTGTTTCAATGCTTCCAAGCTCCTCAACCTGTATGATTCCCACACTTTTTCCAAAGCCGTTTATAACACAGGATGATGCCATTACTTTTTCCTTGAACATGTTGCCCTCATGAGGCAATATAGCTGTAACACCTGTTTTAATTCCGCCATCACTTAGCGTCACATGCCCTACTTTTATACCTTCAACGTCTGTTATGAGATTTCTTTTCCCTTTTTTAATTTTACCGATATTTATTCCGCTGTCCTTGTTTAAGCCCATGATTCCTCCATGACAAATATTAGAACGGCAGAGAGCCGTTCTCTTTTATCCTATATTATACTACATTTATTAATTTTTCATTATCAACAAAGTTTTTAATATTTTGTACTATAAGTTTTTCCCATCTTGATTTATTGTTTTTAACCAATGCAGAAGCATGCGGTGTCAAATAAACATTATCCAAACCCCATAAGTCGTCGTCATCAGGCAGAGGTTCAACTTCAAATACATCCAGCCCTGCATAGCTGATTGATTTATTTTTTAATGCTTCTTTTAAATCTTCCTGCTTAATGATGCTTCCTCTTGCGATATTTATGATTGAAGCGGTTTCCTTCATCAGTTTCAAATTGTCCTTATTAATCATGTGGTATGTGCCTTTGTTCAAATCTGCTGTAACAATCACATAATCACTGACAGACATTACATGCTCCAGTCCCTTTTTACCTGAATATATTTCATCAAAATTTGTCTGTTCCAGCACAGGTGTTCTTTTATACCCAAGTATTTTGACTCCGAAGGGCTTAAGCCTTTTTGCTATTTCCGCAGCTATGGAACCTGTTCCTATAATGCCTATTGTCTGACCGTTAAGCTCTGTTCGTTTCAGCCTATTATCCCACGTACGTGTTTTTTTATTTTCAATATATTTGAAAGCATTTGTGCTGTGCATCAATATTTTGCAGACAACATCCTCGGCTATAGGTATGGAGAAAATGTCCTTGCCGTTTGTCAGTGTTATTCCTCTTTTTTTGATATAATCAGTATCAATCATATCAAATCCTGCCCTGAACAGCTGAATCCATTTTAACTTTGGAAGCTTCTCCAATAATTCAACCTCCATAGCTTCAGGCTGCCCTATGAGCGCCTCGGCATCCGGGCACTGTTCATGTTCTGTATAAAATTCAATATCAGGAAATATCTTTGATATTGAATCATAAAAATGTTTGTCTATTATTATTTTCATGAATACTCCTTTCATAATAACAAAAGGCGCATTCTGCGCCTTGTTTCACTTTATAAATTAACTCATGCAGTATGCCACTATATGATAATCTGACGGTATTTCATATTCCTTACCTGTCTTGCCGAATTTCCAATCCATGTTAAATAATGTATTATCAACAATCAGTTCGTAATAAAGCATTACTATTCCTGTATCAATCTTTTCTTCATATTCATTTACATTTTGATCTTTTCTCAAAGCAAGAATCACTGTTCCATCATCATATATAAATCTCCATGGCTGTCTGTTCTTTGTTGACGGAGCTAACCTTGCATAGAAAAATGCCTCCAGAAGTCCCAGATTTGCCACTTCATCCGGGTCTGCATTTTCTCCCCATTTTTTCATATATACAACATCACTGATTCGAAGTCTTTCAGATACATTGTCTTCAACTATACTTACATCTGCTTTACTTGGATTGTATTCAGAAACATTTTCATATATAACTTTATTCTTATTATCGTCGAATCCAAGAGAAATTAGTGCCGTTAACTTTTTGTCTGACTTAATACTTAACCTTTCTTTTATTAATTCACCATCATTAACTGTAATCCAGCAGGAACCCACACCCAGTTCATATGCCTTAAGTCTCACGTCCTCAGCTGCATAGCCTGTATTTTCAATGTAGTGGTCACTTTCTTCTGACAGGAATATCAAGTAATGAGGGGCGTCAAGCATTGTGTCGTTGTATCCGGCAATATTTTTCAGCTTGTCGTATACTTCGTCCCTGTTTTTCAGCATTGCTTCTATTTCAATATCCTTGATTAATCTTTTGCTCTGACTGAGATAATCCCTTAATTTTTGAATAATTTCAGAACTTAAGGCATCCTTTTTATAGTTTCTTACTGACTTCATTCTTGCAATCAAATCTTTGTATTCCATATTTCCCTCCGAATATATTTATATTCTATTTATACCCACCTTTTAGATATTTTAACACATGTTTGAAAAATACCCTGCGAAATTAATATAAAATTCATCGTTGGTCCGTATTTTTTACCGCTTCAATATCAGATTTATGTATTTATCAGGAATTTTTTTAATAAAAGTACTGCCGGAGAAAAACATTTTCTCCAACATTATACCATAACAAAATAATTTTATGCAAAAAACTTTCTCAATAATTGGCATTTCCTTTATATAATTTGTATCAGCTTGGCGGAAGGTATTTAATGGACAAAAAAGGAGAAATTATTTTTGTAATCTCTCCTGAATTTTAAGCTTGATGTATTTAAAAAAACAGAACTAAAATGCAATGACTATTCCACCGTCATCGGCATATATCGTACTTAATCCCGATGACTTGAATATTTTAATATCTTTAAAAGGATATTTTGCTTTTATTTCATCACGCAGTTTTTCTGCTTTTTCAAGGCAATTCACATGAGTAATTCCCAAGATTGTGTTTTCAAAGTCAACATTGTACTCAGCAATCATATCAACCAGCCTTGCAAATGCCCTTTTCTTCCCTCTTATCTGTTCCTTCAGTTCGATTTTTCCTTCTCCGTCTTCACCCATAATAGGAACTATGTGCATTATGTTTGCAAGTATTGCCTTGAAATTCGTAATTCTTCCGTTCTTAGCCAGGTTATCCAGAGAATCAAGTATGAATAATGTCCTTACTTTAGATATATATTTATTTGTCTGTTCTATTATTTCTGCTGTATTTAAATTGTCTTCGATTAGTTGCTTAACCTTCATCGAAATCATAGTTTCACCGGCGCATGCTGTCTTGGTATCAAATACGTGCACAAAACTTTCGGGAAACTTTTCTTTAAATGTTTCTACCGCTACCATCGCACTGTTGTAAGAACCGCTGAGCTGGCTTGAAATCGTGACAATGAAATTATTCGCCTCTGCCTTTAGTCTATTTATGAAATCTTCTGGAGGAGCACATGCAGTCTTTATTTGCTGCTTTGTATTTTTCATCTTTACTATCAGACTATTAATATCTAAATTTTCATCAATAATTTCCTCATTTTCAATAAGTATTCTAAACGGAACTCTAGGAATGTCTTCAGTTTCTTTTGAAAAGTCTGTGCAACTGTCAACTAATAAATTATATTTCATAAAGTTTCTCCTCGGATTTTAATATTCTAATTATAGCAAATATTAACAAGGTATACAATTAAATTTTAATATTATTTAATAACTTAAGCTTTTTTTCCTTGTGCATATTCTTTATTTGTGCTTCTCTTCTCATGGCATCAATCTTGTTGTCAAACTCCTCAAAATATCTTAATATAACAGGGGTTCTGCCTCTCGTGTACTTAGCACCTTTTTTATCGTTGTGTGTCTTTATTCTTTTTTCCAGATCATTAGTATAACCTGTATACAGTGAACCATCACTGCATTCAATTATGTATATATAATGCATGTTATCACCTATATTTTATTCATAATAACTATTTTAACACAGATAATTAATAAATAAATAATTTTGTTCAGATTATTATCACATTTTTTGTGTTGGAAGCCTCATTGCGTCCAGGTTAATTTATTGACATTTAAATGTCTGTATATTAAAATAATTTAAAAACAGAAGAAAAAGAGGGTAATGATGAAAATAGGTATAATAGGTGCAATGGATGTAGAGGTTGCCGGACTGATTGAATTCATGGAAAATATTAAAAAAGAAACAATAAGCTCAACAGTTTATTATGAAGGAACCTTGCAGGGCAAAAATGTTGTCGTGGCAAAATGCGGGGTCGGAAAGGTTCATGCGGCCGTATGTGCCCAGACAATGATATTAAAATACAAGCCCGATGTAATAATAAACACAGGTGTTGCGGGAAGCTTAAATTCAAAACTGGATATTGCGGACCTTGTAATATCAGACAGTGTAGTTCAGCACGACATGGACACTTCCGGCATTGGAGATCCCATAGGGCTTATATCAGGAGTAAACTTAATCAACATTCCATGCCCAAAAGATTTGGTTGAACAAATAGAAAAATCCGCAAAAACCATTGAAGACACAAATGTAATTGTGGGCACCATAGCATCAGGAGATCAGTTTATATGCAATCAGGATAAAAGGGATTACATAGTAAAACACTTTGATGCTCTTTGTGCTGAAATGGAAGGAGCAGCAATAGGTCATGTCTGCTATTTGAACAATGTTGATTTCTGTATTGTAAGAGCCATATCTGACAAGGCGGACGGTTCAGCTCACATGGACTTTCCCACATTCGCAAAAATAGCGGCAAAAAAATCGACTCAGCTTATTAATACATTTTTGTCCGCCTGCGGATTCTAAGGCACTAATATATCTATGGCATTATGTACGGAACTTATTTCAGCGGGAACATATCCTCCCAAGTCCCCGTCGGTATCTATGGGAAGATTTTTTTCACAGTCAATTTTAATATTTTTTCCCTGGTAATAATGAACCTTGGGATGGGTTATGTGCTGACCGTTAAAAACCCTTGTGAAAATCTGGAGAAGATCTGCATTGTTGGCTTTTTCGAATATTACAATATCCAAAAGTCCATCATTGATTGTTGCTTTAGGGCATAGCTTCTTGAATCCTCCTGCTCCGGAAGAATTTATTACGAGAAATAACAGAGTATTATAATTATATTTTTCGCCATCTATAATATAGCTTATGTTGTTGATATTTTCAAGCTGTCCGGGCATTTCAAAAGCCGCCTTGAAATAATATGCGTATTTTCCCAGAATAGTCTTTGCTTCAATTGTAACGTCATGGGGTATGTTCATAAAAGCGCCTCCGCCCACAACATTTACAAAGTAATCATTATTTATTTTGCCCACATCAATGGTCTTAAAATTTTGCTTCATTAATAATGAAGCAAAATTTGCATATGCCTTCGGCATTTTAAGCTGTGCCGCAAAGTCATTCACGGTTCCTGCAGGCATAATTGCCAGCTTTGATTTAGCAGGACTTTTCATAATTCCGTTTACTACCTCATGAACAGTGCCGTCACCGCCGCAGGAAATTATCATGTCATAGCCTTCTTTACATCCTCTTATGGCAGCAGCCTCGCCATCACCCTTTTTCTTTGTGGCAAAAAATGTAATTTCTACATCTTCCAATTCCATTATTGTTTCAGAAACATGAAATATCTTCTGTCCTGCAAGCTCTTTTCCTGAGGTAGGGTTATATATAACAAAATATTTTTTCATTTTATCTCATCACCTTATTGTCATTTGCATTAATGTTTATTATATATTTTATCACTACTTTTTTAAATATCAATACTAAAGAAGCGGAGCCAAAAGTCTGCAGATTGATTCCTTAAATCTTATGAGGATTCCCCTTTCCAAATAAAGCTCTCTGGTAATTTCCAAGGAGTAGTTTAAATCTTCCATAAAAATATCACGAAGCATTGATGATGTCTTTGTATCATAAATTACAGCATTGCATTCAAAGTTGAGTTTAAAACTTCTCACATCAAAATTGGCAGTACCCACCGATGATACTTTCCCGTCAATAACAAGAGTCTTTGAATGCAAAAATCCGTTTTCATATGTAAACACCTTTACGCCGTATTGCAAAAGACCTCCGCAGTACCAGTAGGTAGCCCAATAAACAAATGGATGGTCAGGCTTGCATGGTATCATAATCTTAACATCCACACCTGACATTGCTGCGATTTTCAAGGACTCAAACACACTTGCATCAGGGACGAAGTACGGTGTTTGAATTAAAATACTTTCTTTTGCTGAATTAATCATTTTCACATAGTTGCTTTTAATTACTTCGTCTAATTTGTCCGGACCGCTGCTTATAATTTGTATTCCCACATTGCCTTCATTGCTTGTATCAGGAAAGTAATGAGGCAGAAACATCAGGTCTTCCTTGGATGCATAGCCCCAGTCAAGAAAAAATCTTGTCTGAAGATCTATTACCGCATCTCCTGATATTCGCACATGAGTATCTCTCCAATAACCGATTTTTTTATTTAAACCTATATATTCATCTCCTACGTTAAAGCCTCCTATATAGGCTTTCTTGCCGTCAATGACCACAATTTTTCTATGATTTCTGTAATTGATCTTAAAATTAAAAAATGGAAAGTTGCTTGCAAAAAATATTGCAACTTTTACTCCTGATTTTTTTATTCTTTCAATAGTCTCATCAGGAATGTGCCTTCCTCCCACAGAATCATACAACAGTCTTACTTCAATTCCCTCCTCTGCTTTTTTAGCAAGAAGGTCTAGCATTTCATTTCCGAGGTCATCGTTTTTAATGATGTAATATTCCATATGGATATGATGTCTTGCATTTTGTATATCATTGAACAGGTCCCGAAACTTATCCTGTCCATCAGTATATATTTTAATTTCATTGTTTTGCGTGTATGAAAAATCATGGTAAAATAAGTTCATCTTTATTAAATCTTTAAAGCTTTCTGTGCTTCTGTCGTTATAAACAAGCTCTCCTGAATTAAAAAGCTTCCGCTGGACTTTAATATAATCTCCGAATGTTTTCTTGGCATAGATCTTCATGGTAAATAATTTTTTTCTGCTGAAATTCTGAGACAGCAATAAATAAAAAACAAAGCCCAACCCGGGAAATACAAGCAGCACTAAAACCCACGCCAATGTTGCAGTAGGGTCCTTGCGCTCCAAAAATATTACAACAACAGCCATTGCTATATTAATAAGATAAATTATTGAAACAGAGCTAAAAAAATCAAACATTGCCGCCTCCTTTCCATGTGATTGATATATGTTATTCCGGAAGGTTTCTGCCAGTCGCTTAATCTGGCATTCCTGCCAGGTTCTTATTATTACTTATATATTAAGTTCTATACTTCTTGTTACAGTATTGAAATTTTAAGTTTAATATGCTAATATAGAATATCTTGAAAGGCAGGTTTAATATGGAAAAGACACCCTCAAAATATATAGTTTTAGCAGGTACATTCTTTACTTCACTGTCATCTATAATAATCAGGTTTTCTGAAGCTCCGGCCCTTGTTATTTCGGCTTACAGAATGCTGTTTACATCATTGATGCTGTTAATCCCAGTAATGATGAACAGCCGGGAAGAATTTAAAAAGATTTCAGTGAAGGAATACGGCTTGTGCACAGCCAGCGGTATTTTTCTGGCACTCCACTTTGCCTCATGGATTTCATCAATTAAAATGACCACTGTTGCCAATTCGACAATATTGGTTTCATGCAGTCCCATATTTGTGGCTCTGGCAAATTATTTTGTAACCAAGGAAAAATTGAACCGTAAAATGACTGCCGGCATTTTAATGTCTCTTGCAGGAACAATTATAATAGCCATGGGCTCATGGGGAGAAACAGCAAGCAATGCAATGCTTGGGAATACCCTTGCATTTTTGGGTGCGGTTTTTGTAGCAGGATACCTGGTAATAGGAGGAGTCGCACGCAAAAATATAAGTGCAGGCATTTATGTATTTATTGTTTATTCAGTATCGGCATTGGTGCTGTTTGTTATGTGTTTTGCTTCAAAAACTCCTATTTACCCTTATTCACCAAAGGAATTCATGCTGTTTGCGGCATTGGCATTTTTTTGTTCAATATTCGGACATACAGTCTACAATTACATGGTTAAATATGTTTCTTCAACATTAATCTCTGTATCAACATTATGCGAGCCCATATTTGCCAGTATAATGGCAATGTTGATTTTCAGGGAGATTCCTTCTATATATACCCTTGTTGGAGGTATAATAATCATAGCGGGTATATTTTATTACCTTGTAACACAAAATAAGGAAATTAAGTCAATCAATAATTAAACTATTTAAGGAACGAAAATGAATTATCAAATTACCGACAGTTATGCTTCAGAACTTGTATCAAACAAGTTAGATTTAAAACCATTTTTATTACTGATTTTATCGATTGTATTTATTCCTGCTGCTTATGTATATGTTGCAGCAGTTTTTATTGTACAGTTAGTCAGAAAAAATTACAGTATAAAAACAAATAAAAAGTTATCTGTATTAATATATGCGTATGTTGCAATTGGTTTAATGTCTTCGGAATATAAATTGATTTCTGCTGTTTACGGTCTGATAATGGTACTGTGCTATTATTCTTTCCAAATGTTCGGTTCAATAGATGAGGACAATATTAAAAAAATAATAAAGCTAACCTTTATTGTGTCAATAATTGTATTTATAATAGGAATTGTACAGTATTTTAACCCTGAATTTGCAATACCGTCAAAATGGGTTGACAAAAGCGAATATAATTTAAGCAAAAGAATTTATTCAACGTTTTTTAATCCCAACGTGTTTGGGTTTTATATTAATTTCATTTTATTATTAGCATGCGAAAACCTGAATTTGAAAAAAATAAATTTGGAGTGGACCTCTTTTGTAAGCGGTATAATCTGCTTAATATTGACATTTTCAAGGACTTCATGGGTATCTGTTATAATGGCACTGATAGTAGCTGCTTTATTCAATAAAAAGTATTTAAGGTATGCCATAATAATTTCCATTGCAATATTTGCCGCAGATGCATTGTTGGGCATAGGGCGGACCAATCCGGTGAAATCAGTTGAAGACAGTTCTTTTTTATACAGATTGGAAGTATGGAAGGCATCCGTAGAAATTATCAAGGATAACTTTATTTCCGGAATCGGCTTTGGAACGTTGTTCAAACACATTGCTCATTATTCATCCGTTGTGAGTACAAAAGTAGAACACAGCCACAACTTATACATACAGATTTTCACTGAGACAGGAGTCATGGGATTTTCAATATTTTTAATGATGCTATTCAATATTTTGAAGAACTTTAAAAGTGTTTTGTCTGAAGACAGCAGCAAGACATGGATTACGGCCTTTGCAGTCTTTGTCATGACAATGATACACGGATTAGTTGATTCTGTTCCTCTGACACCTCAGGTACTGATGATACTCAGCATTTATTCAGGAACTTTATGTTCAATTGAAAATAAAAAATTCAGGTTATAATTACGCCTGAATTTTTTTATATTTATTATTAATTCTTTTTATTTTCTACAGATGCCTTTATTAACCCTTTAAATAAAGGATGGCTTCTTGTAGGTCTTGATTTGAATTCAGGATGGAACTGTGCTGCGACAAACCAGGGATGATCCTTCAATTCAACAATTTCAACAAGCTTGTTGTCAGGTGAAGTTCCGGAAATGATAAGTCCGTTTTCTTCGCAAACTTTTCTGAATTCATTGTTGAATTCATATCTGTGCCTGTGTCTTTCATTTATCATAGTTGCTCCGTCATAAGCTTCCTTGGCTTTTGTTCCCTCAGCAAGTCTGCAGGGATAGCTTCCAAGCCTCATTGTTCCGCCCTTATTTTCAACATCCTTCTGGTCGTTCATAATATCAATTAACGGGTGTTTAGTTTCAGCGTTGAATTCAGTGCTGTCTGCATCACTGTATTGCAGTACGTCTCTTGCAAATTCAACAACAGCCATTTGCATGCCGAGACATATTCCCAAAAATGGTATTTTATTTTCTCTTGCATATCTGGCAGCCAATATTTTACCTTCAATTCCTCTGTCGCCAAATCCGCCCGGCAGCAATATTCCGTCACTTCCTTCAAGGATTTCTTTGTAATTATCCTCGTTAACTTCTTCAGAATGCACCCAGTTAATTTCAACATCTGCCGAATTATCTATACCTGCATGCCTCAATGCCTCTGCCACTGAAAGATACGCATCCCTGAGTTCAACATATTTACCTACCAATGCTATTTTAACATAGTGGCTGGAGTTCTTTGAGCGCTGAACCATATCCTTCCACCCCTCCAGATCTGGTTCCTTGCAGTTTAATCCGAAATGGTTACAGACAATTTTAGCCAAGCCTTCCTTTTCCAGCAATAACGGTATATCATACAAAGAATCCGCATCAGAATTTTGAATTACATTTTGTTTTTCAACGTTGCAAAACAATGCAATCTTAGCTTTTAAATCCATGCTTATTTCTTTTTCAGTTCTGCATACAAGTACATCAGGCTGAATTCCTATGCTCAACAATTCCTTTACGCTGTGTTGAGTAGGTTTTGTTTTCAACTCTCCTGCTTTTGATAAATAAGGAAGTAAAGTAACGTGTATGTACATTACATTTTCTCTTCCCACTTCATAACGAATTTGACGAATGGCTTCCAGGAATGGCTGGCTTTCGATATCTCCAACTGTACCGCCTATTTCTGTAATTACCACATCAACGTCACTGACAGTAGCGACTCTTTTTAACATGCATTTAATTTCATTTGTTATATGCGGAATTACCTGTACAGTTCCTCCGAGATAATCTCCTCTTCTTTCCTTGTTCAAAACTGACCAATAAATTTTACCTGATGTGATGCTTGAGTATTTAGATAAATCTATATCAACTATTCTTTCATAGTGTCCTAAATCCAAGTCTGTTTCAGCACCATCATCTGTAACATACACTTCACCATGCTGGTAAGGGCTCATTGTTCCGGGGTCTACATTCAAGTACGGATCGAATTTTTGAAGAGTTACCTTTAATCCTCTGGCTTTGAGCAATCTTCCCAATGATGCTGCCGTAATTCCTTTCCCTAATGAAGATACAACTCCCCCTGTTACAAAAATATATTTTGGCATTTCTTCCTCCTGTAATTCCTTAATCCTGTTATACCGTTCTTTATATTTTTTTAATTACTTCAATTGAATTTTAATTAATAATTCTGATTTAGTGCTTAAACATAAAAACAGAGACAAAAAAGGGGTTTTTTTTTTAGTCTCTATTATTTTTAAACATATATAGTTTGTCTAGAATTTTAATTTTAAAAACAACAAATTCAGATAATTAATTTACTTATCAATTCTATATTAAAAAAAGAAAAAGGTCAATTACTTTTTAAAATTTTTTAGCATAAGTTGTACTATGGAAATTTATTGTGCATATACATTTATAAAAGAATGGATTCTAACTGTTTCTTAAAGGAGGATTTAATTTGTTTAAATTAATTAGCGATACTTTTAATATTAATGAAATTATTGATTCAAGTTCCGCTGAAGTTTTATTAGAAAACGAGTTTTCGCTTTCTGACAGCACTCCGGATATAGAAAAAATCATATCAACAGAAGGCAAAGTAAAAATAAACGGGGCAGATGTAAAAGAAGGTGCTGTCAACGTGGATGGAACTTTGACTTACAACATCATTTACCGCTCCAATGATGAAGAAATAATGGTAAGCTCTTTGTCGGATAAAATTCATTTCACTGAAGAAGTTCCAGTTGCGGGTGCCAAGGATGGAATGGAAGCCCAGGTTAATGCTTATATTGATTACATAGAAGCTGAACAGCTCAATGAAAAAAGTTATATGGTTAAAGCTGTTGTATTACTTGATAATGATGTTATAAACAAGCATCCTGTGAACTTCGTTTCAAGCCTGGAGTCAGACGGAAGCTTTCAAGCCAAAACAAAAAACATAAAATATACTGACGAAGTAACAGTGCTGTCAGAAGAAGTAAATATTAACGATGCTGTTGAACTGAATAAGGGTTCAGATGAAATAGCCAAAATATTAAAAGCAGAATCTGAAGTATTCATTACAAATATTGATGCACTGGATGAAAAAATGCTGGTCGAAGGAACCTGCAAGGTAGGATTTCTCTACACCGAAAACAACACTCTGAATGCGACAGGCTACGTGTCAGAAGAATTCCCGTTCACTCATTATCTTGAGGTTAAAAATTCAAATGATGACATGTTAAAGGATATAAATGTAACATTGAATGAAATGACATACAATGTTGCTGAAAATTATGACAATGAGAAAAAACTGATAGAATTTAACCTGCCGTTTACGGTTAACGCAACCTTGTATGACACTGTTGAAAAAAATATTATTACTGACTGCTATTCAACAGACTGTATGCTTAACCTTGAAGCTGACAGCGTAAATTTAACATCGTTAAAGAATATTGTTAATAAGACTGTTAAATACGAGAATAACTTTGATGTTGCTTCAGGTTCAGTGAAGGATATTTATACAGTCGATGTAAGCCCAAAAATTTCCGAAAAAAGAATTTTCGATGATAAATATGTTGTTGATGGTTTCCTGGATGTTAACCTGTTATATTTAAACGGAGACATCAATAAAATTGACAAGGCATATGCATCGCTTCCGTTTACAGCATCAATAGATTTAAAAGATAATGAAATGTCCGACGATATAACTTCCGACGTTAAAATTACAAAATGCGGTGCTTACAGAAAAGGAAGCAATTCCGTAATTGTTAACTGTGATATTAACGTTGGTATGAAGCTGAGAAACAATGAAGAAATTTTAGTTATCTCAAACATTACAGAGGAAGATCCCATCNNGAAGCAAAATGCCTAGCCTGGTATTCAGAGTAGTACAGCCGGGGGAAACCGTATGGGATATTGCTAAAAACTATAATCTGTCAATTAATTACCTGAAGGAATTAAATGACCTTCCACCAGACAATGTATTGACTCCTGGCAGCAAAATAATAATTGCCAGAATGGTGTAGAAAAACAGTTGCTGAACAATTGATAAACCAATTGTTGAATAATCAAAAATGGCGCATTTCAGCGCCATTTTTATTATTCAACTAATATTCAACCACTTTTCATGTAGTAGGTATTGTTATTGCAATAGCAAGGATAACGGATACCCGATGAGGGAAACTACCAATGTTGTAATTAAAACAACTATTGCGCCATATTTAAATATTGTATTTCCGTCGGAATATTCTTCTCCGTACAATACCGCTATGGATGCAAAGGATGCCGGTACCATATAAGCAAGAGCACCTGTTATTGTAGTTGCCAGAGCGATACCGAAAGGACTTAATCCTCCACTTCCCATTGCTATTGATAAACCGACGCTTGTCATAAGAGTAATAGTTGTAACATTAGATGTGAAGTTTGTCATTAAGCTTGTAAGTCCGACTATCACAATTACTGTCATAAAAGTTGGAAGCGACTGTGTTATAGGAACAATGTTCTGAACTATAAACTGATTTAATCCGACTCCTTCTTTAGTAACTGCTCCTCCTAACAGTACTGCAGCTCCTACAAGAAATATAACGCCCCATGACATACCTTTTGAAAAAGCAACCTTTAAATCCAATACCGGTTCGTTGTCTACTTCAATCAGTGCCAGGAATACCACCGCTACTATTGCAGGGAATGTAGCACCTAATTTATTAAGGAATGCTGCAATAGGTGAACCGGGGCTTACAATTGTTAAAATTCCCGGCAATACCCATAAAAGAACAACTGTAAAGAATGTTACCACAGTGATTTTTTCTTTAAGTCCCATTGGTTTTACTTCTTCTAAAACTTTTTTAATGTCAAAGCTTTCAAATTTGCTTAAATCAGGTTTGAAGAAAATTCTTAGCACAAGCAGCATTGCTGTATAAATCAGCAAACCCACAGGTACCGCATAAAGCATGTACGTAAATAAGCTTATAGATTCGCCCACTGTACTCTGATAGATACCCATTCCCAATATTGCAAGAGGATGTGAAATAGGAGTCATACCGCCTGCTATATTGATTGTAAAAGCCAGCGCCATAGTAACCATGTGAGGATATCTGTCTGTTGTTTTATATCCCAGTTCTTTAAATATTTTATTGGAAAATCCCATGAAGAAGGCTACGGTAGGTACAGGATCTAAAAACCATCCCACAATCATGCCCAGTGATATTAATGAAACAGTAAATATCCACGGACTTTTATTAACAAATTTTCTGCTCATAAAATATGCCGTTAATCTTGCGGTAAATCCTGTTGAATTTAAAGCGTAAGTTAAAATGAAGCTCATTATTACAAATGCCGTAATCCATGAACCTAATGAACCGATGATAGCTTCATTTAAAGTCATGACCCCTGTTAATGCAAATAACGGAATACATAACAAGCTTGGCCATACTGTATCAACCAGTGATAATAGCAAGACAGTTCCTATAAAAACGCCGACAACTTTCATGCCCATGGGTGTAATCGGTTCCACGGGAGGCAATACTGAAAACAGCAGCATTACTCCAAAACTGAGTAACGTTAAAATTAACTTTGTCTTTTCAATCTTAATAGATTGTTTATTATTTTTAGTCATCTTTTATCTCCTTGATGTCATTTTATTTAAAATACTATCCTAATAATACCTAAATAACCGTATTTCTATTCAACATAATCTCTTGCAGCCTCTTGTTTTCTTAAAACCCTTAAAGCTCCAAGCGCAAGAGATTCCATTTCATTTTCACCTGCCATAATCTCAACCGGTGCAATGAATTCCACTCTTTCCGAAATCCAGTCTGTTATCATTTTTGAATAAGCGATGCCTCCGGTTAAAATAATCGCATCAACCCTGCCTTTAACAACAGTGGCAAGCTCACCTATTCCCTTTGCTATTTGATATGCCATTGCCTCATATATGAGTCCGGCTTCTTCATTTCCGTCTTCAATCATTTTTTGAACTTCTCTTGCATCCACAGTTCCCAGATATCCTTTTAGACCGCCGTTTCCGCTCAGCATCTTAACGACCTCTTTTTTGTCGTATTTGCCTGAAAAGCAAAGGTTGATAAGCTCTCTGCAATGGACCCTGCCGGACCTTTCCGGTGAAAATGGTCCTTCATCATCAGATATGATGTCTGTGAGCCTTCCTTTTTCATATACGCTGAGAGATATGCCGCCTCCCATATGTGCGACCACGAAATTCATCTCTTCAAGTTTTCTGTTGTACTTGCGTGCAGCCTTTATTGCCATGGCTCTTGAATTCAATACATGAGAGGTGCTGACTCTGGGTATGGCAGGCATACCTGATATGCGGGCAATCGGATTTAATTCATCCACCTTGACTGAATCATAGATAAAAGCGGGTTTGTCAATCAAATTTGCAATCTCATATGCTATAATTGCGCCAAGATTTGATGCATGTTCAATTAATGGCCTGTTTTTCAGCCTGTCAACCATTAAATCATTTACCCTGTAAGCTCCCGCTTTAACAGGAGGCAGCATTCCTCCTCTTCCCACAACAGCATCAAGCATATCCGGCTCATAACCGCTGTCCTTTAAGAAAGAAAGAACAATATTTTTTCTCATTTCAAATTGGTCCACAATTTTTTCATACTTTTCAATTTCCTCAATCGGGTGGTCCAATGTATTTACTAATAGTTCCTTCTCATCTTCGTACAAAGCTATCTTTGTTGAAGTTGAGCCAGGATTTATTGCTAATATTTTAAATCCCATGATGTTCTCCTTATTAACTAGATTTTACAGCCTTTCCCTTCTTCGCAAATGCCAGCAGTAACCCCAGAGCAATAGATAAGAATGCAGAAACTAAGACTCTGTACTGAGGCGGCAGCATAAATACGATGGTGTGCGCAGGTATCCAGAAGAACAGGCATGTCTTTGCCCAGCTGAATTCCACAAGAGAATGCCAGTCTATTTTATCAACCAGGACGCTCAATGATACCTTCCCTTTTTTTTCGTATGATGAATCAATCCATAAATCCATAATTCTGTGAAAAAACATCATCATAGGTCCGAATGTAAGGTTCATTACCGCACTTCCAAAGAACGCCTGCGCAATACCAATTCCCACAAATGGAAGCAATCCTGCATTCTGAGCAGCATTTGCTCCCCCCATGTACAATGTAAACATAAGAGTAGACATCATGCCTATCACTCCCCATACCAATGCCTTTAATATAATACCTCCGGGTATGACATAGTCTCCTTTTATCAGCCTGATACCCAACAAATCACCCATTGTTGCCAAAATAATAAATTTAATAAATCCGCCTATATAGGGATGTGCACCGGTAAATGACATGAATGCTTCTCTTGTTTGTGGAACAACTAATACTAAAACCCAAGACAGCAATGCTGCCCCCCAAATGTAATCTCCTTTTTTCATACTGACTCCTTTAGTATGTCCAGGAGATTAACTCCTGAACATTTTTTGATTAAACTAAATTAATTCCTTTATCCAAAGCTTTTAAATTTATTTCAACTAAGCTTTCCTTGATATTTTCTTTTACGATTTTTTCCCAATCTATTTCTTCCAAACCCATTGCCTTTATGATGGTTCCAAGGAGGATAATGTTCATAACCTTTGGATTCCCCAATTTTTCTGCTTCACCGGCAGCATCAATGACAATTGTTTTAGCCTTGCTCTGCAAAATTTCAACAGCATTTGAAGGGTAATCCGCTTTGCCTGAAAGTATAGGCATTGAACCTATTTCAAAGTCATTAACAACAACCTTTCCATCAGGTTTGAGATAATTTAAATATCTCAGAGCTTCCATTTTTTCAAATGAAACCAATATATCAGCACCGCCCAGCTCTATAACAGGGGATTCCACCTTTTCTCCATATCTTACCTGCGATGAAACCGAGCCTCCTCTTTGGCTCATTCCGTGGATTTCACTCATCTTAACGTCATATCCCGCTTCCATTAAGCCTGTTGTTAACAGCTTGCTGGCAAGTATCGTTCCTTGTCCGCCTACTCCAACCAATAAAATACTCTTTGTCATTTACGCTTCCACCTTTCCTATTGCCTTTACAGGACATACTTGAGAACATACGGTACATCCTACGCACGCATTGTAATCAATTATTGATTTTTTAGCTTCCTTGTCAAATGAAATTGCAGGACATCCTGTTCTTATACATGCTTTACATCCAATGCATTTATCCCTGTTGACACTAAATTTTTCTGTAAATGCTCCCTTGAATTCTTCCTTATCCTCAGGCGAGAATTTCTTTAATGCGCATGGCCATCTTGTAATAATTACTGATGGTTCATCCAGGCTCAGCGCCCAATCAAGAGCATGCTTTACAGCAGCCAAATCATTCGGATTAATCACAACAACATTTTTAAAGCCTAAAGCTCTCACTATTGCTTCAATGTTTAAATCATCTGTCTTCTCTCCCTGCAATGTATAGCCCGAACCCGGATTTTCCTGATGACCTGTCATACCTGTAATACGGTTGTCCAATATTACATTTACAGTATTGCTCTTGTTGTAAGCAACATTTATCAGAGAATTTATACCCGTATGAAAGAATGTTGAATCGCCCAGACATGAAACAACTCTCATCTTATTGTTTTCAACCATATCAAATACTTTTTGAGCTCCATGTCCGACACTTATGCTTGCGCCCATACAAATATTTTGATCCGTTGCATTGTAAGGTTCCGCGAAAGCTAATGAATAACATCCGATATCTCCTGAAACCATTACATTTTTTCTTTTTCCCAGCTCATAATAGAATCCTCTGTGAGGACATCCGGCGCAAAGTACCGGAGGTCTTGCCACAACTTCTTTTTCATCATAATTTACAGTAGGCATTGCTTCGCCGAACACCACATTTCTGATAACTTCAGGCAGCATTTCACCGTAAGGCGGAAATACCCCATTTCCCAGGCAATCAAATCCTAATACTTTTACTTGCTCCTCAATATATGGATCATTTTCTTCTATAACATATACCTTCTTTACTTTAGAACAAAATTCCTTTATTTTTTCTGCAGGCAAAGGCTGAGTAAATCCTAATTTCAAATAAGAAACAGAATCACCGAACACTTCTTTTGCATAGCTGTAGCATACACCTGATGTTATTACTCCAACCTCAGTATCATTCCATTCAATAAAGTTTAATTCAGTCGTGTTGGAAAATTCCAATAATTTCTTTTGTCTTTCTTCAACCTTGACTCTTAACTTTCTCGCTATGGCAGGTACTGTTACAAATTTATTAATATCCTTTTTATATGGTATAATTTCTCTTTCTTCTCTTTCCTGACATTCAACAATGGCTTTAGAGTGGCATACTCTTGTAGTCATACGAATCATAACCGGTGTATCGTACTTTTCGCTGATTTCAAATGCCAGTTTTGTCATATCTTTTGATTCCTGGCTGTTTGCCGGCTCCAGCATTGGAATTTTTGCAGCCTTTGCATAGTTTCTGTTATCCTGTTCATTTTGTGAAGAATGCTGTCCCGGTTCATCTGCCGAAACTAATACTAATCCTCCGTATACCCCTGTATATGCAACTGTAAACAAAGGATCCGCCGCAACATTTACTCCAACATGCTTCATTGAAGCTATGGCTCTTGCTCCTGCCATTGATGCCCCCACAACAGCTTCAAACGCTACCTTTTCATTAGTTGCCCATTCTGCTGTCATATCATCTTTATATAATGCAATATTTTCTAATATTTCAGTACTTGGTGTTCCCGGATATGCCGAAGCGTATCTTACACCTGCTTCATACGCTCCGCGAGCTATTGCTTCATTTCCTGTCATTAATTTTTTCATATCTTCCTCCTATTCATTTATACGGCTGATGCCGATAAAACCAATGATAAGTATTTTTCTTCAGACGTTGCTCCTCTTGAAGTTAAGACGATAGGAACTTTTGCTCCCACAATCATTCCTGCCATTTTTCCGCCTGCTGACTCAATCAGTGCCTTGCTTAGAATATTTCCTGTTGTAATATTTGGAGCTATTAATATATCTGCTTCTCCTGTTACTTCACTTTTGAAGCCTTTTATTTCTGCCGACTCCTTATTCATAGTCAGATCATAGGAAATAGGTCCTTCAACAATGCAATCCTTTATCTCACCGGATAAGTTCATTTTCTTAAGCAAGTCTGCATCCACAGTTTCCGGCATTTTAGGATTTACCGTTTCTACCGAAGCCAGCACAGCCACCTTGGGCTTTTCGTATCCCATTGCTAAAAATACACCAACGGCATTTTCAATTATCTGCATTTTTTCTTCCGCGTTCGGATACATCATCATGCCGCCGTCCGTAACTGCTATAAGCTTGTGATAAGAGGGCACCTGCAGTATTGCAACATGGGACATTACCCTACCGGTTCTAAGACCCTTTTCTTTGTTTACTACGGCCTTTAGTAAATCCGCAGTCTGCAGCTTACCCTTCATAATGAAATCAGCCTTGCCTTCATTTATTAATTCAACTGATTTCTCAGCAGCTTCTGTATCACTTTCCGTATGAATTATATTGTTTTCATCAAATTGAATCTTTAATTCGTCAAGTATATTTTTTATTTTGTCTTTATCTCCAACCAATACAGGTATAACAATTTTATCTTTGCTTGCCTTAAATACAGCTTCCAATGTATGTTCATCATGAGCAGCTGCAACGGCAACCCTGGCCAGAGAGTTTCTGTTTTGAATTCTTTCAATTAATTCTTCGAAATTTTTTAACTCCATACATCCTCCTATTTTTTCATACATAATTTTATATAGCAATTATCATGCCAAAAATAAAATGGCTGAAAAAACACGTTTTCATGTTTTTCAGCCATTTTATTTTTAAAATAATGTTTAATATTTTGCACGTACGTTTTATTTTTTGGACGCATCACTGCTGTTTATTTTATTCCACAGAGATGATCTGCTTATTCCTAATACTCTTGCAATTTCATTTTTAGTCATTCCCTGCTCTTCCAGCATATCTATTACTTTCAATTCTACATACTTATCAATTTCTTTGAGATTTAAGCAAAAGCCTTCTGTACTATTAATCTGCTTTATGTTATTTTCCTCATTATCATTAAAATCCATAATGTCACTATCAGTTATATCAAGCTCCCCAAACAAAACGTACCTTTCGGCAATATTTCTTAATTCTCTTACATTGCCCGGCCATGAATATTTCAGCAATTTACTTTCCAATTCACCGTCTATATGAACATCTGATGACTTGGCAAAAATAGATAAAAAATGCTTAAACAGAGGAATTATATCCAGCTTTCTGTGTCTGAGGGGAGGGATGTTCAGTTTTAATATGCTTAAGCGGTAAAACAAATCACTTCTGAAACTGCCGTCCTTTATTTTGTCCTGCAGATTTTCATTTGCTGCAGCTAATATTCTTACATCCAGAGGAATTACATAGTCGGAGCCTATGCGCATAACCTCTTTTTCTTCTAAAACACGCAGTAGTTTGGTCTGAAGATTAATAGGAACACTGTTGATTTCATCTAAAAAAATGGTTCCACCGTGAGCAAGTTCAAAAAGACCCGGTTTGCCTCCCTTTCTCGCACCTGTAAATGCCCCTTCCTCATAACCGAAAAGTTCGCTTTCCAGTAAACTTTCTGTTAATGCGGCACAATTGATTGCCACAAACGGTTCACTGTTTCTTTCGCTGATATTGTGTATACTTTGGGCAATCATTTCTTTTCCAGTACCGCTTTCTCCATACAACATGGCGGTGCTGTCGGACATACCGATGCGTACAGCTTTCGCCAGGGTATTTTTCATCACCGGATCACAGGCTATTAAATCACTAAATTTATATTTTGCAATAAGACCCTTTTTATTTAACTCAATTCTTATCTTTTTCTCAAGGCTTTGAAGTTTTGTGATATCCTGAAATGTACATAGAGCCCCCACAATCTGCCCATCTAATTCCATCAATATGTTATTAACAGTTACTACAATATTTTTTATATTAACTATTCCGTTATATTTATTTTTACCGTTTAAAACTTCAGCTATAAAATTTAATTCAGGAAAAACTTCTTTTAGCTTATTATTTATAACATACTTCTTTTCCTTTTTAAGAAGCCCTTCTGCTCTCTCATTGTATAAAATAACTTTTTCTTCCTTGTCAATAGCTATTACTGCATCATGAACATGGTCAAGAATATTCTTCAATACATTATTTATATATCTTTGTTCATACAAATTATCCACTGTTTCCCAAGCTCTGGATATAATATCATGGACAGTTTCATCACTTGCGGCAAAGCTGACGTAATCAAGACCATACTTCTTTGCATATTTGCAGGGAATACCGCCTCCCACTATTACTACTTCGGATTGCCTGTCTTTGTATTTTATAACCGCATCTTCTATTTCCTCTACGGAATAATATCTGTCCAATGTTAATTTCGAATGAATGAGTTCTTTCCACTCTTCATAGTCAAAATCAACTAAATCAGACACTAAAAGAACAATGTCTTTTTTATATTTCTCTGCAACCATAATTGCGTGTAGAATATCCTGAATATATATTTTTAAATTGATTACCGGCACATTTACTTTACCCAGTGTATGACGGTAGCCTCCGGTCCTGGCTATTATGACTTTGGCGCCTTTTCTCTCTAATTCCCTGCCTTGTTCATTAATTTTTTCAGAATCAAGTATATCAATTAATATTTTCCCGTTTTTTATATCTTCACCATATAAACTTTCTATGGTTGCTTTAAGTTCTTCACTGTTCGCCAATATTCCTATTTTTCTGTCCAAAATAACACCCCGCTTTGGTTATTATATTGTTAGTATTAACACTTTAGCTATAAAATACATCTCATGATGAATTGACCGGCAGATATACAATTGTACAAAACAGGACGCATTTCATGCGTCCTATCCATTGCTTCTCAATTGTTGATTCATTTCCGGTCAACTGTTATTTCTGTATGTTTCCAAATTTCGTGTACTGGCTGATCCATGCAAGCTCTACAGTTCCTACCGGACCGTTTCTTTGCTTTGCAATAATCACATCCGTGATACCTTTTTTTTCTGATTCTTCCTTAAAGTAATATTCATCCCTGTACAGCATCAATACAATATCTGCATCCTGCTCTATAGCTCCTGATTCTCTTAAGTCGGACATAATAGGTCTGTGGTCCTGACGAAGTTCAGGTGCACGTGAAAGCTGGGACAATGCTATTACAGGACAGTCCATTTCTCTTGCCAATGCTTTTAATCCACGGGATATGTTGGAAATTTCCTGCTGCCTGTTAGATGAATTAGTTCCGTCAGACATAAGCTGCAGGTAGTCTATGATTATTAAATCTAATCCTTTTTCTATTTTCATACGTCTGCATTTTGACATCAATTCAAATACGGAAATTGCAGCCGTATCATCTATAAAGACATTATAATTTGAAATTGTGCTCATTGTTGAAATAAGTCTTGTCCAATCTTCGTCATCGAGATTGCCTGTCCTGAGTTTTGAGCTGTCAACCATGGATTCCATGCTTATGATTCTTTGCACATACTGCTCCTTGGACATTTCAAGACTGAACAATGCTACTGAAGCTCCCGTTTTTACAGCATTCATAGCAATATTTAATGCCAGGGCAGTCTTTCCCATGGAAGGTCTTGCCGCCAACAGTATAAGGTCAGACTTCTGAAGTCCGGATGTCATGCGGTCTAAATCATCATATCCTGTTGTAAGGCCTGTTATACTTCCCTTGTTCATTGCTCTTTCTTCAAGAGTATTGAAAACATTCATCAATACATCCTTGATTTCAGTAAATGAATTGATGCTTCTGTTTTGTGATATCGAAAATATCCTTGACTCCGCAAGTTCGATTATTTTCTGTACATCATCATTTTCCTTATAGCCTTTCTCGATTATTTCGCTGGAAGCGGTTATAAGTTTCCTCAATGTAGATTTTTCCCTGATTATGTTGCAGTAGGCTTCAACATTTTTGGAAGTTATTATATTTTCGGTTAACTTTGCCAGGTATTCAAAGCCCCCTATATAATCAATTCTTTCTCTTTTCTTAAGCTCTTCCGATAACGTGACCACATCAACAGGTATATTTTGAATGTGAACCTGCTTGATAGCATCAAAAATTTCCTTGTTTGCTTCAAAATAAAAGTCATCAGCATTTAAAAGATTAATGATTTTTTCTACGGCAATATGGTCAAGCAAAGCAGAGGCAAGAACTGTTTGTTCTGCCTCGGCACTGTGGGGCGGTACTTTTCCTAAATTAATTAAATCAGCCATGTTAATCCTCGTTATTTTTCTGTTACTACAACTTTTACTTTTGCATTTACCTGAGGATGAAGCTTGATTTTAACAAAATATTCTCCTACTGATTTAATAGGGTCCATTTCATACTTCTTTTTGTCAATAGCAAATCCATGTTCCTTTTCAATATATTCAGCAATTTCCTTTGTTGTTACCGCACCGAAAAGCTTTCCGTTTTCGCCTGTCTTGGTTTTGATAACAACAGTTAATTTAGTCAGCTCTTCTTCCAGTTTTTTGGCTTCATCATATATTTCTTTTTCTTTGGCTTCTTTTTGCTTCTGTGCATTTTCTAAGTTCTTTAAATTTACAGTTGTTGCTTCTATGGCTAAATTTTTAGGAAACAGAAAGTTTCTTGCATATCCATCCTTTGCATTTATAATGGTTCCTTTTTTCCCTACATTTTTAACATCTTCCAATAATATTACTTTCATTGTTTTTTACTCTCCTTTTTATAATGCGATATTGCTTCATATAGTCTGGTTTTTGCTTCGTTTATATCCTGAGTTTGAATCTGGGCTCCTGCCATGTTCAAATGACCGCCGCCTCCTAAGTATTCCATAATTACCTGTACATTTATGGGACCTGTTGATCTTGCGCTTATATTGATGTAATCTTTGTTTCTTACCAGTACAAAGCTCATCTTCACATCTTTTATGGTAAGAAGCTCATCAGCACTTTGTGCCGCTATAACATTGGAATCTTCTGAAATTTCATCAATATACGACACAGCTGCATCTCCAAAGACTATCTCAGACCTTTCTATTATTTCTGTTTTCTTTTTCATAGAATCCAGACTTTCATTGAACAGCTCCTTGACATCTGTCGTATCAGCACTGTTTCGTCTTAAGAATGATGCCGCTTCAAATGTTCTTACACCTGTTTTAAACGTAAAGGAATTTGTGTCTAAAACTATTCCTGCCAGAAGTGCATCCGCTTCAAATTTTGTAAGTTTGATATGGTCATCCATATATTGAACAAGTTCTGACACCAGTTCGCAGGCGGATGATGCATAAGGTTCTATATAGTCCAGGAGCGGATTATCAATATATTCTTCGCTTCTTCTGTGATGGTCAATCAATACTATTTTATCTACTTTGCTCAAAATCTCCGGAGCCTCCGTATAACTCGGCCTGTGAGTGTCCACCACCACTACCAGGGTATTTGGGTCGATTAAGCCCATTGCTGCATCGGTGCTTATCAATGCTTCCATGTAATGGCTTTCTTCATGCTTCATTCTTTCATACATGTTCTTCAATGCATAATTTACGGTATTCAAAACAATATATGCTTTTTTGCCTCTGCTTCTTGCCATTGCATAAATACCTATAGAGGAACCCAGACTATCCATGTCCCCCACCCTGTGACCCATGATTATTACATTGGAGCTTTGGTCTATTATCTGCCTCAGGGCATAGGAAATGATTCTTGCCTTGACTTTAGTTCTCTTTTCAACAGCCTTGCTCTTTCCGCCATAAAATTTAACGGAATTGATTCTTTTTACTACAGCTTGGTCACCGCCTCTTCCGAGAGCAACATCCAATGCTCCCTTTGCATACTCAATAAGCTGTGTAAGATTTTTTGCCAATACTCCTGTTCCTATACTCAATGTAAAGTTAAAGTCGCCGCTTCCTTTAAGAGTCTTAACATCTTCCAGCATTGAAAATTTCTTAGCTTCCAGCGTATCCAAAAATCTGTTTTCAATCATCATAAGAAATTTTGCCGTATCATATCTTAAAACAAAGCCGTTCATTTCAGATGCATACTTGTTCAGTATTTTTTCCACTTCCGCAGTCATAGCTGACTTTTCACCCTTGTCAAGCTTTTCAGATATTTCATCGTAATTGTCTATTTGAACCAGCATTGCTACCGGCCGTTCATCATTATACTTAGCCTTCAAATTGGCAAATGCCGTATTTTCGTTCCAGTAACACACATAGGAAATGCCTTCACCGAATCTTCCTTCTTCCAGTCCATAGTACATTATGTTAAATGTCTTGCCTGAACCTGCTATTTCAATATTGTTTAATGTTCCTTCCTTGTTGTCATCCAATGTTCTCACAGGAAAACCGGGAACAAACTCATCTATGCTTTCAATGTTTTCAACTTCATCGCCCACAAGTTCCTTAAACTTGTTGTTGAACCAGAAAATTTTCCCGTATGGTCCTATTATGCTTATTGGCATTGGAGAATAATAAAAGGAATTAACGGATAAATTTTCTATATTCTTTGTATAATCTATAATGTAATTTTTAAGGTCTTTTTCTCTTTGTATTTGTCTTCTTAAGGCAAATGCAGCAACACCCATTAAAATCAATCCGGCAATTCCGGCATATACATACATGCGTTCAATAAAGAAAACCGCAATCAAGAGAATGTTTACTGCAAAATAAATTAAACTGTCATCTTTTAAAAATTTAGGAGTTGTTTTATTTTCCAAATTATTACCTCCATCAATGAGTTATACTGCCTTATTTAATTTTCTTAAATCTATTGCCAAATCCAAGAGTCCTGCCAATACCACTATTACTACCATTCCGGAAAATGTCATATAAATTATCATAAACATAACCAATGACTTAAGTGGTCTGCTTAACCGGCTTCTTTCCAAAAAGAATTTAATTACAGCAAAACCTTGTAAAATCATTGCTAAATAAACTATATTAAACAAATTAAGCTGTATTACTCTCACATTTAATTTTAATGCCCCAAGCAAGTACGAAATTAAAAGCAGTGCTGCCATTGCAATCATAAATGTTCTTGGAAATGAAAAGTGGCTTAACCTTACAAATTTATTAATTCTTATGGAAAATCTCCTTGAAAATCTTTCTGCAACCAAGTAATTTATGTATGATGCAATTACTGAAACCGTAATTATAATAGCCGGAAATAAATTAGTAAGAATAAAGTTTGTCGATTCCTTAAAATAATTTGTAAATTCATATGCTTTATTAATATCTTCTGTACTCATGCCTGCAGGCATTTCAGAAATCATTTTTTCTGTCATTTTGATGCTTTCCATATACGCAGTTTTTAGCTGTTCAATAATGTTTACACCCATAAATGCATTCATTGACAATATTAAAATAACAAATGAAATCATATATGCAGCAGCGCCGTAAAGCAGGGTTTTATTGGCGCTTTCATCATGGTATGCTCCATATGCCAGTGCCAAAGAAAACGGAGTATATAATATGAAATATATAAAACCTGTGGTTGCACCCAGTAAGATTGAAATTATAATATCTGCCGCAAGCAGCGATAAACCTGCATATTTAATTCCCTTTCTCTTTGCCAGTATAATTACCGGCGTAGGATAGAAAAACATTGTTATTGAAATAAAAGATGATAAAAATGCTATAATAACAAGAATTCCCGTTATCATTGCAGATTCTGTAATGCTTGATGTTTTATTGTTTCTGTTCATTGCTCCCTCATTTTCCATTATATCTAATTATAACATTTTACCCTAAAAACTATATAAAGTCAAAATTAATTTTAAACCTCAAGCTTTCTGTACAAAGTTGCGATGCTGATACCAAGCTGTCTTGCAGCTTCTTTCTTTGCATCAAGATCATCACCAAGTTTTTTAATTTTATTTTCTATTACGGTCTTTTCATAGGCTCTTGTTAAATCAGCCAGTTTCACATTTTCACTTTCAATTACCGATCCGATTTTCTTTCTTATATTTTCTGTGCCTACAATATTGTCCTGCTCAAATATTACCGCATATTCTACAAGGTTCCTAAGCTCCCTTATGTTTCCCGGGAACTTATGCTTCAAAAGAAGTATTTCCGCTTCCGGTGAAAATCCTTTGATATCCTTGTCATAAACTCGTGAAAAGTGATTTAAAAAATACCTTGATAAGATTATAACGTCATAGCCTCGTTCCCTTAAAGGCGGAAGTTTAATGGGCACAACGTTCAATCTGTAGTACAAATCGTTTCTGAATAAATTTTTCTCAGACAAATTACTTAAATCTTTATGTGTGGCGGAGATTATTCTTGGATTTACTTTTACAGGTGTATTTCCGCCTACTCTCAAAATTTCTTTTTCCTCTAATGCCCTGTTAAGCTTGACCTGCATCAGGAGCGGCAAATCTCCTATTTCGTCAAGAAACAGTGTTCCGTCCTTGCATATTTCAAATTTACCCATTTTTCCTGCAGAGCTTGCTCCTGTGAATGAGCCTTTTTCATAGCCAAAAAGCTCACTTTCAATTAAATTTTCAGGAATGGCACCGCAATTTATAGCCATGAACACATTATTTTTTCTTTTGCTTAAATTGTGTATAGCTCTTGCGAAAACCTCTTTGCCTGTTCCCGTTTCACCGCAAATTAAAACAGATGCATCATTGTCCGCAACCTGTACAGCTTCCCTTCTAGCCTGAAGTAAAGCCTCACTTTCACCTACAATATCGTCAAATGTTATTAAATCCATTTTTCTGTTGGATTCAAGCACTGATTCCTTCATTTTGTTAAAATCCGACAGCACAAAGACTATACCTTCCTGTCTTCCTTTAACCATAATAGGGTTTGCGTTAATTACAAACTCCATTCCGTTAAGATTCGCGGGCCCTGCTTCTCCGCTAAAATCAACAGAAGAAAGTTTGCTGTACACCTTTTCTGTAAGCAGATCCCGTATGCCGGGTATTTTATTTATGTTGATGTTCAGTTTTTCATTTATGTATTTATTTGTTGTTACTATATCCTTATTATTGTTTATGACAATAATGCCTTCACTCAGAGAATTAATTAAAGTAAGCATCTCGGAAGACCTGTATTCAAGCATCCTCATGGTGCTCTTTTCGCTTATAATAGTAGAGATCAATACACTTATCTGACTTTCAAAATTCATGTAACTATCTTTATTTAAAAGAAGATTCTGCTTAGCTATTTCATCATAAGCACACATGCCCAATACGCCTATTATTTTATTATCATATTTTACCGGTATACAAAATTCGATTAATTCCCTGCAGCTTTTAGAATTCGAGCATTGGAAGCACATTTGATTTTTTTTGGGGTTTTCTATAAAATATTGTTCTCCTGTCAAAATGCATTTGTGAAATGCAGAATTAACCGGAGCCTTGCTGCCTTCATCAGAATAATGAACTGTAGAAACCACCCTTTCAAGATTTTCGTCAACTATGGTTATATCTACATTGGTTACGGCATGAAGGGCTTCTATGATGTGCATAAGATCGTTTTTTATACCTTTTAATCTGCTCATACTATTCCTCAATTGATTTCACATTTTTTTGTTTCATTAATAATAATTATTATAATATAAATTCTGTAATTGTTCAAAGCATTTAAAAACATTTTCCTGAATTATTATCATTATTGATAAATGCAGCTCAATTATGATAAATTCTAAACATTTGCAATTTGCAGTGCTTTTAGTTAAATTTGATTAATTATATATCATTTTTGAGAAATAAAATCTGTGAGTCTGGGAACGGACCATTGAGTTATCGTTCCAACTCAATGGTCCGCTCACGAATTCTCCTTGGTATGACTTATGCAATATGTATATTGAGGAGGTATAATATGAATGAACAATTATTGATAGCTATATTAAAAAATCAGGTTGTGCCCGCATTGGGCTGTACAGAACCCGGAGCTGTGGCCTATGCTGTTGCAAGAGCTAAAGAACTCCTGGACGGCGAAGTGAAAAAGCTGAATATTTATGCTGATAAAAATATCATTAAAAACGGAATGAGTGTTGGAATCCCGGGCACAAGTGAACATGGTATAATTTTTGCCGCGGCTTTGTCCATGATAGTAGGTAAATCTGAATACAAACTCGAGGTCCTGAAGGATGTTGACAGCGAAAGCATTGACAAATCTCTGGATATTGTAGGTTCGGGAATAATTTCTCTAAACCTTAACGGAGACATTGAAGGTTTGTACATAAAAGCAGAAGCATTCTCCGACCATGACACATCCTGCGTCATAATCAGAAATTCACATACAAACATTATATATGAAAGCAAAAATAAAGAAGTATTAATTGACAATCCGGTTAATATTACCGCCACATCGGAAATAAAGTATGCAATAAAGGATTATTTGATTGATGAATTAATTTGTTTTTCTGACAGCATCAACATTGAAGACATTGAATTTATTCAAAAAGGAATAGACATTAATATAAGAATTGCAAATGCAGGCTTAAAGGAACATACAGGTGTCGGCATGGGCAGCTATTTCTATAAAAGTGCGAAGGATGTATTCTCATTGGCAAAAGCATACACTGCCGCAGCATCAGAAGCACGCATGTCCGGCTACCTTCTTCCTGTAATGAGCAGCGCAGGCTCGGGGAACCACGGTCTTGTTGCAATAATACCCATAGCGTTTATCGGGCATGAAAAAAACATATCAAGAGAAAAAATAATTCGTGCAGTAACGCTTAGCCACCTGGTAACTATTTTTGTTAAGACCCATTTAGGCTCTCTTTCTCCTGTCTGCGGCTGCGGAGTAGCGGCCGGCGTAGGCTGTGCCGCAGGACTTACTTATCTGCTTGATGGAAATGCAGAGCAAATTAAAGGCTCCATAAACAACATGGCGGCAGGAATATCTGGCATGCTTTGTGATGGTGCTAAATTAGGATGCTCTTACAAACTTTCCATTTCTGTTGATGCTGCCATTGATGCATCTGAAATGGCATTGAAGAACATATTTATTCCGGACAATAACGGAATACTTGGAAATACACCAGAAAAAACTATTATGAATTTAGCTGAGGTTTCCAACAAAGGTATGAAAAATACCGATGAGGTAATACTTGAAGTCATGCTGAACAAATGCTGAAACGGCTCTGCCGTACCCAGATTTTCCTTTACACTTTGCTTTTTTTGAAATATACTTATGTAAGACTTAAAATAGCAAAGAGGTGTACTATGAAAAGAAAATTATGTTTGATACTTGCGGTTGTAATGATTATGGCTTCATTCACTTCAACAGCCTTTGCTGCTGAAATAGATAAGGACAAGTTCGATACTGACGTAGATTTTATGAAAAATGTCATTTATTTCGTTCTTGATAATTACCAATACGAAGTAAGCCAGGAGGAAGTGCTTAATGGGCTTTATGATGGATTTTTCAGTGTGCTGGATGATTACAGCGTATACTACACACCTAAGGAATATCAGGACATGCTTGATACTACAGCAGGTGAATTTACAGGAATAGGTGTTCAGATAATAGATTCAAACGGACAGATTGTTGTAGTAACTCCGCTCCCCGGCTCACCGGCACTTGATGCGGGAATTAAGGCAGGAGACATAATAAAATATGTTGACGGCGCAGATGTTACAGGCCTGACTACATCACAGGCATCACTGCTCATCAGAGGCAAGGAAGGCTCGCATGTTAAAATCGGAATCATCAGAGGAAAAGAAAACCTGGACTTTGATTTAATAAGAAGAACAATAGTAACAAGCGCAGTTGAAGGTAAAATTATGGACAACAATATGGGCTACTTAAAAGTAACTGATTTTTCCGACAATACAGTTGAACTTGTTAACAAAGAGCTCGCAAAATTTGATGAAAATAATGTAAAAAAAGTTGTTTTAGACATGAGGAACAACGGAGGCGGAACATTAAAATCAGCAGTTGACATGCTGAACTTATTTGTTACTGAGGGTCCGGTTGTATACGTTGATTACGCAACAGGCAAGGAAGATATTTATAAAAGTGAGCTGAAAGAACAAAAATACGAAATTGCAGTCTTGATAAATGAAGGCAGCGCAAGTGCAACAGAAGTATTTGCGGGAGCAGTAAAATATAAGAATGAGGGAGTTATTGTAGGGACTAAATCCTTCGGAAAGGGCATAGTTCAAACACTTTATCCGTTAGTTGACGGCAGCGGAGTAAAATTTACTACCGCCGAATACTTCTCTGTTAACAGAACACCTGTACATAAAATTGGAATTACTCCTGATATAATAGTTGAAAACGAAAAAACTGATATTTCAAAATATCCTGAGTTCAGCAAGTTGAAGAAGCCTGTATTAGGTAGTGTAAGCCTTGATGTGCTTGCAGCGGAAATGATTCTTGACGCGCTTGGATATGATGTTGATGAACCAGATGGGGTTTATGACCAAAAATCCTTTGATCAGATAATTAAGTTCCAAAAAGATAATTTTTTATTTGCATATGGGACAATTGACATAGCAACTCAAAACACACTGTACAACGCCCTGGTTAAATATTCCCAGGAAAATACTGAAGATCTGCAGTTAAAAGCAGCTGTAGAAGCACTAAACAAATAATTCAACATTTTCAAAGCGGAGCAGTCGCTCCGCTTTATATACCGCTCATTGAAGCCTGCTCCCTGAAGTCATTGCCAGCTGCAAAGCCCATCTTAAATGATGTCACGATACCTTCACAAATAATTTCAGACATTTCATAAATCAGCGAAAGGCGTGTATCTTGAACCAGGTCATGAAAGTCTCTTTCGCTTGAATCTACAACTCCTATTATCGAAAGGTCTCCTATCTCAGGCAGTATTTTTCCGATTCCTTTACCCGGTGTTATGGGTCCCTCTCTTACCTCGATCACTCCCTGATTTTTTTTATTACTGAGACACGCGTCTATGGCAATAATTTTATCATAATTCTTTCTTTTAATAATCTTTATATAATCACTTATATTCATCGCATGAACAGGTTTATCAAGAGTTCCGTATATATCTATGTTTAAATTTTCCTTTGACAGCATTGTACCTGTCAAAGGCCCCAGACTGTCGACAATGCATTTATCAGTTCCGATACAAATAATTGCAGAGTTGTTATTCATTTGCGACCCAAGATAATGGCCAATTTTTATAGTTGCAAAACTATTTTTGTAATGTACTTCTATTGGATTCAAAGGTAACACCCCCTATGTATACTAGTATATACAGGAAGGGGGTGTATTATGTGTCAATGACCCTATTTAATTATCATCACGTTTAAAGTAATTCTCATCATTTTTATAATTATTGTAGCCGTTAAAATCATCAGAATCTTTTTGAAGATTCAAATCTTCATAAGTGCAGAATTCATAATCTGTCGCATTTTTCCTAAGGACTAAATAAAGATGTGCCTCGGTTGTAAAAACATACGGATTAACAAAGAATATACCTATTACAAATGCCAGCAGTCCCAGCAGGTACCATCCTAAAAATGATAAATCAAGCACAAATGTATCAAACTTATTTCCATTCATCATTCTTCTGCTGAGCGTTATTGCTTTATCTGCACCAATGTTAGGATTATCAGCCAATATGAATGGAACCATCCTGTACGAATAGGCTTTGATTATGCCGGGTATGATGAACAGCAAGCTCCAAAGAAAATTATATATATCCCGAAGAAGCATTGTTCCTATAATACCTCTGTAGTTTGCACCGTCAAATGCAAAGCTGTAACATCCGTTGGTATTCTTAAATTGTGCCAGTTGAACAAAATACTTTCTTGAGCCGATTTCCAAAGAATATCCTAAAAGCAATCTATATGCTATGCCTAAAATTATTATTGCAATTATTATAATAAAAGCGTCAGGATTACGATGTATAAATTCATTGGCAGTATCACCGGCTCTTCCCGAGCTTCCGCCGCTTCCGCTGCCCGAAGCCAGCGAAAGAACCAAACCTATTAAAAATGCCTTCCAATAATTATCTTTAAGGGATGCCTTTGCCAAAGACTTCAGTTCCGCCCTAGTCCACATATTTTACCTCCTGATATTTTTAGTAATTATACCATAAAATTACACCATATTCTAGTGTATGTTTAACGTAAAGTTTTTATAATTGATTGACACATTATAATAAAGCAAATATAATTAATTCAATACTATTGAAGGCAAGGTGAACTAGTGGAAAATTACTTAAAAAGAACAGGCAGGCTATTGTTTGGATTATTCCTTTATTCATTGGGACTGACTCTGAGCATTCAGGCAAATGTCGGACTTGCTCCATGGGACGCATTCGGCGTGGGAGTTTCAAACATAACAGGCATTTCCTACGGTAATATAAGCATATTGACAGGTATAGTCATATTGATTGTTGTCGCAGGATTTTTAAAAGAAAAAATAGGTTTGGGAACTGTTTTAAACACAATCCTTATCGGAGTAATGGTTGATTTAATGCAATCAATTAATTTAATACCCTTCATGACCAACTTTTTCTTCGGCACGTTGATGCTTTTATCAAGTCAGGTAGTGATAAGCCTTGCTACATATTTTTACATAAGCCCGGGAATGGGCTGCGGTCCGAGGGACACCCTAATGGTAGCCTTGGGTAAAAGGTTCCCTAATGTTCCCATTGGCGCCATAAGAGGTTCCATAGAAGGAACTGTTCTCTTCATTGGTTTTATATTGAAGGCCAAAGTGGGACTCGGAACAGTTATTGCTGTATTTGGCATAAGCTTCATACTGCAGTATACATTTAAATTTTTAAAATTTGATATTAAAGCGGTGGTTCATGAAAACATATTTGAAACATTTATAAATTTAAAGGCTGTCTTGGCTAAATAATTAAAAAGCTACACAACTGGTTTACCTATAAAAAATTCCGGTTTTTAGTTTCCGGAATTTTTTCTTTCGTTTTTATTCTTTAAAATCTCTGCACTTTTTTAAAAACATAGCAATGTTTTGTTTTTCTTTTTCCACATCAGGATTTTTTCTTCCCATTCTGTCGCAATATCCTAATAAAGCTACTTCGTTAACATCTGTCTCTTCCTTCATGGCTTTGATATTGCCAAAGGGCATATCCTTTACAACATGAAGTATCTGCATGTGCCATCTTATTAATGAGCATACTTTCTCTATGAATTTTTCATCTGTGGTGAATTCCTCCAGGAACTCCTTTGCCATTGCTGCGCCAACCTTTTCATGGTCGTAAGAAGTTATTTTGCCCTTTCTTACCCTTGTTGTAGGTGGTTTTCCAATGTCGTGCAGCAAAGCCGCCCACATAAATGCCTTTTCATTTTTGCTTCTGTGTTTTTCTTTTGCAGCATAATCTATAACAAGCATAGTGTGCTTCCAGGCGTTTCCTTCAGGATGATGGACAGGCGACTGCTCTGCTGTCTTTAAATTGTAAAGCATACAAAAAGGATGTTTTCTTAATATGGGCACATCCAAAATGCTGTTGAAATATTCTGATGGTTTTTCATCCATCAGCAGGTGATTATTTATTTCGTATAAAAAGATTTCCTTTGTTTCATCATTAAGTACATTATAATTTATTTTCCTTTGTTTTAGCTGCATAAAATACCTCTGTCAAAAATTTTATCAATAATTTATCTTGCCACAGCATATTCAAAATATACTTTTCTGATATTGGCAGCTAAACCAAGAAACATTTAGTAAAAAAAATTCCGGATGTATCCGGAATCTTATATATAAATATGAATATATCAGTTAAATAGGTTATATATATTTATCTTAGAGGGATTCTGATATATTGCATATAAGCTAGATAGCATATTTAATTGATTTTTCTTCTTGCTGCTTAAATGTGTAAAATATATGTCTTAACAATTCAAAACAATTGTTAACAGTCTTTTTGTCTTCATCATCAATAACAGGGTTCAATTCCACAAAGTCCATTGAATTTATATTAACATGACCAATCAGTTCGGAAAAAATTAATTTTCCTTCATTCATGCTGAATCCTTCAGAAACAGCAGTGCCTGTTCCCGGAACAATAGACTTGTCCAAAGCATCAATATCAAAACTTAAATGTACTCCATCAACATTAGAATTATTTATTTTGTATATGACGGATTTTAATACATTATCCAAACCTCTTTCACGTACAGTCTTCATGGTGTATAAATTCAATTTAACTTTTTCGGCCAGTTCGTATTCACCGGGGTCAATGTCCCTTGCTCCTAAGATGTACACATTTTCAGGTTTAACTTTCTGTCCATTGTAGTAAATATTTGTTAATGCAGGGTTGCCTGAATTCATAGATGCAGCTAACGGCATTCCATGTATGTTTCCTGACGGCGAAGAGCTTTCAGTATTAATATCTCCGTGGGCATCAATCCAAATAACCGCTATTTCACCAAAATGCCTGCTTGCGCCTGCAACGCTTCCCATTCCAAGAGAATGATCCCCACCTAAAACAAATGGTACTGCGCCTTCATTTAATGAACTGTATACTGCTTCAGCCAAATTATTGTTGTATTCAACAATCGGGTTTAAGTATTTTAAATTCTTATGATTTGCAAATTTTTCTTCAGGTGAAGCAAATGGTATCTTTACATCACCCTTATCACAAACTTCATGTCCTTCTTTTCCAATTAAATCCGCAATATTGTTTTTTCTGAATGTTTCGGGACCATACTGAGCCCCTTCTCTATCACAGCCGTAATTAACCGGAACTCCTATTAAATTAAATTTCATGCATACCCTCCAGCAATTAAAAATGTATTTATAATTATAAGAGATTTGCATATTTATGTCAACATGAAAAACGAACTTTTTACATTTTTCGCGTTAAAACTTGAATTTTTTTAATCAAAACCATTCTGTAATTTGCATATATTTTTAACATATATTCAAAACTTTTCCAATGAATCACACGTCTTTTATTTTTTATCTTCATATTTACTATAGCTTATCCGTATCTCATGGTTCAGCTTCTCAATCAGTAAATTTGCTTTATCTTCATCCTTACCTGATACAGATATAATTATATCCTCATCTGCATTCTCCGGCAAATTTCCGCTGTCTTTAAGCTCTTTAATTGTTAATTCTATGGCATCAGTTATATCTTTATGAGTTAATTTCAAATAGTCTAATGTTAGCCTGTCTTCATTGTCTGTATTAACTTCTAGTACTCTGTTATAATAATTTACCGTATATCTGACAGAAGGGCTGCTGTTTAATGTAACGTAACTTGACGGTATAATATACAGATATCCGCCGTAAGCTGATATACCAAATATAGAAATAAAGAATACAGTGTAGCATAACAGTCTAACTAAAAAAATGAACAGTTTTTTCATCGGTCTTTACTCCCTTTCAATTAATATAACCAATTAGTAGTAATAATTAATATACCATCATTGTATTACAAATAAACAATTTTATTAATTCAAAAAAGCACTCTATTTAGAGTGCCCTTAACCGAGGACTTTTATAATTATGTCCAATTAATTATTTCCATTATTCTATTGCAATAGTAATTTTTTGTGATTTCGACGGCTTTTATTCCTGCGAAAACCTTTTTAACCTTTCAATATTATCTTTTTCCAGATTAATGAATCTTTCTGCCAACCCTTGTATAGCCGGATCTGCATCTGTATGAGATTTCAGGCTTTCTGAAATACCGTTTACTCCCATGGTATTGCCCTTTATGAGCATATCAGCCACATGAGATGTCTTGTTGCTGATTAATGTGTTGATTCCTATGCTCATTCTGGCGCTTAATCTATTTAACGGCGAAATTTCCTTTGGTTCATTGTCTCTTTTTATCAGCTCATTGTAAGCTTCATCGGCAATTTCTTCATAGCTTCTCATCTGATATTTAAGCTCGTCATATATTTTATTATCATTTACTTTAGTTAAAAGTCTGTCAATTGTTTCTATGCCCATTTTTGCTCCGCGATAAATTTCTGATAAAAAATCTGCTGTATTTTGACTGTTGCCCAATTTAAACAACCTCCTTTGTTTTTTATATTATTAGCAAATTTTATATGCTTAAACATAAAAAATCAAAAGCAGTCCCGTACACATCATTATCTTTTTCTGAGTCTTGCTCTCTCGTATTGTTTTGGCCATATTGCTATGTTGCTGAGCTCCTGGTCTGCATATAGAGCCCAATACGGATTTCTTAACAGTGCTCTTCCAAAGAAAACTAAATCAGCTCTTCTGTTTTGCAATATTTCTTCAGCCATATGAGGTTCGATTATTAAACCGCCGGCAATAACCGGAATATTTGTTCTTTCCTTAATTATTTCGGCAAACTTAACCTGATAACCCTGGAATGCTTTTGGTGCAATGTCTGCCACACCACCTGAACTTACGTCTACCAGATCAACTCCTTCATCCTTAACAAAATTAATCAGCTCGGCTAAATCCTCCGGATGGTTTCCTTCATCAACGTAATCCTCTGCCGAAACCCTGAGCATCAGAGGCTTTTCTCCAGGCCACTCTTCCCTTACAGCCCGGATTATCTCTTTTAAAAACCTTGCCCTGTTTTCCTTGCTTCCACCATATTCATCAGTCCTCGTGTTTGTTAAAGGTGATAAGAATTCATTTATCAAATAGCCATGAGCTCCATGAATTTCTATTATATCATATCCAATTTCGGCACATCTGCCTGCGGCATCCTTAAATGCTTGTGTTACTTCGTTTATTTCCGCCTTGGTCATTTCATTTGGTACTCTGTATTCATCACTGAACGCTATAGAACTTGGCGCTATTATTCTCTCGCCCTCTGCTTCGCACTTTCTTCCTGCATGGCCAAGCTGAATTCCCATTTTTGCACCGTATTTCCTGCATGTATCCGAAATTTTCTTTAGTCCCTCTATTTGAGAATCATCCCATATGCCCAAATCATTTGCAGTAATTCTTCCTCTTGCTTCCACCGCTGTTGCTTCCTGTATTATCAAACCGACACCGCCCACAGCTCTTGTTGCATAATGCAGCAAATGCCACTCCTTTGCTTTTGCATCATCTTCTGCAGAATACATGCACATAGGTGCCATAACAATTCTGTTTTTTAATTCTAAATCTTTGATTATGTAGTTTGAAAAAAGCCTTGACATAATTACCTCCATTTATCTTTTATATTTTTTATACAAATAACTTAGAACTTGAACAATTATACCAACAAAAAATCCTGCCGCCACCCAGAACATCAATGATATTATCCCGGCCAGCTCTTCCCAGCCGTTTAAATCTGACATAAAATTCCGGAACATTTCAAAAAAACCGACTATTGTTCCAGTCAGCAAAATATAAAATGCATATTTAAACTTATAGTGGTGAAAAACAGCCATTACAAGGCCAAGAGCTATTGATACCACAGCATAAGGCAAAATATTATCAGAAATATCTCTTCCGCTTACCGCCATCATTCCTGTATAAATAAGAACAAACGACATTACTGCTATAATTATTCCGATTATTAACGATTTGTATTTTTTCATAATAAGCTCCCTCTATGTATTACTTATATTATACCTTCATTGAGGGAGTTTTAAACTTATATTTATTAAATCGGAGGCAGACCGGACACAGTTCCAAACCTTTGCTGTCTGTATACATCTACAATAGAATTCCAGGTTTCCTCATCAATTATTCCTGTCGGTTCAATACCCTGGGTACTTTGAAATGTTCTCACAGCTTGCTGCGTAGAAGCATCAAGAACGCCACTCGGTTCAATATAAGGAATAACCGGAATTACCAATGAAATATAGGATAGCATTTCCTGAATTATATATATGTTTGGATTCTCATCACCAGGATAAAAAACAATTCCCGGCCATCGGATAGTGGGAAGATAAACAGCTTCAGGAGTCAATGTATCAAGAATTCCAAAAAGACTGGCTGTCAATGCTTCGAATGTTGCGCTGTCAACCACGCCTGTAGGTTCAAGATTCACTGTTTTCTGAAATTCTATTACTGCCTGCCTCGTTTGCTCATCAAAGACTCCAGTTATAGCAACTCCTTCAATTGTAGGATAATATGCTGATAAAACATTAAGTGCATATTGAATCAGGTCAACCCTGGGGCGAATGTCACCTTCGAGATATGTTTCTATTGTTATTCCGGTCAGCTGGCTCAGCGTTATTCCTTGTGCAGTCAGTTCAGCAAGCCTTGTAACCGCAACATAAATATTTCTTATCATGTACCAGGTTGCCTGATCAACGACACCTGTAACCGGAAGATTAAACACACTTTGAAACGCCATTACAGCAGCTTCAGTTGATTCATCAAAATATCCGCTGATTTGTTCTATCTGCGGCAATGCAGGATAGTTTAATCTTATTCTGTCCAAACTATACTGAATTGTAAGCACATCCATGCTTGAGTCGCCCAGCATCAACGGTTCTCCGGGATATGATTCTGTAACATAGCCGACTTGGGCATCTGTAACTATGTCAATATCTTCTCCATAATAATATCTTAATATTTCAATAGGCGTATAGCCGGCATTGGCCAGATCAACAGTACCCCATTGCTGCAATCCGTTGCATTGGGAAACCCTACCATCGCAAAACTGAGCAAATAAAGGCTGTATCTGCCCCTCCCTGACTATGTACTGCGTAAAAATTTCATCAGCTATATCACTTATTGTATCAAATATACCCCTATTCGGGACAAATGCCTGATCATACTGAGTTGAATTAGTTATATCAAAATCAAATCCCCTGGCTCTGTACCACTCGGTATATATTCTGTTCATGGCCACCGATGTAATTGCATGAATATTAGCTCTCAATGCATCCTCCGGCCATGTGGGATAAAGCTCACTGGACCCTACGTTTTTAATATATTCAAGATAAGGAACCGTGATATTTTCTGCTTCTTCATCAGGGCTTCCCAAATGAACAGTTATTGTGGTAGGTATGGTAACAATGCCTGATGTAGGTAATTGACTCAGCTGTAATGCATTTATATTATCTTTTTTAGATTTTTTCAAAGGATGCATACTATCTCCTCATTTCTATTTATGTCATACATAAATAAAACAGAATAAATAAATATTCTTTCTGCATGAAAAATTAATTTCTATTAATCAATATATGCATAAATTTTTACTTTGTTTATTAAAAAAGAATGAAGATGAACTTTCAAAATACACTCCAATGCAGAAGGAATCAATATGCGAAATTACAATTACTAAATATTTCGTGACAAATATTAAATAATTGTATATATTTTATCAACCCTTTAAAGTTACAACGATGCCAATACCAACACATTTTTATGGTTAGTAAATAAAAAACAGCAAAACTTACAAATACTTAATATATTATTGTTGCAATATTGTCAAATTTACAATATAATTTAAATGGTAAATATTATAATTACACTTGAGGGAGGACTTTTGAAATGAAAAGAATTTTATGTTTAACTTTAGTAATTTGTATGGCTCTAAGTTTAGCAGCCTGCGCAACATCACCTGCACCGTCAGGAAGCGGAACTGCTGAGCCTGTTAAAATGGGCAGGGCCGAATATGCGGCACATGGCACAAAATGCTTTACTGTTGCAGTAGTAGCAATGCAGGGAGACAAAATTGCCGGTGCATCATTGGATGATTATCAATTTATGGGAACTGATGTAGCAACAGGCGTTCCAAACTCTGACAAAGATTTTGGACAAAATTATGCAGACCCTACAAAAGTTTTAGCATCAAAGAGAGCAAATGCTGACTACTACAGCGAACATATGGCTGAAGAAGCAAAAGCAACAAAACGTCTTGATACATCTTGGGACGAAATTCAACAATTTGTAGTAGGCAAAACAATAGCTGAGTTAGAAGACACTCTAAGCAAAAATGATAATACTCAAATACTTGATGTAGTAAGCGGAGCAACATTAGTAGATACTCACGGATATCTTGAAGCAATTGTTGCAGCAGCTAAAAACGCAAAATAACATAACCTTATGCACATAAAATCAGCCGCATTTCAATAAATGCGGCTGGTTTATTATTGTATAAAAATAATAACGGGTATATAATAGATTAAGTTATCCATAAATTTATATAAGGAGAGGCCATGGAAATTAAAGATTTAATAGGAAGATTACTAAGTTTGATTAACAAAGCAGGTAATTTTAAAAACCAGCATGAATTTACCGGTCAGGACATTGGTGAGAAGCCTCCGAAAAAGAGAAGAAATTTAAAGGGAATACTGCTGCTGCCTTTAGTGGTTATAGCAATCTTTGCTATAATGTCTTGTCAATATACAGTAGAAGAAGCAGAACAGGCCGTTGTAACAACATTGGGCAAGGTAACAAGCGTTGAAACAGCAGGACTGCACTTTAAACTTCCATCACCAGTACAAAATGTTACTAAGGTGGCTGTAAATAGAACGCAAAAATTACAGATTGGTTATTCAAGCGGAAATGAAACTGAAGGATATAAAGACTCCACTGTTGCAGATGAGGCAAAAATGATAACAGGGGACTTTAACATTGTTAATATAGACTTCTTTATAGAATGGAAGATTTCGGACCCTGTAAAGTTCTTGTATAATTCTGATGAACCTGCTCAAATACTTAAGATGATATCTCAGTCATCTGCAAGAAGCATAATAGGCTCAAAGAAAGTGGACGGGGTACTGACAACCGAAAAGTCAATTATACAGGCAGAAATAAAGAATAAAATAATAAATAAATTAGAAAATTACGATTTAGGCGTGCAGATATTAGATGTAAAAATTCAGGACAGCGAGCCTCCCACAGCAGATGTAATCAAAGCATTTAAAGAAGTGGAAACCGCCAAACAGGAAAAAGAAACAAGGATAAACGAAGCACTGACTTATAAAAACAAAACCCTTCCCGCAGCTGAAAGTGATGCAGATAAATTAATCAGGGAAGCAGAATCCTACAGAGAGGCCAAAATTAATGAGGCTACGGGTGAAGTAGCAAGGTTCAATGCAATGTACACAGAGTATGCCAAGAATAAGGACATCACCAGGACAAGAATGTATCTGGAAGCCATAGAGGAAATATTGCCCGGCGTAACAGTATATGTCGATTCATCAGAAGGCGGAGTACAAAAATTATTGCCACTTAAAAGCTTTTCTGAATCCGCAGAAACTACGGGAGGTGGGAACTAATGCAGGAAACTAAGAAAAGAGGAAAGTTAGGTTCTGTTCTTAAAATATTAATACTGATTTTATTGATTATTACATTTACAAATACAGCATATGTTGTAAAAGAAAATGAATATGCTTATATAACCCGTTTTTCAAGATTTGAAAAAATACGGGACACTGCAGGTTTGCATTTTAAAGTTCCTATGCTTGATAAGGTGGAAAAAATACCTCAATACAGAATGATGTACGATATTCCTCCCTCAGAAGTTCTGACAGGAGATAAAAAAACCCTTGTAGTTGATAATTTTGCAGTATGGCAAATAGATGATCCTGTTACATTTATGAGAACAGTCAGCAGAATTTCTGAAATGGAAAACCGCATAGATGCAGTGGTGTACAATGCTGTTAAAAACACTTTAGGAACCATGAATCAAACAGATGTTATAAACTCTGACAACAGCTCAATTGATGATGTTAATACAATAATTACTGACATGGTTAACGCTCAGCTTAAAAATTACGGTGTTTCCACAATTGCGGTTGAAATAAAACGGCTTGACCTCCCAAAGGACAATGAAACAGCCGTGTATAGCAGAATGATTTCTGAAAGAACCCAAATGGCAGAAAGTTACAGAGCAGATGGAAATCTGGAAGCAAGCAAGGTTGTTAATGAAACCGACAAAGAAGTAGGAATTTTATTGTCAAAGGCCAAAGCAACCGCTGAAGAATTAAAAGGCCAGGGTGAAAGCGAATTTATGAAAATAATAGCAGCTGCCTACTCAACTGAGGACAGGGTTCAATACTATGAGTTCATCAGAAGCCTTGAAGCATTAAAAACAACAATGCAGGGCGATAAAACCATTATATTGCCTGCAGATAACTTCATAGTCAAGGTATTAAACGGAAATTAATAACATAACAAAAGGAAGCATTGTGGCGGGTATCATCCCGCCATTTTTCTTAATCAGCTTTTATCTTCATATCATAATTTTTCTTATAGCTGGTAGGTGTCATGCCCGTATAGTCTTTAAAAACCTTACAAAAGTAATGCTGACTCTTATAACCCACTCTTTCTGATATCTCCAGGCTGGTTAATGAAGCATTCGAAAGTATAAGTGATATTGCAGCTTCCATTCTGACCTTTGTAAGAACATCTGAAAAGCTCGTGTTCGCTTTCTTTTTTATGATTCTTGTGAGGTATGATTCACTTACATGAAGTTGTGATGCCATGCTTTTGAGTGTAAGTTCGCTATCATTGTAATTTTTATATATAAAATTTATTGATTCTTCTGCTAAGCCCAGATTCTCACAGGATACATTATCCGCAAATGCATTTTTTTCTTTTGTATATAAATTTAATGCATTTTCAATAACAACAAACAAATTTTCTTTGTTTATTGGCTTTAGCAAATAATCATATGCCTTTAATTGAATGGCTTTTTGAGCATACTGAAATTCATCGTAGCCTGAAATAATAATAAATTTAGTAAGCGGCGATACTGGGGAAATCTCCCGGATAACCTCTAGTCCGTTCAATCCGGGCATATTTATATCCATCAGCACTATTTCCGGCTTTACTTCATTTATCAATTTACATGCTTCAAATCCGTTGCCTGCCAAACCGGATACTTTAAACTTTGGATTGGCAGATTCAATAAGATTCTTTAACCCGTTTCGTATTGTAGGCTCATCATCACATATAATAATTTTACACATCTGTATCTTCCTCCATTATCTTTGAAATCTTCATAGTTATGCTTGTTCCTTGATTTTCCGTGCTGTCTATTGTTAATCCGCAATCATACCCAAAATGCAGATATATTCTTCTGCTTACGTTGTATAAACCGTAATTGTTGCCTGTTAAGTGCTCTTCCAAATTTTTTCTTATTCTCCTCAGCTTATCATCAGGAATTCCGACTCCATCATCTTCCACAACTATATTTATCGTTTCTTTTTCTTCAAAGACATTTATTGTAATAGTACCCGGGTAAGTTTTGGCTTAATGCCATGATAAATTGCATTTTCCACAAGTGGCTGAATTATAATTTTCGGAAGCTGATACGAATACAGATTTGGATCACAGTTTATATTGTAATCTAAAATATCTCTATAGCGAAACTGCTGTATTACAAGATAATTTTTTACATGTTTCAGCTCTTTTTCAAGGCTGATAAATTCTTTTCCCTTGCTTAAAGAAACCCTGAAGAACGAAGAAAGAGATACAATCAGCTCAGACAATTCTACGGCATCATATTCCAACGCCTTCCATTGCAATGTATCTAATGTATTATATAAAAAGTGAGGATTAATTTGAGATTGCAGCACCTGCATTTCTCTCTGCCGTTCTTCTTTTTGCTGTTGATAAACTTTATTCATCAGTTTTTTAATTTCAACCACCATTCCGTTGAAATCATCTGCAAGATTTGACAGTTCATCATCACCGTTCAAGGTAATACTGGTCTCAAGCCTGCCGTTACGCACATCCAGCATTGCATTGCTCAGAATCCGAATTCTTTTTGTGGCTAATTTGCTTATAAAATAACTTATGCTGATTGCCACGAACAAAAGTAAAAACCAAATGCTGATAAGAGAATTTGTCAACATGGCCGTGTCTTTATATAATTCGGTCCTTTGCACGACAGTACATAGAAACCAGCTTGGGCTGTTCGGTATGGGTGCATAAAACACCACATAATCTTTGTTGTTTTCTCTCATATCTTGAAATGTTATGCTCATGTCCGAATTGTCAGGAATATGTTCAATAATATTTTGTTTAAAAGAACCGGATATATCAGCATCCATATGTGTGTAAATTGAACCGGAACTATCCAAAATCATAGATTTTCCGTTATAAAAGGACAGATTGCCTGTAAGCTCTGTCAATTTCTTCAATGAAATGGCGGCTGCAACAAATCCGATTTTTTCTGATGAATCATTAAATATTGGATAGCAGGCAACAGTAATCAGGCTTTGATCTGTCTTTGATATTACAGGCTTGCTTATAACATATTCCGCATTTGAAACCAATATTTCTTTATAGTAATCACGGTCTGATACATCTATGGTCTGATTTTCTGTAATATATTCCAATCCATTTAACCGGTTAATCGAAAAAGTTCCGTAATTATTTCCATAATATGAATCCATATCATTGCTCAATTGAGTTATATATTTCTTTAATGATTCTTCTTCCATTGCAACAACTGTTGGTGTCCGGCTGATAGTATGGAGTTCCCTGATTCTTTGTGCAAGCCACGCTCCTGCTTCATTTGCCTTTGATTCTATCAGCTGCGTGCTGAGGTTTTTTGTCAGTCTGTGATTATAATCATTAATCCGAACACTTATAATAACTGCGGCTATGCAGAATGTTACAGTTAAAAACCCGGATAATAAAATAGTTAATTTCCTTTGCAGTTTCATTTTTACCTCACTGGTTCGTAAAAGTTAAAATTTTTGTCAGTTTAATATAAAGACAACAATTTGAAATTATACTACAATGTGAAAAGAAAAACAATACATTACATTGGAGGACTTATGAAAAGAATTTTATCTGTTCTGCTTGTCTTAATGCTACTTCTGGGAATAACAGGATGCGGACAGGCACAAGCACCGGATTCAACAAACAAACAACCACAGGAAGTAAAATTAGATGGAACTTATGAAGGAGCTGGAATAGGAAGAGGAGGAAATATTGTAGTTGAATTGACAATCTCAGACAACAAAATTTCCGGTATCGATGTTAAAGAACATCATGAATCAGAAGGATTATCAGAGGCTATGAACATTATGACAGAAGCCATGATTGCCACAAACAGCATTGATGTCGATGCTGTATCAGGTGCTACATTGACGTCAGCCGGCTTCAGAACAGCCGTTAAAGATGCTTTTGCAAAAACAGGCGCAGATTTAAGTGCTCTTGTATCAGCAGGAGCTGTTGAAACAGAAAAAAGAGAATCTGAATATACAGCCGATGTTATAGTAATAGGTGCAGGCGGAGCGGGTCTTACGGCTGCAATAACTGCCGCTGATAATGGAGCCAGCGTCATTGTACTTGAGAAAATGCCTATTCAAGGCGGTAACACTCTTATTTCCGGCGGTGAATACGCCGCACCTGGAAACTGGATTCAGACTGAGGAAGGCATTGAAGATAATGCAGAACAATTCTATAATGATATATTAAAAGGCGGAGACAATGAAAATGACCCTTCACTGGTAAGAGTTCTGGCTGAAAATGCTCTGGCAGAAGCAAACTGGCTGAAAGATTACATTGGAATGGAATTTGAAGATCATATGCTGTTTTTCGGAGGACATTCGGTTGAAAGAAGTCTTGTTCCTAAAAATGCCACAGGTTATGAAATGATAAGCAAGTTAACAGCAAAATTAGATGAAAAAAATGTGCCTCTTCATAAAAATACTGCTGCAACAGAACTTATTCAAAACCAAGAAGGCAAGGTTACAGGAGTTAAAGCGCAATACGGCAATCAAACAGTCACTTACAACGCCAACAAAGCTGTCATCCTGGCAACAGGCGGATTTGGCGCTAATCTGGATATGAGAGTTAAATACAATGAAACTATGAACGAAAATATCCTTTCTACAAACACTGTGGGAAGTAAAGGTGATGGTATTGAATTGGCTGAAAGAATCGGTGCCCAGCTTACTGACATGGGATATATCCAGACGTACCCTACTTGCGATGCACAATCAGGCGCTCTGTTATATGTTGGAGATGTTCGTATGGAAGGACGTTCTATACTGGTAAACAAAGAAGGACGACGATTTGTAGAAGAGCTTGAAAGAAGAGACGTAATTTCTAATGCAGTAATTGAACAGACCGGAGGAGTATCCTACATGTTCTGGGATGAATCTGCAATGTCAGACAGCGGTTTAGCCATAACACATGAAGCAGAATACAACGGGCTGATTCTTAGAAAACAGCTTATTAAAGCAGATACAATTGAAGAAGCAGCAGCTTTCTTTGATATAGATGCTGCAGAGCTTAAGAAAACAGTGGAAAATTACAACCAATATGCAAAAGACGGCAAGGATTTGGAATTCAACAAGCGTGGGGAACTAGTTCCTTTTGGTGAAGGGCCATATTATATAATGGTTTCTAAGCCTGCAGTTCACCATACAATGGGCGGAGTTAAAATTAATACCGAAGCTCAAGTTGTTGATATTGATGGTAATGTAATAGACGGTTTATTTGCTGCCGGTGAGGTTACAGGAGATATTCACGGAACTAACCGACTAGGAAGTGATGCAATCGCGGATATAACAGTATTCGGCAGAATTGCAGGACAAAATGCGTCAAAATAGCATCTTTGATTAAAATGCAATATTTATAAATATATTTAACAAAAGCTCACTTTTTAAAAGATGAGCTTTTGTTTATGTAATGCCTTATAATTATTATGCTTCTTCTTTAGTTTTCAAAGAGATTAAATGCATTGTAACTCCTATTCCTACAACAACCAAAATTCCCGATATCAGCGTATTTTGAGTTACGGCCATTGATATAATCAATCCCAGCCACAAAACCATTATGGATCTCTTTTTTATACGATAGGGTACACCTTGATTTGTCCTGTAATTTTCGATATAGCTTCCGAAATACGGATTTTTCTCAAGCCACACCGACATTTTTTTGCTGCTTGAAGCAAAGCACAGTGATGAAACAATAACAAACGGCGTTGTGGGCAATACCGGAATAAAAATACCTACGCCGCCCAACCCTAGAAAAATAAATCCTATAATCAAAAGTAAAATTTTTTTCATATGCAACCTCCTAATAACCCATAATTGTTCTGTTTTTAATTATGTATATTATATCCAGTCCTTCTCTTTATATAAATAACCCTTTTACAAGAGCATTCAATTTGTTTTACTAATTTCAATTAAATCTTTAGTCATAATAAACATCTGAAAACTTCATATAATATATTATACCAATTAATATATTATACCAGTGATAAGATATATTGAGCAATTTATTTTCAATGCGACACATGAATAAAAGTTTGACTTATACAAGTTAATATAATAAAATTATAAAGTTGTTTTTTCATTTAATACAATTTAGCTAGAAGGAGTACATATGACAAACAATTCACTTAAGAAAAATGTAACATTTATTGAAGCAATGGCAATAGTTGTAGGAATGATTATAGGTTCTGGAGTATTTCTAAAACCCGGAATAGTACTTCAAAGTGCAGGTTCGCCATTTATGGCTATACTTGCCTGGGTTGCCGGTGGTGTTATAACATTGGCATCAGCACTGGCAATAGCGGAAATAGCAGCTGCCATACCAAAAGCAGGAGGGCTGTATACATATTTAACAGAATTATACGGCGAAACTTTCGGATTCCTGTTAGGCTGGGTACAAACCATTATTTCTTATCCAGCGTCAGTTGCCGCACTAGCAATAGCATTTTCAACATACGCAGGTTTTTTTCTCCCAATGAATGACGTGCAGCAAAAAATACTGGCTGTTGCAGTATTAGCATTTATTCTGTTAATGAATATACTTTCGACAAAGTATGGAGGAATCATACAGACAGTTGCAACTGTAGGTAAGCTTTTGCCGATTGCAGCTATAATTATCTTCGGCCTTGCATCCGGCTCCGCATTCGAGGTTATAAGTGTTAATTCTTCAGCACAAGGTACAGGATTCGGAGCAGCTATATTAGGAACATTATGGGCATATGAAGGATGGATAAGTGTCACAAACATGGCAGGCGAACTGAAAAATCCTGCAAAGGACCTGCCTAAGGTTATTTCGTCAGGAGTTATATTCGTTATTGCTGTTTATGCAATATTTAATATAGCCATATTTAAATCCCTGCCGTTGGAACAAATAATTTCATCTAAAACTCCTGCAGCAGATGCCGCAGTTGAACTGTTTGGCAGCAATGGAGCAATATTTATTACCGCCGGTATAATGGTATCCGTATTTGGTGCATTAAACGGATTTTTGATGACAGGAGCAAGAGTGCCTTATGCCATGGGTGAAAAAAACATGCTTCCGTTTTCAAATATGCTTAGTAAAATTCATCCAAAGTTCCAAACACCTGCAAACTCCCTTGCGGTACAAGGAGCATTAGCAGTTATTTACATAATGTCAGGTACATTTAACACACTTACAGACTTACTGGTATTTGTTCTTTGGATTTTCTTTGTAATGGGGGTCTATGGAGTATTTATTTTAAGAAAAAAATATCCTCAGGAGAAGGGATTATACAAAGTTCCTTTCTACCCTGTCACTCCGATTATAGGCATAGTCGGAGGGGCATATATATTGATCAGCACCGTAATGGACAGTCCCATAAATTCATTAGTTGGTATAGCAATAACATTGCTGGGTCTTCCTGTTTATTATTACATCAATAAGAAAAACAAGTAACAACACACAAAAAAGCAGATTAATCTGCTTTTTTGTTATTCTGAAATATGAGCGCATGACGTGTTCTTATAAATCCATCTTATTTAATACATCTCTTAACAATTTTGCTTCTTCCTTGCTTATTGTTACTCCCTTGCCCATTCTTTCATGTTCAGGAGACCACTCTCTGATATCCAATTTTGGTTCCCTGTCATTCCAGCTTACCAGATTAACTTCTTTAGTCCATCCTCTTGCTGATTCAGAAAGAACAGCTAATTCTTCAGTTATTTCATATTTAATTTCAGCCATCTTCTTATTTCTCCTTAATCTTCATATGCTTTATATTCTTTTAATGCTCTGTCATAATATTCTTTCGTTTTTTCGTCAAAACATACCATTGCTGCTTTGTCAATGACATATCTGTCCTTGCAGTATTCCATAATAGTTTTAACAGCTATTTTAGATGCCCTTTCCAATGGAAAATGGTAAACTCCCGTGCTTATAGAAGGAAATGCCACATATCGGCAGTTATATTTCTCTGCCAATAAAAGGCTGTTGTAATAGCAGTTCGCCAACAGATCTTCTTCACCATTGTTTCCTCCCTGCCAGATCGGCCCAACCGTATGTATCACATATTTTACCGGCAAATCATAACCTTTTGTTATTTTAGCTTTACCAGTTTCACATCCTCTCAGCTTTTTACATTCCTCCAGCAGCTTCGGTCCGGCAGCACGATGAATTGCACCGTCCACTCCTCCACCGCCCAATAATGAATTATTAGCTGCATTGACAATTGCATCAGCCTTTACTTTTGTAATATCACCCAATAAAATTTTAAACTCCATGATAAGCCCCCATATAAATTATTTTTTATAACTTATCTTTTTTACCTGTCTTTCCTTATCTAATAGATATTTTGTTGGTTCTTAAACATTAAACTTTATAATGCTTGTCTTTTATTAATTATAATATAAGTATAAATATTAATCTATACCTATTTTATTTTTTAATTCATGTGTGAACTATGATAATGTAAAAAATCATGGTTTTGAATTAAAAACATAAAACCATGATTTTTATTTTTATTTTATATACTCGCTGCTTACAAGCATGTCAGAAATTACTTCAGTCGGAATGACAAATTCGACAACTCCCATATAGCCCGGTGCAACTTCATATTTATCAAATGAAATTACAAGCTTTCCTTCCGGACTGATATAAAAATTCTGTTCTTCCGATATCTTTTCAAAACCTTCTACTAAACCTTCTTGCTCAATTCCGTCCACCCAATACATTTTATATTCATCAGCTTTATTCTGCTCGATCATCTGTTCTTTGATATTTTCGCTGATTACCTCAACATAACTTCCGTCTTTAAACAAACTGGGCAATGTAATCAAGACTTCATTTTCTTTATCTATAGTGTCATACTTCATGGTAGTAGAAGATGACCCAACAGTATTAACAACATATCTGCCAACAGACAAAAGCTTATCCGTATCAGTCTTTATTACATATCCGCTGTCAACTCCCAGGTGTCCATCACCGTTTTTCTTCATTTCTTCCATGCCGGCCACAAACTCTTCATAAAGCCTTTGATTTTCAGCCAGGTACTTTTCATTCAGGCTGCTTTGAAGCTCTTTGTTCTCCAACCCTTCTATTGAAGGCACCTTTATGTCCGCATTATAAGTATCTTCATTAACAATATATTCTTTAAAGGTCAGAACCTTTACAATGCTTTCAATGACAGGAATTTTTGACATGGTAGATGCAAATGCGGGGCTGACATTAATTCCTGCCGTAAATACGGCAAAAGATGCAGCAATTGATGCGGCTGTAACACCGATTCTTTTGTATTTCGTCTTTCTGCCGGAAGCTTGCCTGCTGTCCTGCAATGACTTTCTGACCATAAAATCCAGTTCCTTTGGTATGGGTGTTTCCATGTATTCTTTTTTTAGTTCTTCAAAACTGTTATTTTTCATTTTAAACCTCCTCATAATCTTCCATTTTAATTCGCAATGTTTTAAGTGACTTGTATAAACGTGTTTTTACCGTATTGGCATTTTCATTAAGAACTTCCGCAATTTCGTCAATTTTCAAATCTTCAAAATACCTTAAAATTATTATTGTGCGGCAGTTGTCAGGCAAATTATTCAAGGCCTTTTTCAAATCAAAATTTTCATAATCGTCATTTAAACCTGAACCCAAATTCCCAAGAACTTCTTCATCCACAACTTCGATTTTTCGGTTTTTACGAATAAAATCCAGTGAAGTATTTATTAAAATCCTATAAAACCAGGTTTTCAAATAATCAGCATTTTTCAGCGAACTTTTATGTAAAATCGCTTTATAAACAGACTCCTGGACTATATCCATAGCATCATCGGCATTCTTGACATAGCTGTATGCCAGCCTGTAATGATTTTCTTTATATTTCAGAACATGTTCTGCTATTTGTTCCTCTAAACTACTTTTACCCATTGGTACCAACTCCTTTATGTTCTTTGTACAGTTAACTAATACAATTAATAGACGGCCGTATGATGTAAAAAGTTTTAATTTTAATTATAGTATTAATAAAAATCTACAAAATAAATTAAGCGGCACATATGGCCGCTTAATTTATTTTGTACCTTGATTTTTAATCGTACTTGAACTTCAGCTTATCACTGTTTGTCAGCAGCAATTCTTTTGTTTTTTCCACCGACAGGTTATAGCTTCGCCAACCGTATTCAGATCTAGCGTATAATTCATTTAACCCTTCCATGTATATTCTTGCCTTGTTCCTGGTGATTATTTCGACTTCTTTATCCATGAGCCTCATTATCTGTGGTGATGCATCAGCAGATAAACTCATTAAATAATCCATGTCTAATGATTCGGTCTGTCCGGCGAAATACATGTCAATATTTCTTTCAGCAATTATTTCATCAATTTTTACAAGGTTGAGGGTAAGGTAAAATGCGATACCTACTGCCGCATATACAGCTAATATACTGAAATTATGCTTAATAATATATATTAACGTTGCTACCAATCCCAATCCTTCAAATATCAAGAACATGTAGACCAGAACTCTTAATCTTGTGAATCCATAGGCACTGTCGTACAAGTACATCCTGTAGTATGAAGATATAAGCATAATTCCTGTTATTATGCACAGATATATTAACATAATCCTTGTTGCCGATGACCATATATTTTTTTCACCATATATTTTGTCTTTCAGCAAATAAGTGGTAAGCAATATTAATGCAATATTTAATACACTTAAAAATACCATTTCAAAAAATCCTCTTCTTGCATATTCTGCATAATTTAATCCATATGGAAGCTCCCCTGATGAAAATAAATATTTAAACTGAATCGCAATAAATATTGTGTAAATGATTAAAATTGACACCAGCAATATATTTAATACTATTACATCGCCTTTAACCTTCTTGGCAGAAAAGGGACCTTTTTCAGCTAAATTAACAATACTGTTGTCATTTTCAGAAAATACGGAATATAAGTGTCCAAACAGGTACAATCCTGTAAATGCCCCCATGATAATTTTAAAAATATGAAAAAAGTTAAACAGGTCTGCAAACCACTTGTTAAAGGAAACAAAATTATTGTAAAATATCATGTCTGCGGATGAAAGCATTGTGATGAGAAACAGCACGCAGGGTATAGATACGGCAATGCCCAGCAATATTCTTTTTACAAGAATATTTTTTTCTTTATTTTTTGATCTTTCGGCTATCCACTTAAACGGAACTATAAAATTAATTAAAGGCTCAAAAACATTTACAACAGCTTTTAATATTCCGTAAATATTTAACCTTTTTAAGTCCAGCTTATCATCCAGCACTAGAAACATAACGCTGTACAAAAACACAACTGCTAAAAAATTAGTAGGTCCCCACAAATTACTTGCACTTATAAAATGATTCAAGGATATTGTGAATATGGGAATCATCAGTAACAACCCTTTGATATTTTTAACTTCTGTCTTACCTTTTACAATTAAATATAAAGAGACCATTTGTATTATAAAAAATATGGGAATGCTGATTCCGGGATTAGGAGTCAATATCAGATAAATATATGAAATTGCTGAAATAATTCCGTATAATGATAGTCTTAATTTTATTCTGTTTTCCATGGCTACTCCTCATCCTTCACATACTCTATAAGCTCCCCCGGCTGACAGTCCAACGCCTTGCATATTTCTTCCAGAGTCGAAAGACGTATGGCCTTTGCCTTGTTGTTTTTCAATATTGAAAGATTGGCAGGTGTTATGTTTATTTTTTCAGCCAGTTCCATCAGGCCGATTTTTCTTTTAGCCATCATCACATCAAGCTGTATTATTATTGCCATGCTACACCTCCTACACAGTTAAGTCATTTTCATCTTTATAGTAAATGGACTGTTTGAACAAATCCTTTAATGTCAGGCACAACAGACACGCTATTACAAATATCACTACTATTACAACGGTGGATATTGTAGGCATCACAATGAGCTTCACAACGTATATCAATGAAATAACCAAACAAGACATAGCGATTTTTCTAAGACACGTCACATTAGCATGAATAAATGGATTGCCCTCCAACAGTGTTCTGAATATTACTTTTAGCTGCCATAATATATAGACGCATGAAATTCCGGAAGCAAGCAATATGATTATCGCAAACAGTGACATCTCATCAGTTATATGAAAATACCTGAACAACCAGGATGATGAAAAAGGAACCAGCGCACAGCATACTATACCCACATAAAACAAAATATCAATACAAACCTTAGTCATATAATGAACAATACTTTTCTGATACATAAAAACCTCCAATTGATTACTTGTAATTATAATTATATCAAACTTTTCATTCAAGTCAATAATTATTTATTGTTTTGCGATAAATAATTATTGATATAGTAAAAATAAAGATGAAATACCATCCATGAATAATCAGATGATGCTTCACCTTTCAGAAACCCGTTTTTACTAACCTCTTAACGTAGAGGTCAAAGATTCTGTATTATATTTATATTTGAATAATTTAGAGATACATTTCTATTTAGTAACAGTAATAAAGGTTTTATCCTCCGGGTCATTTATGACAAAACTAAGCTTTTCTATTTCATAAGTATTAATTGTACTAGTTCCTTTTTCAAAGTCCTTATATAGAAGCTTTGCACTATCATAAGAATCCACAAAATAGTACTCGCTCCTGCTACGGTTCTCATGTATATAATCAGAACTGTCAAAACACGGCAAAAGCTCGCTGTACTCCACAACATATCCTGTGATATTAAAAAAGCCATCCTTTTGAACATAAATCGCCGAACATTTTCCGGATTTCTTTAATTTAATACTCTTTAGAAATTTTGATAAATTATCATAGGATTTGCCGCCTATTTTAAACTCAACATTATTTTGACTATAAAATTTAGTTTCCATTGGATTCCTCCACAACCTAATAAAAATTTTGTCTTATTACAATTTATTAAATATAATTTTATTTATTACATTGTAGTTTCGTTTGAAAAAGCTGTATTATTATTTTAATTATAAAAAAACCTCATAATCAGTGATTACAAGGTCTTGTTTTGACTGTAATTAAAAGGAAAAAATCTGTTTTAAAAAATGTTCCCCATTTTCATAATATTTTTTTGCATCCAGATCATGGAATATCACGTCAACACATTTATATCCTATAGAGTTTATATGTTTGGTGATAATCTTTGCGGCCTTGTCCTGGACTTCCTGTCCTCTGTCAAACCAGAAAACATCAACCATCTGAGGACCTCCCACAAATTTACCGTCCATAATGTATTTGGACTGAGCAACTTCAATGCTGAAATAGTCCCTTGGGCACTGAATCAGCTCCTGAAGTTCATCTATTAATTCCTTGCTTATCGATAAAGCTCTTTTAGCATCAATTGATTTCAATCTTAATGCCGGCATAATATCTCTCCCCTGTTTGTTAAATTTTTCAGCTTATTTTATCATAGTTACCACAGAACTTCAAATATTCAATTTTAGTTCCATAATTTAATTTATATTTTTGAGGTCAACAATAATAATATCCTTTCTATAACACTCTTATCAAGAATAACATTATGACCTGAAACGCAAAATTCAAAATCGAGCTTGCTATATTTAATCAAGGTATCTATATACAAATTCTTTTCGCAATAGAGAGAAGGAATTATTTCATCAACCGTATCCCCTATGTTATCTCCTGCATTCAGTACCTTATCCTCTTCATCAATGACGCTTATAGAATCAACTGTATGGCCGGGAGTATATATGATTCTGACCTTGTCCTCCGGAAAGTACAATTCATTTTCAAAAGTCATACACGGAAGGCTCATCTCTGTTTCACCACTCAGCACATCCTTCCATTTTTGCATCATTTCTTCCCAATTTGACTCAATCATTTCCCTGCACAGTTTATGAGATATTATAACTGAATCCTTAAACGAACTGTTGCCCCATATATGATCCCAGTGGTAATGAGTATTGATAACAACAATAGGCTTATCATCATCTTCCAAATACTTCTTTATAGGTTCAACGCTTAAAGATCCCAGTCCTGTATCAATAATAAAATTGTACTTATTTCCTTTTATTAAATGTAGATTCAAATCCCATCCTTTTGGAACACTATATGTAAACAAAACATTTCTGTTTTTAATTTTTTCAATCTTCATAATTGACCTCGCACTCTAGGTTATACATACTCCTATCCACAAATAAAACCTTTTTCTATTGCTATAACTGCTATATCATATTTTATCAAAAGATGTTCAGTTTCGTCAATTGTAATTATTTCAAATAATTTTTGCTCTGTCTTTCTATATCTCTCTATATTCCTGGAATAAAAGGTATATTGTTCAAAGTATAAATAAACAAACCAAAGGGAAATATATTAAAACAACTTCAAGGAGGTGTAATATGAGCAAAGGAAACGGCAGATTCAGAAAAAACAGCATGGGAAACGGAATGGACAAGTTTCACGGTGCATGCAACGGCATAACGTCCAGCAACAAATCCCAAGACGAACTGGATTTTAACTCATTACAAGATGTTCCGGATTCAGATATTAAATCAGGAAACATCAACCGAAGCAATAAAGACAAAGGCTTTAAAAGCAAGCTGAAATAAAGGACTTAAACTTTTTATATTTGCAGGAGGTCACCAGCCTCCTTCTTTTTGTTCTAATAGGATTGATACTTTACGTTTAACATCCGCATTTTTTAGCGCTAATAAAGATTACAAAAATGAAAAGTAATCTATTGTCTGTCTCTTATAATATTAAACTCTGAGCGTTCAATTATTCATATCTAGGTTTCAGATGAATAGTATTTCTAAAAGACTATTTATTCGGAGGTGTGTTATGGGATACTATATTAATGTAGAACCGGCTGTCAAAGTATATGTCGAAGACCTTAATCCCGAGGGTAACAAGACAATTGTATTTTTGCATGGTTGGCCGGGAAGTCATGATTTGTTTGAATACCAGTTTGACTTTCTGCCTAAAAGAGGTTTCAGATGTGTAGGAATAGATCAAAGAGGTTTCGGTAAATCTGATAAACCGTGGCATGGGTATGATTACAACCGGCTGGCTGATGATGTGGACTGTGTTGTTGAAACGCTTAAGCTGAAGGATTTTGTGCTGGCAGGACACTCAACGGGCGGTGCCATAGCTATAAGGTATATGTCCAGATATAATGGTTATGGTGTGTCAAAGCTTGCTCTTTTTGCGGCTGCCGCTCCCAGCCTTATTAAGCTCCCCAACTTCCCTTATGGACTGGATAAGGACACTGTACTTAATATAATAAAGGAAACATATGATGACCGCCCTAAAATGCTCAGAGGTTTCGGGGATATGTTTTTCTTTCAGCATACATCTGATCCATTTTCTGATTGGTTCTTCCAAATAGGCCTGCAGGCTGCCGGGTGGTCAACTGCCGCAATCTCCAATACATGGCTCAAGGAACAGTTATTTTATGATTTAGAAACAATAAAAGTCCCGACATTGATTATCCATGGAATTCATGATTTGATAGTACCTTTTGAACTGGGTGAAGTACAAAACCACGCCATTAAAAATTCTGTTCTATTGCCGTTTCAATTTAGCGGGCATGGTGCTTTCTATGATGAGAAAGACAAATTTAATGAAGACTTGGTTAATTTTATTGAGAAGTAAAAAGTCAGCATTCAACATCAGAAAAACATGCAACAATAAAACAGAACCTGTACATAAGGATAATGAGGTTCTGTTTTTTACATTATTTTTCTTTTTTATTATTATGATACGATTTCTATGTCTTCATTTCTTTCATATTTACGAAAGCCTTTGTCTATAACCAGCCTGATTCTTCCTGTTTCATACAAATAGTCAACATGGCATCTCAGCATTCTGGAAATAAGATCATATTTGTATATGTTGTTAAGCTTTAGTCCAAAGCTTTTGCAAGCTTCTTTCACAATTTCTCCCATTGTCATTTTCCCGTTTATAAGTTCATATGTTTTTTCGGCCCGATGGATGTAAAATGCAATATTGTCAGCTGTCAGATTTGTAATATCATCATAAATTCCTTTATGTGCAACTATAAATCTGTCACAGTCAAAGCTCAGCAATTTATCCTTGCTTTTCAAGTCCTCCAGCAATACAAAGTCAAAGGGTATCTTAGCAGATTCAATCATTTCGTAGCTTATGAGAGCATCTGCCACATAGCCCACATTATCCGGGGTTGTTATGCATATGTGTGATGGACTGTGACCTGGAGTATGCATTATTTTAAAATTAACTCCACAAAAATTTATCTCATTTTGTTTGTCAGATATATATATATCTGTTTCAAACAACATATAACCGTATTGTTCTTTTATTTCCGTAAGAGTGTTGTTATTGTAATATGCCTTCAGGTTCATGGCAGAACTGCATATTTGAGCCTCATACATGGGCGCAGCTATGATGCAGTTGTATTTTCCCTTAAAATACTGGTTGCTTGCTACGTGATCAGGGTGTCCGTGACTGTTTAGTATTCCTTTGATATTAAAATCATTTTCTTCTAAAGCAGTTTCTAGTTTTTCTCTTTCATATATGTGACCTGTATCAAGCAAAATAATATCTCTTTCATTTATTTTATAAAAAGGAACATAAGACATACCTACATCCATGCAATATGTACTGCCCTTTACTTTTATTATTTTCATCTTCCAACTCCAAATCATATCTTCCATACTGATATTAATATATTATATGGTATTTGTCAATTGGGTGTTAAAACGCTCTCAATTTGAAAACGTTGCTTTTTCATGTCTTTTGCCATTTCCTTTGTTTAACAATAAGACACACTTAATATATTTAACCGCCAATCACAAACAATAATGAAATATTTAAACCCTTAGACTTTAAGGCTCTTTAGCTGGTGGCATAAATAACACTTGTCAACAAATTAAGCTATTATTTTCTTCTGTTATCTTTTATGGTATAATAATTATTATTAATAAACTAAAGAGGTACATTATGATCCAAGATATTTATCCGAGAATATTCAGCAATAAATATGAAAAAAAGAAAGCAAAGCCTAAGGACTTGTTCCTTTCATATAATGGTGACACTGTCCTTGTACGAGAAGACAAAGATAAACTATGGTATCCTTCATTTTCTGATTTTGAAAAAGATTATCCGAACCTAATTAATAACGCACAGTTTCTTTTTACCATTGATGATATTAATTACTATCTGGCGAATGAAAATGGACTTGATTCGGCGGAAGGATGGACTTATGTTTCGACAGGCAGATTCAGGACTGAGATTAAATACTGGCGATCATTTGCAGGAGCTGTAGGATGGCAGCTTAACAGATGGTATGGTAATCACCATTACTGCAGCAAGTGCGGCAAACCAATGAGGCTTTCCGAAAAGGAAAGAATGCTTTATTGCGAATCCTGCGGATTTCAGGCATATCCTACAATATCTCCATGTGTCATCGTTGCTGTTCATAATGGAGATAAATTGCTTTTGACAAAGTATGCCGGACGAGGCACCAACAGATATGCACTTATAGCGGGATTTGCCGAAATAGGCGAAAGTCTGGAGCAGACCGTTCACAGAGAAGTAGAGGAGGAAGTAGGCCTGAAGGTTAAGAATCTTAGGTTCTACAAGAGCCAGCCATGGCCATTTACTGATACCCTGCTTGCTGGATTTTATGCTGAGCTTGATGGCGATGATACCATAACACTGGAGGAAGAAGAACTTGCATTGGGCGTGTGGCTGAACAGAGAAGACATACCACCTGCTGACCTCAATATAAGCCTTACAGGTGAAATGATGGAAATGTTCAGAACAAAGGCTGTGGAATTATAAACTTGTTCTTTATTCTTGTTATTTAATTTGATAAAATACAATAAGATAAGGAGGTTACTGCAATGAAAAAATTACATTGTGCTTTAAAAATCAGATTAGCAAAAGAAGAAATATTTTTCGGCCCCGGTGTCTTAGACTTATTGAGGATGACTGAAAAATATGAATCTTTAAATGCCGCCGCAAAAAGCATGAGCCTTTCTTATTCAAAGGCATTCAGAATGATTGTTGAAACAGAAAAGGCTATGGATTTTAAATTATTAGAAAGAAAAATAGGAGGTGCTAATGGAGGAGGTTCCACATTAACACCTGAATGTATTGAATTTTTAAAAACTTACGAAGAATTCAGCAAAGAAGTAGAAGAAAACACAGATATTCTATTTGCAAAGTACTTCAGCAAATATTTATAATATCAAGGAGAGCCTTGCTGCGTCAAGGAAGACACAGCTTGGAATGATATTAATGCTATTTTAATAAGAGTACGGAACTTTCCGGTATTTTTAAAAATAAATTATTTTTATTCCTTCTGTTGTCCCACATCTCTTTTTTCACATCAAAGTACATATCTGATGATGAAATATTGCTATTTTTGTTTTGAAATATAATTGTGTATCCTTGAATCATTTCAATTATTTCGACTACTTTGCAATCTATGATATTTTCCTCATTGTTTGAATTAAAATCTTCTAAAATTTCAAAACAATGTGAATTGATTCCGATAAAGCCGGCATCAGATACGGACTTATTCATTTTTATTTCAAAGCCCCAGTCTTGTGCATATATCCTATCACTTGATATAAGACTGAAGCCTGATATATTTTTGCAGCCGGTGAGCCTTGCCGCAGAAACAAGCTTTGGTTCTGTAAATATTTCTTTCGTATCACCGAATAAAACGGATTTTCCCTCATCAATAATAACCAGCTTCCTGCAGAATTTGTAAACTTCCTCCATGCTGTGAGTGACCATTAATACTTCACCGTCATACAGCTTTAGAAGCTCAAATATTTCCGCCTGAACCTGGACTTTTAAATGAGTGTCCAGTGCTGAAAAAGGTTCATCAAGGAGAATCATATCCGGATTGTAAGCAATGCACCTTGCAAGTGCTGCTCTTTGCTGCTGGCCTCCTGATATCTGACCGGGGTATTTTTTTTCAAGTCCCTGAAGATGAAATGTCTTTATCATATCATCAACAATGATCTTTTTTTCTTTTTTAGGTAGTTTTAATCCTGCTCCGATGTTTTCTTCCACTGTCATATTTGGAAACAGCGCATAGTTTTGAAATAAAAATCCAATGTTTCTTTCCTGCGGCCTGAGATTTATTTTTTTCTCAGAATCAAACAGAACTCTGCCATTTAACACAATACTGCCTTTGTCAGGCGTCTCAACACCGGCAATGCATTTCAGAGTCATGCTTTTCCCGCTTCCTGAAGCACCCAATAGACCTATGTATTCCTTATCTGTTTCAAAAGAAACATCAAGGCTGAATCCTTTGAATTTTTTCCTTATATCAACTTTTAAACTCATTTGACCTTATCCCTGTTCAAGTATTTTCTTCCTCTGAATGTGAAGTAATTCATCAGCACAATAACAATAAATGATATAGCCAGAACAACTGCAACATAATTCATTGCAGAATCCATGTTTCCTGCCGCAACCTCCGCATAAATCGCCAGCGGAAGAGTTCTTGTAACATTTTCTATGTTTCCTGCTATCATAGCTGTGGCGCCGAATTCTCCAAGCCCTCTTGCATATGCCAGCACCCCTCCTGATGCAACCCCCGGCAAAGCAATGGGCATTGTGACTTTCCAAAATATTCTGTTCTCTGACATGCCAAGCGTCCTGCCTGCAATTATTAAATTTTGGTCGACCTGTTCAAATGCGCCTCTTGCCGAACGATACATAAGAGGAAATGAAATGACAACAGCCGCTATTACAGTGGCTGTCCAAGAAAACACTATTTTTACACTGAAAAACTCTAACAGGAACTTTCCTAAAGGTCTTTTTACACCAAATATTAGCAAGACAAAGAAACCCATTACAGTTGGAGGCAATACCAGGGGCAATGTCAATATACCGTCTAATAACATTTTTATTTTTTCGGACTTTATTTTTACAACCCATCTTGCTGCAAAAATTCCAAGAAAAAATGTTATTATTATTGCTGCTGATGCTGTTTTCATTGATATCAATATTGGTGAGAGCTTCATTTTATCTCCTATTTATTTGCTGTGAATCCATATGTTTCAAATATTTTCAGTGCTTCATCACTTTGCAAAAATTCTGTAAATGTCTTTGCTGCATCTGTCTTTTCTGTTGCTTTTACTATTCCTACAGGATATATTACTTTTGATACGCTTCCTTCCGGTGCTTCAGCTACAACAGAAACGCCGTCATTGCTTGCTGCATCTGTTGCATATACTACTCCTGCATCAGCACTTCCTTCAGCGACCCAGTTCAGCACTTCTGTAACATTTGTACCCAGGCTTGCTTTTGCGGAAACTTGATCCCATATTCCAAGATTTTCAAGTGCTTCCTTTGCATATTGTCCTGCCGGTACACTTTCCGGATCTCCTACAGCAATTGTATCAGCATTTATTATTTCTTCAAATTTGCTTATTCCCTTATCACTGCCATTTGGTACAATTAATACGATTTTGTTTTCCAAAAGTTCAACTATGGAGTTTTCTGCGATTAATCCTTTTTCATTAAGAGCATTCATCTGCTTCATTGCTGCCGACATAAATACGTCTACTTCTGCTCCTTCTTCTATCTGTGTCTGAAGTTTTCCCGAGCTGTCATATGTAGCATTAACTTTGATGTTAGGGTTTTGTTCTGTAAACAGCGGTATTAATTCATCATCCATACAATTTTTCAAGCTTGCCGCAGCAGCCACAAGTAATGTTGCTTCAGTCTGTGCTGGTTCCTCCGGTTTTGCTGGTTCTTCAGGCGTTGCATTTTCTGCCTGATCATTGTTTTCAACTTTTGGGTTATTTGCATTGCATCCTACTAATGAGAATACCATACATAGAATTAAAAATAAACTGATAATTTTTTTCATTTTTCATGAGCTCCTTTTTAACTTATATTATTTTTTTATTTAAATAACCAACGAAATTTATATTGATTAAATATCGCTAGCTTTTTTCAAATATAACGCTGGCGTTATAAATATTGTATTTAATTAACTAAAGCAGATAATTAAATACAATATTAAGGTATCAGTTGCCTTTGCCAAATCCGCAGTTAGGATATGTACAGACATTACAATTAAGGCATAATCCGCCCTGTCCAAGTTTATCAATATCTGATTTGGTAATTTTGTCATCTGCCATGATTCTTGGCAAAACTAAGTCAAAAATAGTTCGTTTTGCATACATGACACATCCCGGAAGACCTATAACAGGAATTTTCTTTCCGCCGTAATTATAATAGGATACTAAAAGCATAGCTCCCGGAAGTACAGGTGCTCCATATGTAATTATATCCGCTCCCGTGTCCTTGATTGCTCCCGGTGTACAGTCGTCAGGGTCAACACTCATGCCTCCTGTACAGACTACAACATCTGCACCTTTTTCAATAAATGATAGGATTGCTGCGGATATTTCTTTTTTGTCATCGTCCACAATTGTCTGTCCTAAAATTTCCGTGTCGAATTCACCGAATTTTTCCATCACAACGGGTCCGAATGTGTCCTTAATTCTTCCGTGGAAAACTTCGCTTCCTGTTGTAACTATGCCAATTTTTTTATGCTTGAAAGGCAAAATTTCCATCAGCGGTTTGCCTGCTCCTATTTCTTGAGCCTTTTTCATTTTATGTTCTTCTATGATCAATGGGATTATTCTTGTTCCGGCTAATTTATCTCCCTTTTTGACCGCTGTGTTACCGTGCCTTGTTGCTATCATCATTTCTCCAAGGCTGTTTATCTGATAAAGTCTTTCTGTATCCAATTTGAACAAACCGTCCGCATCGGCGATTACTTCTATTTTTCCTTCTTTAACCGGCGAGGGTTTCATATGATTATTTTTGCAGATTCCATACAGTATTTCTGCGGCTTCATTTTCGTGAAGCATGCCTTCCTGGTTTTCCCAGACATAAAGATTTTCTTTGCCAACAGAAAGAAGCACCGGTATATCCTCTTCCCTTACAACATGTCCCTTTTTAAATACTACGTCTTTTGTAACACCTTTGATGATTTGAGTAATATCATGGCAAAGTATATGGCCTGCTGCATCGACAGTCTTAATTTGTTTCATTTCGTCCTCCTGATGCTGTAATTTTATAGATGAATTTTATCCATGTAAAATTTCTATGACATCCCTTTTTATATTTCATCGTTACATTTTTTCTAAAATAACGACTTTCATAACTATTATACACAAGTTTGCAATTTATGTAAATTAATTTTTTATCAAAATAACCCCATAAATTCATTATGGGGTTTCTGATTGTCCGAATTTTACGGACCACGCTCCCTAACCCAGAAGCTAAGTGTATTTCAAATGTGATATCACTTCATTTAAAAAAATATTGTGAAATATACGAAAATGCTATAATGCCTATTAATGCGACTATACAAAATCTCCTAACCTTTAACCACAATTTGTAAGCAAACATATTGCACCTCTGAGTTTAGATTTTAATTATATTGTATATTATTATAACATATTACGTTTTATATTTCCAGGAAAACATTTTATTTCTTAGTATTCGAGAGCATCCATATGTCTTTGAAGAAGTTTTATGACTTCTAATTTTTCTTTATGTACCGGTGCAATATTTTCGTCCCAAGTTCTTCTGAAGTATTCTTCAAAAGCCTTTACAAAAAGTGGCTCATCTACAAAAACGCTTACTTCGGGATAATTGTCTTTCAACCTGTAATTCTCATAAAATAATGCTTTTCTCTCTTTTAGCACAAAAGAAAAATTTTTTATTGCTGTCAGGCTCTCAGCCCTTTCATTTATAAATGAAATGTTATAATGCTTGTATGTTTCAAGATTATGTATGATATTTTTCAATAATTCGATAATATCTTCAATATCCAATTTTATCTGTTGAATTCCCGAATAGTAATACAAATAAAACTCTTGTCCCTCTATTAAGCTGTTAATTGAATCCATAAGATATATTTCGTTGTACTCGTAATGTCTTATGTTCCTTTTAAAAGAATGGCACTGTTTTTTGTAATTTTTAAATGCGAAGCCTATCACATCATCAGAAAGCTTGTACTTTTTCAGCAGTTTTATATATATTTGTTCAGGCAGCATTAATGTATTTAAATTAGATTTATACGACATCCGGCTGCCTACCGCTTCATCAGCTTCAGTTAAAATACGGCAATACTCCGCATATTCATTCATCGCAAAATTTCTTATTAACGGATGAGCATCATTCTTAAGCATAGCTTCAAAATATTCTTTGAATACATTGACAGCGCTTCCGCTCTTCAGATAAAATGCAGTATTTAGTTCTGAATTGCAATTGTTGTATACAAAACTGGACACTGCACCGATTTCCGGAATTACAAATGCTTCCCTTTCTACATCAAATAAACCGTATCTGTTATAATAATATGTTATCAAACCTCCTGATATAATCAGCGGCATAGCAAACTTAATAAAGTTTAATATCCTGCATAAATCATTGTCCAGCTTTATCAGAATAATAATTTTCCATCCATTTTTTATTGCCCTTATAAAACGATTTCTTATATTAGCAATTTCATCATCAGTTCTTACCACATTGCTATTGTAAGTCATATAAATTATTTTATTTTTATGCCAATCGGCTCGTACCGCTTCATCAAGCAAGTCAAGCACAAGCATATTTATATTGTCTGAACCTAAGATTACTTTATCATTGCTTGATAATGCAAATATATCATCTGTCGTTTTCATTTGAAAAATATGTGGCTCAGTGTTGGTTTTAATTGAACCTTCAAACTTTGCTTTGTAATTTTTTTCTTCTGCTGTTTTTCCCTTGATTTTTATTCTTTTATCCTTCAAAATCCTTTTTTTACATTCATATGAATACCCTTGAGCTTCTGACAAAACCCTTTTTATTCTATCTTCTATATTGCTTGTATTGCTTGGGTACAAGCCTTGTCTAATGAAAAGTTCATTAAGATTTTTAATTTGGTACGCATTGTGAACATTTTTAGACAGATACCCTGCAATGTTTTCAATATAAGACGAACCATAAGGAGGAATCCTTTCCCCATGAACCCATCTGTTAACAAGCGAATTGTCTACATTTATAGATTTAGCTAGGCGATTCATGCTTACATCTAAAGCTGAAAGCATACATTTGAGGCATTCACCAAATGTCATATTGTTCATGTCTACTTATTTTCCTCTTTTAATGCAAAAATTGATGAACTTATGTTAACATAATATCTGTTGCTTGACTAATATAATATCACCACAAGTCCATTTTATCTATATTATTTAAGATATTGTATTATTCTGAACCATTTCTTTCATTTATGCAGCTGTTCTCAAAGAAAAAATATAACTTTTCAGCAGATACGGGTTTACAAAAATAATATCCCTGAAGCATATCACATCCCATTTCCTTAAGCTGTTCACACTGTTCGACAGTTTCGGTACCTTCTGCTATAACTTTTACCCCCATTCTGTGTCCAAGTGAAATTATGCTGTCAATCAACATTCTTCCCCTATCATTTTTCAGGTTTGCAACAAATGCCCTGTCTATTTTCAAGCTGGTAAACTCCAATTCCTGCAAGTATTTCAGGCAATTGTATCCTGTCCCGAAATCATCGATTGAAATCCTTACTCCTGTCTTCTTCAGATCTCTTAACATCTTTATAATATAAGGAGCTTCCTCTAATTTAATGCTCTCCGTTATTTCAAGCGAAAGGCATTCGGGTTTTAACCCTGTTTCTCCCAGGACATTTTGCACTGCTTCTGCAAAATTATGCTGCCGTAGCTGTACAGGAGAAACATTTACAGATATGCCGCTGCTTGTATACCCGCGATTATGCCATTTCTTCAGCTGGATGCATGCATTTTTAAGAACCCACTCCCCTACCGTAAGCATGAGATTTTTTTCCTCTAATGCCGGAATAAATTTTTCAGGAGATACAGTTCCGATTATACTGCTGCGCCATCTCATTAATGCCTCAATCCACAAGGTCTCATATGTAACGGCATCTACAATCGGCTGATAGTTGAGAATGAACTCATTATTGTCCACAGCCTTCTTTAAAACATCACTTTCTTTAAGAATATTCCATGCCATTATTCATGCTCCTGCTTGATATGTTCTGTAAATTCAATACATTGGCTAATTTTTCATCATCTTTGATAATGTATATAAAATAATTATTGTCAATGTTCTTAGATAAATAAAACTTCAAATACGTAATTATGCCAAGACCTATGCATAAAACCTGCAACAAAGATACAATAACCAATTTTGTATTTATGCTTTTTATTTTCGTCATAGTTTCTCCTCTAAATCTTTTCATTTTTCAGTTAATTGTTTTTGCTTAATCAAATATTTTATAAGTACTCCCCCCTTTTATTGTACTTTTAACCCTTTTAGAAACCCACTTTTTTAAAGTCCAATAAGCAATTATATGATATTCTTGAATAAATTGAAATAATTTGGAAGTAGATGTCAATGACAGGATTATGACATTTTTCTGACATATCTTGAAATATGAGCAATTAATGATAATTTCTCATTTAAACATATCGTATAATAAATTATGCCAACCGTATCAACTACGATTGGCATAAAAAGTTTTTTGTTTTTAATTGTCTGCATGACAGAGGAATTTTCATTCTTAGTGCAACAGCGCCATTTTTTACTTATGACTGGAATTTTTCTTATAGCAATCAAACGAAACATCTCTGATCAGCTGTTCAAATTCCGGAACATCTGTATCGTTAGAAGCAAATACTATTATAAATGGTTCATCAGCATAAACAATAGCCGCATCATGGGTAATTCCATCATCCTCGCCTGTTTTATGTGCTATCTTAGCATCTGGCAATCTGCCGGGAATTTTATGATTAACCTGTTGTTCTAACAGTATATCTTCCATTTCCTTTGATATGTTTTTATTTACAAATGTTCTGTTATATACTTGCTCTAATAAGGCACCTATTTCTTTCGGAGCAAATACATTTTGTTTACCCTGATTTGCGGCTTCACTGTCAAATAATAATCTGTTAAGTTTTGTTTTCACTAAACCCATTTCATTAAACTTCTTGCTTAAAGCTTCTATTGTAAAGTAACTTATTAAAACATTTGTAGCTGTATTATCGCTTATAGTTATCATCAGCCTGCAAAGCGTCCTTATGTCAACATGTGGTTCATTAGTAAATAAGTTAAGAGCACCGCAGCTTGGAACTTTATCCGTATGTTTAACCTTAATCAATTCTGATAAATCCGTACTTCCAATGGCTGCATCACGAAATATCGCAGCCAATATAGGAAGCTTTATAACACTGGCGGCTAAGAATGGCTCATTTTCATTAAATGCAATCTCTTCGTTTGTTACAAGATTTTTATAATAAAATCCAACCTTCCCACTTGCATTTTTGAGTTTTTCCAGGATAATGTCTTTCATTTTTTACTCCCTTTAAATTGATATTGTATTAAGTGAATCTATACACATCTTACAGATTTGCCCAGACTGTCGTTAACTACCTTGCCATTTTCAACAGCTATTTGTCCGCCTAACATTACATAGTCTATGCCTTCAGGTTCCTTAGCCGGTTCCTCATAAGTTGATTTATCCTGTATCTTGCTGTAATCAAAGACTACAATATCAGCATCCGAACCGGCTGAAAAATTCCCTTTATTTCTTAAGCGCAGACGTTTAGCCGGCATGGCCGTCATTTTATTTATAGTGTCATACAGGCTTATTCTGCCTGTCTTGGCAAATTGAGATATAAATCGTGGAAATGTTCCGGCAGCTCTTGGATGCCCTGCATCACCATTTCTTACGCCATCACTGCCAAGTATCACATTAGGACTTAGCAGTGCTTCCGTAACATCTTCATCCTTCATAAAAAATCCAACAGTCAATGTCATAGGTGCCGCAGCACGAAGCTCTTCAAATATTTCTTTTGTACATCTCATTCCGGCATATTTTCCATCACAGATCAATACACTGTCATAATCTGCATTATAAGCTTCCAGGAACCCATCATCATAAGTTGTTTCTCCGATATATGTGCTGAATGCATTATATGGATAGCAATCACACAATATATCTACTCCTCTGGATTTATATTCCTCAATAATCTTCAGCAGCTCAGTCATCTGTCCGTATCCTCCCATACTGCCTATATGGGATATTTGAACCCGCAAATCCAATTTCTCTCCTAAATCTGCAACTTCTTGAACTGCTTCGAATACTCTTGAAGCGTCGTATCTGACATGGGATGTTATTAATTTGTCTTTTGGCTTGCACAGCTTGGACATTTCGGTCAATTCTATATTTGTAGTTCCCGGAATATATTTTAACCCATATGAAATTCCAAAACAACCACCTGATAAATATTCCTCGCCCAGACTCACCATCTTATTTAGTGTTTCATTGTTTACCGGTGAATATTTATCATGACCGCCGCATTTATTTCTGATATATGTATGGCCGGCAAATAGTCCCAAGTTTGTTGCCGTTCCTCTTTTGTCTATAATGTCAAGATATATTAGAGGATCATAAACATTATCACCGCAATTTCCTCCTATTGCTGTAGTGACCCCCATTTTCAGCATAGAAAGTGCAATACTTTTATCCAGTTTATCTTCTGCAGGGTCATAAGGATCCTCATGCATATGAATATCTATAAATCCAGGACATACAATTTTTCCCTCTGCATTAATAATTTCATCTGCTGCTATGAATTCTTCTGTCAGTAAAGCTATCTTTCCATCTTTTATAAATATATTCGCTGCACCATTTATGTTATTTTGAGGATCAATTATATGTCCTTTTTCGATTAATAATGTTTTCATTGCTCACTCCTTTTTACTTTATTTATAATTTATTATTCAATATTGTCTCCGCTGTAATCTGCTCCGGAATTTTTCTTCTTAAAGTAGAAGTAAACAATAAATCCTATTGCCGGAACTATTAATCCTATTAAAGAATTAACCGGATTGCTTATAAATTCATTAATGAGCAATACAGCAAACAAAATTAATGTAACTATAACAGTCGGAACCCCTCCCCATACCTTGTACGGTCTTTCTAATTCAGGATATTTTTTTCTGAAAACTAAGACTGCACCTACAGCAAGCATATTTAATGCTGCACTGGTGAATATAACCAGGCCTGTTAACTGTTCAAGGTTTCTCATTAAAACCAGTATAATTGCAATAACTGCCTGTACTAATGTAGCAACATGAGGTATTCCATACTTTGGATGCAGCTCTCCAAAGGACTTAGGACAATAGCCTTCCTTAGCCATTGCGTAATATGTACGGGGAAATGTCAGCACATCACCATTTATTGTTCCGATTATGCCGACAGACATTCCTATGAGCACAACATAAAATCCTAAATTACCCATTAATCTGCTTGCAACCTCTGAACCAAGATAAATATTATCAGATTGTATCATTGCGGATATTTCATTTAATGGCAGTACCTTATAAATGGCAAAATTAAAAACTGTATAAATAATTGTAATAAAAGTGAGTGAAATAATAATAGATAAAGGAAGATCTTTTTTAGGATTTTTCATTTCTTCCGCAACAGTATTTAAATTAGTCCAGCCCTCATAAGCCCATAAGCTTGCAAATGTTGCAAATGCTATCATAGTAATAATTCCGCTTATACTTGACGGTGCATTTGCAGGTAAAATACTTAAATTGACCTTTTCATTACCCATTGTCAGTCCTAACAGAATAATAAGAAATAACGGAATTACTCTTCCTACCATAGTAAAGTTTTGAAACAATGTAGCGACTTTGACTCCTCTGTAATTTAAAGCAGTAAATAATATAATTATAATTACGGCAAAAATTTTAACAGTAATTTCACTCATAGGTATTATAGCATTAAAGGCCGTAATGAATGCTATAGACAGTGCGGCAATAGAACCGGACCCGTTAATAAATAACAGTGAAAAACCATTTATAAATCCTACTGCCGGATTATATGCCTTGCTAAGATATATTGTCATACCACCTGCTACAGGCATTGAAGCTCCAAGTTCTGCAAAACACAGCCCTCCAAGTATGGATACTATTCCGCCGATTATCCAGCAAAGCAATGCCATGCCAATACTCATCTCAGCACGCTGTAAAACATAACTGCCTAAATAATAGATACCTGAACCTATTGTCATTCCCGCAACCAGGCTGATACCCCCGAACAAACCAATTTCCTTGTGAAAGCCGCTGCTCACATTAGTAGAACTTTTACTCATATTTCCTCCTATAAAGAATTTATTTAGGTGTTAAACACCCATATGAAGTTAATATACTATAAGCATATTCTGTGCCAACTTTCCTCAGATCAAGTCAGATAATTAAATATGTATATTTCAATAAAATAAAAAAGACAGATAAATAACAGCTTATTTATTCTGCCTTATAGGTTCGGTTAATCAAACCTTAAGTCCGGCTTTCCGAACATTTTGTTGTGTCTGTTGAATTCTTGTAGCATATATATGCTATATCGCGCATCACGCTTTCCGTCTTTCTTGTATCAACACCGTCAGCTCCCATACACAACACGAATGGATTCTCAGCGTAGATTATACCTAAATCATGTATTATGCCCTCATCTTCCCCGACCTGATGTGCAATTTCAATATTTTCGCCAAAATAATACGGCATTATATAACTTCTCTGCTGAAACTTAAGGATTGTAAGAATTTCGTTACTGGCCTGCTTTGAAATAAGCTGTCCCTCATATAATCTGATGAAGGCTTCCGCCATTTCCTTCAATGAATAATAATTTTCGAGACCCCGTTCTCTGCTCTCATAGTCATATAATAATCTGTTCACCTTAGTATTGGCGAAACCTAAATCATCCATGGTTTTATTAATATTATCCATGCCTAAAATCTTAATTAATACATTACAAGCCGTATTATCACTGACAGCTATCATAACCTTATATAAATCCTCTATTGTAAGCCTAATGCCTTCATGTATATTGCTCAATGCGCCTATTGATGTTACCTTATCTTCGTCCTTTAAAACATAAATATCATTTTTACCGATGATTTTATCTTCCAATTGCCTGAATACTTCTATTAATACTTGAAACTTCAATATGCCGGCTGATATAAACCTGTCTGTATTTCCAACATAACAGTCTTCGCCGCTGTTTATATCTAAATAATATATCCCGAATCTGCCTTCAAGATTTCCTATTCTATCCTTTATTTTTGATAATAACATATTTATCTCCTAACATCTAGACTATATCATACTTCTTTATTTTTTCAAATAAGCTTGTTCGCCCTAATCCTAAATACTTTGCTGTTTTAATTTTTTCTCCGTTAAATTTATTCAAAGTATCTATGATAATATTTTTTTCGTACTCTTCCTTCATTTCCTTAAGTGTCATATTGCCTGCTTTATTGATTTTTTCGTTTATTAATATATCTTCCGGCTTAATAAATTTCCCTTCACTCATTATAATGGCTTTTTCCAATATATTTTCAAGTTCTCTGATATTACCCGGCCAATCATACGTCTTCATTTTTTCAAAAGCCTCAGGGCTTAAAATTAACGGTTCGACTTCCATTCTGCTGCATATATCGGGCAATAACTTAGATACTATCACATATAGGTCTGTCATTCTTTCTCTTAAGGGCGGCAGTTCTATAGGAAACACATTTATTCTGTAATATAAATCTTCTCTGAATTTATTTTCTGAAATTAAATTTTTTAAATTCTTATTTGTTGCTGCAATCAACCTTACATCTATATGTATTTTTTCAGTACCGCCTACTCTGTAAAAGGTTTTATTTTGAATTACTTCCAATAACCTTCCCTGGAGTTCTATGGGCATTTCCGCAATTTCATCAAGAAATATTGTCCCCCTATCCGCCAATTCAAAAAATCCCTTTTTCCCGCCCTTTTTCGCTCCTGTAAAGGCACCTTCACTATATCCGAACAATTCACTTTCTATTAAATTATATGGTATGGAAGCACAGTTGACATGAATGAATGCTTCGTTATGCCGCTTACTGTTTTTATGTATTTCATGTGCCACAAATGTCTTGCCTGTTCCGCTTTCGCCAAGAAGCATTATTGTTATATTTGTAGTTGATGCTTTTTTTAATAGATTCTTTACCTTGCTTGTATTTTCATTTTGTCCCAATATTTTATATGAAGATATAAATTCACTTATTATCTTATTATCCTTATTGCGTTCTTCCAGATTGTCATACTTATTGATTTTTAAATTTATTGATTCGAAAATATCCTGCTGGTCTTCAATCATAAACATATGGTAAATCCCGCTTTTTCGTCCAAGAGACATTTTAGCTGCTCTTATATATGAATTGTGAAGTTTAATATACACTTCTCCTTCTGTCTCAATATTATTTATAAGAGAATCTGCAATATCTGCTTGTACTAAATTTTGAATATTAATATTATCAATATATTTTATATATTCATTAAACTTAAAGCCATTCAAAATATCACTTATTTTATTTAATCTGCTTTGGCGGCACTCATCTCTAAAATATTTTATGCCTTCTTCGTTTATTAGAATTAATTGGTTTGTAAACTCTTCTAGATTGCACTTAATGTTAATACTGTTAACTTTCACCAGGCAATGATTCTGAGTGCTGCTCATTTCTACAAAGATTTCTGTACCGCAGAATATAGTGTTTATATTCAAATACTCCGCATCAGATTTAAAAATAGGCTGAACTTCCTTATTGCGGTAATTACCAATAACAATGAAACTGTCAACATTTTTTAATTCATTTTTTATTCCGATAAATTCCAAATCTTTGTTATCATACTCTTTATTTTTCTTAAAACTGCTTTCAACTAAAATTACTACATCATTTTTTTCCATAAAAGAGCTTTTATAACCTATGTCAGCAACGTACCTTTTATTAAAATACTTTGTAATATTAGAGCCCGCGTAAATAATATCATAGTTGCTGTCAGTTATAATAATGTTTTTATTGTCCATTAGTCCGGTAACGTCCATATTCATTCCCTCTTGTTTCAATTTATATAAGTATACGCTCTAATTGTGTAAACATTAACAATTCAATTATATCATCAATAAACATAATTAACCATAAAATTATAATTTAGGCTCATAATTTTAACAATAAAATACCTGTCATTTGTTCAACAAATGACAGGCTAATGTTTTTGTTATTTCTCCATAAGAGCTTTTGCAATTTCTGAAGCTTTATTTAAATCTGCGTTTTCCGGGTTCCAGTTGCATTTGATTTCAGGTTCCACAACCTCAAAGCCTGAATCTGTCAATCTTTCGCGAAGGACCTTTGTAGATTCTCCGCTCCAGCCGTAGCATCCGAACACCGCTGCTTTCTTATTTTTAAATTTCAATTCTTTCAAAAAGTCTATCCATCCGCCCACAGAGGAAAGGATATTCTGACCTACGGTCGGAGAACCGACTGCAATCGCCTTTGATTTAAACACCTCTGTCATGATGTCATTTTTGTTTGTGTGAGAGATATTGTATATTTTCACACGTGTATTTGGAGAAATTCCCGAAATTTCCGATGCTATCTTATGTGCAAGCTGCTTTGTTCCATCCCACATTGTGTCATAGACAACAGTTACCTGATCTTCCTGATAGTCTTTAGACCATTCATAATATTTTTCTATTATCTGCAGTGGATTATCTCTCCATATGGCGCCATGGCTTGGTGCTATAATATCTATTGGAAGGTTTAAAGCTACAACCTCTTCTATTTTCTTTTTAACAAGCGGTGATAATGGGTTCAGAATATTTGCATAATATTTCATGGCCTCTTCCCACAACTTGCATTGATCTGCCTTGTCATTGAACAGTTCTTCAACTGCATAGTGTTGTCCGAAAGCATCATTGGAAAACAGAATGTTGTCTCCTGTCAGATATGTCGCCATGCTGTCCGGCCAGTGCAGCATTTTCATTTCAACAAATACCAGCTTCTTTCCATTTCCTATATCGATGGAGTCTCCGGTTTTCACCACCTGGAAATTCCACTCAGGATGGTGAAACTGTCCTGTTAGTGACTTAACTCCATTTGCCGTGCAATATATCGGTGTCCCTGGTATTTTCTCCATCAATGTCGGCAATGATCCACTGTGATCAATCTCACCATGATTCATTACAATAAAGTCTATTTTTTTCAAATCAATTTCTGATTCCAGATTGTCCACAAACTCCGTAGAATGCGGTTTCCATACAGTATCAATCAATACTGTCTTTTCTTCTTGAATTAAATATGCATTTTGACTTGAGCCGTGATTAATGGAATAATCTGCTCCATGAAATGATTCCAGCTCCCAGTCCATTTTTCCTACCCAATAAACATTATTTTTTACAAGTTTTTTCATTTTTATCCTCCTAATTATTTAAAATGAGAATGTTTAGCTCTTCTCATTAATTCTTTATTATGTCCTTATTATAGTAGGTCCGGAAATTACAAACCGTGATTTAAATCACTCTTTAAAATTAATTTCCGAATTCAAAAATTGCTCTTAGTGTTTCCATGTCTGCTATTTTGATTTTTCTGTGGCCGTTGAGTTCTATAATTCCCTCATCGCTTAATTCATTAAGTTTTCTGCTGACAGTCTCTCGGGTAAGATTTATGTATGCTGCTATATCGTCACGGGACAATTCTATTAAATCTTTTTTTATCCGGGTACTTCTATACAGAAGAAATCCTGCCAGCCTTGTCTTTGCATCATTGATAGACAACAACTCTATAAGCTCATTTGCCGAAGATAATTTAGAACCGATTACGCTTAACAGCTTAATACCCACTTCAGGGCGGTTAATAATCATCTTTTGGATATCTGATTGGGAAATAAGACAGACACCTGTAGTCTCCAAGACAACTGCATTTACATTAAAATTTCCTCCGCTGAAAATATTCTGTTCTCCATAAATATCGCTTTCAACGAGAATATCAATAACAAATTCCTTGCCTTCCTGAGAAAAATGGTTAAGCTTGATTTTGCCGTAACGTACTATGATTATTTTATCTGCCGGGTCCGACTCTCGGAATATTATGTCACCTTTTTTATAATTCAAATGCTTTGCCTTGTATATAAGTTCGTTTTGTTCCTCCAAATCAAGCATACTGAAAAGTGCAATTTTTGATGTGCACAGTCCATTAAAACTGCAACTGCATTTAGTATGTTCTGATACCGCTTCTTTTTTTAGAATGTCCATAAATTACCCCTTGGTTAAATTATGTGAATATTATACAATAAATTTCCATATTGCAACAGTGGTTTTAAATATTTAAATATTTTTGTTTAACTATAACCATTTTTTATAATTATTGGCAAATACCATAAAAATGTTTTATTATGTTTAAATATTTATTTATGTTATATTATTAATCGGATGAAAAATTTTTAACAATATGAGAACATGAGGTGTATAAATGAAAAAGTTAAATGTTTTAGGTATTATTTTAGTTTTAATGCTTGTATTGGCTGGATGCGCAGCTGCACCAACAGAGGCACCAGTTGTTGAAGAAAATGGATTTGTACCGCAGATATTATTTAACGGTTCATCAACTCTTGCTCCTGTAATGGCGTCTATCTCTACTAATTTTATTGAAGGCAATGTAACTTGGGACAAGGTTGATTCTTCATTCCCTGAAGAAAATATTTCAATATATGTTTCAGCAGGCGGATCAGGACAAGGTGTAAAATCAGTTATAGATAAGACAAGCGACTTCGGTATGGTTGCAAGAACCGTTAAGGATACAGAAAAAGACCAGCTTCCTGAACTTAAGGAGTTTAAGGTTGGTATTGATGCTTTAACATTGGGAGTAAATCCTAACAATCCTGTATTAACAGTTAAAGACAACTTAACAAAAGATGAAATAGTAAAAATATTTTCAGGAGAATTTAAAACTTGGAAGGACTTAGACGCTTCACTTCCTGATAAAGAAATCATAGTGGTGACAAGGGACATCGGCGGTGGTGCACACGAGGTATTCCAGTCAAAAATAATGGGTGATGTACAGGTGAAAGCCGATGCTATCCAGGCACCATCAATGGGCGCACTAGTTACCAAAATAATTGAAAACGAATATGCAATCGGATATGCATCATTTGGAGTTGTTAATCAAAATGCCGGAAAAGTAGCTACACTAAAAGTTGACGGAGTTGAAGCAACAGAAGAAAATATCATAAACGGATCCTACATAATACAAAGACCGTTAATTGCAATATATAACGGAGAATTAACTGCTCCTCAGCAAGCATTTATGGACTATGTAATGGGTGAAGAAGGAATGACAGTTGTTGAATCTATGGGTTTTGTACCTATAAAATAAATTTTTGGAGCTCCCGCTTTATGCGGGAGTTCTGATTAACGAGGAGTCATCATGAAGGACTGTAAAGAAAGCATTTTTCGTATAATAATTACCATTGGGACTTTATTGTCAAGCATATTGGTTCTATTGGTATTTTTTTATATTTTTAAAGAAAGCATGACATTCTTTAAAGAAATAAAATTTACTGAATATATTTTCGGAGATTCCTGGAGCCCGTTAAGCCCCCGACCAAAGTATTCATTTCTTCCTATGATACTGTCAACCTTGTATGTTTCATTTTTAGCCATAGCAATAGCAACACCGCTAAGTGTGGGATGCGCATTATTTTTAAGCTTTCATGTCAATAAAAAACATTCAAAAATTATATTGTCATTTATTGATATGATAGCCGGTGTTCCTTCTGTTATTTTTGGTTTCATGGGTCTGGTTATTTTAGTTAAATTTTTAGAAAGAAATTTGGACATGGTTACCGGTGAAAGTGTTCTAGCCGGTGGCTTGCTGCTATGTGTCATGCTTTTTCCGTACATAGTTACCGGATGTGCGGAAACTTTTGAAAAAGGTAAAGAAAAGTATTATACGGCGTCAGAATCTCTGGGCGTATCAAAATGGTATGCCATGAGAAAAATAATGCTTCCTTTTGCATTAAACAGCATCTTTGTAAATATGCTGTTAGCATTCAGCAGGGCTATCGGAGAAACTATGGCCGTAATGATGGTAACAGGAAACTCTCCAATATTTCCAAAATTATTGGGAAGAGCTGAGACCATTCCCTCTTTAATTGCACTTGAAATGGGTACAGCCACATACAAAAGCATTCATTATTCATCACTGTATGCAGCCGGACTTGTTTTAATAGTTATAATACTGATTATACAGTTGATTGCACATAAGATAAATAAAATAGGATCGAGGCGATTCTGATGAGAATAAAGGACTCGTTATTTAAGCTATGGGTTTGGTTTTCGGGAGCAGCAATAATTTCCGCAACCATGGGTGTTTTTTTGTATTTGTTATATAAAGGTTTCGGCATTGTTTCTGCTGAATTTATTTTTGGTTCGCCTAAGGGAATACCCCTGGGCACTGAAGGAGGAATCTTCCCTGCAATAGCCGGATCCTTGCTTTCAGGTTTGCTATCAGGGGTGTTTGGAGGTATATTAGGATTGTGCACGGCTGTTTACCTGGTTTTTTACTGTGAGAATGAAACAGTGCATAACTATATTTTGCAGGCACTTCGGTGCCTTGCTGGAATTCCTTCTGTAGTTATAGGGCTGTTCGGCTATTCATTTTTGATAGTTGGTTTAGGAATAAGCAAAAGCCTGTTAAGTGCTTCCATAACTTTAACCATTATGATAATCCCTTTTATTTCAATCCGAATAAAAAAAGCTTTGGAAGAAACCTCAAAGGATCAGTTCATCGGCTCACTAAGTCTGGGAATTTCCAAGAGTTATACTATAATCAAATTAGTTATACCGAATGCTTTAAGATATATTATGACATCCCTGGGTCTCGGTGTTGTATTTGCCATGGGCGCCACAGCACCTGTCATGTTTACGGGAGCAGTAATAATTTCAGGAATACCTTCCAGGCTGACTGACCCTTTCATGTCACTTCCATATCATTTATACATTTTGGTTAATGAAGGACTGTCTGTCGAAATGGCTTACGGAACTGCTTTTGTGCTGATAGTCATTGTTCTGCTGATAAATTTAATCTGCCATCTTGTGGGCAACTTAGAGGATATGTAAATGAAAGATATAATTTTAAGAACTGAAAACTTGTGTGTTAATTACGGTAAAAAAGATATATTAAAAAATATAGATGCTTCTTTTGAAAAAAATAAAATAACTGCTTTAATAGGTCCATCGGGATGCGGAAAATCCACTTTTTTAAAATCATTGAACAAAACAGTCGAGGAATACGGCGGAAAAATAAGCGGCAATATCTGTATAAATGGTTCAGACATGCTGAGCATGCCCCTGCAGAAAATCAGAAATACAATTGGCATGGTATTTCAAACTCCAGTAGTATTTCCATTTTCCATATATAAGAACATGACATATGCTCCTATTTACTATGGTGAAAAAAACAAGGAAAGGTTAGATGAAATAGTTGTAAGTAATTTAAAAAAATCGGGACTATATGATGAAGTCAAGGAAAACTTAAACATGCAGGCATCAAAATTGTCCGGTGGACAGCAGCAGCGTCTGGTAATTGCGAGGTGCCTCACAGTAGATCCGGAAATTATATTATTGGACGAGCCTTGCTCGGCATTGGACATAAAAAATACCGCCCATATTGAAAAGATGCTTTTAGAGCTGAAAAGCGAATACACAATTATTATTGTTACTCACAATCTTGCTCAGGCAAAAAGAATTGCTGACAATGTAATATTTATGGAAGAGGGTACAATAGTTGAAACGGGAACTCCGGATGAAATATTTAATCATCCTGTGGATTCCCGCACTCAGGAATATATTATGTATATGAAAAATTAATTGAGGTGATCTTGTGATAGAAATAAAAGTACCCGGAAGAGCTGATTACACAATAGAAAATATAGTCTTTGACTATAACGGTACGATTGCCGTAAACGGAAAAATTTCCGAAACAATCAGAGAAAAAATATCTCTTTTATGCACTATGGCAAATGTCTATGTGCTTACTGCAGATACATACGGCTCTGCCGCCAGGGAATGCTGTGGACTTGATTTAACATTAAAAATCTTTCCAAAAAATAATGCAGCAGATTTTAAAGCTGAAATAGTGGATGAATTAGGCGGAAACAATACAATATGTTTCGGCAACGGGTATAATGACATAAAAATGTTTGAAATTGCAGCCCTATCTGTTGCTGTTCTTGAAAGTGAAGGATTATGCGTTGGTCTCCTAAAAGAAGCAGATGTTTTGGTAAAATCAAATGAAGACGGAATTAATTTATTGTTGAATGCGAACGCATTGATTGCCACTCTCAGGGGATAATTACCCCATACAGAAGTAATTATCATACCTTCAACATCAGAGTAAAAAATCCCATTATAGCAATGGGATTTAATGTTTTTAATATAGATTGATTATTATATCATTCTTATGGCAAATGCCGGACATGCTGCAATGCAGTAGCCGCACTGGATGCATTTTGACTGGTCGATGAAGGATTTGTTGTCATCCCCCATGCTTATTGCTCCGCTGTGGCACTTGTCAACGCAGGTCTTGCAGCCAGTACATACATTTTGGGATACGTTGACTTTCTTACAGTTTCTGATTTTAATTATTCCGTCCAAATCATGTTCACCGTTAAAGTATTTTACATTATAAAGCACTTCTTCTTTGCTTATCATTCCAATTGCTATAGAATAATTATCGCTTAAATTACGTGCATAGCTCATGCTTTCTTCATAGTCATCTATCAGAGTCCCGCCGCCAAGTGCTTTCATCAGATAAATGCCTTTTCCTTTTTGTTCACATTTTGATATTGCATTTTTCATTTCTTCGATGGTTCCATTTATTATTCCTCTGCCGGCTTTGTTTATAAGAGGAAAAACAACATCAATATCATCATTATCTGCACATGCCTCCACAAGCTTTACATTGTGAGTAGAAACACCTATTGTCTTTATAACTCCCTTTTTCTTGTAATCCTTCAGACATTCCAATGCCCCTTTTCTAACCTCAAACAAGTCAGTACCTGCTTTTGCTGAATGAAGATGAAAAATATCCAAGTGTTCCACTCCCATTCCTTCTAATGCTTCTTTTATTGCAATCTCCATATCTTCATAAGCAGCTGCCGTTGATTTTGTAGCAATAATCGGCTTGTCTTTTCTTTTTGCCAAAGCAAGCTTAATATGATCATATGTTTTATACATTTGTGCCGTATCGATGAAATTTATTCCTAAATCCAACCCATATGACAAAACTTCTGCAGCTTCTTCAACCGGCAGATTTTTCTGAAGAGGCCCAAAAGGCAGACATCCAAAACAAATTTCAGTTACTTCATATCCCGTATTTCCTAGTATTACTTTTTTCATTTCGTCCCTCCAACTTATGGCTATAAATATGATAGCACATATTGTTGAAAAAGTTAATGATTGAAATATTTTATTTAATTATTACTATTCATCCAATCCTTCTATGTCTTCAAAATCCTCCCAGTAATTTTTAATTTTTTTGTACCTTATGTCTTTCTTTCTGCCGTAAAAATTTTTGTTGTATGTAATTGGCTTGAATGATTTACCGGTCACAATATCCTTGGAATAATATTTTTTATACATTGCGACTTGATTAAACCCATAGCTTCCTGTTAAGGAAATGTTGATTCTGAAACGGCTTTTCATCGAATCTGATGACTTATTGAATTCAAGAGCTTTATTGGCTTCATTTATAATATTGACTGATTGATAGCTGTTTTTAAAGGAATAGGAAAAATCGTATTTGCCAAGGTATGTAAGATTGTAATCTATGGGTATATTGAACATACCGGCACTTTTACTGCCTGTGCTGTGCTCTGTGATGCTGATTCTTATGTTAGGGTTGACGAGGGCATCTCTGCTGGTGTTTATTACTCTGACAATAAGCATGTCTGTTTGCGGATTGTATATTATATTTTTGGAAAACCTGATTAAATCTCTGGGATACAGCATTTTTAGAGATAAAACAGAAACCATTAATGCAAAGTACATCGCCGTTATACAGGTTTGAATAATTACTAAAATCTTTCCTGCAACATTTACCGGTACAAAATCTCCGTAGCCTACAGACAAAGAAGTCACAAATGAAAAATAAACATAATCAAAAAAAACTACAGTATTAGCTAAAACATTAAACATGTAATAGGCCGCTGAAAATATCAAATTTACTGCCAGGTAATATATAAACAGCTCCAGAAGCACTATACCGAAATTCTTGTTTCTTATTTCGCTTGCCCAGCCAAGGCTTGCCTTTTTCGGATACTTAATATGCATACACCCCTTTGTAAAAACATGTTATTGTACATAAAAAAGCTATATGCTTATTTTAAACATATAGCTTTTTTGTATTCATAATCTTTTACTATTCTGATAGTGACGAAAGCACTGATGTCTTTGTAACAATTCCCTTCAGTACACCTTCTTCACCGGTAATGGCAATGGGATATTTAGCTTCTGCTGCCATTGGAAGTATATCGCTTATAAGCATATCCTCATTGGCAGTTATAGTATCTTTTTTAATTAAATCAAATAATTTTATGTTTTCCTTGCTTGCCTTAACGGCATCGTCTATCGTAACAATTCCCTTATATCTCATTTTGCTGTCCACAGCATACGCACTGGAAACAGAATTATTTTGCATTTCGCGTATTGCAATCTTGGCAGAGTCACTTTCTCTGATAAGACATGACGGGGTAATCATAATATGTTTTACGCTCAGAACCTTAGTTTTATCGGCACTGTCAATAAACTTCTTCACATAACCATCAGCAGGATGCGCCGACATATTTTCAGGAGTATCGATTTGAATTACTTTTCCGTCTCTCATAATTGCAACCGTATCTCCAAGCTTAAATGCTTCATTTATATCATGTGTAATGAATATCACTGTTTTTTCAAGCTTTCGCTGAAGTGACAATAATTCAAACTGCATGTCCTTTCTTACAAGCGGGTCCAGTGCAGAAAAAGGCTCATCCATAAGCAATACTTCGGGGTCGCTTGCCAGTGCTCTTGCAAGCCCTACTCTTTGCTTCATGCCTCCTGACAGACTATCGATGGGTTTATATTCCCAGCCTTCAAGCCCGACAAGTTTTGTTATTTCCACAGCCCTTTTTTGCCTTTCTTCTTTCGAAACCCCTTTTACCTCTAATCCATATGCAACATTGTCCATGACATTTCTATGGGACATAAGTCCAAAGTTTTGAAATACCATGGATATTTTGTTTCTTCTGAACTCTAGAAGCTCCTTTTTATTAAATGATTCTATTTCTTTTCCTTCAAATAATATTTTACCGGATGTAGGCTTTAAAAGCTGGTTGAAACACCTGACCAATGTGGACTTACCCGAACCGGACAATCCGATTATGGCAAATATTTCACCTCGTTTAATTTTAAATGACACATCCCATAATGCAACGGTCACTCCTGTTTTTTTATATACTTCATCTTTTTCAGAACCTTCATTCATCAACTTAGCCGCATCTTTTTTATTTAAACCGTATAGTTTAGATACATGGCTTACTTCTATAATATTATTGTCCATTATTCACTCACCTCGCTTTTTTTAATTAATCCTTGAGTAAGGCGGTCAAGAATAATGGCGACAATTACTATCGATATACCCGGAAGCATTGCTTTACCCATCTCTACACGATTTGTGGCAAGAAGTATTTCCAATCCCAGTCCTTCGGCACCTATTATGGCACAAGTAACTACCATTGACATTGCCATCATAATTGTCTGGTTTACACCTGTCATAATAGTAGGCATTGCCTGGGGAATCTGAACTTTTATGAGTGCCTGCATTTTTGTTGAACCAAATGCTAATGCAGCCTCATGCACCTCTTTGTCCACATGGACTATTCCATGGCTTGTCATTCTAATCATAGGTACTATTGAATAAATTGTTGTAGCCAGCAAAGCCGGCATTGTTCCGACACTAAACAGTACTACTGCCGGAACCAGGTATACAAAAGCAGGCATTGTCTGCATCAGATCCAATGCGGGTCTCATCACCCTGTCGGCTCGTTTGCTCATTGCAATAAGTATTCCCACAGGAAATCCAATAACAAGTGAAATAGTCACTGCAGCAATTACTATGCTTATGGTATCCAGCATATGTTCCCACAATCCACAGGCTCCGATAAAAAACAGCAAAGCGCCATATGATAAGCCTACTATAATTTTTCTGCTTACTCTGTAGCCTAAAAAAGCAACAATTAAAATAAGTATAAACCACGGAATAGAAGACAGTAACCAATTGATTCCATGAATGGCCTCAATTACAGCAAATCTAATTCCGTCAAGCATCACTTGATTATTACGGCTGAAAAGTTTTACCGCATCATCTATTGATGTTCCTATATTAAACTGCCATGCTTTCGGAAATTCAAATATATAGTCATTCATAATTATGTCCTCTCTATGTTTATTCGTTCAAATAGGCCCGTACCCTTTCTGCATTTTCTTCAGGAAGCCATTCATCCAACAGATAATCATTTTCTTTTAGAAGCCATTTGGCGGTTTCTTCATGCGTTGCCCTTGTTTCATCAAGATATGCCAAAGCATCAGCAATTAACTGGCTTCCAGTTTTGTATTTCTTAAAAAATTCAAGAAGGTCCGGCGCTTTGTCTGCAAACTTGTTACTGCTTACTATTTTCAGCTCCTGTTTAGGATACTCGCACTTACCTTCCAGGTAAAGATCCGGATCGTATGGTGCATCTTCCAGCAGAACAATATCCAGTTTGCCGCTCACCCATGTCGGCTCATAGCAGTAGCCGACCCACGGCTCCCCCCGATTGTACGCTGACACCAATGATGCAAACAGTGTGGCCTCACTGCCTAATCTGGTATAATTGTACATTTCGTTCAAACCGTAATACTCATATTTTTTATATAATACTTCATCTGCCATCCAACCCGGTATGGCTCCATATATACGACCCTTTGTTTTATCCTCGTCATCAGGGAACAATTCAGGATATTTTTTTAAGTCTTCAACTGTTTTTAAATCCGGTGCCATCGGCTCTATGCCTCTTTCTGGATCTCCTTCTATTACATATTTGGGGACATAGAGTCCCTGTGCGCTGTCAGGAACCAGGATTCCTACATCTACAATATCTCCGTTAGATACATCTTCAGGGTAACTGGCTACATTATCAGTCCAGCTTTCAATATCAAGATCAACCTCGCCCTTTATTATGGCCTGCCAGTTCATAGTCGATGACCCGGCTGTTGAAACCTCAAAATCATAGCCTTCGTAACCGTGCTCCACGATTATTTTGGCAATTTCGTTATGCAGTTTCTGGCTGTCCCATCCGTTGTCTGTTGCAATTATTTTCACAGTTTCCTTTGTTCCTGTTGCTGCCTCATTGGAGCATCCTGAAATAACAGATGACATAACAAGAAGCACCATCATAAATGCAAAAAATTTTTTCATATGTATCCTCCTTATTTTTTGTAATAATAAATAAATATTTATGCTATAAAATAAATATTTATTATGTATATATAATTAAATTAAAAAATACAAAAATAAATTTTGTTTTTATATTTTTTAATGTATTGTCTTTTTATTTTTCATGTAAAATTTATTGTTGATTTTTTGTTGAAAGTTTAATGTCCGATAAAAAAATAAAGATGTCATAATATAACCAAAAAATAAGTTATATTATGCCGTTAGACTTTTTCCAGTTGCATGGAAAACAATAAATTGTATAATTAATTATAGCAATATAAATCAGATATGTCAAATTCTAACGGCAATTTTTTTATAAATGCATTCAAATGTACAAATTTTTATAAATATGATATAATAAATACGATAATGAAACAAAGACTAACGTCTTTGTCTGATATGTATTTATTGTATCGGTGTGAAGTAAGCCGGTAAGCGGCTTGCACTTATGATATAATAAACTTATATTTTATATTTTCAAACCGGAGAAACAAACTAATGAACAAAAAAATTAAAATATTAAAAAACGGCCCCTACCTGGTATCAGGAAATGTACCTTTAAGCGAAAAAATAATCACCCCAAAGGGAAACGGATATGAATATAAAGAAGGCTGCATCATGAAGCAGAATGAGACTTATACTCTTTGCAGATGCGGCAGCACAAAAAATCACCCCTTTTGTGATGGCACTCATCTGAAAATTAGTTTTAACGGCAAGGAGACTGCTTCACGTGACAGCTTTAAAGATAGAGCTGATATGTTTGAAGGTCCCGGTATAGATTTATTGGATGACGGCAGATGCGCACTGGCTCGTTTCTGCCACAGAGAAAATGGTGATGCATGGGAGCTTACAGAAGATTCTGATGATGAATTTTTGAGAGATGAAGCAATTACGGCAGCCAGGGAATGCCCGGCAGGAAGATTGCTGGCAATAACCAAAGCAGGAGAAGATATGGAAACTGTTTTTGATCCGTGTGTCGAAATACTTCAGGACCCGGAAGAAGGAGTCAGCGGCCCCATATACGTCAAGGGCAATATTCCTGTTGAATCGGCAGACGGATATGTATATGAGATAAGAAACAGACTGACCTTATGCCGCTGCGGGAAATCAAAGAACAAACCTTTTTGCGACGCTTCTCATATAAAAGTAAAATTTACAGACAGAAAATTCCCTGTATTTAAAAAATATAAGAATGTATGTGATAAATAACAACCGGCTATATAACGGAGACTGAAATGGAACTTACAAAAGTTTATGAAAAAGACAGAAAAACCTTTTTAGATTATTATAAAAAACAATATTTAAATCATCCTTTAAAGAGAGATTCCATATCAGGGCTGCTTAAAGGATTACTGTACGGAAAATCCGAGCTTTGCAAGTCAGTTTATTTAGAACCTTTAATGGTTACTGATAACCATAAGATTATTATGATTTGTATATTGGCATATGCACATAGGATGCCTGATTATATACAAATAGGATTTTTTGAAGCCAGAGAATTAAATATGGATGCATTTCATATTATTTTAAACAGAGCTGAAATGCTGGCTAAGGAAAAAAGAGCATCTAAAATTTCCGCTTCTTTAAATATACATGTTAACTATGGCCTGGGGTTTTTAGCAGGAAGCTATAATAAAAAACAAAGTTTCGGAATGGCTCACAATCCTGAATTTTACCATAAATTCTTTGAAAAAACAGGATTCAGTCCAATAGATATGGTAAGCTATAAAAAAGATATGAGATATTCTGACAAGCTTCTGAGCGATGAGGTTAGCAGGAAACTGTCTGAAAGATATACTGTGAGAGAAGCCAATTTTCATAATTTAAAAAATGAATGCTGTATATATACAGAAATAAACAATAAATCATTTAATGAGCATTTATTTTATTATCCAAGAAAAGAAGAAGAAGATTATGAATTGTTCAAAGACCTGAAATTTTTGCTGAAGCCTGAAAATCTGCTGTTTGTTGAAAAAGACAGCATCCCTGTGGGATTTATGCTTTGGTATCCTGACTTTAACCAGGTAATGAGTTCATCTGAAACAGTGGGATTAAAAACAGTGATAAAAAACAAACTATACGGCAGTAAAATAGATACATTTAAAATTGTGGAAATGGGTGTGACTCCTGCGGAAAGAAACAGGGGAGCCATACTGGCATTATTTGATTATTGCTTTAAATGCATTAATGGTAATTACGACTTCATGGAATCCGGATGGATTTTGTCTGATAATTTCAAATCAAGAAACTTTGGGATAAAGTGGGCTGACTGCGAATCAAAAAATTATAAAGCGTACGTTAAGGAACTATTATGATCAAGTATGATTCAATTAAACAATTAGCCGCAGAAATAGCCCATGCAGATATGCTTTCCAGAGAAGAAATATATAAACTGGTTCCATTGCTGGAGCTTCTGGAAAAGATAAATCCATGCAATCAGGAATACGAGCTGGTAAAAAACAATTTAATTATTTCATACTCATTGAAGCTTAATCTGTTCAATTTCAGGAACCTATTTCCGTTAAAAGCTCGTGTTCAAATAATAGGTATGCCTGTTTCAATATGCCTGAAGGGTTATTTTGGTGATGACAGACTGATTGAAAAAACCGTTAAAGAAAGAAAAGGTCTGAAGGTTATATTAAACGGAGACTCCCCCTTTAAGGGCGGAGGAAAAACCTTATCAACCTTTGTATTTGAAAACCGCTTTATGTCTTTCAATGAGTATCTGAATTCTTTGAGAAGCCCTTACAGAAGGAGAATTAACAAGGCGCTGAAAAAAAGGGACAGATTGATAATAAGAAACCTCAGCTGCAAAAATTTCAGCATTGAACATTACAATCTGTATTTATGCATCATGCACAGGACTGATAACCCCTTAGAAATACTGCCTGTTGAATTTTTTAGAGAATATGATTCTGAGATGTATGAATTTATTGATAAAGATACAAAATCAATAATAGGATTTGTTCAATTAAAGGCAATAAAGAATAAGCTTTATTTTTTATTTGGAGGATTCAGAAAAGAGGATGTGGAAGCATATGATATTTATTACAATATGCTTCTTAAAATAATTGAATGCGGAATAGAAAAACAGGTTGCAGAAATTGAATTCGGACAGACTGCGGAAGAAAGCAAGCTGAAAATAGGATGCAGGGAAAAATACAAATATTTATATGTTCATCACAGCAATCCTGTTTCAAATTTTTTTATCCAGCTGCTGGTACCGCTTTTTTCATACAAGCCCTACCCTGTGAAGCACAATGTTTTTAAAATTGAGGATTGATATGATAGTATTTTTAGAAAAGGTAAGAGTCAGAACCGTATTTTCCGCCTTTGAGCCTGTTATTACAGAGCCCCTGGAGCTGTGCTATTTAAAAGCGGTTTTAAATGAAATTAATATAGAAAATTATATAATTGATGATCTGTTTGCTTTAAGTGCACCGCCCGAGGTTATACCAGACGTTGTTGTGCTGACAGGATACAATGTTGCCGAGAATGAAATGATCACTAACGCACAAGTGTACAAATCAAAATATCCTCATGTTAAAATCATTGCGGGAGGTGTCCATATTCAATGCAATCCTAATGCGTTCCATACCAATGGAATTGATTATGTATGCCATACTCAGAGTTTAAATACTTTCAAAATATTGATAGAAAAAATTATTAACAATAACCACAGTCCCACACCCGGAGTTGATTCAATAGAAAATGATTCATGGGAGTCGGATGGACAGAATATAGCAGATGAAGAAATATTGTATGAAAAAGAACAGATAATGCCGGACAGGAGTTTGTACAACATTTTTTCTCATAAGCTTCGCTATCTGGAAAAAAGGAGAGTTGCTTTGATCAAGGGAAGCATTGGCTGTCCCCATGGATGCTCCTATTGCTACTGCAAGCTTTTAAACGGTGGCCGCTATGTTAAGGCCGATTACGTAAAAATGATTCAGGAAATGAAAAACATTAATGCGGATTATTTCTGGATTGTGGATGATGTGCTTTTCTCCGGCAGGAAAGATGCATTGGAATTCATTGAGATAATAAAGAGAACAGGATTAGGCGTAAAAATAATCGGATATCTGAGAGCTGATTTTATATTAAGAGAAAAGGATTTGCTGCCTTCTTTAAAGAATGCAGGTCTTGCCGAAATAATAGTCGGCTTTGAAGCACCATCCAACGATGAATTGAAGGGTTATGAAAAATCAACGAACGCACTTGACTATCCTGAGGTTATTTCCCTTCTTAAAGAAAATGAAATTGACCTGACAGCACTGTTCATGGTACAGCCTGATTATCAAATTAAGGATTTTCGGAATTTATATAAATTTATCAACGCCAATAAAATAGATGTTTATACAATTTCAATTTTAACTCCCATAAAGGGAACCGAATTATATGAATTGTTTAAGGATAAGTTAATAACGTGTAATCCAGGTAATTTTGATTTTCTTCACCTTGTGCTAAAGCCAAGACTTCCGAAGTGGTTATTTTATTTGTTGTTTTACGGTGTTCATATAAGACTGCTTAAATCAAAAAGAGTTTGGAAATATTTACTCAGATAATGAAATCGACCCTGCCTGTATGCAGGACAATAAAATTAGAAACAGGTGAATTTATGAAATCAAGCATATGGAATTTTTGGGCTGACAAGTATGACAGGCTTTGGGTTCAGAAATATTCTTTAAGACCTACAAGAAATTATATATTAAAAGCTTTATCTGAAATAAAAGCAATTGATAATATCAAGGTATTGGATTTAGGCTGCGGACCGGGTCAATTGATTAATGAAATGTCCAAAAAATTCAGCAACCTTGAAATAACAGGAATAGACTTTTCCGAAAAAATGCTGGAGGTGTCAAAATCTAAAAACCCGCAGGCAAGGCATATTAAGCTTGATGCAGATGAGCTTTATAAATTAAAAGATACCTTTAACGTAATAATTTGCACTCATTCTCTTCCCTATTATAAGGAGCCAGAAAGAGTAATGAAGGAGATTTGCAGGCTGTTGAAGGATGACGGCAGGGTATTCATGGGATTTGCAAGCGGTGATAGCTTTTATGACAAATTTATTTTAAGCTTTGTAAAGCTTACAACGGGTCCGGCTAATTACCCCTCAGACAAGAAGTTCAGAAAACTTGTATCTTCATATTTTCAGGTAGAAAAATTAAATATTATTAAAGAAAAATCTTTCATGCCGAGAATTGCAGTCTACACGTTAAATAAGGCCGTATCATGAAGGTTTTGTTGATACGGCCAAGGCCGCACAGGGAAACCATAGGACTTCAGCATGTTATGATTTGTGAACCCCTGGAATTTGAGTACCTGTATTCCAATTTGCCCTCCGAAATCAGAAACGATATTGAGATTAAAATAATTGATTTAATTGTTGAAAAGAAGAAATATAAAGATATACTTAGAAACGAAAAGCCTGATTTTGTTTTGTATACAGGCTATATAACACATGTTGGAGTTATAAAAGATCTGGCAAGGGCGGCAAAGTCTCTTTTTCCTTACGTGAAAACAGGAGTCGGAGGAGTTCATGCTGAAGTAATTCCTGATGACTTCAAATCAGAATATATTGATTTTATATATGACAGAAACGGTATTGACGGATTCAACTTAACCTTGAAAATGCTTTTGGATGACTGCGATGCTAATGCAATAAAGAAAGAATTAAATGCTTCAGGCTCTAAAAACAGCAGCTTTAAGTATAAACACCCTGACAGAAATGCTGTTTTCAGGTATAGAAAGCATTATTACTACATGTTCCACAGTCCATGCGCCTTAATCAAGACTTCTTTCGGCTGCCCATACAGCTGCTCATTTTGTTTCTGCAAGGAAATTACAGGCGGAAAATATTTTTCAAGAGATATGGAAGATGTGATAGATGAGCTCGAAACCATTGAAGAAGAAGAAGTCTATATAGTTGATGATGACTTTTTGTTCAACAGGGACAAGTTGAGAACATTTATCGATTTGATTAAAAGCAGAAATATCCACAAGAAATTTCTGGTTTATGGCAGAGCTGATTTTATTGCGGAAAACGCCGATATAATGGCCGAACTCAGAAGCATCGGTCTCCAGGCCGTAATCGTGGGAATAGAATCTGTAAGAGCTAAGGACTTACAGTCATACAACAAGAAAACCACCAGGGAAATAAATGAAAAGTGCATTAAAATATTAAAAGCTTTAGATATTGAACTCTATGCCACATTAATTATTCCGCTTGATTTTACTGTTTCTGACTTTAATGAATTGACACGGTGGCTGAAGAACCTGGATATCAGGTTTGTAAATCTACAGCCCCTGACACCTTTGCCCGGGACAGAAATTTTTGAATCCTATACATCTGAGCTTCTTGTTGAAAGAGAAAGACATGAAGTATGGGATATGGCTCATGTTGTACTGAAACCTAAATTTATGAGCATAAGACGTTTTTATTACGAACTTTTGAAAGCCTATTACAAGGTTGTAATGAGACCGTGCCACTTAATTGTATTAATCCGAAAATACGGCATAAAAGCCAATCTCAAGATGCTTGCAGGCAGCAGCCTTGTGAGCATGCAGTATATCCGTAAGATTGTGAGGGGACGCTAATGAAAAAAATATTGCTTATACAACCAAGCCCTTATGACCAAAACCACATGCCCATAAAGAAAAAAAGATTATATTTTGTAGGACTTGCAATGCCCCTTTTAGCTGCCATGATGCCTAAAGACTGGGAAGCTGAAATTGTTCTTGAAATACTGGAGGACATACCATGGGAAACTGATGCAGATTTAATAGGGATAAGCTCCATGGGCCACGGTGTCATAAGAAGCCTGGACATTGCCGAAGAATTTAAAAAAAGAGGAAAAACAGTTATTTTAGGAGGATACATGGCAAGCATAATGGCAGGGGAAGCAGCAAAGTACTGTGATGCTGTGGTTGTTGGTGATGCCGAGCTTGTCTGGAAGGAACTTTTACAGGATTATGAAATAGGTAATCTAAAAAAAGTATATGAAAAAAACTTGGAAAAAGGCACCTTATCCACACCCTTGCCAAGATTTGATTTAATTATCCACAAAAGTATCGGAGATTTCCTCCCTGTGCAGGCCGGAAGAGGATGCCCCAACACCTGCAGTTTCTGTTCCGTTGCCTGCTTATACAAGGGGCATTATATAAAGAAACCTCTTGAGGAGGTAGTAAGAGATATCAGGCAGGTTAAAGAATTGGGATTTAAAAAATTCCTGCTGCTGGATGACAATATTTTTTCTGACAGAGAATATCTGCATGAATTATTAAAAGAAATAAAAAACTTGGACATGCAATGGATGAGCCAATGCGATATAAGAATAGGGAAGGAAGACAAACTGTTAAAGGAGCTTGCTGAAAGCGGCTGTACTGCCTTGAGCTTTGGTTTGGAAAGTATTTCCCGGGAAAGTCTGGCAGGTATGAACAAAAGCTGGGCAAATCCTGCAAAGTATCCTGAACTGATTGCAAACATTCAATCTCACGGCATTGATGTTTCCACTGAAATGGTTGTAGGCGGAGACGGAGACACGCTGGAATCCATAGGAATGACGAAAGATTTTATAGAAAATAATAAGATTTCTGTTCCACGTTTTTATATTCTGACGCCTATTCCCGGAACAAAGTTTTTTAAGGAAATTGAAGCTGAAGGAAGGCTGATTAATGACAACATCTATTCCTTTGACGGAACCGAAGCTGTCCACATGCCTAAAAAGATGACTCCCGCTGAATTGACAAAAGCTTATTGGAACTTGTATGAAGCATTGTTTACTTATAAATCCATCATTAAAAGAAACCTTTTAAGGAAAGAATTTTTAAGAACACCGGGAAAGTACTTTTTTTATTGTATTGTTAACTTGTTTTACAGATATCAGATAAAGCAGAAAATTACTCCCAATATATTTTAAGGCAGGTATTTATGAAAATACTTTTAGTGAGACCTCCAAGAATTAAACAGGCCATTACATTGAGTGATTTCATGTTTTCAGAACCCCTAGGTCTGGAAATGGTTTATGGTATATTAAAAAGTAATCATGATGTTGAGATTTTTGACATGATGATTGAAGATATGAGTCTGACTGAAAAAATTAAAAGCTACAGCCCCGGTGCTGTAGGAATCACAAGCCTTTGCATTGACGTTAACAAGGTTATAGGATTATGTTCTGAGGCTAAGACCGTAAATACTTCAATTATTACTGTTGTCGGGGGCACTCAGGCCTATTTGAATCCCAAGGCATTTTATCATGAGTCTGTGGACCACATTTTTGAATATACTAATTCAAGCAACTTGAAGAAATTATATGATTTCCTTTCATTGAATAAATCCGAAATCATTGACGGTGTAAGGTCTAAGATATTTGGTTATAAATCATCAAGGATAAAAGGAAGAAATGAATACATGCTTCCCGACAGAAGCTCAACTGCAAAATATCGCGGCGAATATTCTTATTTTGGTTACAAACCTGCTGCAATCATGGAATTTGGAACAGGATGTGAAAAGGTATGTGATTTTTGCCTGAGGTGGAGAATTGAGGGTGCAAAAGAAAGATTAATTGATCCGGATTTGACTAAAAATGATCTAAATAACATAACAGAACCCACTATTATGTTCATGGACAATGATTTTCTTGCCAACAATGAGAAACTGGAAGCATTCACCAGGCTCGTAAAAGAACTTGATTTAAATAAAAACTATATTATGTACGCTTCTGTTAAGGGGGTAATAGAATATAAGGAATATTTAAAGGAACTTAAAAGTCTTGGATTAAAAGCTCTGCTGGTGGGGTACGAAACCTTCAGTGATGATGAGATGACCGATTATCATAAAAAGTCAACCACATCTGACAACCTTGAAGCCTCCAGGATACTGCGGGAACTTGAGATTGATGTATGGGCTTCTTTTATGGCTCATCCCGACTGGAACAAAAATGATTTTAAATTGTTAAGAAATTACATAAAAAAGCTGAAGCCGCAAATTACTTCAATCAGTCCCCTGACTCCTTTTCCCAATCTTCCCATGTACGAAAAATACAGGGAAAGCCTCCTGTACACTGCTGATGATTTTGAAAAATGGAGCTTTGGCCAGGTTATGATTATGCCTTCTGAAATAAGCCTGAGATCCTATTATTGGGAGCTATTGAAAACAAACTTGTTTGTTAACCTGTTTGTCAACAACAACACTGAAATGATTAAAAAATTTGGTCTAAAAAACATATTCAGGATTTTAGCCGGATCATTAAAAGCAGTTAAAAAATATATTATTTTGATGATGGAGAATTAATTATGAAGAAAAAAGATGTTTTACTCGCACTGCTCCTTGTTACCATATGGGGTGTTAATTTCACTGTTATAAAGCTGGGTCTCGGAGGAGTGCCTTCAATGCTGCTTGTTGCATTGAGATATTTGCTTACAGTCTTTCCTGCAATATTTTTTGTTAAAAAACCAAATACCCAATGGAGATACATAATACTGTACGGGCTGACCGTAGGTGTCGGACAGTTCGCCTGTCTTTTTTATGCAATGGAAATCGGGATGCCTGCAGGCATCGCTTCCATAGTCCTGCAAATTCAAGCCTTTATATCACCGGTCCTTGCAATGGTATTCTTAAATGAAAAACTGAAAATCAGGCAGATTACCGGTTTCATAATAGCATCCGCAGGTCTTGTGATAATAGGTGCCGCCAATACTGCAGGCGAAATCGGCTCAATACCTTTTACCGCAATAATTTTAAATTTAATGGCCCCGTTTTTCTGGGCAGCTTCAAACATTGTGGCAAGGATTGCTTCAGACAAGGCGGCAGCCAATGGTGAAAAGCTGGATATGTTCAGTTTGGTTGTCTGGTCGGGCCTAATACCTCCTATTCCAGTGCTTGGCCTGGCATTGATTCTTGACACACCGCAGACCATTATTAACGCTTTGACCAACCTAAGCGGCATTTCCATATTTGCGGTTATTTATCTGGCTTTTGGGGCAACATTGTTCGGTTACGGTGTATGGAATGTATTGTTAGGGAAATATCCGATGTCTACGGTTGCGCCTCTGCCGCTAACAGTTCCGGTAATAGCACTGCTGTCCGCAAGAATTGTTCTTCAGGAACAGCTTTCAGGTATGCAGTGGTTGGGGGTATCCGTTATATTGGCAGGATTGATAATCACCAATTTAAACCCGGAGATAATAACAAAACATCTTAAAGCAAAACAAAAGATATAATAAAACCTCTAAGTATTCGGAAAAAACATACAGATACTTCACATTTATAAAGAGACTGCAGCAAAAAACTCGCTGCAGTCTTTATATTGATTCAGTTGTATTTCAATAATTATATATTCTAATACCTCGGTACTGTCACTGTTAAAAACTGATCAGGATAATACTCGGAGACATTTGCACACATGCGTATTTCAATGCTCTTACCTTCCAAACCGGCAAATGCTCTGCCAGGTATAGTTACAAGGAAAGGTGCACTGTAGGAAGGCTTTGTAAAACTGCCTACTTTTGTACCGTCAACGTAAATTTCATTTACTTTAAAATAACTGTAGCTGCTGTAACCTACATTTATCTGTAAGCTTCCGTTCTCAAGCCACTCAGCGGTCTTACTGATAGCCGGAGAGGGATTCAAAAACCTCACATCACTTATAAGTAATGTTTTGTATCCATCCGCGTAAACTTTAATTGTACCACTTCCGGAATAGGACGGCATATATTGTCCTGGTATTGTAACAGTCCCTCTTTCATGGTCTATAATCAGTTTATCCCTGGACACTTCAGTTGTACTGCTAAGTCTTACTATTTCAGCTTTTGTTACAGAAGATATCCATCCTTCTGCCTGTATTCCGCTTGGTGTAACGGTAAAGCTGCTTTTTATAATAATATCATTCGGCTCAGGAAGCTTCACATTGGGGAGATCTGATGCAGCCTTTACAGTCAAGCTATAGTCCGCATATCCTGAAGCATGAAGCACTATGTTCTGGGAAACGGAAGAAACATATTCTCCCTTAATAACCACTCTGCTGTCATTTATAGAAAACCCATTCCCTTTGCTTAGAACATTATCTCCAATTGTAATTTTTTCAAGCGCATTTCTGTAAGTATAGTCATCCAGTTTCAGATACAGGTTTGAATCACCAACCATCCACTCGTAAGAAATTCCTGAAGGAACAGCTCTTTGCAATGTTACTTCAAGTTGTGCTGTTCTATAGCCCTCGGCATATATTTTGAAAGTGTAATTCCCGTAAGTCATGGAAGATGACTGAGGGAATGTGATGCTGTTTTCATCAAACGACAGCTCTTCGGGTCTAAAAGTAACCGCAGTATATCCCTTCACAGCCTGAACTTGTGTAATGGCATTCTTCCACAAATTGCTGCCGCTTCCTTCAAAGTTAATTTTGAAAGAAGTTTTCTCAGTAATCTGACCGCCTGAGCTCAATACAGGTGGAACAAGAGTGCTTGCATCAACTGTAAATTCATAATCCACATATCCATCAGCCTGTACAGCCACAGTATAGATTTGAGGCTCGGCAAAATATTCCTTTTGAAGTATGATTCCGTCAGAAGTTACCTCTATCCCGTTTTGGGTAGTCAATAATGTATTTCCCGCAAGCACCGATGTAATCTTGTTCCTGTATGTGCTGCCTGGTATCTTGACGCTTACGCTGCCGTCATGCAAAAGCTCGAAGGATATATCGGTTGGTGCTTTATATACAATCTTTAACGGAACAGTTGCTTCCTTATAGCCGACAGCTTTTATCAGCAGGCTGTAATCTCCAATCGACAGATATGAGCTTGTTGCCATGGTAAGTTTCCCTGGTTCCTTGACTGTTGAGCCTGTAAGGTCTGTTGGATAGCTTGATCCGGTCTTTTGCAGCTGTATTGAAATTATTGAATTTCTCCATTGTTCGTCGTCTGAAAATGTAATAACAATACTATCTCCTTGAATTATTTTTTCTCTTTGCAATAAAACTTCAGGTGAAGAAATTCTTGGCTTATGAGTTGCCGGAATACTTATTTTTTTGATAAAATCAGAATAGCTCTTGGTAACAATTCTGACATCAATATTGGCTCCTGCTTCAAAATATTCAGACGGTATTGTCATTGTATAGCCTGCACTATACGAGCCTTCTATTAGAAACCTGTCAACCGGATATTTATCATTACCTATCTGGATTTCTATTATATTGTCTTTTGACATATATAGACTGTCCTTTGAAAATACAAGCACACTTCCGTCGGCTTCCCTGTAAGATATAAAATTACCTTGAGGCATTGCTTTCACAAGCTTCAGCGGAATTGACACATCCTCATATCCCCTCGTCTGGAATGTCAAAGTATAACTTCCTGAACTTCTGAGAAGGTTCATGCTGTTGTTTTTGATTGTAAAAATATTTCCTTCGGTGCTTCTGTCAAATGTTTCAGTTATATCTGTCATCTTTCCCGTGGAGTTGTTAACCATCAATACCCTGAGAATCGACTGTCCCCAGGATTCGATATTCGAAACAGATTCCAGCACAATATCGCTGCCTGCGATAATTCCCCCGCCATACGTTCCGCCTTGTCCGTCATCAAGCTGTTCACCCTTTGCCGCTAAAGCAGGGACCTGTAATTTTGCAGCTCCATCCACCTCAAAGTTAAAAATAACATCATCATGACCTGCAGCTTTAAGTGTAAGAACATGACTTCCTTGTGCAAGGTTGTTTGTATAAACTCGCAGTATCTTGTTGTCATAATCATAGTGTAAAAGATGTGTGCCGTTCAAGGAAGAATAATCAGGGAGCTTTTTACCGTCTATCCATATTGAGCCGAAGGTTTCTGACATCCCCTCAATACGAATGGTATCCCCCTGGCGTATAAGGCTTTCTTCCTGCAGGGAAATGCCGCTGTCTTCATTTTTTGCCGTTACATTTACCATCCATTTTGACAAAACATCAATATTGAGATTGAACACAGCATCTTTATAGCCTTTGGCCATAAATGTAAGCTTGTTGTTTCCAAGCTTGAATTTCTGGCTTAAACGTATAATAAGAGATTTCTTGTCCGCCGGAGCACTGCCCTTCAGAAAACTTGTTTCCCCGCTGTTGGCACCTGCATGGTTCCCTGTCTCACCCGCTATTAATCCAGTACCGTTAAGCTTTATGGCATACACACTTTCCGCCCATTCTTTGTTATTTTCAAAATCCAGCTTGATTCTCTGTCCCTTGTTCAAATCATCATTTATATATTCATTGTCCAGCGTAAGTACGGGAGGCTCCTTAGCTGCTGATTCGCTGACAAGCGTCCTTCTTCCGAATTCTCCTGTTTCAAGAATGAATTTTACCATATAAGGCGTCCTCGCATAGCTTTCTGAAGGATATGCCGCTGCAAATTCATCCCAGCTGAAGTCCTTGTTTATAGACAGTGCATTTAAAAAATCCTCATAGGGTATGTAATAAATATTTTGGCTGCTGTCAGTATATTTTACAACTTTCTTTTCAATTTCATATGTAATCGGTTTTTTTACAGAGCCTAATAATGTAGTCTCATATCCTTTATTCCATGTATTCAAAATTTTAGTTATGGAAGTATTCCTGATTCCCAGGGCATCAAGAATCGTCACGTCTGCCAGAAGATCAACGTCCATGGCCACATCCGCCTCTAAAGGAAGGTTGTCATAAGGATTGTAGGTAGCCTGGCTGATGGCATCCGGAGTTACACCGCTGATGGCATCAGGACGCTCCTCATTATTCTCAGTCAGGTAGTAGTCCCAGATATTCATTTTTGTTTCCCCATAGACTTCAACAGAAGCAGCATGTGCGGCATTAAATTGGGCCGTACCGAGCAAAAGTGCCAAAATCAGGGCTATGTACTTTTTTTTCATTTTTCTGTTCCTCCTTGCTACTTCCTGATGGAAGTATTTATGTCATTTAATTCTATTTCCATATACTGCATATTTTTCACAAGCCTTATTGTCTGAGGTCTGGCGTTGTTTTGAAGCATTACTTTAACTATAAGTTGGTTTTTGGTGGGAAGAGATAAAACCTGCGTCACATCTTTTCCGTGTTCAAGCTCCCTGCCCTCGAGAAAATACGAATATTCCATGTAGTCAGCATCTTCCATAGCATCAAGCTTCAGGACCAGAACTGCATAATTAACAAAATCCACACTCACAATACCACTGTTATATACATCTGTCCAATCCTCATCAGTAGGGATCAGAGGTGTCTCAGGCTCTCCCGGCTCTTGTGGTTCTTCAGGATTCTCCGGTTCCTCCGGAACCTGAGGTTCACTGCCCGATGAACCTTTGGAGCCGCTGCCTGAAGATGTGCTTCCTTCAAGTACGGCGCCTGTTCCCTTGCTGTTCATTATTGCCGTCTTACCGCCAGCGACCTGAAGCTCTCCCGCAAAAACAAGACTGCTGCCGCTGATGACCGTTACCTTTGTGTTGGGAGTGTTAACCTTTACATCATTTGCCTTAACTGTTATTTCTGTTACCTCACCTTTGCCTGCAATCCTTGTCCCATCGGCATAGACAGAGATTTTACCAACATAAGAGCCTTCGAATATATCAACTAAGGCTGTTGTTTCAGCTTCAACCATGTTTATTGATGATGAGCCTTCTATTTTCAGCCCGACGATACTGTTGACATTATTTATTACAACGCCTCCCTTTACGGTAACATTACGAAGTGTCACAGAATCGGAAGAACTTCCCCTTATAACAAGTCTTCCCTCAACCGTCATATTGTTCAGAGAAACATCATTCCTGCCTATTCCGTCGCATAGAATTAAGTCTCCTTTGATTACATAATTTTCAAGCACTACTCCTGAAGCAGCAATAAGAACATTTCCGGGAGAACTGCCGTCGTAGGTACCAGGCTGATCATACACAGTTCCGGCCATGTTAAACATGAGCTGCGCAAATTCCGCTCTTGTAACAGAATCCGCCGGTCTTAAATATCCTTCGGAGCCCTTTACATATCCGGAATCTACCATTACCTCGACACCGCTTCGTGCCCAGTCGGACACTGCATTCCCATCCATAAATTTATTAAGTGTTCCTTCTTCAGAAGACTTCAGGCAGAATACCCTTGAAAGTACTAAAAATGCTTCTTCCCTTGTGATGTTTCTTCCAGGTTCGAGTTTTCCCCCATTGCCGCTGAATGCTCCCATGTTGACAGCCTTGGACATATCTTCGTAAAACCAGTCACCTTCTGAAATGTCATCATATAAAAAATCCTCCGATTTCTCAACCGTCTTGAAGGTTCTATTTATAATTGCGGCCATTTCTGCTCTAGTCAACGGCTTTTCAGGATGAATCCTCCCTTCGTACCCTGTAATTATATCTCGCCTGACTGCTTGTTCCACCGCTTCTTTTGCCCATCCTGACGGAATATCACTGAATTTTTCAAGTTCCGCTGAATATACGCTCTGGATGAATACAGTCAGTGCAAGAACGGACGTCAAAGCAGCTACTTTGTTGAATAATTTCATTCTCTCCTCCTGAATTATTTAAGTTAGTTTTTACTAACCTCAGTTAGTCAAAACTAACTTTAGCATCAGGCTTAATTTTTGTCAACTGGATTTATATGGGAAGAAACGCAGAAAAACAGAAAAGTAAAAAACGCCGTGATATCCACAGCGTTCTTGCAATTTAATGTAGTTTATCCACATTTACAGTTCTTCATGTGCAGTAAGTTTTTTTGCCATCCAGTCCTTGCCCTCTATCATACGTGTAACCATCATGGATGCAACTGTATCTCCTGTAGCATTCAGGCAAGTTGCCGGAGGATCCACCAAAAAACCTATTGTGGCTATAATCGGAAAAGCTTCTGCAGGGAAGCCGTACATGTTTACAATAAGCATTTCCCCGATTAAACCTCCCCCCGGAACTCCCGACATTACAACTCCACCTAGAATTGACAGAAGAATTGCTGTAAAATATGTTCCTATACCTGAGAATTCCTGACCGAATATTCCAAACAAGAAAGAAATTTTTAATATTGATGAAAGGACTGTTCCATCCATATGCATCGTAGCACCAATCGGAAGTATAATTTCTCGTATATCCTTTGGAACGCCAATTCGTGCAGCAGCCTTTAAGTTAACCGGCATTGTGGCTATTGAGCTTTGGGTTGCAATTGAAGTTACAGCAGGTTCTATTATGTTTTTGAAGAATGTTTTTACCCCCAGCGTTCCACCTGCAAAATATGTATAGCCCGCAAATGCAACAACAAAATACAGAGCGCATAATGGATAATAAATTATCATTGCTCTTGCATAAGCACCCAAAAGCTGAGGTCCGAATTCTCCTATCAAACTTGCAAAGTAAGCTCCTAAACCTATAGGAGCATATAGCATAATTATGCTTATAAACTTCATCATAACATTTGACAAAGCTTCCAATGCTCTTGCTACAATATTATCTTCTCCTCCCACAGCACTTACACAATAGCCGAATAAAATTGAAAATACTATAAGAGGAAGCATATTGGAACGTGACAGCAATTTACTGAAATCATTGACCGTAAGCGCCTGAACAATTTGGTCCGCCAGAGACAATTTTTCCAGTTCACCTGCAGCTCCAAGTTCTATGTTTGCCCCTGCTGCAGGCGGAAATACTTTTACTGTAATAAGAATTAAAACTGCAGCAATTAATCCTGTAACTACAAACGTTAAAAACATGTTCCCCAATATTTTCCCAAGACGCTTCATGTTTACCATGCTGCCTACAGCACTAGCAATCGTAATAAATACTAATGGTGTAACAGCTGTAAACATCAGGTTTAAAAATATGTCACCAAACGGTTTTAAAACAATTGCTTTTTCTCCAAAAATAACGCCAATAATACTTCCGATTGCAATAGAAACAATTAATGCAATAGAAAAACGATAATTTTCCCAAAAAGTTTTTTTAGTTGTACTCATTTTAGCACTCCTTTTTATTTTTCTGCAATGTTATTTATAGCTTATTAACCAAATTATTGAATATACCTTTTTTCCAAACCTTTTGCTAAAAATAATTAATTAATATACCAAATCTTCATCCATTACCTTCCCAGCCGCAACTGTATTTGTATCACCTATGAGATAAAGTTTCTCAATTTTATTGTTGTTCTGTTCAATTTCAATAAACAGTTCTCCTCCGGGAACAATAATTTTAACCCTGCCGCCCTTTAAATATCCTTTAATAATCAGCGCTGCCGCAGTTGATGCAGAACCAGTCCCACAGGCCAATGTAATATCTTCTACTCCCCTTTCATATGTTTTTACAATTGCAGTGTCGTCATTTATAACCTCAAAAAAGTTCACATTTGCTCCCTTTGGAAAGCCTTCATAATATCTTATTTTCCTGCCGATATCAAATATTTCGCAATCATCAGAATGCTGCAGGTCATATTTTACCACAGCATGGGGTAGACCTGGATTTCCTAATTCTATATAGGAGCATTCATATTTCACATTATCAATTTCAATATCATTATCAATGTTAATTACTTCAGGATTGTTCAGCAATACCTTAACCAGCCTTCCTTCAAGGACTTCTGAGCTTACAATTCCTGCACCTGTTTCAAATGTCATTTTCTTACCTGCAATTTTGTTTATGTAAGCATAGCGTGAAATACATCTTGCTCCATTTCCGCACATTTCTCCAATGCTTCCATCCTGATTATAAAATCGCATCTTAAAATCAGCTGCACCTTCAGGAAAATCGACCACCATGAATCCATCTGCGCCTATGGATACCTTTCTCTTGCATAATTTTTTTGCAATTGCAGACAATTTCTCAACAGGAATCTTTAATTCCATGTTATTTATAATAATAAAATCATTGCCTGCTCCCTGCATTTTAGTAAAATTCATAAAAATCATACCTCCAATTTTTTATTATTTCAATGATTCAGGAATAACCTCATTAGCAATCATATGATCGTATGTCTGTCTTTTAACTATAATTTCTGATTTACCTTCCTTGACAAGGACAGTCGCTAACAGTGGATTTTTGTTGTAGTTGCTTGCCATCGTATAACCATATGCTCCTGTTGAGAAAATTGCAAATATATCTCCTCTTTCGGGATTTGCTATTTTAACGTCTCTTATGAGTATATCTCCTGACTCGCAGCATTTGCCGCATATTGTAACCATATCCGTCTTTGCTTCTTCTGCTTTATTTGCTATTACACCTTCATATTTAGCCTGATAAAGAGCAGGTCTT
>DFOA01000033.1:0-88274 GCA_002381185.1 Firmicutes bacterium UBA3553 | reverse complement strand
ATGGGAGTCGCTTTTTACACCAGGAGTTACTCTGTAAAGAATATTTATCTTTTTACCCTTCTCTTTGCAGATTTCTTCGATTAGACTCAATTCATCCAGGCCATCAACTATTATTCTTCCAATGTTGTAATCTACTGCCAGTTCTAATTCTTCAATTGATTTGTTGTTTCCATTAAACTCTATTCTTTCAGCAGGAAAATCGGCCTTGATTGCCGTATATAATTCTCCTCCTGAAACAACGTCCATGCACAGTCCTTCTCTTTCAATTATTTTGCACATTGACAGGGTTAAAAATGCTTTAGATGCATAGGCAGCTCTTGTTCTTTCATACTTGTTTAAAAATGTTTCTCTTATTTCTCTGCACTTTTCCACTATAGCAGTTTCACTCATAACATATAGGGGTGTTCCGTATTTTTTTGCTAATTCAGTAGTGTTGCATCCATCAAAATATAATATATTATTTTTAATTTCTCTTTCCATATTTTCACCTTTATAAATCTATCCTTTACTGAAGTTGTGTAACTCTTATTGATTTAAAGTACCCTATCACCATCTTTTATGCAATTTTTATGCCAAATATGGTATAATTCTAAATATAATATATCAGTGACTGTTCTTGACATATAATTGAATAAGCATTAACATTAAAGCATAATTCAGAAAGGGTGAGAGCTATAACTAGAAAAGCAGCCGTAATTACTTTAAGCCACAATGCATCCGAATTTTATAAAGACCAAATAAAAGCCCTTTTCGGAGATTTAGTCAGCATAAGTTCCTATAGTGTATTGGATGGTTCTGTCAAGAGGTTAGATAAAGCAGATGTATTTGTTGTTACCACAGATGCCTTTGAAAGCATCAACGAATATGAAAAATCCATACCTCTGGATATTCCAAAAGTTGAACTTAATGTTGAATTTACTAAAAAAAACATTGAAACACTGATGTCTTTACCCAAAGGAACATGCGCATATTTTGTTAATTTAAGCGAAACTATGGTACGGGAATGCATTGCCAGGCTTTCACAGCTTGGTGTCAACCACATTAATTTCATACCCTGCTTTCCAGGCACAGCACTTACAAAAAAATGTGATATTGCCGTTACTGTAGGAGAAAGCAGATATGTTCCCGAAGATGTTGCAAATGTCATTGATCTCGGTCATCGTGTGCCGGATTCAAATACGATTGTAGAAATTGCTCTTCGCTTAAAGCTTGATTATTTATTAGAAAGAGAAAGTTTCAAAGAATATTTCAACTCAATAGCTTCTAGCAACTACAGCTTTAATCAACTTTTTGGACGTTCTTTAAATATGGAAAGTCAGTTTGAAATATTGATGGAAATTATAGACGATGGAATAATCGGGGTAAATGAAAACAATGTTGTTTTTGCATGTAATTCAAAAGCTGTTGAAATTACCGGTATTAGCAAGGAACAGGCAATTGATAAGCCTGCTGACTTATATTTCACATTTTTGCCTTTTGCGGAATGCAGACATACCAGAAAAAAAATCAACAACAAATTAATAAAATTCAAAGGCATTGACATTAATGTGACTGTGGCTCCGGTGGTTCGACGAAATGAATATATTGGGGCTTTTGCAATTATTCAGAGATTTACGGAAGAAGAATCAAAACAGCACAGCCTTCGTATTCAGCTTTTAAACAAAGGGCACAAAGCAAAGTATACATTTAATGATATTATCGGAGAAAGCGAGGCAATTAAAAAGGCCTGCGCCATTGCTAAAAAAATGGCCGGAAACAATTCTACCGTCCTTATTACCGGAGAAAGCGGAACAGGCAAGGAACTTTTTGCGCATGCCATACATAATGAATCTAACCGAAGCAGCTACCCATTCATAGCAATAAATTGTGCAGCAATGCCCGATAATCTTCTGGAAAGTGAGCTGTTCGGTTATGAGGAAGGATCTTTTACCGGAGCTAAAAAAGGAGGCAAACTGGGTCTTTTTGAATTTGCCCACAAAGGAACTATATTTTTAGATGAAGTCGAAGGTATGAGTCCTGCCCTACAAATAAAATTACTGAGGGTTATACAGGAAGGAGAAATAATGCGTGTGGGTGGCGACAGAATTATCAGTATTGATGTAAGAATCATTGCAGCTTCTAATGTATCCCTGGAAAGCCTTGTATCAGAAGGGACTTTCAGGAGTGACTTGTATTATCGTATTAATACACTGCCTATTGAAATCCCGCCATTAAGAGAACGCGGTGAAGACATAATGCTTTTATTTGAAAATATTAAGAATAAATTAGGAGGACGTTTTATTCTATCTCCTGAAGTTAAGAATGCTTTTATGTCTCACTATTGGAAAGGCAATGTGCGGGAACTTAACAATTATGTGGAATATCTGACATATCTGGATAAAGAATATATAGATTATGAATCGCTTCCGCCAAGCTTTCATAAGGTTCTGTCCGATTTGAAGACCATACACGATAATAACGACCTTGATGTCAATCTTTTAAAAAAATTAGCCGGAAATAAGCTTGATGATTATTTCTTTGTGCTGGAAATGCTGTATGAGGGCTATATTAAGCAAAAAAATCTGGGAAGACTGTCTATTGCGGAGAAAGCTCAGGCATCAGGGCATTATCTCACACAGCAGGAAGTCAGAAGCATCTTATATGATTTAAACAATTTAGGACTAATAAAAATGTCTCACGGCCGAGGCGGCAGCAAAATAAATGAGCGTGGAATTAAAGCATATAACAGTTTAAAATTATAATTAACTAAGTTCATTATTAATTGGTTAAAGTTATATAGACTTTAACCAATTAAACACATAAAAATGTTCTTGGTGATTTGTTTTGAAATGCTGAAAGCTGTACCAGATTTCTTTCAACTGGCATGGTTTATGCAAATACATCCTATTAAAATAATGAAAGGAAGATAATATGAAGTATAATTTTGATAAAGTGGTGGACAGAAAAAATACATACGCTGTTAAATACGATGAAAGAGTAAGGAATTTTGGAACCGACGATTTAATTCCCCTATGGATTGCAGACATGGATTTTGAAACCGCACAACCTGTTATCGAAGCTGTGAATAAAAGAGCACACCATGGAATTTACGGATATGTTTCTAAGCCAGATTCATATTTTCAGGCATTTTGCGATTGGCAGAAAAGAAGAAACAACTGGGATATAAATAAGGATCTGGTAAGCTTCAGCCCCGGAGTTGTACCTTCATTATCGGTAATTGTAAAAGAATTTACTGCTGAAGATGATAAGGTGCTGATTCAAACACCTGTTTATCCGGAATTTTATGATGTGGTGGAAGCATGGGACAGGACCGTTTTAGAAAACCAACTTACAGAAGAAAACGGAGTATATTCAATTGACTTTGAAGACTTTGAAGAAAAACTTAAAATGGGACCAAAGCTTTTCATTTTGTGCAACCCCCAAAATCCGGTCGGAAGGGTTTGGACCAGGGAAGAACTGACTAAAATTACCGACTTGTGCCTTAAGCACAATGTGCTGATTGCATCTGACGAAATACATTCTGATTTGATGCTTTGGGGAAACAAACACATACCCACGGCAACAATCTCAACCGCGGTAAATGATATTACCATTACCTGCACATCCTGCTCCAAGACTTTCAATCTAGCAGGATTACAAGCATCATTTGCTGTATTCCCAAATAAAGAATCCAAAAATAAATTTGATAAATTCTGGAGGAACCTTGAAATACACCGTAACAACTGTTTTAGCCTTGTAGCGCTGGAAGCTGCCTACAGGGAAGGAGAGGAATGGCTGGAGCAGCTTATACCTTATCTTGAAGGCAATATTGGATTTATAAGAGAATACTGCAAAAATAATATTCCGCAAATAAAGCCATCAAAGCCTGAAAGCACATACCTGGTATGGCTGGACTGCAGGGACCTGTGGCTGAACGATGAAGAATTAAAAGACTTTATGATCAATAAGGCCCATTTGGGACTTAATGCAGGAAATAATTTCTGCAGAAGCTTGTCAGGGTATATGAGAATGAATGTTGCGTGCCCACGCTCAATATTGGAAACAGCTATGAAACAGCTTGAAGAAGCAGTCAAAAGCTTTATGACCGCAGCAAAAATTTCAATAACAAACGCAGTTCCCGAAGATCTGGATGAAATTGCGGCATTGGAGGCTGTTTGTTTTCCTCCTGCAGAGGCTGCAACTAAGGAATCCTTTAAAAAAAGAATACAAAGATTTCCTGAAAGCTTCTTTGTTGCTAAGCTGGATGGAAAAGTTATAGGAGTAGTTAACGGATGCATAACTGACAGTGATGTTATTTACGATGCAATGTTTCATGATGACAATGAACACGTCAGTGGCGGAAAAAATCAGACTGTCTTTGGTTTGCTGGTTCATCCGGATTTTCAAAGAAAAGGTATAGCAGCCTTGTTGTTAAATCATCTAATCAACATTTCCAGAGAAAGAGGAAAGAAGGCTGTAATTCTGACATGCAAGGATAAATTGATTCATTATTATGAGAAATTCGGATTTGAAAATAAGGGAATTTCAAGTTCAAGCCACGGCGGAGCCGTATGGTATGATATGTATTTAAAATTATAACCTAAAACGCTGTGGTGTCCACAGCGTTTTATTAATATATATCTGTTGCTATTTCAATGATTCAGGAATAACCTCATTAGCGATCATATGATCGTATGTCTGTCTTTTAACTATGATTTCTGATTTACCTTCTTTGACAAGGACAGTCGCTAACAATGGATTTTTATTGTAGTTGCTTGCCATTACATAACCATATGCTCCTGTTGAGAAAATTGCAAATATATCTCCTCTTTCAGGACTTGCAACTTTAACGTCTCTTATAAGTATATCTCCTGATTCACAGCATTTGCCGCATATTGTAACCATATCCGTCTTTGCTTCTTCTGCTTTATTTGCTATTACTCCTTCATATTTTGCCTGATAAAGAGCAGGTCTTATGTTGTCCGTCATTCCTCCGTCAACAGATACATATTTTCTTATTCCCTTAATGTCCTTGATAGTTCCTATTGTGTAAAGGGTTATGCCTGCTTCTCCTACAATACTTCTGCCCGGTTCAATTACTATCTCGAGTCTTGTTATATTTAATTCATTAGAAAATGCCTCTATTTTTTCCATCATAGGGTCAAGGAAGTAAGCATATGGTTTTTTGTTGTCATCATCTGTATATCTGATGCCAAAGCCTCCGCCAATGTTTAATTCCGGTGTGGTATAATTATATTTTTCTTTCGTGTCCTTTATTAATTTTAAAACTATGTCCAATGCTTTTAAATGAGATTCATTGTTGTGAAGCTGTGAACCCACATGGAAATGGAATCCCATAAAGTTTACATATGCTGAATTTATTGCCTGTTCTATTGCAGGGAATATTACTTCGTCATCCAAAGGTATTCCAAACTTGGAATCTTTTTTGCCTGTAACTATATAGTCATGGGAGTCGCTTTTTACACCGGGGGTTACTCTGTAAAGAATATTTATCTTTTTACCCTTCTCTTTGCAGATTTCTTCGATTAGACTCAATTCGTCCAGGCCATCGACTATTATTCTTCCAATGTTGTAATCTACTGCCAGTTCTAATTCTTCAATTGATTTGTTGTTTCCGTTAAATTCTATCTTTTCAGCAGGAAAATCGGCCTTGATTGCCGTATATAGTTCTCCTCCTGAAACAACGTCCATGCACAGTCCTTCTCTTTCAATTATTTTGCACATTGACAGAGTTAAAAATGCTTTAGATGCATAGGCAGCTCTTGTTCTTTCATATTTGTTTAAAAATGTTTCTCTTATTTCTCTGCACTTTTCCACTATAGCAGTTTCACTCATAACATATAGGGGTGTCCCGTATTTTTTTGCTAATTCAGTAGTGCTGCATCCTTCAAAATATAATGTATTATTTTTAATTTCTCTTTCCATATATTATTGTCTCCTTTATTAGTATTTTATGGAGTTGCTTACTTAGCCAGTATAATCTAATTATCCGTTAGTACAATTCAATATTGTATCAAATATATTATTAGCTTTCAACAAATCAACTTATTCACAAAAAACGCCGAGGATTAAAGAATATGATTTTAACATAGATAAAACTCCCTTTATGAGGAGTTTCATACTTTTGCTAAATGCTAAATTTAATCATTTTTAATTTTGTATCTATATTACAGTTAGCTCCAAGAGGTATAGTAGACATTGGAAAACAATGGCCTGATTTAATATTATACATAACCGGTTTTTTGTAGTCTGTCAAAACATCTTTGAGCATTTCAACAACTGTGTAATCTTCATCCTTTTCATTTATACAGTCAGAAAAGTCTCCAAAGATTATTCCTGCAGCATCATTAAGTTTGTTTGAATATTTCAGCTGATGCATCATTCTGTCAAGTCTTTTGACGCTTTCATCAACGTCTTCTATGAATAAAATTTTATCTTTTGTATCAATTTCATATGGGGTGCCTATCATTGAAACAATGATAGATAAATTGCCTCCTATTATTGTTCCTTCCGCACTCCCTTCAATCATAACTTTAAAATCTTCTCTGGCGGGATTCTCTAAAATTAGCTCGTCTTGCATATTTAATGCTTTCTCAAAACTTAATTTTGTAAATTTATCATAAGCATTCAGCATATTAGATTTCACCATAGGACCGTGAAATGTTATAAATCCGCATTTTTGATTAAAGTTTATATTTAGATTTGTCGCATCGCTATATCCTACAAATATTTTGGGATTATTTTTAATCAAGTTAAAATCCAGCTTATCCATTGTATGGGAGCTGGTATCTCCACCTCTGATGCACCATATGGCTTTTACTTCATTGTCGGCAAACATCTCATTAATATCATCTGCCCGGCTTTTGCCCGTTCCTGCTAAATAACCATGAATAGATTCATATGTGCATTTTCCCATTTTAACATTGTACCCCATGTCTTCAACAAGTCTTTTACATGAATCTGCTTCATCTTTTGTAACTGGTGAAGAGGGAGCAATAATTGCAATTGTGTCACCAGCTTCTAACTTGTTTGGAAATAACATTTTCTTACCTCTGCTTTCTAAGATTAAACTAAGATATTGTAATAATTGCGGCAGCTCATTGAAAAAAATTCAGCCTTACCGCTTTAACAAGCAATTATCATACCAATTGAATGTAAAATTACAATTTACTGTATTTCTGTTTATTCCATATGTTTCAACACTTTATTTCATATAGTGCAGTATCAATTTTTATAATTGCTTTTCCGTATTTACGTACTAAATAAAATAAAATATTAATAATAATTACCTTAATATACCCGTTTTATTTAATTTTTTATCTATATAATAAAATTCCGGAAAACAGGANNTCCTGTTTTCCGGAATTTTATAAATCAATATTATATTTTTTTATTTTTTCATAAAAAGAAGTCTTGCTTATTCCTAATTCCTTCATAGCCGCCTGTTTATCTCCGCGGTTAATTGAAACAGATGATTTAATTGCTTCTTTTTCTGCACTTTCCAAAATTTCTTTCAGCAATTCTGTTTTATGATGCTCTGTTTTAACCAAATCGCTTTTTCTATCAATTGACAGATTTTTAGAAAAAATTATTTTCCCTTCTGTAAGATTTACAGCTCGTTCAAGGATATTTTCTAATTCTCTGACATTACCGGGATAGTTATATGATGATAATAACCTTAGTGCTTCTCCCGATATACCTTTTTCTTCACAGCCTAATCTATTGCATATTGCAGGCAGCAAATCCTTTACCAGCACATACATATCCTGTTTTCTATCTCTCAGTGGAGGAATCCATATGGGAAATACATTTATTCTATAATACAAATCTTCTCTAAACCTGTTTTTTAATATTTCTTCTTCAAGATTTTTGTTCGTAGCCGCAATTATTCTTACGTTAAGCTTTATTAAATTATTTCCTCCGACTTTATAAAACGTTTTATCCTGAAGTACCTGCAGAAGTTTCCCCTGCAATGAAGGAGAAATTTCTGCAATTTCATCTAAAAACACTGTTCCGCCCTGAGCTGTTTCAAGAAGTCCTTTTTTACCTCCAATCCTTGCCCCGGTAAATGACCCTTCTTCATATCCAAAAAGCTCGCTTTCAAGAAGTGAATCCGGTATAGCACTGCAGTTCACCGCAATAAAGGGTTTATTCTTTTTATCGCTGTTATCATGTATGACCTTGGCAAGCAGGCTTTTGCCTGTTCCGCTTTCCCCTAATATAAGCACCGTGGATTTTGATTTAGAAGCTTTTACAGCAAGATTCTTAACATGCATCATCTCACTGCTTTCACCTATTAATTCAGGCAATAATTTTTTTGAATTTTCCTCATCAATTAATTTTCTTTCAATACGAAACAAGTTTTGCAATGCCTCATCTCTTTCTTTGATAACTCTCTTTATCTCAGAAATATCCTTTATTTTCAACACTGCTCCAACCCTTTTGCCTTCCTTGTTCACAGGAAATAAAGAGCATATGGTAGGTCTCCCGTTTATTTCTTTGTATTCATTTGTATAGATTATATCATTTCCAATTGCTGCATTATAGAATTCTTGAATAGTTGAATTGCCTTTATGTATTTCAAATATATCTTTTCCTATTACATCAAAAAACTCTGAATTTTCACCTTTAGCTCTGAACGCCTTTCCAAGTAAAAGATTGTTTATATCTTCGTCTCTGGCAGTGTATCCCTTAGTTTGATAAAATTTCATTTTTGTGCTGACAGCATCTAAGATAACAATGTGTCCAATGCATTTGATGTAATCCAAAACGTATCTTTCTGATTCAATCTGTATAATAACTCTCCTGTTTATGAAATCTATACATCCATAGATTCTTACACCCTTATATATACAATCAAGTTCTAATTTTTCAGCAGAATTATTATTATCGCTAAAAACATATTTACAATTATTGTGTTTACAATCATTGTAGGTTCCTACCGCTATAACGGCATCCCCGTTTTTTATTCTGTCGTCCTTTATGCCTATAACTTTGAGAGATTCCGGTGTTAGTCCGCCATCATCCTTTCCCAAATAAGAGTCACCAATAATAACTATATCTCCATTTTCAATTTTTCCGGAACCATGACTGTAATCATATTCATAATTTATGCCAAATATCTCTTTCGCTTTACTGTTGTAGATTTGAATAGTTCCGGTATTATCTATAAATATAAAGCCTTCCGACATCATATCTGTAAATTGTTTTGTATAGCTATCATTACTAAACATTTTTTCTCCCACATCTTGAATGTTGTTCCTGACTTTTTTATAATTTTTTCATCTCAACTAACTCGTAGCTTACTTTGAATTCTTCTCTTCGTATTTCTTTGTCCTCATATTCGCATTCACCGACCTGATTGTCGTATGGGTCATGGCGCCAATATTTTTTAGGTGGATCAAATTCATGCTGAAATTCTGAATTTGCAATCATTCTGAACGGGTCTAAATTTCCGAAATAGAAATTCCATTTTTCTGTGTTGCCGCTTCTAAATGCACTTCCTCCGAATGAAGGATCCGCAAACATCCATCCATATGGAACTATATAAAATTGTGCCCAGTCGTGAGGACCCACATGATACGGTGTAACTGCAAGACCGGACTGCCATTTAGCAGGAATTCCTGCGTATCTGCACAATGTTATAAACAGCAGCGCTTGCACACCGCAGTCACCTTTTAAGTTAAGGGCCGCATATTCAGGAATGTTTATAATTGTTGAATATGCTCTCATATATGAATATTTTACATTTTGAGTAATATAATCATATATCTTTCTTGCTTTGATTAAAGGATTTGTCTCATCTCCGATTATTTCTTCTGCCAGCTCCCTGATGTAAGGCGTAAACATAATATGTGGTTCAAATTCTTCCGTATCAAATTTTGGCTGTTCTTTTGACACCCTGGCAGGATCCGGTTCATTATATTTTAAGTTGCTTTCATAGGAATATTCCACTGAAAATTCCTGATCTTTTTCTAAAACAGTTTCAAAATATGCAGTCCTGCTTGGATAATTCTCATCTGCTATATAATTAGCTTCTGGAGTTGTTTTAATAACCTTTATGTTTGTTTGCTGGCAATTTATGGGCAAAGGCATGTAGACTCTGATTTTTTCACCGTTTCTTGCAGAATCCTCTTTTAATTTTAATGTTGTTTTCATATGAATAAAGTATGATGCCCCGCCTCCAGCTTTAGTCTCTTTGATGTTTTCGTCCAGGAATCTTCCTCTTTTATTATCATCTTCTTCTTTATTGATTAGCCTCTCTTTTAAATCTTTTCTTGTTAATATTAATGAGCCGTAAAAGCTGTCATTGAAATGAACTTGTCCGTCCACCAATATCCAGTCTGCCTGGCTGTCTTCCTGAAGCTGAATTAATTCTTCTTCTGTGAAACCCTTAATGTTATCCTGCATTTTTTTCAATGCCTGTTCAAAAGTATATGGATACTCACCTTTTATTGTCTTTAATATTTCTTTTTCAAGTTCCAGCCTTTTTCTCATGGCCAAAGGTATTTGTTTTTTCAGTCGCAGTCCTATTAATTTCTGTGCTCCTTCAAAATTACCGCTGCATTTTAACTTAAGTATATCTTCCGGAAGATTTACCTTTAAATATTTTAAGTCTTTTAACATTTTTTGCCCCCTATAATTATTTTTTATTTACACTTTTTATTAACCTCAATATGTTGTCTATTGTTGATTCCATATTTTCCTTGCTTTTAAATCTGCTGATCTGGAAATCCTGCGGAAGCCTGTTAATTGTAAATACAGATGTCACTCCGACTTCAAAAGCTTCTTGTATGTCGTCTGTTCCTCCCGCTATTACCGTAACAGGAATATTTTTCTTTCCGGCTCTTCTGGCAACTCCGATTACAACTTTTCCTCTCAGGCTTTGAGAGTCCAGTTTGCCTTCACCTGTGAATATCATATCAGCGTCAGAAATTACATCATCAAAGTTAACCGTGTCAAGAACTGTTTCTATGCCCATCTGAAGCCTGGAATCAAAAAATGCTACCATACCTGCACCCATTCCTCCTGCTGCGCCTCCGCCCGGAACATCTTTTAAATCCTTGTTTAAATCACTTTTTATGACTTCGCATAGCTTTATTAATCCATTATCTAATTCTTCAATCATTTCTTGTTCTGCGCCCTTTTGAGGTCCAAATATATATGCGGCTCCATTTTTGCCGTACATTGGATTGTCAATATCGCACATAGTTATTATTTCAATATTGCTTATTGCTTCTGAGCGATTAGACAAGTCTATTTTTGCAATATCTTTTAAAGTTCCTCCAACCGGTATGAATTCGTTTCCTTCTTTGTTAAAAAACTTGACTCCTGTTGCTGCGGCTGCTCCGCATCCTCCATCATTGGTCGAAGAACCTCCAAGTCCCACAATTATTTTTTTGCAGCCTTTTTTTGCCGCAGATAAAATAAGCTGCCCAACTCCGTATGTAGTTGTCTTTGACGGGTCCCTCCTGTCTTCTACTAAAGGAAGTCCTGCACAACTTGCCATTTCAATCACCGCGGTTTCACCGCCGTTTATTAAGCCGAAATAAGACTGCATATCTTCAAAGTATGGTCCTTTTACTGTTTCATAAATCTTTTCCCCTCCCAATGCTTCCAGGAAGCAGTCCACACTTCCCTCTCCTCCGTCTGCAACAGGGATAGAAAAAACACTGCATTCAGGGAAGTGATAATTAATTGACTTTTCAATAATGCTGCATATTTCTTTTGAACTTAAGGTTCCTTTAAATGAATCCGGTATCAATACTGCTTTATTCATATACCCACCTGTAATATATTCAAAAAGCCTCAAACTATTTGTTTGAAGCATTTTGAAATTAATATTATTATTCTTCGTCCCTGACTCTTTTTATTTTTGCACCCAAATTCATGAATTTATTTTCAATATGTTCATAACCTCTGTCAATGTGCTGTATATCTATTACTTCTGTTAATCCATCTGCTATAAGTCCCGCAATTATCATGGCTGCTCCTGCCCTCAGGTCAGTGGCTTGTACCACCGTTCCCTTCAGGTGGTTGATGCCCACAATCTTTGCCTGCTTCTTTGTGAACTCTATGTTTGCACCCATCTTCTTGATTTCATTCACATACTTGAATCGGTTCTCGGATACCCCTTCAACAACTATGCTTTCTCCATTTAGTGATGAAAGCAGGACGGTCATAGGCTGCTGCAAATCCGTGGGGAATCCAGGATATGGAAGTGTTTGTATGTTTACGGGTGTTAATTCATGTTCATAAAAGATTCTCATGGAATCACCGTATTCTTCAATACCCACACCCATTTCTTTCAGTTTTGCAGTAACAGGCTCAAGGTGTTTTGGAATAATATCATCTATTATAATATCACCCTTTGTTGCTGCGGCAGCTATCATATATGTTCCTGCCTCTATCTGGTCAGGAATTACTCTATATGTGCATCCTGTAAGTTCATTTACTCCATTGATTCTTATTACATCAGTGCCTGCTCCCTTTATATCTGCTCCCATTGAGTTTAAAAAATTTGCCGTATCAACTATATGAGGTTCTTTTGCTGCGTTTTCAATTATTGTTTTTCCTTCTGCATAAACTGCGGCAAGCATTATATTAATAGTAGCACCTACACTTACCACATCAAGATAAATCTTGGTTCCCACAAGTTTTTCAGCCTGAACATTTACCCTTCCTTCAGGTGTAATGTCCACTGTTGCTCCTAATGCTTCAAAACCCTTTATATGTTGGTCTATTGGTCTTGTTCCTATATCGCATCCTCCGGGAAGCAATGATGAAGCTTTTTTAAATCTCCCCAGTCCTGCTCCGAGCAAATAATAAGATGCCCTCATTTTTTTAGACAGTCCATTTTTTAGATAGCATTCTTCTACATTTGTTGCATCTACAAATATTGAAGTATCATCCAGGTATTTTGTTTCAGCTCCCAATTCATTGAGTATATCCATAAATACATTGACATCTTCAATTTTAGGAACATTTTGAATTATACATGTGCCCTTACATAGCAACGTTGCCGGTATTATTGCAACTGCAGCATTTTTAAATCCCCCAATATTTACTTTTCCTTTTAGTCTTGTTCCACCTTCTATAACAAACTTAGACATAAATAATTCCTCAATTCTTGTTTTTTATGTATATGAATCCAAAAATGGATAGTAAACAAATTTATAATTCATCTAATGATATAATAAAACTCATATATTTTCAACAAATAAATGTTAATCGATATTATACGTAGTCATGCTTGACAAATGTTTTTGAGTTCCATCACTAAAAATAACTTTCCACACAGGATATGAATTTATTCCTGATATAAACTGCCAATTCTCATCTTCTACACTATAATATGTCATTTTTATTTCAGTGATTTCTTTATTTTTAATTTCCGCAAAAGATAACAATTTCGGCAATGCTTCAGCTGCAGAAAAGGTGCGGTTTTTTTCAGCTGTTTCTTTTACTGCGGCAATATTTTGCATTTCAAATCTATAAATTCCATCTTCGTCCATGTAAAAATACATGTAGGAATTATCAATGCTGAAGTTATTGTAATTTTTTGTATAGACAACCAATGAACTGCTATCGGAAATATTTTTATAATTTTCTGAATATCCTGATATATCAATTTTTTTGTCTTCAATAAATTTATTGATATATTCTGTTAATTTATCTTCACTAATTATTTTACCGGTAATTTTTTCCCTTATTGTGAAATGGAGCTTTTTACCGTCAATTATTTCAAGAACCTCTGATTTATCATTACTGTAAACAGTAACATCTTCAATTGGTTCAACACCTGGTCCAAGAAATGAAGTCAAAAGCTCCTGGTCTATATTAATTATTTCGTATTCTGTTTCCAAGGTAGGAAGCAAGTATGTTTCCTTGGGTAATTTGCAGTTTATGACAATATTCTTTTCTTTTAAAATATTTTCCATATTTTCGATAAATTCCACATCTGAGGTTACGTCATATTCTTCAGAAAATATATCATTATATGAAGATACGAACAGAAAAATATTCAAGATGATAAATGCTGTAATCAATACTGTGCTTATTTTGTTCCAATCCATACTCTCACCCTTACCATTCTTCTATCAACTTACCTGTTATTGCATTAAATATATAGCTCTTGTCTTTAATTTCTATAACCCAGACAACTCTTAAATTCTGTTCTCTTGTAATTCTCGACAAATCAAAATATCCAAGATAAATATTGTTTATGTCTTTCAATTGTTCAATTTTCAATGGTTTTATTTCAGAAATCGCCTCAGGATCCTGCGGCTGCGAGCCTAAGTCCAAATTGCCGTTAATTACATCAATAGCAGAAGTTATTTGAACCGCATTCTTTTTTTCCATTTGTGATTCATCCATCTTTCTGATAAATCTCTTATATGAAATTACATTATCCCCTACCACGTCAATCTGCAATGCCGAATTTTCTCTGACCCTACTGAATAATATGGGGCGGTCTAAAATTTTATAAGAGAATGTGTATCTATAACCGTAGCTTCCGTCATATTCAATGCTTTCAACATCGCTTAAGTACCCATCCTCAGGAAATCCCAGAAATTCCTCAGTAAAATTGACTGCTGCAACAAAACTTTCATAAATATCAGATGAACCCTTAAGTTCCGCTGTCGTATCGTAAAAATCAAGCAGACCTTCTGCGTTTATTTTGAGTATTTTTTCGGTTCTGTACATATATACTGTATTGCCGCTTACTTCAACAGATTTTCTCACATAATCATAATTGTTCCTAAAATAATCCTTTGCTATTTGATTTATTTTTTCAGTATCAAAAACATCAAGCTCTGACTGCACAAATACAGGACTCTGGGCTGTTGTTTCCAAAGGAATAGGAACCTGAACCGTTTCTTCACCGATTCTTTGATCAAAGGCAAAATGAGTTGCACTGTTAAAATCAATTTGACTTACCAAGTCTACTACTTCTTTTGTATTGATGCTGTCGCTTTCAATTTTTACAGTGTTCTCACCGTTATAAATATATATTGATTTTGTATTTTCTAAATCTATAATTATATTCTTTATACTTTTAATTACATCATTAATATGCTTATTTTCAATTTCCATATGCCCTGTGAATATTTCCACGGGAATATTTGTATTGAAATCAAATTTCAGATATTGTGATGGAAATGCGGCTGATTCATTAATGTTTGAGATTTCAAAATTTTCGAAGGCATCATTTATTACGTGCACCGCTTTGCCCCACATATCCTGTTCATCAGAATATGTTATTGTGTAGTTATCCTTATACTTAATTACATTTTTAATTGGTCTTACCACATTCCATATGTCGGCTTCAACAATTCCGCCCTGCTTGCCAGCTTCACGGTCTTCTGCATATTCCAAAAAATCCGGCAATTTAAGCCACACATTACTGCTTAAGTAAATGCAGACCAATACCATTGCAATTAATATTATATTTTTAATTTTCCCCTGTTTCATGAATACCTCTTACTTAAACTCAGGAATTGTAATAGTGATTTCAGTTCCTTTGTTTAATTCACTGTTTATAGTTAATTTGCAGTTGTGGGCTTCTGCTATTTGTTTTGCTATTGAAAGACCAAGACCTGTCCCCCCCAGTTCTCTTGATCTGGCTTTATCTACACGGTAGAATCTTTCAAACACCCTTGCCTGGTCTTCCTTCGGAATTCCGATTCCATCATCCTTAATGCTTATTTTTATACTATTATTATTCCTGTAAGCGTTGATCCACACATTTCCGTTTTCCGGCGTATATTTGACCGCATTTCCTGCTATATTCAATAGTATTTGTTCAAAACCATCCCTGTCAAAATAAATATTCATATCATTTGGTATCTGGCTTACATGCATTGTTACATTTTTATTTCTAGCTTGAATTATGAGCTTCTTTGCAGTCTGGTTAATACTTTCGCTTAAATTTAACTTTTCTTTTTTCCATTTTGTTTGTTCATAGTCCATTCTGGACAATCTCAATAAGTCGCTGACCAATCTTGACATACGGTCGCTTTCTGAATTTATTACATTTAAAAAATCCTCTGCAATTTGCTTTTCTTCCATAGCACCATCAAGCAGTGTCTCTGTATAGCTTTTAATTGTTGTAATTGGAGTTTTTAATTCATGGGAAACATTGGCAACAAATTCTCTTTGCAGCTTATCAATTTTATATTGCTCCGTAATGTTTTTAAAAACAATAATTACACCCCCGATTTCATTTTGATTGTTCATGAACGGTGCGTAATCTACATTATAGGTTTCTCCATCCTGCTCTAAAATTTCGGTGCCATGATAACCTTTCGACTTTAAATTTGTCAAAAGCATACTTTCCTTTATTTTCTTAACCACATCATCATATTTTTCTTCATCATTAGTCAATGACAGAAGGCTTTTAGCAACAGGGTTGGCATGAACTATATTTCCATTGATATCCACAGTCAACACTCCGTCTGCCATGTATTTAAATGTGGTTTCCATTTTGCTTTTTTCCTGCTGTAGATTTGACATAGACCTTTTAAGCTCATCTATAAGGAAATTAAACATCGATCCCAGCTGCCCGATTTCATCATTTGACTTGACACTTACCTTCTGGTCAAAATCTCCCTCTGACATTTGTTTAGCCTTTAATGTAAGTTCCTTAATAGGCCCTGTAATACTTGACGACAGAATGAGCCCCAAAAAAATCGTAATCGCCAGTGCTATTAAGGTTGCTTGAGTCATAATTTCCATTGATTCATTTACAGTGTCGTAAATATATTCAATATTGTTGGAAATATAAATGAATCCCTTAATGCTTCCGTCTGTCTTCACCGGATATGACATGTGATATAATAATCTTGGGTTTTCAGAATCCTCTGATTGGATGTCGTCAGGCGGTGCAATATGTTGTGTGCTTCCATCAAGTGATTTTGTAAGAATATAGTTGTTAATCAGCGTTGTGCTGAATGCGCTCTTCCCTATTATATCTTCTGCACTTCCTGCAATTATAGTCTTTTGCTCATCATTTAAAATAACATATAGATTTTCGTTGTATCCTATCTGTATGCTCTTAATATTTTCTTGAATCTTTTCGATGTTTTCGCTCCAGTTTTCCATCTTTAAAGCATCAGAGGAAGTCAGAATAGATTGTATACGCTTTTCAGTATTTTTTCTGTTCATTTCCAGCTGAATATCTTCAAGCTGATTTACTATATAAATTCCTACTATGGACATAGCAAGAAAAACAAGCAAAAAATAAATTAAAATAAATCTCCACCTAATACTTTTAAACATAGTTTCTCCCTGTATTCACTAACCAATGTCTTTATCATGAGTAATACCATAACTGTCATTCTGAAACAAAATTTAAAAATCACACCATTTAACCAGCATGAGGTTCTTCATTTGTATTCAGAATGACAGGACTGGTATCAACGCCGCCGTAAGGCAACACGATAATCACGAGCTTACGCTTATAATAACAGTAATTTATCTGCTCTTGAAATAATATCCTGTTCCTCTTTTTGTAATTATATATTTGTCATCATCTGTTTCAATTTTTTCTCTGAGTCTTCTCACTGTTACGTCAACTGTTCTTAAATCTCCGAATTCGTATCCCCATACCTCTTTTAGCAAATGTTCCCTGTTAAATACTCTGTCCGCATTTAAAAACAAGTATTTGAGAAGGTCAAATTCTCTGTTCGTCAAATCGATAATTTTATTGTCTCTGCTCACTTCAAACGTGTTCATATCTATTGTCAAATTACCTATATTAATTATTTTTGACTTCATTTCTTCGTTGACATTTGACAGTTTAACTCTTCGAAGATTTGCCCTTACTCTTGCTAGCAATTCCTTGTTGCTGAATGGTTTTGTAATGTAGTCATCTGCCCCCAGCTCCAGGCCCGTTATTTTATCATTTTCTTCTTCTTTGGCTGTAAGCATTATTACAGGCATAACATATTCCATTCTTATTTCTTTTAAAACTTCAAATCCGTTTTTCTTTGGAAGCATAATATCAAGAATTATTAATTCAGGATTCATTTTATGAACCATTTTTATTGCTTCGTCTCCGTCATAGGCTGTCTGCACTTCAAAACCTTCTTTTTGAAGATTATATTTTATTATCTCTGCTATTGGTCTTTCATCATCTACCACTAATATTTTAGGCATTGTTACCTCCTGTTACGATTGATTTGCGATTGATGGGCAATTGTATGATACTTATGTAACGGTACAGTGTTTGATTTTATATTCAAATTTTTATCTATTGCTCTCTCCCATTGCTTCTCTGCTGCTTATCCATTGCTAATCTATTGTTAACCTATTGTTATAAATTATTATACCATGTTTTTCAAAAATGAACACCAACTTTAATTAAAAGCATAAATTAATTTAGGTAGGTGAATATTATGAAAAATCATATAGATTACAGCAAACTTTGTCCCACCATAAGAGGTCAGCTATATTCAAGCAACAATAATATTATACCAGTTATTCTCACTTATAAAACCGATAAAAAAATAAAAGAAGGAAAGATCTCTTCGTTGTCAAATAAATTAAAAAACAACCTTCCAATTGTAAATGGTTGTGCTTGTGAAATGAGTATAAACTCAATATTAGAGTTTACGGCAGATCCCGATGTTGAATTTATCAGTTATGATGCTAAAGTATTTGCTGTAATGGATGTAGCAAGAAAGGCAATTGGTGCTGACTTAATTTTGAATACCGGCTATACAGGCAAAAATGTCACAGTTGCTATTATAGACACCGGAATATCTCCTCATGCGGATTTAATATATCCAACTAACAGAATAGTAGGATTCAAGGACTTTGTAAACAATGAAACAAGAATGTACGATGACAATGGTCATGGTACTCACTGCGCAGGAATATTGGCCGGCAACGGTTATGCGTCAAAAGGAAAGTATAAAGGAATAGCTCCTGAGGCCAACATATTGTCAATTAAGGTTCTTGATGAAATCGGAAACGGTAATACTTCAGATATCTTATCCACTGTACAATGGATTATAGACAGTAAGGAGGTTTATAAAACAAGAATAATTAACTTCTCACTGGGTGCAATAGCCCAATACAGAGAAAAAAGAGATCCTCTGGTAAAGGCTGCAAACCGTGCCATTGAAAATAACTTCATAGTGGTTGCGGCTGTCGGCAACAGCGGTCCCCTTAAAAATACAATCCTATCTCCGGCGACAAGCAGGCACGTAATTTCTGTTGGAGCTTTAGATGACAAAAGAACTCCTGAATTAAACGATGATGCCATTGCTGAATTTTCAAGCAGGGGCCCAACTATTGACAGAATAAAAAAACCCGATCTGATTGCACCGGGAGTAAATATAATGTCGCTTTCAAATACTAACCTAACAGGTTACACCAATCTGAGCGGAACATCAATGTCAGCTCCCATGGTGTCTGGTGCGGCGGCACTTTTATTAAATGAAAACCCTAACTACAGCCACTACGATATTAAAAGGAAGCTCATCAGTGCATGTTCCAGAATTAAGGCATCGGCTTATGAGCAAGGTGCAGGTGTACTGGATATAGGCAGAATCTTTTTATAGCATACAGGGAACGGATTCGTTCCCTGTATGCTTTGTAAAAAGACTTGTTAATTTGTAACTTAAAATAATTTTATTTCCGTATTTTTATATTGGTTTGAGTATATAGGTAGCAAGCCAATGTTGGCTGCCCTATAAATACAACTTAATTCAAGCCGTAATTACTCTGTTAGTGCAGGGTAATTACTTTTTGGGGCTATCTTATTCTTACGGCATAACATTTACAGTTCATATGCCTCTTCCTCGTACCATTTTAAACATATTAATTGTAATAATGTATTTATGAGTCTTGCAAATAAATGCAATAGTCTAAAATCACCTTGCCTTTTTCATCACGGGTTGTATAACGCGGACAATTATAACGTTCAAAAACCCAGGGGTTTTTTGATAACTTCCAGCCTCTGTCAATGATTTCAGACACACACATACTATATATTTCCTGACCAAAAATTTCCCCGTTATCCTCACTACCGTAAATCCAGCAAGTCCCTATATTTCCAGAAGGAATATCAATATACATATAGCCATCAGGGACCTGCGTTCCCTCAGGAAAAAACATACCTATCCAATATTCAAATTCATCTATACATCTCATGCAACCCATGTATGCCCCTTCGGCTTCAGGTAAACTCCCTAGTTTTTCTAAAGGACTAAACCAATCATTTTCAAACCATTTGCCCCATGCTACGCTGAATCCGCCATATTCATCTCTATCAGCCTCAGTGTATCGCTTTCCGATTAAACGAAGATTCGGAAGACTTTCTCTGTAGACCTTAACTATTTCTACCATTCAAAATACCTCCTCTCAGTCACCATATTGATTTTTTTCTTCAAAATAATATACTATTAACATTATACCTGATAATAACCTGCCTGTAAAATTATTCCTCTTAAATATTTTTTAAATAAAAAAGCCTGACTTGATTTAGCCAGGCGTAAATATAGACTATGATAATATAATGCCCTTTCCCATAGATTGAGCTTTCGTTGTAAGTTTTTCAGATTTTTCAATAAATTCTTCTATTGTCTCTCCCGCGTATTCAACAATTGAGCCGCATACGCTTAAATTGCTGTTTAAATTAAAGCTGTAGCTCTCTATTTCCATTTTAATTTTTTCAGTCATTATTTTTGCTATGTCAATATCCACACTGTTTAAGATAATCATGAACTTATCATTGCCGTATCTTCCAACCACATCTATTTTTCTTGAATTGGAGCTTAAAATGCCGGCTATATCCTGAATTATTTTATCTGCATTGTTCATACCGTAAATTTTGTTTATTTTCTTAAAGTCATCTATATCAAGCACAAGGAGACAAAAGTTTACACCTTCTTCATTATAGCTTTGTATGCTGCTTTTTATACTTTCATTCATAAATTGAAAATTATATAATTTAGTAAGCATATCCACATTTGCTTTTGATTTCAATTCACTCTCTAAATGACTTATTTCTCTTTCTCTTTCAAGAAGCAATCTTTTCATTTCTTTCTTTTCTGTTAAATCCTGCATTGCCACATAGAAAGTGTCATTCTCAAAACCGAATATGCTGAACCTTACAAACCTTTCAACCTCGGTAATATATTGCTCGATGATTTTATGATCGCTTGTCATAGCGGCTTCACTTAAAATTTTGGGCCAGTCAAATATGGAATTTAATAATTTTGGAAATACATGTGTCAATTTTTTATTTAAAAATTCCTTAACAGGTATGCTCATAAGATTTTCTACCTGTTTATTTGCATATATAACTTCAATATCAAATTTTCCTGAACTGTCTCTTATAATTCTGCACTTAACTATTGCATCTGATAAGTAATCTAAGTATTTTATCATTTTACCGCCCCCTTTTCTTAATTCTTTTTATAAACCTTCCAATCCGTCAAAATCATCACAGCTTCTGTCAAGCAATGTTGAAACTGCCTTTTTCACTGTACTGAATTCAAAGCCTTTATTTATTAAGTGGTTAGATAATTTAATAATTATTTTGCGGGTATCTTCTTCCCTTAATGTTCTAAGTTTTTTAGCACCTACAATACAGGCTCTTTCTAATTCGTCATCTTCAGAAATTTGGCTAAGTTTTTCATCAATTATCTCTCTGTTTATTCCCTTTTCATACAGGGTCTCTTTTATTTTTCTTTTTCCGTATTTTGAAACATTAATTTTGCTGTTAATTAGCATTTCACTGTATCGCTCATCATCTAAGTACTTCTGTTGTTTTAATCTTATAATTGCGTTGTCAATAAATTGTTTGTCATATCCTTTTTCCTGCATTTTAGAAGTTAGCTGTTTTTCACTCTTGGCACTTCTTGACAACACCGACAGAGCATAGTTGTATATGTTAATTTCTTCTTCAGACTTTAATATCTCATCAATAAATTCTTCTTCCAGTTCCATGTTTTTTGCCAGGGAATACTTGATCATAATATTTAAGTCAATGCCAAATGCAAAGGTATCGTCCAAATAGATATTTACTCTATTCTTATTGTTTTTTTGGTACTCTATTTTGGTGATTTTCTTCATAATACATCCTCATGGATTTTCTATATTTTAGCATATGAATCGAATTTTATCAACATATGTATTTTTATGTATAAAAAAGACTGTTGCATCCGTGATTATTACTGTCACTACCAGGACGTTAACATAAAGAATCTCATGTTTAAAGATGAGATTCTTTGCTATCGCCTAAAATGACATGAATCCGGCTAATGCAACAGCCTGCAAATTAAATTCACTATAAGTTTCTTGCTTTTTCTCTTAATTCCAGTTCTTTTTCATCATGTGTTTCATCTATAACCAGCCCATGAGGTAATTTATTTCCATTTTCATCTACTGATATAAATGTTATAAAACCTTCTACGGGAGTTGTTTTTGCAAGTTCTGTTTCCATTTTTGTATAAACTATAATGCTGGTTTTTCCCAGATGAACGACCTTGCTTATAAATTTAACTATATCACCGCTATTTACCGGGTGTCTGAACAACAGTCCGTGAATATTTAAGCACACTACATTTTTAGGATTACCTACAGTCGATGCGGCTGCTATAAATGCTGATTCAACAAACCACTCAGCTGTCCTTCCGGCAAATAATGTGCCATGGTGATTTAACTCTTCTGATTTTACCAATCTTGAATTAACATATTCTTTCATGTATGCCTCCATTATAATGCTGATTCCTGTTTTTTATTATGCCACATAACAAGCATCGGACCTGCCAGGCATACAGTTGAATAACACCCGCTGACTATACCCACCAACATAGGTATAGCAAATGTCTTTATGGAATCAATGTTATAAATGTAGGCAAGTACGCATACTATTACAATACTTAATCCTGTTGTTACGCTTGTTTTGATTGACCTTGACAAAGTTTGATTTATACTTGTATCAACCAGTTCCTCAAAAGACTTCTTCTCAAAATACGGCTTATTTTCTCTTATTCTGTCGTAGATTACAATTGTATCGTTAATTGAATAACCTATTATTGTAAGTGTAACTGCAATAAAAGAATCATTAATCGGCATTTTAAATATTATAAAGGTGAAGAACACGATTAATATATCATGAAGCAGCGCAACTAACCCGATAACACCTGCTGATGTCCCTGATATTTTTTTAAATCTGAATCTTACATAAATGATTATAAACAATGAAGTTAAGGCTATTGCCGTTAATCCGTTTATTAAAAATCTGTTTCCGATGAACGGTTCCACAACATTAGACTCAGCAAGAGTCAAATCAGCTTCAGGAAACCCTTCTTTTAACGCCCTGTCAAGTTCTTCCTGCTCACCGGCTTCAAGACCGCTGTTGCCTGATAGGTTCAACACTATTTTCTTACTTCCAGTAGCCAAATCATCTGTTAATTGAACTTCCGTATTTCTGTTTAGAACTTCAGTCGCCTTGTCAGACACTTTACCTGCATCAATTTCCCCTGTGTATGAATATTTTATAATGGCGCCGCCTTTAAACTGAATTGATAAATTAATTCCGTTTGTAAATAATGAAACAACCCCTATAATCATAATAATTAAGGAAATCGCAAAAAATATCTTTCTTTTTTCATAAAATTTAATCATTATCTTGCCTCCTTTACTTTCATTCCATAAAGGGATTTTTTCATAAATGCTTCGTTCAAGCTCATGGATTTTGTCATTATTTTTGATGCTGTTACTCCTGAAACAAAATTAAGTATACATCCGACCATAAGCGTATATCCAAATGACAGCATAGATCCCGTCCCAAATATCATCATTATTACAGCTGCTGCTATTGTTGTGATATTGCCGTCAAAAACTGCTGAAAATGCTTTATCATATCCGGTATCTATGGAATATCCCAGTGTTTTTCCTCCACCTAACTCTTCTTTTATTCTTTCGTAAATTATTACATTGGCATCGACACCCATTCCAATTGAAAGAATAATACCCGCTATTCCTGTTATTGTAAGAGTAATTTGAGGTATTGAAAGAGCAAGCATCTGAACAGAAATCTGTAAAAGCAGCGCAAAACATGCTACAACTCCCAACAACTTATAATATATTATCATAAAAATACAAACTGCAGCAAATGCAATCAAGCCCGCCTTTATCATAACATCCAGTGCCCCTGAGCCCATTGTAGGCGTAATAGTGCTGTGATTTTTAGATACTAATGAAAACGGAAGTGCACCTGAATTTATTTTGTCAGATAAACTTTTTGCTTCCTCAGCACTTTCCATATTTGTTATGACAGAATTTCCTCCTGTAATCTTTTGCGTTACTGTAGGAGCGGATATCAGAGTTTCATCCATGTAAATGGAAATATGCTGATTTACTAGCTTTTCAGTTGCTTCCTCGAATGCTTTTGCTCCCTTTTCATTAAATTCCAGTGTAACTACAGGCTGATTGGTCTTTTTATCCAATTGAACCTTGCTTTCTTTAACATCCTTACCTTCAACTAAAATGTTGCCTTGAGGGTCCCTGAATGTTAGCCTGGCTGTTTCACCAAGCTCAGCTATTGCCTTTTGTGGATTGAAATCTGTTTCTCCTGACTTCCACGGAAATCTGATTATAATATGCCCTGTATTCTTATCTATAGTTATTTCTCTGTCCAGGATATTTTGGGCGTCCATCCTGGTTTCCATTATTACTCTCGCTGATTCCAGCTCACTTTCTGTTGGAATTCTGTCTAGATTGGCAGGTTCAAAAATAGCTTCTACCCCACCTCTTATATCTATTCCAAATCTTATATCCTTCATGCCTTTTACTTGAATTGATCCTACATTTATACCAAACACTGCAGTCAGTGCAATTCCTGCGATTAAAAGCATAACAAGAATGTAAATATGTTTATTAGTTTTCATTTTTCCTCCTATATATTTTTAATTTTAATGATTATGAATAAACATAATTATCTTTTTTACCATCCTTCTTGTTCATAAAGAACACAACAAATACGCTATAACTGTAAAATCTTAATACAGCATTTATGAGTTCAGAAGATTTGAGTTTAAACAAATCAGAATAAATCAAAATACTGAATAGAATATACTCCATATTTAAATATAAGATTATATTTCTGCTCCATTTTAAAAATTGAGAGTTTTCATAACTATTTATTAATTCTTCTTCATTTATGTTTTTAAGCGAAGGCTGATAAAATGCAGCATCACTTGAGCCATGACTGCCTGATGCAATAAAAAAAATCGAGGCAAAAACGACTATAACCAAAATAACGGCTGCTAGTTTGAATTTTGATGATTTCATTAGTCATTTCCCTCGATTCTGCAATATTTTCTAATTATATTATTTCTTTTCAGCTGTTGTTTTAAGCATCAAAGTTACAGCTGCGTATATTATTATTATAACCATGAATATGGCTGCCATTCCCATTACCATAAGCTTTAAGGAATTCATTACACTTTCAATATTTATACTCATATTCCAACCTCCTACATCAATCCTGGAACAAGACCAATTATAACGCCTCCCGCTATAACTGATGCAATTTGACCTGCTACATTTGCTCCTACTGCGTGCATAAGCAAGTGATTTTGTGAGTCTGCTTCCAGTCCCATTTTTTGTATAACTCTCGAAGACATAGGGAAGGCAGAAATACCCGCCGCTCCAACCATTGGATTAATTTTTTCCTTTAAGAATAAATTTAAGAATTTAGCAAACATTACTCCTGCAATTGTATCAAATACAAATGCCAATAACCCCAGTCCCATTATCAGCAATGTGTTAAATGAAACAAAGACTTCAGCTTTCATGCTTGCTGAGATAGTTATTCCCAAAAGCAGTGTAATTAAATTAACTAAATCCTTTTGTGCTGTTTCTGATAATGATCTTAACACTCCGCATTCTCTTATTAAATTTCCGAACATTAAGAATCCCACAAGTGCTATTGATGCCGGAGCCACTAAGCCTGCTATTATGGTAACCATTATTGGGAACAGCAATCGTGTCATTCTTGTAACACTTTTCGGATTATATTTCATTCTTATTTTTCTGTCTTTTTCTGTTGTGCAAAGCTTTATTGCGAAAGGCTGGATAATCGGAACCAATGCCATGTATGAATAAGCAGCCACCGCTATGGGTCCTATGTAATTGCTTTTTAATACCTGGGAAACCAATATGGATGTGGGTCCGTCAGCTGCTCCTATAATTCCTATTGAGGCTGCATCATGAATAGGAAACTTTAGCAGTGCAGCAACTGTTATTGTTGCAAATATACCAAATTGCGCTGCCGCTCCAAACAATAAAAGTCTCGGGTTTGACAAAAGCGGTCCAAAATCAATCATTGCTCCTATTCCTATGAAAAGCAGCAGAGGCATCATTTCGGATGATTCTATCCCCACTTCAAAAAGCCAGTCTATGATTCCTTTAACCTCTCCGATTCCCGCTAATGTCTGATTCAAAACTCCGGACATGGGTATGTTAACTAAAATTGCTCCAAATCCCATGGGCAATAAGAGTGCCGGTTCCAATTCCTTTGCTATTGCTAAATATATCAGGGCACCTCCTATTATCCACATTAATATTTGCTGCCATGTAATCTGAGTAATACCTTGCGTTAAAAATTCCATTTTATGCTCCTTCTATTTTATTCTTGTGTATTCTATTATAAATAAAATATTTTAGCAATTATTCGTATTTTGCAAAATAATTCATTTTTTGTCGTTTTTCTTAAAATTTAATAGTTTTAAGTTGTTTTATCCTGCCAAATCTTACTTATACTTTTATTTTCTTTTTATACCTATAGTAATGCAAGAGCATTGAATATCCCTGCATTTTTCAATTATTTACCGCAAACAAATACCCTGCTTTAAATCCATCATCTACTAATTTTAATGTATAATTATATTCTTTTTCATTTAGTTTTGCAGTGACCTCCGCTTGCTTATTTTTCAAAAGCTCAGACGCCACTTCCCTTGTTAATTCAATGCCCTTGTCCTGCAATGATTTGTCTTCTTTCCACATTGAAAATTTGCAAGAAGGAAAATTTTTATATCCTGCACAAAAAAAACTTTTTTTATTTTCATAAATTTCTCTTCCGCACCTTGGACATATTCCTACAATTTCTCTTTTGTTTTTTTTTGCTGTTTGTTCAAAGTTCACATTTTTGGTTGAACTCTGTCTTCCTTCTAAAATTATTTCAGCAACATACTTTTTTATATCTACTATGAAATCCTTTGATGATGCTTCTTTCTTTGCTATTTTACCCAGTTCGCTTTCCCATTCTCCTGTCAGGTCAGGTTTTTTAAGCTTCTCATGAACTATTTCTATAAGTTGAATTCCATTTTGTGTTGGAACAAGATTTTTCTTATTTCTCTTTATATACCCTACCGATATGAGCTTTTCTATTATCCCTGCTCTTGTTGCAGGAGTTCCCAGGCCTATAGATTTCATTTCGTCTCTGAGTTTTTCGTCCTCTATCTGCTTTCCTGCGGTTTCCATTGCTGTAAGAAGGGTTGCTTCTGTATATGGCTTAGGCGGAGATGTTTTCTTTGTAAGCACCTTAATTTCCTTGGGAGACAATTTATCACCCTCAGCAAGATTTACGGTAATTTCCTTATCATCGGTATCTTCCTTTATCTTGCCCAGCATTATATCCTCAATTTCCTTCCAACCCGGTATAACTACCTTTTTTCCTCTTGCTTTGAATTTATCCTTTTCAATTTGGATTTCAAGGTCAGTTTGGTCATATTCCTGTTTTCTGTCAAATACGCAGATGAATCTTGCAACTATGAGTCTCAGAATATTTTCTTCTTTTTCAGGGAGTTTTATTCCTGCAGAATTTCTTATATTCGGAGTCACAATAATTGCATGATGATCAGTAACCTTTGAATCATCTATGACTCTCTTATCTGCATTTATTTTTTGTTTAATAACCTTGTCAACGCAGTATCCGGTACCCTCTGGCCCTTGATATCCAATCTTGATATTTTGAAGAAGTTCAGGAATTTTTGATTTCATGTCTTTTGTCAAATATCTGGAATCAGTTCTCGGATATGTGGCAAGCTTGTATTTTTCATATAAGTTCTGTGCCGCATCCAATGTCTGCTCCGCAGAATAACCGTATCTTCTGTTCCCATCTCTTTGAAGCTCTGTCAAGTCATAAAGCAAAGGTCTTTCTACAGTGGCCCTTTTAGTTTTAAGCTTTATAACTGTCGCTTCTTTATTTCTGCATCTTTCTGCTATTTGTTCGGCTTTCTCTACTTTATCAATCCTTGTTCCATCCTTGTTGAACCATGTGGCAACAAACATTTCACAGTCTGCTGCGACCTCATAGAAAGGCTGTGAAACGAAATTATCAATTTCTTTTTGTCTTTGCACTATGAGGGACAATGTAGGTGTCTGAACCCTGCCTATTGTAAGCATTTGATTATATTTGACCGTAAACAGCCTTGTAGCATTGATTCCTACAAGCCAATCGGCCTCGGAGCGTGCTCTGGCAGATTGATAAAGGCTGAAATATTCCTTGTTATCCTTTAAATTATTGAATCCTTCCTCTATTGCTTCATCAGTCATGCTGCTTATCCATAACCTTTTAACCGGTTTTCTGCAGCCTGAGTTTATATACACATAACCAAAAATAAGCTGTCCTTCACGTCCGGCATCTGTTGCACATATTATTTCTTCAACGGTGTCACTGAGCATAAGAGATTTAACTGTTTCATACTGCTTTGCTGTGGAAGGGTTGACCATATACTTGAATTGTCTCGGAAAAATAGGCAGATCATTGATATTCCACCCCTTATATTTAGGATCATACTCCTCCGGATATGCAAGCTGGATTAAATGCCCTACACACCAGGTAATTATGTATTCGCTGTTTTCCATGTAACCATCTCTGCTTCTGTTTATATTCAAAACCTTGGCAATATCCTTGGCTACAGACGGTTTTTCCGTAACTATTAATTTCATAACTATCTTCCTTTTGTTAAGTTTGACAAATTATTATAGCATAATTCACAGCGTTTGTCCCATTTATTTAAATAATAGCAATTAGATTTTCAGTTATTTATTAACAAGAACTTTAGTTTTACATATAATACAAAATAAAGTTATCGACATGTAATGCTGATATATGCTTTTTATTTGCATATCGGACAGCTGCTGTTGATAACTTAAAAAATTGAAGGGGGTAATTACTTGAAAGAAAAGCATATCTTTGCAGGCAACAACACTGCCGGTGGTTTTTACAGCTGTTTTAATTATGTATTTGATCCTGCCGAATTAAATCATATTTATATCCTTAAAGGCGGACCGGGTGTGGGAAAAAGCTCATTTATGAAAAAATTTGCTGCTGAAATGGTTACTAAAAATCTTTCTGTAGAGTACATTCATTGTTCCAGCGATAACGAAAGCCTGGATGGAATTATTGTACCTGATCTGAAAATAGCTTTTGTTGATGGAACCGCACCTCACACAATAGATCCTGTAATTCCCGGAGCAGTTGATGAAATAATAAATCTCGGTGCATTTCTTAACAGCCATCAGCTGGAAAAGCACAAGCATCAAATTATTCAAACAAATCAAACCAAGACACGTCTTTACAAAAGTGCTTACAGATATCTTGAAGCAGCAGGCATTATTTCCGAAGAAATTAATTCTTTATATGACCAATTTATTGATGTCAAAAAATTCAGTGAAATGTGCAATAAAGCAATTGATAAGCTTTGCTGTGATGATATTTCAACAAAAACTCCAAAAATCAAAAAGATGTTTTTGGAATCCTACACCGCAAACGGCTATGTAAGTCACACAAAGACTATGTGCCAAAACAGGAGAGTATGGGCAGTTATAGGAGAAAATACAAACTACACTTCTGAATTTCTAAAGAAAATTGCCGATGAAACCGTAAAAAAAGGATACGATGTTGAGCTTTATTTAAGGCCTTTGACACCTGATAAGCTTCAACATGTCTATATACCTGAGTTGAATTTAATGGTGATAAGCTCAGAAAGTTACGTAACCAACGGTTTTGAAGAAGTTTTTGACATACACGGCATTATGGATACAGATAATTTGAGAACCCATATCTCTGAAATTGAAAATAACCTGCACCTACATGAAATGTTAATCAAAAATGCCTTGGAAAAATTATCTGAAACAAAAAAATATCATGAACTCCTTGAAGTTTTCTATATTAATACCATGAATTTCAACGGCGTGGATGAATGCTTCAACAGCATACTTATCAGATATACATAAAATTCCAAGGAGGTATATTATGGTTTTAACTTCTCTACACTACCTTTATATTGTCATGGTAGTTATTATTCTAGCTATTATGCTTATGAAAAAGGATATTGTCATTCCTTGCATTATTGGTATATTTGCAATGGGTTATCTTTATTCCGGAAGTGCTGTCGCTGCTATTCAGTCTATATTTAACACAATTATTTATGCAGGCAATGAATTTTGGGGCATCATTGTAATTATTTCTCTTGTTGTTGCTATGTCTAAAGCATTGCAGGAAGTTGGCTCTGATGTTTTAATCATGTCACCTATCAAGAAAATTATGGTAAGCCCTACAATGGCATTTTGGAGCATAGGTTTGACTATGATGGTAATTTCATGGCTTGTATGGCCCAGCCCGGCGGTCCCCTTGGTAGGAGCAGTTCTTTTGCCTGCAGCCGTTACAGCAGGACTCCCTGCAATTTACGCCGCAGTGGCAATGAACTTGTTCGGTCATGGTATTGCTCTTTCAAGTGACTTTTTTATCCAGGGTGCACCAACTATTACCGCCACAGGAGCGGGAATTGAAGCTCCGGAGATTATATCCGCATCAATTCCTATTTGGCTTGCAATGTCACTTGTAACTGTAGTTGTTGCATTCTTGATGATGAAAAATGACATGAAGAAAAATTCCACAATTTATTCACAAGCAGCAGAAATAAAAGAAGCAACCGCAGTGAAATATGGTAAGACTACAAAATTAATGGCTGTGTTGGCACCTGTCGGTTTTATTCTCGATATTGCTGCAATGTTGAAATTAAAACTGGCAGGCGGAGATGCAACTGCACTTGTGGGAGGAACTGCAATTTTAATAATGATGATTACTGTTTTGACAACATACAGCATAAAGGACGCTTTTGAAAAAGTTGTTGATTACATCAAGGAAGGCTTTAAATTCGGAATTACGGTATTTGCTCCTGTAATTTTCATAGGCGGATTTTTCTTCTTAGGAAACCAGGAAGGTGCAACTGCCGTATTCGGAGAGGGAGCGCCCGGCATATTAAACGATATAAGCATATTCCTTTCCCAGAGCATTCAAATGAATAAACTTTCAACTATTTTGACACAATCGGCAGTAGCAGTTATTACAGGTCTTGATGGCTCCGGTTTTTCAGGACTTCCTATTGTAGGCACTCTGGCATATACATTTTCTAACATAATAGATATCAATATGGCAGGGCTGGCTGCACTAGGGCAGGTAATAACTGTATGGGTGGATGGAGGAACCATAATTCCTTGGGCTGTAATACCAGTTGCTGCAATATGCAACATTGACCCGCAGACCTTGGCAAGAAAGAATCTAATTCCGGTTTTATGCGGCATTGCTGCAGCAATTGTGGTAGCACTGATAATATTGTAAGTATCAAGAGAAGGGGGCAGATGCAGAAACGTTGATGCCCCCATACTTTACATCCTATTTGGTTCGTTCAAGGATTCCCGTATATTAGCCCCCTGTTTACCCTAAATTCTGTTCAACTGACATACCATCACTAATTTTAATAATTCTTTGAGAAACGGACGCAATTTCATTGTCATGAGTTACCATAATAACTGTTGCTCCCTTTTCATGTAAGTCTCTTATAATTTTTAAAATAGCTCTGCTGTTTTTTTCATCAAAGTTTCCTGTCGGTTCATCTAACCTTTTTCGATATTTCGCCGATATATATTGCAATAATTGTATAAGGGGGGACATAGGATGTCCGGATCAATAAAAAATAAATTAGCAAAAAATTTGACCTTAAAGATTGTGTCAATTTCAGCGGCGATAATAACCGTGATATGTATCCTGATCTGGCTCGGGATTTACAGAGGAATGTTGTCAAATTCATATAATATGGCTGCGGCGGAACTTTTTTTGTTAATAATCGGAACTGCAGCATTATACTTTTTTACTTACCTTCTGCTTAAAAAGGCTGTTATGCCGATTTATGATATTATAAAGCTGTCAGACAACTTAAGAAACGGAATACTAAGTTCGGATTTACAGCTTAAATCCCATTCCGGCGATGAATTTGGAGAATTAGGCGATACCTTGCAAGAAGCCACAAATGTTCTTAAAAAACACATTTCAGATATAGATCTGATTTTAAGCACAATTGAAAGAGGGAATTTCAACGTTATTATTGATGAGGAATATATAGGAGATTTTAAATCCATAAAAACTTCAATAAACGGTATAATACATTCTTTAAACAGAGATTTTAATAATATACAAGTTTCTTCTGCAAGAATTGCATCAGGTTCAGAACAAGTGGCAAATTCGTCTCAATTATTATCACAAATTACAATGGAACAGGCAAGTACAGTTCAGGAGCTGGCTGCAACAATTCAGGAAATATCGGATGAGGTTAATATGACCGCCCGAAATGCCGCTGATGCAAGCAACAAAGTCAGAATCTTAGGCAATGAACTGGACAGGGGAATTACGCAGATGAGAGGTACCGTTGACACTATGACTCTCATAGATGGTAAATCTGATGAAATAATAAAAATAATCAAAATAATAGAAGACATTGCCTTCCAAACCAATATATTGGCGCTGAATGCAGCGGTTGAAGCAGCCAGAGCAGGTGAAGCCGGCAAGGGCTTTGCTGTTGTTGCCGATGAGGTGCGCAATCTCGCTGTAAAGAGTTCTGATGCGGCAAAAAATACTACACAGCTTCTTGAAGATACTCTGAAGGCCGTAAAGGAAGGTACATATGCCGCAGACCATACATCAAAGGCACTTGCAGAAGTAGCCAAAGATACAAATGTAATAACAGAAAGCATAAATAGTATCTCTACAAAAGCTCAACAACAGGCAGATTCCGTTAAACAGATAACCGTAAGCATTGAGCAGATATCTGACATCATTCAGACAAATTCAGCAACAGCAGAAGAAAACAGCGCTTCAAGCGAAGAGCTATCAAGTCAGGCTGAAGCTTTAAGAAAAATGGTATCCGCTGTTAAGCTTAAAAAAGAAAGTACTGCACATCCTGCATAACAAGTTATGCCAATACAATAACCCCGTAATTTTATTTCTATAGAATTACGGGGTTTGTTTTGTAAATCATTTACATTATATACCAATTCATTTTGTCTGAATTCTGACGATAATTTATATAGCAATTGTATATCTAAATGGAGGCTATCTTAAAAATGTCACAATTTCTATCTAAAAATATTTTAGCTAAAAAAATAACCTTAAAAATTATTGCAGCTATATCATTAGTAACAATCATAATTTGTACCTTGCTGTACCTGGGACCTTTAAATGGTATGATGTTGAATTCAAAAAATATAGTAACCACAGCAAGTTTATTAATAGCAGTTATTATAATTTTATATTTTATAATTTACTCTATGCTTAAAAGAGTTTTTATGTCAGTCAATAATGTTATCTCACTTGCAGATAACATGAGAAAAGGTATACTAGTTTCAAATTTAGAATTTAAATCTTCCAATGACGAGCTGGGTCAGCTGAGCAAGGTTTATCAGGAAGCAACCTCAGTGATTAACTGTCATGTTTCTGATATTTATAATATCTTAAACCGGATTGAAAACGGAGACTTCAACATTGTTATTGAAAAGGAGTATGCAGGAGACTTCAAAGCTATAGGTTCTTCTTTATCCAGTATAATAAATGATCTTAACAGAACATTTAAAAGCATACATATTTCTTCTGAGGAGATCGCTTCCGGCTCAGAACAGGTCGCAGGCTCATCACAGATTTTATCCCAAAACTCTGCTGAACAGGCAAGTACAGTTGAAGAATTGACGGCGACAATTCAGGAAATATCGGATGAAGTTAATATAACCGCCCGAAATGCCGTGGATGTAAGCGACAAAGTCAGAATCTTAGGCAATGAACTGGACAAGAGCATTACACAAATGAGAGAGACCGTTAATACAATGACTCTCATAGATGGAAAATCTGATGAAATAATAAAAATTATCAAGATAATAGAAGACATTGCTTTCCAAACCAATATATTAGCGCTGAATGCGGCAGTTGAAGCAGCAAGAGCAGGAGAAGCCGGCAAAGGCTTTGCGGTTGTTGCCGATGAAGTTCGTAATCTTGCTGTAAAGAGTGCCGATGCCGCAAAAAATACCACACAGCTTCTTGAAGATACTCTAAAAGCCGTAAAGGAAGGCACATATGCCGCAGACAATACATCAAGGGCACTTGCCGAAGTAGCCAAGGATACAAATATAATAACAGAAAGTATAAACAATATATCCGCAAAGGCACAGCAACAGGCAGTTTCCGTTGAACAAATAACCATAAGCATTGAACAAATAGCTGATGTAATCCAGACAAACTCAGCCACAGCAGAAGAAAACAGTGCTGCAAGCGAGGAACTCTCAAGTCAGGCAGAGGCTTTAAGGAACATGGTATCAATTGTAAGGCTCAGAAATGAAGATGCTGCGCAAACTGCATAAATATGTCTGTTGTTTAATTTTGCGTAATTATACCACTGTCAAAGACCTCATTTTAACTTATTGACAATCAAAAAATCTTAATATATAATTAGGACAAATTTAATATTGTTATTTTGGTAACATTATGTTTTAAAAGGGAAAACAGTAAAAGCTGTTACAGCCCCCGCTACTGTGAAAGGTGATAATGCTCTGTGCCACTGTGCTATGCATGGGAAGGTGAGCATTAGATGAACCGAAAGTCAGGAGACCTGCCAGGATATGTATTTATAGATTTTCGGAGGGAATTTCTAAAATAATCGAATAATATGAAAATATTAAGCGTTATTTAATCATTTAATCTTCTGAAAATTCAGAAGATTTTTTTTGACTGTGCAGAAGAAAAAAAGTATTAACCGCGAAAAACTTCAATTTATGTGCAACAACTGCTGTCTTCATTGATATTTACCAGGAATACTGTAGAAAATGTTTTAGTAACATTATCAATATTTAAATATTGACAATTTATTTCTGTTAAATTATACTGTAAATGCGAATGATACGCATTATCATTAAGATTAAGAAATCTTAAGATATTTAAATAAAAAGTATAATGTGTTTAAAATGCAAATCTATATTAATGGCATTTCAATTTAACTGAAGCTTTTTATTTTATAAAATAATACTACCTATAGGAGGTTTAAAATGTCTGATAATCAGCTATATGATGTATGGTGGAATGATGATGTCCAGGGAGAACAGTCTATGGAAATAAATCATAACCAGCATTGGAAAAAAGTAATTAATGTGATTGAAGAAAAGGATTTTAGCTGTTGTAAAATTCTGGACTTCGGGTGTAATCAAGGTGGTTTTTTAAGGTTCTTATATGAAAAAAGACCTTTTTTGAAAGGTGTAGGAATTGACTTGGCTACAAAATCAATTGATGTTGCAAACAATAGAAAGGGAAATTTGCCCATCGATTATGAAGCTACCGCAAATGTAGAAAAATTTAATCATTCATTTGATATTGCTTTCAGCATTTCGGTTATATACCTGCTAAAGGATTTGACTGAGCATGCCAATAAAATCAAAAAGGCACTGAAACCCGGAGGAGTATACTACTGTACTTATACAGATTACAGCAAAAACCCCAGCTTGCTGCATTTTAAAAAAACTGTGGATAGGCAGGGAACCCTTCCCATGCAGCTTCATTCACTTAATGATATTGCGGAAGCTTTCTTTAACGAAGGTTTTGATGTGGAAATTAGAAGACTTCTTCCTCATGGATATATAAAATTAGCTCCTGATGACAAGTGGTTTACACAAATATCTGACAGAATGCAGTATGAATATCAAGAAGCCTACATATTCCGGTTTACTTCACCTGCGGAATAGATTACAGGTGTTATTAACAGAAATTTCAGAACTAGGCACTATAATGTTTTAGGAGTGGTAATTTGATTGCTTCTTTATCAAAATCAATTTTTATGTTTTTTGTCACACTCATAGGCGTCACCGCTCTTTCCTTTGCATTGTCGCACTTGGCACCCAGTGATCCTGCGGAAATCATGCTGACAAACGATGGCGTAGCCCCTACTGAGGAGCTATTACAGAAAAAAAGAGAACAACTTGGTCTTAACAGGCCGGTTTATGAACAATATTTATCATGGATTGCAAATCTTTTAAAGGGAGATATGGGAGTATCCATTAAATCTAACCGAGAGGTCAGCAATGATATTTCAGAAGCTTTGCCGTATACGGTTTTACTTGCTGTGTCATCTATGGCACTTAATCTGATAATATCGGTTCCTGTTGGAATATTTTGTGCCAGGCACCAAAATTCCGTAATGGATAAATTCATACAGATGATTTCTTACGGGTTTATTTCTCTTCCGATATTTTTTATATCATTGGTCACTATTTATATTTTTTCTTTGAAATTAAGATTATTGCCTGTTATATCCACAGGAAGCATTAAAGGTTTGATTATGCCTACCGTAGCACTGTCCTTAAATATGACTGCTGTATATATAAAACAGATAAGAGCTGTGGTGTTACGAGAAATGAACAAAGACTATGTTACGGGACTGTATTCAAGAGGTATAAGCAGAAAATCTGTATTTCAGAAACACATATTCAGAAATTCCTTAACATATATAATTACATTAATAGGCATGTCCTTTGGAGTTCTTTTGGGGGGAACAATAATAGTTGAAAGCATATTCAGCTGGCCGGGTGTTGGAAAGCTTGCTGTTGAAGCAATAGGTCACAGAGACTACCCTCTTATACAGGGCTATATGATTTGGATGGCTGTGATATATTTTGCAGTAAATACCGGTGTCGAAATTCTGTACAAGCTTTTAAACCCAAAAACCAGAGGATACGGAGGTTGACTGATATGAAACAAGACATAAAGTTAAAGAGGAATCTAAACATCAGTTTGATATTTGTGCTGCTTATTGTATTGCTTTGTGCTGCAGGTTTCTTTTTTACACCTCACGATCCATATAAAACAAATCTGGGAAATGCTTTGTCTAAACCATGCGCTGAATATCCCTGCGGTACGGACCACCTAGGCCGCTGCGTGCTGTCCCGCATAATAAAAGGGGCATCTGTTTCTGTATTCTCCGCTATGGCCGTAGTATTGACCGTTTCAGTTTTAGGAACTGTTATCGGTATCATATCAGGTTTCACGGGCGGGTTTACTGACAATGTATTTATGAAAATAACAATGATCTTTCAAGCTTTTCCTTATTTTTTGCTCGCTGTGTGCGTGGCGGGCATACTTGGTTCCGGAATGATGAACGGTATGATTTCATTAATTGCAGTATACTGGACAACTTATGCAAGATTAGGCAGAAGCTTGGTTTTAAACATAAAAGATGAAAATTATATAAAGGCTGCCAGGATTTGTGGAGCTAAAAATCACCATATTATATTCAAATACATAATACCCAATATATCATCGCCTATAATGATAACCTCCGTACTGGATATAAGCACCATCATACTCAGCATGTCCGGACTTTCATTTTTGGGCCTGGGGGCACAGCGCCCTGCAGCCGAATGGGGAGCCATCATAAGTGAGGGCAGAAGCTATCTGCAGGTAGCCCCGTGGATTACCATATTCACCGGCATAGCTATATTTATTGTAGTAATTGCATTTAATATTTTAGGAAACAACATCCAGATTTATTTAGACAAAACTGTTTCAAAAAATTGCTAAGAGGAGAACAGATATGAAAAAATTTACATTAATTTTATTGTGCCTTGTATTATGCATATTTGCATTTGCAGGGTGCTCATCAAATGATTCCGGTGATACCGACGGCCTTCAAAATAACGAAGGCACTCCGGACAGTTCAAATAATGAGGAAAAATCCCTTGTATTCGGCTCGGTGGGGTATTTTTACAACGAACAGTGGGACCCGGCAGTAGGCTGGGAAGGATGGGCCATAGGTTCTTATGGAGTGAGTGAATGCCTGTTCAAATTAAATGATGAGTTTGTTGCTGAACCACTGCTTGTGGATGAATATACCTCTGATGATTATATTACATGGAATTTGAACATAAAAGATAACATTTATTACCACAACGGCGTAAAAGTTACAGCTGAAACAATAAAAAAATGCTTTGAAAGAACAATGGGAGTCAATGAAAGATCATTAGAAGTACTGCCCGTAAAAAGCATCCTGGCAGACGGTCAAACCCTTACCATTGTGCTGTCTGAAGCTAAAGCGACATTTGCAAATGACTTGTGTGATCCCATATGGACCGTTTACGATTCTGAAGGTTCAGATGATTTTGCAGCCAAGACATATTTTACAGGACCTTATATACCGGAAAGATTTGACCCCGGTGTAGAACTTACGGTGGTTAAAAATGAAAATTACTGGGGAGAATCTCCTAAGTTAGACAAGGCCGTATTCATAACAATAACCGATGTAGATACACTGACCATGGCTTTCCAAAACGGTGAAATTGACATACTGGTGCCTGTTCCCGAAACAAGCATTCCCATATTAAAAAGCAACCCGGGTACCGTAATAGATTCTACAACCAGCATGCGTTCCCAGCTTATCAGGTTTAACTTTAATTCTCCAGTGGTACAGGACGCTGCTGTAAGAAACGCCATAAGCTATTGTATTGACAGAGAAGGATATTCCAAGGTCATATGCAATGAAATGACTGTCCCATCATACGGAATATTTCCGAAAAATCTGGCATACGGAGGAATCAAAAATATTAAGCCTGTTGTAACCGGATTTAATGTGGAAGCAGCAAAAAAACTTCTGGATGCTGCGGGATACAAGGATGCTGACGGAGACGGAATTTTAGAAAAGGACGGAATAAAGCTTTCCATGAAAATGATTGGTCTGTCTGCACAAAAAGATATGGCCGAATTAAGCCAGATTCTTAAGGACCAGCTTAAGGAAATCGGAATAGATTTGACGGTTGAAATCCTGGAGAATATTAGCGATGCAAGAAAGAACGGTGAGTTTGATTTGACATATGAATCATACACTCTTGGAGCTACAGGAAATCCAGAAGCATTTATTTCATCTATGTTCAAGTCCGGCGGAACAAATAATTTTGGAAAGTACGCCAACGGTGAAGTGGATGGTTTAATTGAAAAATTGAATAAAACCATTGATAAGGATGAAAGAAATCAAACTATCTTTGATATAAGCCAACACATTGTAGATGATTGCTCATTTATATTTTTTGCCCATAAAAATTTTACGGGAGCATATAATTCTGAAACGGTAAAAAGCTACCACTCTCAACCCTCTGAATACTACATCTTAGATACGGCAGTAGAAGCGAAATAAAGAACTCATGTTTTAAGGAGAAAAAATTTGCTTAGGATTAATGATTTAAATATATCTTATAACGGAAAACCGGCAGTTAAAAATATCAGCCTGAAATTAAACAAAAAGGAAATAGCTGTCATTGTGGGAGAAAGCGGCAGCGGTAAAAGCACACTGCTCAGAAGTATAATCAATTTATTAAGCTCTAACGCAAACATTATTTCCGGGAGCATTTTATTCAATGATAAAAATATTTTAGATTTAACACACCGGGAATTGGAAAAAATCCGAGGCAAGGATATATCTGTGATTTTTCAGAATCCCGAGTCGTTTTTTGATCCGTCTGTTAAAATAAAGAATCAGTTTTATGAACTGGTTAAGGCACACAGACAAATATTCAGGTCAGAAGCATACATTATGGCTTCCACCCTGCTTAAGAGCCTTCAATTAGATAATTGTGACAGGGTTTTGAATTCCTATCCTTTTGAGCTTAGCGGAGGAATGTGCCAGAGAGTAGCCATAGCCTTTGCCGTTGCCCTGCACCCCAAGATTGTCTTGGCAGATGAGCCTACAAGTGCATTAGATGTGACGATACAATCTGAAATAATTGATTTAATGATTAAAATATATAATGATTTTAACACGTCATTTCTCATTGTAACCCATAATATGGGGGTAGTTTCAAAGATAGCTGACATGGTAGGTGTTATGTACCGCGGCAAAATGGTGGAATGGGGAACAAAGGATGAAATCATGATAAATGCACAGCATGATTATACTAAGACTCTGTTAAAATCAGTTCCTAAATTACAAGACAGTAATTTTGTAAACGACATTTTTGAATCCAATAAATATATTCATGGCCAAGAGAAAAGAATTTCTCCCGTCCATGATAAGATATATTTTTCTAAAACACATTGGATTTTAAATGATTAAAAAGAGGTTCCATATGACAAGGCAGAATGTTTTAGAGGTTAAAAATCTGAAGAAGGTTTTTAAAAAGGGAAACGACTTGATTACCGCAGTTAATAATGTCAGCTTCGTCATTAGAGAAGGTGAGTGTTTCAGCCTGATAGGCGAAAGCGGAAGCGGCAAATCCACGATAGCCAATATGATTGCAGGCTTTACGAGGTTTACTGAAGGTGAAATTGCATTTTGTAATAACAAATTACCTGAAAAACCATCAAATAAAAGCTTTAAGCTAAGGAATAAAATGCAGATTATTTTTCAGAACCCTCTGTCTTCATTCTCTCCGAAAATGACTTTGCTTAAATCTATATCAGAGGGAATCCTTTATGACACTGATTTAAGCAATGATAATATAGCCAGGAAAGTTTACGATGTACTGGAACTGGTGGGTCTTAAAAAGGAATATGCCGGCAAATACTGTACAGAACTAAGCGGCGGTGAATGTCAAAGAGCTGCAATAGCAAGGGCAATAATCAGTGAACCCAAACTTATTATCTGTGATGAATGCACAAGTGCTTTAGACGTATCTGTGCAGTCCCAGATTATAAGTTTGCTGATGAGGTTAAAAAAGGAGCTGAATCTTTCATATTTATTTATATCCCATGATATTGCTTTAGTCAGTAATATAAGTGACCACATAGCTGTCATGAAAGACGGCTCTATAATAGAAGGTGGTCCAAATGATACAGTAATCAAGCAACCGTCTGAAAATTACACAAGATTTTTAATTAATAACGCTAAATTTTGATAACTTTATAAAATAAAATTGAGCTAAACGGGGAAATATCACATCTTTATTCCGTTCAGCTCATATTTTTATTTTGTTATAAATGTATTCAACTTGTCCTTGTCACCCTAATTCTCAATCAGCGATAAATAGAATATCATAGCTCATACTTGTTATAGTCAGTCTAAACCTCTACAGCTAGGATAAGTATATTATTTTCAGTTTCTTTTTTATTTTTTCTTCAGCATCTTTTTTAGATATTGTCCTGTATAGGATTTTTTTACTTTTGCAACTTCTTCCGGTGTTCCCTCTGCAACTATTGTTCCGCCGCCGTCTCCGCCTTCAGGTCCTAAATCTAAAATATAATCTGCGGTCTTTATAACATCAAGATTATGTTCAATAACTATAACGGAATTTCCTGCCTCCACAAGTTTGTTAAGAACATCAACCAGCAGGTGTATATCTGCAATGTGAAGGCCTGTTGTAGGTTCATCAAGAACATACAATGTTTTTCCTGTCCCTTTTTTGCTTAATTCAAAAGCCAGCTTAACACGCTGAGCTTCTCCTCCCGACAATTCGGTAGAGGGCTGACCCAGCTTGATATATCCTAATCCAACATCCTGCAATGTCTTTATTTTATTATATATCTTCGGAATATTTTCAAAGAATTCCAGTGCTTCGTCTATGTCCATATCCAGGACTTCGGCAATGTTTTTTCCCTTGTATTTGACTTCAAGGGTTTCTCTGTTGTATCTTTTGCCCTTGCATACATCACAAGGCACATATACATCCGGGAGGAAGTGCATCTCTATTTTTAATATACCGTCACCGCGGCATGCTTCACATCTTCCGCCTTTAACATTGAAACTGAACCTTCCTTTTTGATAGCCTCTTTCCTTTGCTTCAAGAGTCATGGCAAATACATCTCTTATATAGTCAAACACACCTGTATATGTGGCAGGATTTGACCTTGGCGTTCTACCTATGGGTGATTGATCTATGGTAATTATTTTATCAATATTTTCAACTCCCAACATTTCGTCGTACTTTCCGGGACGATTGCTATTTTTAAATAGTTTCTGGTGCAGCCCTTTTGACAATATTTCATTGATTAAAGAGCTCTTTCCTGAACCTGAAACTCCGGTTATGCAGCACAATATTCCTAAAGGTATTTTTACATCCAGATTTTTTAAATTATTTTCTTTTGCACCTTTGATTTCAATATACTTTTCTGCGACCCTTCTTGTTTCAGGAACTTCGATTTTTTTCCTGCCGCTTAAATACTGTCCCGTAATTGAGTTTTCATCGTTTTTAATATCCTCAAATGTACCTGAAGAAACAACTTGACCGCCATGAATTCCTGCTCCCGGACCTATGTCCAAAATGTAATCTGCACTTTCCATGGTTTCTTCATCATGTTCTACAACGATAAGGGTATTGCCTAAATCAGTAAGATTTCTTAATGTTTTAATTAACATGCTGTTATCTCTTTGGTGGAGACCTATGCTCGGTTCATCCAATACATATAGAACTCCAACCAGGCTTGAGCCGATCTGGGTTGCAAGCCTTATACGCTGTGATTCTCCGCCTGACAATGTGCTTGCGTTTCTTTCAAGTGTCAAATAATTCAGTCCCACATCAGATAAAAATTGAAGTCTTGAGTTGATTTCCTTGATTATCTGTTCACCTATCACCTTATTCAAAGGACTTAGTTCAAGTCCTTCAAAAAATTTAAGACTTTTTGAGACAGAAAGCTTTGTTATTTCATAAATATTTTTACTTCCCACCTTTACGGCAAGGCTTATAGGATTTAATCTTGCGCCGTTACATTCGGGACATGGACTTTCATACATATAATCTTCTATCCACTCTCTCATTTCAGGTGATTTTGTTTCCATGTACCTTCTTTGAAGATTATTTACCACACCCTCAAATTCTCTTGTATATTCTTTCTGACCCTGAAACTTGCTGACAAATTCCACAGTAACTTCTCTGCCCTTTGTGCCGTAAAGAAGTTCATCAATGAGTTCCTTCGGTGCTTCTGAAAGAGGTTTTGACACATCAAATTTATGATAATCGGCTATAGCTTTAAATATCTGATAATAGTATCCTTCTTCTTCTGCCCCGTATGGAGCTATTGCTCTCTCCCCGATAGTCTTTGTGTAATCAGGAATTATCAAATCAATATCTATTTCTCTTTTAACTCCAAGACCGTTGCAGGTCTTGCAAGCCCCTATGGGGTTGTTGAATGAAAACATCCTCGGAGAGATTTCACCGAACCCTATACCGCAGTCTGTGCAGGCGAATTTAGTACTCATCAACAGCTCTTCTTTTCCCATAACATCAATCAGCACCATGCCTCCTGAAAGTTCAAGTGCTGTTTCAACTGAATCAACAAGTCTTTTTTGTATTCCTTCCTTGATAATAATTCTGTCCACAACAACTTCTATGCTGTGTTTTTTATTTTTATCAAGGTTTATTTCTTCATCTAATTCTAAAAGCTCTCCATCTACTCTTACTCTCACGTAGCCATCTTTCTTGATATTTTCAAGAAGCTTTTTATGTGTTCCTTTTGCTCCTCTTACCATTGGAGCCAAGATTTGAATTCTTGTTTTCTCTTCGTATTCTAAAACCTTGTCTGTTATTTGATCTATTGTTTGAGTTTTTATGGGTTTCCCGCAGTTTGGACAGTGAGGAATTCCTACTCTTGCAAACAATAGCCTGTAATAATCGTAAATTTCTGTAACTGTTCCTACTGTTGAACGGGGGTTTTTGTTAGTTGTTTTCTGGTCTATGGATATTGCAGGCGATAATCCTTCAATAGATTCAACATCGGGCTTATCCATTTGTCCTAGAAACATTCGAGCGTATGAGGAAAGACTTTCCACATAGCGTCTTTGTCCTTCTGCATATATGGTATCAAAGGCAAGCGAAGTTTTTCCTGAACCGCTGACGCCTGTAAAAACAATAAGTTTTTCTCTTGGAAGTTCCACATTTATGTTTTTCAGGTTGTTTTCCTTTGCTCCCCTTATTATTATTTTATCCATTATTTATCCTTTCAGCTATTTTAACTGTCCATTCTGAGGCGCAATCTGAAGACCTCAGAATGGCAAGTATTATTTTATAGTCCGTAATTCTTTTATCTCATCTCTTATCTTGGCTGCTTTTTCAAACTCCAGATTTTCCGCTGCAATTCTCATTTCTTTTTCAAGCTCAATGATGTATTCAGCCATATCCGTAATTTTTGTGCCCTTGACAGTGTATTTTCCTTCATTTTCTGCTGCCTTGGTTGCTTCAATCACATCACGTACACCTTTTATAATTGATGTAGGGATAATATTGTGCTCTTTGTTATGCTTATCCTGAATTTCTCTTCTTCTGTTTGTTTCCTTAATTGCCCTTTCCATGGAGCCGGTCATCTTGTCAGCATACATGATAACCCTTCCGTCCACATTACGGGCAGCCCTTCCCACGGTCTGTATCAATGATGTTTCAGAACGCAGGAATCCTTCCTTGTCTGCATCAAGTATTGCCACCAAAGATACCTCCGGCAGATCCAGTCCTTCTCTTAAGAGGTTGATTCCCACCAGGACATCAAACTCTCCGATACGAAGGTCTCTTATTATTTCCATTCTCTCCAGAGTATCAATATCCGAGTGCAGATACCTCACACGTATGCCAGTATTTTTAAAGTAGAATGTCAAGTCCTCAGCCATTTTCTTGGTTAGGGTTGTAACAAGAACCCTTTGATTTTTACTTGTGGAAATACGAATTTCATTAATTAGATCATCTATCTGATTTTCTACAGGTCTTACATAAATAGGGGGATCTAAAAGACCTGTAGGACGTATTATCTGCTCAATAACATTTTGAGAGTGCTCCGCTTCATAAGGTCCGGGAGTTGCACTTACAAATACCACCTGGTTTATAATGCTTTCAAATTCATCAAACTTCAACGGCCTGTTATCCAGTGCTGACGGAAGCCTGAAGCCGTAGTCCACCAATGTGGACTTTCTTGCTCTGTCTCCGTTGTACATCCCTCGAACCTGCGGAATTGTAACATGGGACTCGTCTATAATCATCAGGAAATCTTTCGGAAAATAATCTAAAAGTGTGAATGGCCTGGACCCCGGCTTTAAATTGTTTATATGCCTTGAGTAATTTTCTATGCCATTGCAATAGCCCATTTCCTGAAGCATTTCCAAATCGTAGTTTGTTCTTTGCTCAAGTCTTTGCATTTCCAATAGCTTGTTTTCTCTTTCAAAACATTTCAACCGTTCTTCCAGTTCTTCTCTGATGCTCACCACTGCTCTGTTTACATTTTCTTCTGTTGTGGCATAGTGAGTTGCAGGAAAAATGGATATGTGGTTTCTTCTGCCTAATATTTCTCCTGTAACTGTGTTTATTTCGGTGATTCTGTCAATTTCATCACCAAAAAACTCCACTCTTATGGCATTTTCTGAGGATGATGCAGGGAATATTTCCAATGTATCTCCTCTGACGCGGAATGTTCCCCTGGTAAAACTGATGTCATTTCTTTTATATTGAATTTCAATGAGTTTTCTCATTGTTTCATTTCTGTCCTTCTGCATACCGGGTCTAAGAGATATAACCAGGTTTTCATAATCAACCGGACTTCCCAATCCATATATACATGAAACGCTGGCTACTATTATTACATCCTTTCTTTCAAAAAGAGAAGCTGTGGCGGAGTGCCTCAATTTATCTATTTCATCATTTATGGATGCATCCTTTTCAATAAAGGTGTCACTGCTTGGCACATATGCTTCAGGTTGATAATAATCATAGTAGCTTACAAAGTACTCTACTGCATTTTCAGGAAAAAACTCCTTGAATTCAGAGCACAGCTGAGCTGCCAATGTTTTGTTATGTGCTAAAATAAGGGTTGGCTTCTGAACTTTTTCTATTATGTTCGCCATAGTAAATGTCTTACCCGATCCGGTAACACCTAAAAGTGTCTGATACTTTAAATTTTTATTTAATCCTTCCGCAATTTTATCAATTGCCTCAGGCTGGTCTCCGGTTGGCTTAAAATCTGATTTTATTTTAAATTGCCCCATAGTCTCACCTCGGCTTCATCTAAACGTATGTTCGTTTTATTATATATCTTTTGCTGTATATAGTCAACAAAAAAACTGTTTTTTTAATCTGCCAGATATCTTTATCCTCTGATTTGGACATACATTCAATTTATCACAAGCATTTTTCCCAATTCGCCTTATTAATATTAAAATTAAATATGGCCCAAGAGTTATCCCCTTAGGCCATATTATTATTTAATTTATGCTAATGTTAGTCCAACTATTAAATAGCCTGCCAGTGATATCGCTGCTGCTGTCATTGCATACGGCAGCTGTGTAGAAACATGGTCAATATGGTCAGAGCCTGCAGCTAAAGAAGAAAGAATTGTTGTATCTGAAAGAGGTGAACAGTGATCTCCGAAGCACCCTCCTCCCATCACTGCTGCTATTGTAGCAAATATTATTCCATTTATTGATCCTCCTGTTAATTGAAACGCTAAAGGCACAAATATTGGTGTCATAATAGCGTATGTACCCCATGATGTTCCTGTAAAGAAAGAAACAAATGCACAAATAGAGAAGGTTAATGGAATTAATAAAGTAGGTGTCATCCAAGATTCAGTTACACTGATTACATATTGAGCGGTTCCTAGTTCCTTGCTTATTGCATTTATGCAATATGCCAAAGCCAGTATTAATATAGCCGCTAAAACACTCTTTATACCTTGAACAGCTGTGTCCATTAGTTCTGACAGCGTTCCCATTTTTTGAATAATCATTGATACAAATTGGAATGATACTGCAGCCATAAATGATTCTAAAGTTTTTGCAGAACCAAGAACTATATAAGTTCCTAAGGTAATACAAATAATTATCAGCGCAGGTACTAAAAAGTTAATGAACAAATTAGATTTAACTCCTTCTTTCGGCTTAATATCATCTAATTCCTTACTTAATAATGGTCTTGCATTATCACCTATAACCTTTCCTTCTTCCATAGCTCTTTTTTCCGCCTTTTTCATAGGTCCAAATTCAGGTATTATACCTAATGCGATAAAGCCCACCATTAATACAGAAACGATTCCATAGAAGTTATAAGGTACCATTTTAACTACGGCAGTTGTCGCAATATCTTTATCTACGAAAGCTCCTATCCCAACTAGTAGCCCTGCCATATATATACCCCAAGAAGAAAATGGTATCATTGTACATACAGGTGCTGATGTGGAATCACATATATAAGCAAGTTTTTCTCTTGATACTCTCGCCTTGTCCGTAACTCCCCTCATAACATTTCCCACATACAATGGACTAAAGTAGTCACTGAAGAATATAAAAATTCCCAATAACCAAGCTATTATCTGAGCACCTCTGGCTTTTATGTTGAACTTTGATATGGTTTGTGTAAAAGCTTCAATTGCACCAGATTTTTGAAAAAAAGCAACCATAATGCCAATGAATACTTCAATACCTAATACCCAAATGAAATCTGCATTACCTAATGCATTTTGTAATAATGAACTAAACCCAAACAATAAATTTTGACCAGCTACCACTATTCCCACCAAGACCCCTATCAGCAAAGATAATGTTGCATCTCTGGTAATAAAAGCAAGTACTAATGCGATAAAGGCAGGTGCTAAAGATAAAATTCCATACTCCATAAACGTTCTCCTTTTAATTTTTTATATTATCCCAGATATAAGATCCGGAATTATAACTTAAAATTCTTTCACAATTCTTTCTTGTGGAACCAGTTCTAAATTATGTTTAACAGCCGTTTCTTCTAATGTTAATCTGCCTTTATAGCAGGTTAGGCCCTTCAGCAAATGTATATTTTCTTTAAGAGCTTTTTCACAGCCCTTATTTGCAATTTGTAAGGCAAATGGCAATGTTGCATTAGCAAGTCCGATTGATGCTGTTCGAGCAAAAGCAGAAGGGATATTATCAACACAGTAGTGCATAATTCCTTCTTCATAATATACAGGGTCGTCATGTGTTGTAGAGCGGCAAGTTTCTACAGCGCCATTGTCATCACAAGCAACATCAATTATTATTGATCCTTTTTTCATTAATTTTAAATCTTCTTTAAATACAATGTGATCATTACGTGTTTTATTCCATAAAATGCAATTCATTAATACATCCGTTTCCTTTAAACATTTCAATAAATTGGATCTGTTTGAATATAAGAATTCTACATTTGAAGGAAGTTTGGATTTAACTTCATCCATAGCTTCTTTATTTACATCGAGAATCTTTACCTTATTGCCAAGACTTGCTGCAATTTCTGCAGCTCCAAGTCCTGAGTTGCCGCATCCGCCTATAATTGTCACCACCGGTGTATCAACTCCGCATACTCTGTTAAATAATATTCCATTCCCTCCGTTGACACTTTGACCATAATGAAGTGCTGCAAGAAATCCACCTTTACCTGCCAATTCACTCATCGGACTTAATAAAGGAAATTTGCCATCTTCATCAGTAACATCTTCATAGGCAATGCCTATAATCTTGCTATTAAGCATTTCCCGTGTCATATCCAAGTGGGCATTTGAATGAAGATATGTAAAAACAATTAGTCCTTCCCTCAAATACTTGTATTCTTCAGGTAATATTTCTTTCACCTTATAAATCATTTCTGATTCTTTCCAAATTGTATCAGCATCTGAAATTGCCGCTCCTGCTTCTTTATAATCATCATCCGTATAGCCGCTTCCAAAGCCTGCATCATGCTCTACAAATACCTTATGTCCCTTATTTACCAGCTCTGTTACAGAAGATGGAGCTGCCGCAACTCTGTATTCATTATTTTTTATTTCTTTTAATACTCCTACTATCATCAAGAGTCCTCCCCTAGGTATATAATTGATTATAGCAACGCTTTAAGTTCCTCCAATGAGTACTTAGAAATCTTCAGTTTTTCCATAGTTCTTGCTTTTTCCGCTTTATAATTTCTGGCCATTATTATTGATACTAATTTTAGAACCGCATCCATTGCAGGTGTTTCAACACCTATCTGAGCCGCTAAATCCGTTAAAAATACTAATCCAAAGCCGGCATCTTCATTAAAATATCTATAATCCAGCGTTGGTTGAGCCTTAATCCCTTTAAATCCCGGTGCCATAGAATATCCAGTATCATAGGTTGGCTCTGCCTGATACCCTTGTTCCATTCCTAAAATGGGGTCGGGTATTACGGTTACTCCCAATCTATTTCCAATTTCAATTCTTTCTTCATCAATTGCTTTCATAAGTCTGCCTACAGCTGTAGTCACACCTTCCTCGTAAAAATAAAAATCTCCGTTTGTCCTTTCAATAAGAGCTGCATTTAATAAAGATACCGCCGGGTGGATTACAGGGTTAGCATTTTGTAAAGTTGTTTTCAATACATTTTCTGCTTTTTGGATTGTATTAAATACAGGCGCTACTATAGCGTATATTTCTTGAGTATACTTAGCTGGAAGTGCAGCTAAAAAATATCCCCCTTTTAATCTGTTATAAACTGCTATTTTTGCATCATCTATGATTCTTACGGCATATGGTAAAGTTGAGGTTTCAGCAATAATAACTGATTCGTCCTTAATATCAAGACCTAAGGCATTTTTAAATGTGATGCTTCCAGCACATGAACTAGGACATACAACATATTTTTGCCCGGGTTTAACATAAGGCTGACAAGACCTTCCAAATGGTTCTGTACTATATGCCGGGCCTACAGCAAAAATCAATTCTGCTTCCGTCACAACCCTGGATATATCATGACCTGCATAACATATTTCTTGAAAACCTTCTAATTCGCCTTCTGAATATATCCCTCCGGTTTTGTTAATAGCATCAATGTTTTTAGGAAATTCTTCGAAATCAAATATACTTACCTCATGTCCAGCTTTCGCCCATTCAAATGCTACTGCAAGAGCTCCATTCCCTGAACCTAAAACTGCTACTTTCATTTACTTGCCTCCAAAATTTATTTTTAACCTCAGCCTATTTTAATAAAAGGTCAAGTGCATTTAAAACCAATTCTCTTTTTCTTTTTTCTTCTTTTTCAGCTGACAGCTCTGGATTACCGGTCGGGTAAGGTATTGCTTGTGCCGGATAAATTCTGGCCGCACCCACTGTTTTAGATATAGGTGTAACAGTACATACATGCACTGCCGGTATACCGGCTTTTTCTATTTGCTTAACTATCGTTGCACCGCAACGTGTACAGGTCCCTCAGGTACTTGTTAAAATAACACCGTCAACTCCATCTTCAACGAACTTTTCTGCAATTTCCTTCCCCATTCTTGTAGCGTCTGCCACAGATGTTGAATTCCCTGTGGTCGTTGTCAAGTAAGGATATATCTCCCCAATAATTCCTTCTGCATTTAACATTCTTAATATGTCTAATGGCGCAACTCTGTTAGGATCCTTATTAGCATATACCGGATCATACCCTGCATGTACTGATTCGAATTCTCCTTCTTTAAGCATTTCCTTATCTGATATATCATACATTTTATATATTTTTGCTGTTGCAGCAGGTATGTGATCTGGGTTACCAAAAGGCACAATACCACCTGATGTACATAAAGCTATTTTGGCTGTTCTTAAATCTGTCAAGGGCTTAGCTGGTTCTACCTTTTCATAAACAGAGATTTCAAGCTCTGTCTCATACGGTTCATTGCTAAGTCTTTTTAACAACATATCAACTGCTCTTTCAGCTCCGTTTTTTTCTCTGAATATATTGATTCTTTTTCCCTTTGCAAAATACTGTTCATCCGAAGGGCTTCCAAGTTCTTCACCCTTTAACAGCTTATTTGCAAATCCCGCCATTAGCGGAACGGCTTTTCTTATTGCAGCGGCGGACTTTCCAACCCTCAGTATATAAATATTTTTTTTGTACATTTCGACAGCAGGATTTTCTTCATATAAACCTGTAATTGCTTCAACATTATATTCATTTTTGATAAATGAGCATACATCTGCGCATGCAATTCCAAATCTTCCTGCATTGAAGGCAGGTCCTGCTATAAAAAAATCAAACTCTGTATTTGTTAATTTATCCTTTATGAACGCCTTAACTTTATCCATATTTTCTACATAGTAGTTATCACCGCATATTATCGTAGCTATTATTTCTGCATCTTCTAACTTATCTGAAAATGCATTAGCGTTTCCAATAGGACCGCTATGAAATTGTGGTTCAGTATATGCTTTATCCTCACCACCTATTTGACCAAAAAATTGATTTGTATAAAACACTATTTTTTTCACCGTGTCGCCTCCTATATAGTCATTGCACTGAGGTAAGTATTACCCTGAAGGTTATGGCTTCCCATAATACCGTGGATTTCAACAAGCAGTCTCCCATCTTCCTGAATGGAATCTACATTTCCTCCGGTTGTTTTTTCTATTTCTTTCAAATTTCCAATTATTTTATCTACCTTTGGCAGCATGATCGTTGCATTGCTGTTTCCTGTTGAAACAATAGCCTTTGCTTCTGTTACGCTGTCCGGTAATGATTCAGACATTCCATCAATTCCGGCATCTTCATTAGTTATTATTACTGTCTTTATCCCTCGTTGTTCTAATGATTGGCAGACAACCATCAAATCAGTTGTAGGATTGCCAAAGCCTTCTTGAGAAATAATTACTCCTTCTGCACCTAACATCTCAATATTCTTAACTGTCAACATACAGTTTCTGTATTTTTCTTTAAGAGTGACCATTAGAGGATTTAAAACTATTCCCATGAAATTAAGTTCTTTACCATGTTTTTTTAATAGTTCCTTTATGACTGCATTGTTTAAATGGTGGTATGTAGTTGTTTTTGAACCTGGCGAAACACAATTGCCGCTTACTATTGCACCGTCCATTACCTCTAATGGTGTTATTAAAGATGGAACAATATACTTTGAATCCCGTCCGTAAAAATATGTATCATGCAAAAGCCCTTGGCTCATACAGTTATAAACATAGGCAACCTTTGGAAGACCCGGAAATTCTGCATACTTTTCCCCAATGCTCTTCCATTCATATGATTCTGACTCACAATCATCACAACTTAAGCCAATTTCACCTATATACTTTGCCAGCTTTATACCTGCGAGTCTGACAGTCTCTTCATGTTCATGCGGATCTACATAATCTTCTTTTGTTATAACCATTACAATATTAATCAGTTTTGAAAAAATACTGTATTGCGCCGCAGGACCGTTCATATCTATTAAGCCTTCCTGAAAGCCCACTATTGGTCCTGTGGTCACAACCGCACAGCCCTTTAAAGCATAAGTGATTCCTCTTCCCGATTCCTCCATATGCTCCTTAAATACTCCGGAAAATATTTCTCCATTTAATTTAGCTCTTGGCTCTATTACATCCTTAACAGGTAAAATTCTAACTGATTGTCCCGGTTTAGCAATGTCAAAGTCAACTTCTTTTATTCTTTTATCTTCTTTAATTAAATCACTAAGGCTGCTTTTGTTTAAATACAAAACATTATTTTCTATTTTGTTTTCATCGCCAAAAACAACATCCTTAATTTGAATTTTTCTTAATTCTAAATTCATTTTAGGCTCCTTATATAATATCTTTTCGAAAACAATTACAATAATATATATAGCAATTTTAATGCCAAGATTTTCACAATGTAATTTCAATGCCTGTTAAAGCCTAAAAAAATAGAACGACAAATATTTGTCGTTCTATTTTAATTCATAGACAGCTTTTTGTCCATGCGACAAAAAACTGTCTGTTTAATTACTGTTTAAATTTTTAGTTTATTCATCTTATATTTTAATGTTTGCCTTGGAATACCTAGAATTTCTCCTGCTTTTGTCTTATTACCTTTGGTAATTTTCAATACTTCAGTTATAATTTCTTTTTCTTTTTCTTCTAAGTTTTTCTTTAAATTATAATTTTCAAAATTAAAAAATATTTTTTCATCCTCTGCAGAAGCATTACTATTCGTTATATCTTCATTGAAAATCCTATCATACATATAAGCAGGCAAATGCTGAACTTCTAAAATATCGCAATCTGATAAGCTCACCATTGACTCTATTATGTGCTTTAGTTCTCTCACATTACCTTCCCAATAATAGCTTAAGAAAAATTTTTCTAAAATTTTTGTAATACCTTTAACCTTTTTCCCATATACAACATTGTATTCTTTTATATAATAATTAATAAAAAGCAGTATATCCTCTTTCCGTTCTCGCAGCGGGGGCAAGAATATCATTCCGCCGCTTAATCTGTAAAACAAATCTTTTCTTAAATGCTGATTCTTAATTGCTTCTAAAGGATCCTCATTCATAGCAGCTATAACCTTTACATTAACATTCTTCTGCATATTTGATCCCACAGGTCTAAAGCTTCCATCTTGTAAAACTCTAAGCAGCTTACCTTGAACGTCATACGGTATTGAATTAAGTTCATCTAAAAATAATAATCCGCCATTTGCTTCATCAAACAATCCCTTTCTGTTTTCGGCTCCGGTATAGGCACCTTTACATGTTCCGAATAATATAGATTCTATTAAATTTTGAGGTAATGCAGCACAATTTTGTATTACAACCTTATCTCTGGGAATGCCGCTGTAATTTATCATAGCTTGTACAAATACTTCTTTTCCTGTTCCGGTTTCACCATAAATAAGAGTTGGATTTTCCATTCTTGACATTGTCTTAGCTTGCTCAATAGCTTTTAACATTTTACTGTCACTGGTGATAATTGAATCAAATGTAGATTTGTTTGCATTGTTTATAAAATTATCAAAGAAATCATCTTGTTCTGCATATTTTATCTCATCATTATTATCAGTTAAATTCTCAATAGTTTTTATATCCTTAACTAATTCAACAGCTCCAATTATCTTCCCGTTACGAATCAGAGGAATTGTTATATTATGAGTGCAATATAAATTACCGTTAAAATCTTTAAATTTTTGAAACTTTTTAACTACTACTTGTCCGGTTGTAATACACCTTACAATAGATGATGTACTTGCATCTTTTTTTATGGATGGGTAAATTTCAAACAAATTTCTATTTAAGTATTCTTTACTTTCAATTGCATTAGAGTTTAAATTTACTCTCTTATCATATCGCGTATTATATACTACTGTAAATTCCTTATCTACTATCAGAATAAAATCTAAACTGTTAATTTTAAGGCCTTCAAAATTTAACATTCATACCACCCTGTATTATTATTTTTCAACATACTTAATCTTCTAATGATATTACTCTGCTGTCAATTTTATCTGATGATATTTCCAAAATCCCGAAGCTTTCTGTTCCGCACTTTGGCATGATTGTACTACCTGGATTAAAAAATAATATATTGTCTATTATTTCATTTTGTGCACAATGAGTATGTCCGTATATAACTGCATCTGCATTTCTTTCCTTTGCGTATTCCTTTAATCTTTCAATACCTTCTTTTACATTATGTACATGGCCGTGAGTTATTAAAAGATTTTTTCCTTCAATGACCTCCTCAATTATTAAAGGCTTATCTGAAATAAAGTCGCAGTTTCCGGGGACCCTGGCAATTAAATTTATTTTAAGCTTATTTGCAAACTTTTCTGCATCCTTGTATTTATCGCCGCAATGAATCAACATGTCAAAGTTTCCGTGTTCCTTGATTCTTTCTATCTGAGAGTCAAGGACATAATTGTGGCTGTCACTTATTACTAATATTTTCACCTATGCCCTCCAGCTTCTCCTTTAAATTCATTAATGCTCTAGCCCTGTGGCTTATTTTATTTTTTTCCTCATCGGTCATTTCAGCAAATGTCCTGCCTGTATCTTCAACTATAAACAACGGATCATAGCCAAAACCGTTTTGCCCTCTTTCCTCAAATGCAATTTTACCGCAGACGGTTCCTTCAGCAGTAATCTTGCTTCCGTCTTCAAAAATAACTGCTATTACTGTTTTAAAATAAGCAGTTCTTTTTTCCATTGGTACATCTTTTAAATTTTTTAAAAGCAGGTTGTTGTTTTCTTTATATGATACAGTCTCTCCGGCATATCTCGCTGAATATACTCCCGGATCTCCATTTAAGGCATCTACAAATAATCCTGTGTCATCTGCTATGACTATCCCTTTTACAAGTCTGTGCAGCTCTCCGGCCTTTTTGAAGGCATTTGCTTCAAGGGTTTCTCCGTCTTCTACCACATCAAAATCTTCATAACCCAAATCATCTTTAGATATAACTTCGAAGGGCATATTTTTCAATATATCCTTTATTTCGCTTATTTTATGTTTATTGCCGCTGGACAATACTACTTTTCTTATCATTTCCCTATTTCCTCGCTGATTTCTTCTCCCAATGCATCCCTTTGTATTTGATATAATTCCTGGCACCCCTTTGCTGCAAAAGATATTAAGTTCATTAAATCATTGTATGTAAAGGTTGCTTCTTCACCTGTTCCCTGAACTTCAACAAACTCTCCCTTGTTTGTCATAACAATGTTCATGTCAACATCAGCACTTGAATCTTCTTCATAGCACAGGTCCAGAATTGTTTCGCCTTCTGCCATTCCGACGCTTACGGCAGACACAAATGCCTTTACAGGCATTTTTTCTATTACCTTTCTTCTTAGTAATCCGTAAAAAGCATCAACCATTGCAACAAAAGCTCCTGTTATCGAGGCTGTCCTTGTTCCGCCGTCGGCTTGTATTACGTCACAGTCTATCCAGATTGTTCTTTCACCTACAGCCTCTAAATCAACCACCGATCTGAGACTTCTGCCTATAAGTCTTTGTATCTCCTGTGACCTGCCGTCAATTTTCAGTTTATTTATATCCCTTGACTTTCTGGTTTTAGTTGAGCCCGGAATCATTGAATATTCTGCTGAAACCCACCCCTTGCCTGTTCCTTTTAAGAATGGAGGAACTCTGTCTTCAACTATGGCTGTACAAATAACCTTTGTATTTCCAACTTCTATTAATACCGAACCCTCTGGGTGCATTATATAATTTCTTGTTATCTTAATAGGTCTCAATTCATTGTTTAATCTGTTATTTTCTCTTTCCATTTTTACTCCTAACTTAAATATACTGGAAATATTATATCCTAAATTCATTGATTTAACAACAATATCGAAATAAGTTTTTAATATAGAAATTTATTATTAACATATTATGAATATAGAGCAATTGTCTTGACTAAAATTTAAAGTAAATGTATAATAATCAAGATTTAAAACATTATTAAATTTTTATCAAATTACCTAAAATATACAAGGGGTGTTTTATCATAAACGAAATAACGGTTATCATTATAAATAAAGATAAATTATATATAGAGAGCGTATCAGAAGTCCTTTCAAAAATATCTGTCAATATTATTAACTGCGAGGATTTTGACACTGCGGTAGAAAAACTGTTAAATGAACGTATTGATTATGTAATAACTGATTTCAGTGCCTTTAATAACAATTTTACAATAAGGAATTTCACTGAGGCATATCCGAAGACTGATTTGATTATTGTATCTACAAACCCTTCATATGCTGATGGAAGCATGGCATTTAGACAAGGTGCCCATGATTATATTGATTTGGAAAATGAACTGGCAGTGCTGCCTTTAAAAATACTGTCCCACTATGACGACAAAATAAATAAATCTAAACTTAAGGATGATTTATTAAATAATTATCATTTAATCAGCAAAAATGAAAAATACCTGAAGGTGCTTTCACACTGCGAAAAAGTTGCAAAAACGAATTTAAGCATCCTTTTAATAGGTGAACCCGGGACAGGAAAGGAAGTACTGGCTAAGTATATTCATGTGTGCAGTCCGAGAATCTCCAATAAGTTTATAAGGCTTCACTGCAGTTCATATACAGAAGAAGCACTTGAAGCTGAATTATTCGGCCGTGAAATGGAAGGAAAGTTTGAACTTGCCAACAACGGTACTTTGTTTTTAAATGAAGTGGGAGATATAAACGAAGCCACTCAGGTAAAACTTCTGAAGGTTTTAGATACAAAAAAAGTTTCAAGGCTGGGAAGCGATAAAGAAAAAATGATTGACTGCAAACTTATATCATCAACAAGCAAAGATTTATATAAGGAGGTTATTGCAGGCAACTACAGAGAGGATTTTTTCTTCAGAATAAATTCAATTGTAATTAATGTTCCTCCCCTTAGAGAACGCCAGGAGGACTTATATGATTTAATTAACTATTTTTTGAATAAATCCCAGAAAGAATATGGTATAACAATTAATTCAATTGATCCTGAAGCAAAAGAATTTTTATATAATTATGATTACCCTGGAAATTTGAGGGAGCTTAAGACTGTTATTGACAGGATGGTTGTGCTTTCAGTAGACGGCAGAATTACAAAGGATGGTATTCCAATTTTATTTAACATAAGAAAAGAAATCACCGTTCCAAAAGCTGAAAGCTATAGAAGCATTATTACCTTCAAAGAGTATAAAAAGGAATCTGAAGCCAGCTATCTTAAATGGGTTTTAGAACAAACCGGAGGAAATGTAACCGAAGCTGCAAGGAAACTGAATATAAGCGCAAGGCAACTGTTTAATAAAATAAATGAATATGATTTAAAAAAATAAGCAAATAAAAACTCTGTTCGGAGTTTTTATTTGCTTATTTGAATTACGGCATCGTTTTCATCTTTGCAGCATATATTTTTTTGGTAGTCTTTATGACCATAATTGCCAGCAAGAATATACCCACATAACCATTTATCACATATACAATATTAACAAGCCTGTCAAATGGAACCTTTAGTCCGATAATTGCCCCTATTGCTGCAAGTACGGCAGTAACAACCTTAAATTTGGTTGTTTTTTCATCGGCAACTCTGGCAGATACTGTCCATAGCAGCGGAACTGCTGTTGTATAAATTCCTGCGATAACTGTTAACGAATAAACAACAGCAACTGACGGGTGAATACCTGAAGCTATAACTAATGAAGGTATTTGCGACCCTGCTACTTTTTCAATATTTGCAATCAGTCCCAGTGATATAATTATAACTGCGGCTGAAAATGCCGCTGCCCCAAATACAGCTCCGAGTGCCGCTTCTTTTTTACTGTTAGCGCTCGCCCCCATGGATGACATGAACGCAGCAAGCCAAAGCATGCAAAACCCTACATATGAGCCGGCCGCGTACAACCAGTTGGTAGATGCTTTCATTAAATTTAATTCAGGAATTATTTCACTGGCCTTTTTCAGCCCTTCTATATTTTGAAAGATGGCTGAAAATCCTAATACTATTGACATAACCACTATTACCGGACCTATTTTACCTATGACATCGACTATTTTTCCAAGCCCAAACACTACCGTGACTGCTGCCAGCACTGCCATGACTATTCCCCCAATTGAAGTCGATAATCCGTATTGTTGGTTTAAGGTAGCTCCTGCTCCTGCAATCATAACGAAAAATGACATGTAAATAAATACTATGGAAAAATAGTCATAAAATCTTCCGATTTTTTTGCCGCAATAATATTCAAAAATATCACTTCCATTTGGAAATTTATGCTCATACCCTGTTGTTATAAAACTTACTCCAACATATAAAAACAGCAAAAATACAACAATTCCTCCGGCTATGCCTTTAAATCCGTAAGCAGAAAAGTATTGCATTATTTCCTGACCTGTGGCAAATCCGGACCCTATTAAGAAAGCAATAAATGCCCCTGCAAAAGAAATAACCTTTTTTATACTTACCATATCTTTGACCATAATATCCTCCTGTTTTGTTTTTCAATTAACAATAGTCATTGAAGAAATAGTCAATCGATACAATAAATCAGCATCAATTGACTATTGCAAATATTATTTTTCAAAAACTGTCTGTTCAGTTACTTCTGTCTGCAATGCTTTTAAAGCTCTTTCCACAAGGATTCTTCTTAGCTTTTTGCTCTTTTCCTCTCCCAGGTTTGGATCGCCCAACGGGTAAGGAATTCCTATAGCAGGTATTATTCTGTTAGCACCTATAGTCAGTGATATAGGGACTACAGTACACATATGAACAACGGGTATTCCCGCTCTTTCTATTTCTTTTACCATCGTTGCACCGCAACGTGTACAGGTACCTCAGGTTGATGTTAGGATAACTGCTTCTACACCGTCAGCAACTAATTTTTTGCTGAACTCTTCTCCAAAGGCCTTGGCATTGCCTACAGAGGTTCCGGTTCCGGTTGTGGTAACAAAATAATTCGCAAGTTCTCCGATTACTCCTTCCTTTTCCATTTCACGCAATACGTCCAAAGGAACTACAAGATTAGGGTTTTCCAATACATAAGCTCTGTCGTATCCGCCGTGAACAGTCATAAATTTATCTTTTGTCATGCTTTCCATTCCTGTAATATCGTAAACACCATACTTTGTTGCGCTGGATGACTCAATTCTGTCCGGGTTTCCTTGAGGCACAATGCCTCCTGATGTTACCACGGCAATCTTAATTTTCGAAATATCTTTTACGGCAGGATTTGGCGGAACTCTGTCAAATACAGGCATGGGATATTCAGTTCCATAAGGTTCTCCGGCAACCTTTTTTAATATTAAATCAATTGCTCTTTCTGAGCCTCTTCTTTCATTAAAATAATTAACGCGTATTCCTCTTTCTATATAACCTTCCTCTGAAGGTGACAGTATTTCTTCTTTATTTACCAGTTTTTTTGCCAGCCTGCAGATTTTAGGCATTGCTTTTCTCATGTCGGCTGCTGAATTTGCTGTTTCTATAATATATAAATCCTTTTTAAACATGTCTGCGCCGGGGTTTTCTTTGTACATTCCCGTAACAACCGGAATATTAAATTCTTCTTCCACTGCCTTTGCAACAGCACCGCATGCCACACCATATCTTCCTGCATTGAAAGCAGGACCGGCAACGAATAAATCCGGTTTATATGTCCTTATCATATCTAGTATTGTCTTTGTAGCTTTTTCAATATTTCCTCCGAAGTATGTGTCACCGCATATTACGGTTGCCACTACTTCATAATCATCTCCTAATCCTGACTTCAGAGCAAGCCCGGGGCCAACGATGCCTTCCATTAATACCGGTTCAATATCGGCCTTTTCTTCACCGCCTATTTGGGCAAAAAATTGATTTATATAATGAACAACTCTTATTTTTTCCATAATAACCTCCTAATATCCTCTGGCCGCAAGCTTGTTATATCCGTTGGCAATTGTTGATGCTATTACAATTTGCAGCTCTGCTTCTATACTTCCATCCGGTTTTAAACTTCCTTCATATCCGCCTATCATGGTTTCAATGAAATCTAGGGTGCCTATAACCTTTTCCATTGGAGGGAAGTTAATAATTACATTTCCGTTTCCGCAAGACACTAAAGCATCTCCTTCTTCAACAGCATCTGCCAACGATTGAGACTTCCCGTCTCTGCCGGGAAATTCATCAGTAATAAGAACTACCTTTACACCTTTCTGGCTGACTTTTTTGCAATTCATCATTAAATCTGTATCAGGATTTCCATAGCCTTCTTCAGTTATTAATACGCCATCAAGCCCTAAAAATTCACATAATTTTGCAGTCATGTCAGATGATCTTTCCTTATCCGCCAAAAATACATTTTCGTTTGTAAGTATTACACCGATGAAATTTAAATCCTTGCCGTGCCTTTTGTACAAATCTTCTATTACAGGATTATTCAGGTGATGAAAAGTTGTAACCTTGTCGCAGGGTGCAACACAGTTTCCGCTTACAATGGCTCCATCCATAATTTCTGTCGGATACATGAATGTAGGAACCATAACCTTAGCATCTACACCGTAATAGAATGTGTCATGCAGCAATCCTTGTGATTGAAGCATGTGTACATATCCTATCTTTGGAAGATCGGAATATTCATTTACTTGTTCTAATATAGGCTTGGTTTCATATACCACAACTTCATCAGGTTCAATGTTTCTTCCTGCTTCACCTATATAAGCCGCAACCTTTAAGCCCGCTATTCTCCCTGCTGCCTCATAATCATGAGTTTCAATTCCTTCCACGGGCTCAATAACAACACATATATTGTTTGTTTCGGAAAACGGAGTGTATTTTGCCGCAGGACCGGACATATCAATAAGCCCTTCTTGGAATCCTACTATTCTGCCGCACGTTATAACCGCTGATCCTACTAATGCATGTGTTCTTCCACTTCCGACCTGTTTAACCTTGTTGATTGTTCCCGGGAATATTCCACCGCTTCCTGAGACCTTAACCCTTGGTTCAATAACATCCTTTACAGGAGCTATGCGGATTGATTCTCCCGGTCTAGCTAATTCGACATTAACTGATATGAGTCTATCGTCTTCAAGTACAAGCTTTATTATTTCGTCTTTATTAACATAAAGCGTTCCTTTTACGACTTCAGTTCTTTCGCCGAACTGGACATCCTTAATTTTAATTTTTCCTAATTCTAATCTCAAAATATACCTCCTTTATATAGACCCCTGTTTTGATTTATATAACATTAAACATAGGGTTTTTCACAACATTTTCAATCAATGACAAATCAACAGTCTTAAAATCATTCAGTATTTTTTCATTCCATAAAGGTGTTTTTTTGAACTTTAAAAACTTATATGCTGCTTCAATGCTGTTTTCAATAAGAATTACAGATTCATAGTCGGTTTTTCCGGTATCTTTACCCACAATTACTGATTTATAAGGAGTTTGGTTAGGTTTTAAGCTTCCCGACATAGGATGAGTGAGAAGCTTGCAGCTTGTATGAATTATGTCTCTTGCTTTATTTAAAACATCCACATAGCTGCCATTCTCCAAATAAATTATTTCATACAAATTTTCATATTTTTCAAATACCTTTGAATTATTTGTTATTATAACTTTTTTCATTTGACCTCCTTTCACCTGTCAATTTCTATAACATTGTTAATATTTCTATAATATTAATAAGCAATATACATACCAACTCTTCAATTTAGCATAACTATTTTTTAAAAATTGAAATTTCAACATAAATAAATGTTATATAATAATATCGATAATTATTTTTTTAACATTTTAATAATTATAACGAAGTTTTATTCTTGACCAGGAAATTATTTTCCTGTATTATTAATGCAGATGTATATGGGAGGGATTATGATAAAGGATATAAAACTGTTACTAGCGGGAAAAGATAAATACTATGTTGACACAATCATCTCAGCACTTTTAAAATTGACTGACAATGTTAAATATGTTTACGGCATTGAGAATGCATTCAATGAATTATCAAATCAGGCATATGATTTTTTTATTACTGATTTCTTATTATTTAATAAGGATTTTACAATAAGCAATTTTGCAGACAACTTTTCTCAGACGGATTTAATTATTGTTGCTTCAACCCCGTCATACAATCAAGAAAGTACAGCCTTGAGAAGCGGTGCTAAAGAGTATATTGATATAAAAAGCGGTATTGATTTTCTTTCAAAAATACTTATCAATTTATACAATGATAAGAAAGACAAAATCAAATTTAAAGAAAAACTATTGAGCACCTACATGATGAACAGCAATGATGAAAGTTATAATAAAATGCTTTCACAATGCGAAAAGGTTGCCAAATCCAAAGCAAATATACTGCTGATCGGTGAATCCGGAACCGGAAAAGAAGTGGCTGCTAAATACATACACCTTTGCAGCAACAGATCCTCAAATAGTTTTATAGCGGTAAACTGCAGCTCTTTTACAGAAACACTGCTGGAATCAGAATTATTCGGATATGAACAGGGATCCTTTACAGGTGCTGTGAAGTCTAAGCAGGGTAAATTTGAACTAGCTGATAACGGAACTTTATTTTTAGATGAGGTTGGAGAAATAAATCTATCAACTCAGGTAAAACTTTTAAGAGTGCTGGAAACAAAAAAGGTGGAACGGCTTGGAAGTAATAAAGAAAAACTTATAGATTTTAGGCTTATATCTGCAACAAACAAGGACTTGGTCAATGAAGTTTTAACAAATAATTTCAGAGAAGACTTTTTCTACAGAATAAGCTCCATCGTTATAAGAGTTCCTCCGCTTAGGGAGCGAAGAGAGGATATGAATGAGTTGATACAATTTTTTTTAAAACAATCCCAAAAGGAAAATGAAATTATAATAAAGCATATTGAACCCGAAGCAGAAAAGTTTCTTTATTCTTATGATTACCCAGGAAATATAAGGGAAATGAAAAGCATTGTTGACAGAATGGTTGTACTGTCTAATGATGGTATTATAACAAAGGATGGAATTCCCATCTTATTTGATATTCACAAAAAATCTCACATAAATAACAGTACAAAAAAATTCAGGAATTATGAAAAAATAGTCCCTTTGCAAAACTTCAAGCATGAGGTCGAATCTGAATACCTGCAGTGGGTTTTAGAGCAAACCGGCGGAAATGTGGCTGAAGCCGCAAGGCAATTAGGCATCAGTTCAAGACAGCTGTTCAATAAGATTAATGAATACAATCTAAAAAAATGACAAATAAGAACTCCGGCGGGAGTTTTTATTTGTCATCCATAAGATAAGAAAAGGCTACATTATATTTATATACTTACTTCATCAAGCTCTTTCAATTCGTATCTGTTTATTATATCTATAAGCTTTATGGAATATTGCGAATCTGTTGCATAACCGCATCTTCTCAAAGCCCATGCTCCCTGGGTGCTGTCAAACATCACCGCCCTGAATGGTGCATATCTTTCTTTTGTAAGCAGAAGGGCATTGTGATCTTCCCAGCTTTCGCCCGCATTGTTGTATGCTCTGAATTCATCATCGATTCTGAATGATACTCCGTTATATTCTTCCCACGTATTTGAAGTAACTGATCCTGCTGAACCCGTTCCTTTTATACCAAACAAATTGTTGGACATCTGACCAGTGTATTTGTCAACAGGAACGCTTTGTCCCCAGCCTGTTTCCAAAATTGCCTGCGCTGTCTGTAATGCTGCTGACATTCCTGTCTTTTTTTGGTTATCAACAGCCAGCTTTGAAGCAAAATCCATGAATTGATCTTTTGCAACAATCGGAAGTGCAGTATACAGCTTGCCTTTATAAATTGTAAATTCAACTGATTCTGTTTTTAGGATCTGTCCTCCGTATACGGCTTCGGCTTTTAAGCTCCATGAGCCCGCATCTTCAGAACCTGGAGTATATGACTGCCCTGACAGGTACTTGCTTACTCCTGTTTTTAAATTAGTTAAAATATAATTTACACTTTCTAATTTTACATTGCTTTTTACACTAAGATTGAATGTATCCGTTACAACTTGTCCGGGACCTACGCTCTGCAGCAATACTTTAGGTGAACCTGTAACATTAACCTTTATTTTGCTGCTCGCATAAGAGTTGCCTGCTGCATCTTTTACTCTTACATAAAGCAGCTTACTTCCTGCCATATCAGGACCCGGGAACCATGTGTAGTTTCCGTAGCCTGCTTTGAATAGTACAGTTTCATTTCCTGCATTGTCAACTGCAACATATTCAGTTTCCGAAACGTTGAAATTTCTGGAAGTCCTCAATGTTACAGAGCCGTCAATTGTCTGTCCCTCGGTTACTCCTCCAAGGTTTATATATCTGTCTACATCAACCTTCACATTAACATAGTCTCCATAATATGCTTTTCCGCTCATATCATATGCTATTACTCTTAAGGACATATTTCCGTTGTCTTCCATGACAGGAATCATAGTGAATCCGCCTAAAGGATCTAACCCTGCTGAAATATAATATGCATTTGTGTCAGGGTTTATTATTTCATATTTAACATAAGCAGCTGAAAAGTTCAAATTAGCTCCTAGGGGCACGCTGTCAGCAGTTACCAGTTCTCCTTCTGTCAAACCTGTAAGCTTTATTTCAGGTACTATACCAACCTTTACAGAAATTGCATCCCCTGCAAGAAAATTATTATTTTTGTCATAAATGGCAGAAACTAAAATCTTACTGCCGTTATCCTCCATGGCAGGCATCCATTCATAAGACGATGTTATATCCGTACCTTTTGCAATTATAAATCCTTTTTTTGTATCGGCATCAAGAAGCAAATATTTGATTTCTGCCGCTCCCTTTGGTACATCTTTTAACTGTGTGCTAAGTTTTGTGGTTCCTGTTATAACTTGTCCGGACTTTACAGATGAAATTTCAACATCAAAAAATGGTTCTATCTCTGACGCTTCAGAAGAATCAATTATTACCGCCCTTTTGTCATTGTCCCAGTCAATTCCCACACCTAACGCGTTGCTCACCAAACGGATAGGCACAAATGTACGGTCTTCTTTTATTACAGGTGATACATCACTTAAATTATAAATTGTTTCATTGTCAATAGTGTATTCGATTAAATTGCTGTCCACAGGGAGAACAACATGTAAATCTTCCTTGGATATATGTACGGTTCTATTGTTATTATCCCAAGTTACTACTGCATCTAACTCTTCTGCAATTACTCTTATCGGAACCAATGTCCTGTCATTTTTAATAAATGCCTCAGGTCCATCCTTGACTTCCTTTCCATCAATTATCAGCTTAATTGGGCTCTGAGCATAAGCATTTGGAGCTACATTAACGAGCATAGCAATCATAATCAGCATTACAATTGTTTTCCAATTAAATATTTTTTTCTTCATATTTTCACCTCTTCTTTCTTTTTTCTACATTATATCACATATAATAGTACAAGTTTATTACATGTTCATTAATATACCCTTAAAAAAAGATCCCTTACAATACTCTTACGTACATAAATTATTTATATGCATATATTACTTACAACATAAGAAATTAATTATCTAGCTGTTTATTTAATAATCACTGAAAGGATGTATGTAAATGTTGAATTCAAGCAAGACATACTGGGCTAAGAATGTGCTGGTTAAAAAACTTGAAGCTGATTCTGAGACAGGATTCCTGGATTTAAATGTTTTTTCCGAAATAGACCGTAAGCCTGTCAGTAATGCGAAAGTAACTATTTACTTATTTGAAACCAGAGGAATTTATCAAGAATCAGCCATAGAAAACGAAATAGCAAGCTACACCACCAATGAAAACGGAAAAATTCCCGTTATTGAACTTCCTGTAATACATGTGCTAGGCAAACCCGAAGAAAATACAGATGAATACCACATGAGAGTAGAAGCATCCGGATACTATCCCGTAGTTGTTATGAACTTTGAAATCTTTCCCAATACTACAACCTCGTTTAATGTGGTGTTGACCCCTGTTGTCACCGGAGAAAGTTATACTGAATATATAATAATCCCTGAAAAACACTAAAAGATGCATCACTGCATCTTTTTTATGTCATCCTTTAAAATTGAAACACTGCCAAGCCATCTGTATTCTTACTGACTGCTTGGACTTACTGACTTATTTGCTTAGCTACATTATCGGACTAATAACGCCGCATGCAAGTCTTTTCCCTGATGCTCCTGATGGCTGAGTTCTGTAGTCATCCGGATTTTCATGAATTATGACAGCCTTTCCAATAACTTCTGACACCTCGAATTTGTCAGTGAAAAAAGACATTCTTGCATAGCCGTCATTAGAAAACAAAACCGGAAAATCTCCTGCATGATTTCCATGGGGCTGATTCGTAGGATTCCAGTGTTCACCTGAAGCCGTAAATGGTTCAGAAGCATCACCTACTTCGCAAGTACCATTTTCGTGAAGATGAAACCCAAACGGGCTGACCGGCGGATTTTCACCTTCTGCAGGTTTATAAAGCGGCAGTCCGTATACCTCTACAAAGACTTCAGTACCACCAGGTACATCTGCAAATATCATAATACCTTGTATATCAGGTGCCAACGGTCCTCCTGATATATAGGCTACAGCTCTTCTGTACGGATTTACATTAAAATATCTGTCATAATCGCTGCTTGAATAAATACATCTGTAATTATTGTAATTCATGACAACCTCCAATTCCATATTTTATTTTATACTATGGAATCGAAGGTAAATAGTTACAAAAAACAACGGCTCGTTTTGAGGCAGTGTTTTTTATTGAATAATTAATTTGACAATGTTTCCTTTGTAACCCGTGGGCTTATCCAGCGCATAAGGTTGAATTTTGAGCCGGCCTTGTCATTAGTTCCGGACAGCCTTGAACCTCCGAACGGCTGTTGTCCCACAACTGCTCCGGTTGGCCTGTCATTGATATAGAAATTTCCAGCGGCATTAACCAACGCCTTTTCGGCTTTATCTATTGCATATCTGTCTCTTGCAAATATTGCACCTGTCAACGCATAGCCTGATGTATTATCAATTAAAGCAAGAGTTTCGTCAAATTTATTATCATCGTATATATAGATTGTCAATACGGGCCCAAAAATTTCTTCTTCCATGGTTTTGAAGTGCGGATCTTTAGCTAAAATTATAGTGGGTTCAACAAAATATCCCTTACTGTCATCGCAATTTCCACCAAATATGATTTCTGCATCATTTGAATTTTTCGCATAGTCGATGTAGCCTTTTATCTTATCAAAAGATTTTTGATCTATTACGGCACCCATGAAAGTGTCTATTTCTTCGATATCACCAACTTTAATTCCGGCAGCTTTTCCAATTATTATTTCTTTTATTTCGGGCCATACACTTCTCGCAATATACGCACGAGATGCCGCAGAGCATTTTTGACCCTGATATTCAAATGCACCGTCAACAAGCCCCCGTGAAGCGGATTGTATGTTGGCAGAATTGTGAACAATTACAAAATCCTTGCCTCCTGTTTCTCCCACAAGTCTTGGGAAGGTCCTGTAATTTTTAATGTTATTTCCGATTGTGCCCCACATATCCTGAAATACTCTTGTTGAGCCGGTAAAGTGTATTCCGCATAGATGCTTATCTCTTAACACTGCATCGCTTACTTCGCTTGCATCACCCGGAATAAAGTTTATTACACCTTCAGGAAGACCTGCTTCTTTAAGCAATTGATAAATTACATAAGCTGTGTATACAGCAGCCGATGCAGGCTTCCATACAATAACATTGCCTGCTATTGCAGGTGCGCATGGTAAGTTGCCTGCTATTGAAGTAAAATTAAATGGAGATACAGCATAAATAAATCCTTCAAGAGGCCTGTATTCCGTTTTATTCCACACCTTATCCGGAGATATTGGCTGTTCAGCATAAATCTGCGGCAAGCATGCCGCATTGTTTCTGAAGAAATCAGCTAATTCGCATGCTGAATCAATTTCTGCCTGTTTATATGTCTTACTTTGAATAAGCATAGTTGCAGCATTAATTTTTGCCCTCCAGGACCCTGCAACTAATTCCGCCGCCCTCAAAAATATTGCTGCCCTAGACTGCCAGTGCATCCTTTCCCATTTCTCTTTCGCCTTTAAAGCTTCATTAATTGCCAGCTCGACTTCTTTTTCAGAAGCTTTATGAAACTCTCCGATAACCATGTTTTTATTATGAGGAAGAATGCAAGTTCCTTTATTCCCGGTTCGGATTTCTTTTCCTCCTATTATTACAGGAATATCTATGAACGAATTTTTCATATTTTTCAGTTCTTTTTCCAACTCAATTCTTTCAGGACTGCCTTCTTCATATTTTAAAACAGCCTCATTTACAAAATCAATTTTTTCAATTACGATATTGTTCATTATTGCCTCCTTTAAATGTAATTTTATTTCCATATTCATTATTCAATTAATTTCACAAAATATATATAGTAACAATAAGTTATTATTTTTATTTTTATGATTGCTATAATATATCATAAATTAAATATTATCAACCATTTAATTTCATTTTTCAAATATGCAAACTTTAAGTAATAATATGCATATTTATTTTACTTGTATTTTTATTTTTAGTTATGTAAATGTTATCATGCTGAACTTTCGTAACAATATAAAAGGCACCAACTGTAGTCAGTGTCTTCCAAAAAATCATGAATCCGTAAGCAGTGCTGCACTGAAAGTATTTATCAACTAAACACAAAAAGACCCTAGGGCCTTTTTGTAAGCATTAAAATGCTTTGAGGGGTATTGGGAATAAACTTGGTTATCGGGGGGGATAACCAAGTTTATTATACCAATTATCTGGTAATAATACAAGATGCTTATTTTTAAAATTACATCAATTACATCTTATATTTCTATATCCAACAGATATGAACTTAAGCTTTTTCCATGTTTGTCTAAAGCTAATGATCTGGTTACACCACCACCAAGAGCGTCATACATCACAAAATTAAGAGCTCCCAATTGAGGAAGTTCATATCTTTTAACTTCCCCTTTAACAATATCCTTGAACCATTCCTTAACAACTTCAGGTGTCACTTTTTCTTTTATTAATTCATAATCTTTAATATCATAAGCTATAAGAGATACATTAGAAATATTACCTTTATCCCCTGTTCTTGAATGAGCTATTTCCCATAATTTCATTATTGTACCTCCTTATAAATTACTTTTGCTTCTACATCATTGCGATTAATCAATATTGAGGCTACCGATACAATTTCACTTACAGATTTAGTAGCACCGCCGCCGCCTGCCGGACCATTGGTATACAGCGTTTCAACTTCATTTCCTATTTGATCCGCATCATATTTAGTCTTGGTTCTGGCTGAAACTCTCAATCTTACTTCCTCAGGAACATTGTATTTTCTGTCATGGTTCTTATAAATTGCATTAATTCCGATGAAATCTATTCTTAATTCATCATATTTCACTTTAGTTTGCTCAAGTCTTTTTTCAACTATTTCAGCCGCTAATTTCGCTCTTTCAAAACATCCCGGACCTGCATAGCTTATTTCACCTTCGCCTATGAAGCAGTCCTTGTAACCTATACTTACTTTTAATGTATCCGTTTTTTCTCTGCCTGTGGCACCTTTCACTTCCACAACATCATTGTACTTTTCCGTAAAAGTTACATTTGAAAAATCTGCTGTACAATCAGGTGTTAAATAAGTTGTGGGATCATGAATTTCGTATATCATCTGTTCTGTTAAAGTATCCTTATTAACAACTCCTCCGGACCCATCCACCTTAGTAATTATAAATTCACCGTTTTCGCTTACTTCGGCTATTGGAAATCCAAGTTCCCATAGCCTGTTAACATCCTTTTTGCCGGGTTCAGCAAAATATCCTCCCGTAGCCTGGCCTCCGCATTCCAATAAATGTCCTATTAAAGTTCCTTTGCCCAGTAAATCATAATTATTTACATCCCAGCCAAATTCATAAACCAATGGTGCCAAGAATAATGCAGGATCTGAAACTCTTCCTGTTACTATAATATCTGCTCCATTTCTTAAAGCTTCAACTATTCCGTCTATACCCATATAAACATTTGCCGATATTATGTCTCCATCTAACTCTGCAAGTGGCCTGCCTGTTTCCCAAACTGTTGTATTTTTATACTTATCCAATTTTTCAAGCACATCATCACCGTATACAGCTGCTACCTTCAATCCTTTTATGCCTTTTTCCTCCGCCATTTTGCAGATTACTTCAACAGCACCTTGGGGATTTGCAGCCCCCATGTTTGTAATAACTTTTACTTTATGATCATGAGCCAAAGGAAGAACTTTGTCCATTCTATACTCTAAAAGTCCGTTATAGCCTTTATTGGGATCAACTAATTTTGCTTTTTGTGCTATGGCAATAGTTCTTTCTGCTAGGCATTCAAAACTTATATAATCTAAATTTCCTTTTGCAATAAGCTCTAATGCAGGTTCAAGTCTGTCTCCGGCATACCCTGCACCGCTTCCTATTCTGATTTTTTTCAATTTAATTCCTCCTGTTTAAAATGTGATTACTCCGGTTATTATAGCTACTACCAACATTACAATTGTAACTAAAAATGCATATGGAATAGTCTTTTTCTGATGATCTCCTAAATCTACTCCTGCCAAACCTGTCAATAAAAATGTAGCTGCTGTTAACGGGCTTACAGGGAAACCTGTAGTCATTTGGCCCAAAATTGCTGCCCTTCCTACCATTATAGGATCTACTCCGAATTGGCTTGCCGTACCTGTCAATACGGGCATAACTCCAAAATAGAATGAATCAGGGTCAAACAATAAGCTTAAAGGCATTGATATAATGCCTGTAACAACAGGTATGAATCTTCCCATGGATGTCGGAATCAATCCTACTATTACTTCCGACATTGCTGTAATCATTCCTGTATCCTTCATTATTCCTGTAAATGCACCGGCAGCAAATAGTACGCTTGCCATCATCAAAGCTTCCTTAGCATGGGCATCTACACGTTCCCTTTGTTCTTTTACACTTGGGTAATTTATTACAACTGCTACACAGAATGCAAACATAAATACAACTTGCGGCGGCAATAAATTCGATATCATTATGCCTATGGCCGCAATTATTAATAAAATGTTAAATGCAAATAATTTTGGTCTTTGCAATTTTAATTTTTCAGAATCTGCTTCTGAATTTGCATTTTCAATATTAGCAAGAGCAATATTTCCTATTCTTGCTTTTTCCTTTTTGCCGATAAAACCTGCGATTACAAGAACAAATATTAACCCTGCTATAACCGGTATTAAAACAGGGTTGAAAAGTTCGGTTACAGGAACATTTAATGATGTGGCCGCTCTTAATGTAGGCCCTCCCCACGGAACTATATTCATGGTACCCGCTGCCAATGCAACCACCGTTGCCAATGAAGACCTGCTCATTCCAACCGCATCATATAACGGCAGTACCGCAGGAATTGTTACTAAAAATGTTACAGCTCCTGAACCATCCAGATGTACTATCATTGCTAAAACTGCTGTTCCGATGGCTATTTTCACAGGATCATTTCCAACTGCCTTTATAATCTTTTTGATTATTGGATCAAATGTACCTGCATCGCTTAAAACACCGAAAAATAATATTGCAAATATAAACATAACTCCGGTAGGTGCTATAGTTTTAATTCCATTTGTAATAAATCCACCTACTTCAAATCCAAATCCACCTATTAAAGCCATTACAGTCGGAACTGCTATAAGAGCTACAGTTGGTGTTAACTTTTTAGTCATTACTGCAACCAGTAATAATATTACAGATAAAAATCCTAGAGTTGCTAACATGCTTTCCTCCTAAATAATTTATTATTTTTACAGTTAAATAAATTGCAAATTGCATGCCAAGTACATGTAAAACTTTTTTGTTGAAATTTCAATATTAATTATTTTTAACTTATTTATAAAAAATTAAACTTCTAAAATTTTAGAAATTTTATTTAGGCTTGACACTTTTTTATCAAATAAAAGGTTGAATTTTAATTAAAATAAGGATTTCTAAAAGTTTAGAACCACGAATTCAAATTCTAAACTTTTAGAAATCCTATGTCATCTTTTAATTATTTATTTATAATTAATTTATCGTTATTTTAATTTATTATATAAAGTAGCTAAAGATATCCCCAGAGCTTCTGCTGCTTTATTCTTTCCTTCCATGTCCTCACCAAATATTTTAAGGGCTTTTATAATTTCCTGCTTTTCAGCTTCTCTAATCTTATCGCTTAATTTTTGAACTACATCTGCTTTTTTTACAGAGCTTTGTACCCTTACAGGAAGATGATTATAATTCATTTCATTATCTTCCATCATATTTATTCCAAACTCTATAGAATTTTTCAACTCCCTGATATTACCAGGCCAGTCATAGTTGTACAGCACTAATTCAGCTTCCTTGCTGAGAATAATGTCTTTTTTTAAACTGTTCTTAAATGACTCTATATAGTTATATGCCAGGGGCAAGATATCCCCCTTTCTTTCTCTCAATGGAGGAATTATCAGAGGAAATACTGCAATTCTATAAAACAAATCATGTCTGAATCTTCCATCCTGAACCATATCTTCCAGGTTCTTATTTGTTGCGGCTACAACTCTTACATCAATTGCGGTTTCCTTTACACTGCCTATTCTTCTGATTGTACCTTCCTGAAGAGTTCTTAGCAACTTAGCCTGAACCTCTAAATCCATTTCAGAAATTTCATCTAAAAAAATAGTACCTTTATTAGCAGCTTCAAATAAACCCATTTTACCTTCTCGCTTTGCTCCTGTAAAAGAGCCTTCCTCGTAACCAAACAATTCACTGTCCAGCAAACTTCCTTGAAAAGAAGCACAATTTACTGCTATAAAAGGGCCATCTGCTCTATTAGATTCATTGTGAATTGCATTTGCATATAATTCCTTTCCTGTGCCACTTTCTCCGAATACTAAGACTGTAATATCTTTTTGAGATATTTTTTTAATTGTGTTCTTTACTTCCATGGAGCTTATGTCAACCGAAATAATATCATCTAAAGTATATTTTGCCTTTTGAATTGCACTGATTCTGTTTTCAAGTGATTTAACCCTTGATTTGTATTTATCTATATCCTGATATAGCTTATATATATCATCTATATTGCTGACTACAGAAATTGCACCTATTAGTTCGGATTCTTCAAATATGGGCGACATATTTACTGAGTATTCAATACCAAATTCCTCTCTTAAAACACCGACTATCGGTTTTTTTGTCGTCAATACATTCGGAAGCCTAGCTCCGGGCCTTACTTCTCTTAATTTTTTTCCTACTATTTCATCATAAGCTACTTTTGTTATCTTGGTATATGCAGGATTAATATATTTAACAATTTCATCTGTATCTATAATTAAAATGCCATCATATAAGTTATCAAAAAACGTCTTAATCCAACTATCAATTCTCATAATGCACCTCTTTCTTCTACTACCTTACCTCAGTTCCTCCCCATTCAACTGCCGTAAAGCCCCTTCTGTCAAACGTGTTAAGCTGCTGTTCAGGTATTTCAATGTATCTGCACCGTTGACAACAAATCCATCGCAATATAAGGCCCTGCTTGAATAACGTACGGTTTTATAGCCATCTTCGGAAAAACCTGCTTCCGTGTCAGATATTTTTCAGTTGAAGATAAATAACCGTCAAACAGAACCCTGTATCCCCGCTTTTCGGTAATCCTATCACTTAAAAAATCATTTTTATTAATTATTTTCAAGTCAGGCTGACCATTAGAGTTTATAGAATTATAGAAAACAAAACTTTCTGTGACACCAATAGCCGTTTCACTTAAATAACATTCACTGTCAATATCTAATAAATTGCTTCCATCCACATTCATACTATATAAGCCTTTATATCTGGAAACAGAATTATTTGTATCGTCTTTCAAAGTATAAAATATCTGTCCGCCGTCTTTGATGAACTTCAGCACTTGCTTTCTTGATAATTTTTCTACTGTTTTATCTTTTAAATTCATCCGGCAAAGAATTTCATCAATATCATCTATATAATAAATATAATCTCCGTCAGCAATCATACTTCTGGTTTTTATATCAGCGAGACTCTGCAGTCCGGTACTATCTGTGTTAATTACCTCCAAATGAGCGCCGTCCCGACCTTCGTAGCTGTAATATATTTTCCCGTCATAAACAGCTATATCATAAACACTTTCATTACACAAAAATGATTTATTCTCACCGTTGACATCAATCCTGCATATTTTGCCGTCATCCTTCAGGCTTACAAAGTAAATCCAATTCCCCACAACCTTCATGTGCAGGGAATACCCCTTAAATATTGTTTCAACATTTGTTCCATCGGTTCTTGCTCTTTTTATTTCATTTCCCTGTCTGTAAAATATCCAGCCTTCAACCACATTTAATGTGTCCTTGCCCAAATTTTCCGGCTGCTCTACCAGGGGTGTTTTATTTTTTAAGTCTCTATCTGATTTGTATATCTTAAATTCGTTTACATAGTAAATATACTCGTCTGTTTCAGTCACCAGTCCATAATTGTTGATATTGCCCTCAGTGTTCCCCTCTGCCAGTTCATTTTTAATGCTTATTTGTTCAACATTCGCAGCGAAAGAATCAAAATTATTGATTATATGAAAAATTGTAAAGATTACCGCAACAATTGCAACAGGAAAGATTATGGTTTTTGTATAATAAATTGCATAGTCTTTAACAGTATATTTTTTTCTGTTTTCATTTAAATAATTTCCCACCAGCTCCAGGCACTCTTCTATTTTGTTCTTATCATCCTTATCAAATATTATCCTGTTATTTTCAATTGATACTTCTATTTCCCTATTGTATCCATAGACAATATCTAAAATATCCGACTTCTTTTCTTCTATAAGTTTTCTGTCTATATCCTTAAAACAATAAATCTTCTTCTTTCTCCATATTTTATATGCTATGATTATAGCATACAAAATAATAAACACGATTAATAAATAGTAAGCTTCGTCAATTCCGTTTCCTAATAATATAACAGCAATAAGTGCAAAATACATGACAAAATTTAATATGGTACTATATACCTCAGAAATAAAGTTTTTGATTTTAAAATTCATGGCTTCATATATGATAATATAAATTAAAAAAACTATTATTAACTTAAATATTTTCAAATCCATAAGCCCCTCCGATTTTTTATTCTTAAACCAGGTTTTTGGCTAAACATGCCAGTACATCCTATTCATTATTTTAAAACAGCATATACCGGATTGTCAAAATAAACCTACTATATTAGACATATGTATTTAGAAAAAAGTTCCATATTTCAAAAATATAATGAATCCTGATCAAGCCACATAATTACGCAAACTGCATATTAAATAAAAACATTGTAAAATATATTATATGATGTTAAAATACTATAAGCAATAGTTTATAAAATAAGCATATGTTTGCTCGGAGGAATTGATGACCAACAGAGAACAGGAAATACTTGAATTGATTAAAAAAAATCCTATGATTTCTCAAAGTGAATTGGGAGAAATACTTGGAATAACAAGGTCGTCTACGGCAGTTCACATAACGAATCTTGTTAAGAAAGGTAAAATATTAGGCAAGGGCTACATAGTCCAGGATAATCCTTATGTAATCGTAGTCGGCGGAGTTAATATGGATATACACGGCTTCCCTAAGGAAAAGTTGATTCCCGGTGATTCTAATATTGGATCTGTTAAAATGTCCCTTGGAGGGGTCGGCAGAAATATCGGCGAAAATCTCGTAAGGTTAGGTATAGAAACCAAACTGATAAGTGTGTTGGGAAATGATATTTATGGCTCAAAAATACTTGAAGAATCAAGTCTCATAGGGTTAGATATGAGGGACTGTCTCATTCTTAATGGTGAAAGCACTTCAACTTATCTTTCAGTGCTTGATGAAACTCATGATATGTCTGTAGCCATATCCAGCATGGATATATATGAAAGAATGACCGTTGATTTTATTAAGGAAAAGAAATATGTAATTGATAAATCAAAGCTTTGCATTTTAGATACAAACATTCCTGAAAGTGTAATTGAATATATGTTAAATAATCATAGAAGCACAGACTTTTTTCTTGATACCGTTTCAACCGCAAAAGCCAAAAGAGTAAGAAACATGATTGGCAATATTCATACCTTGAAATCAAATAAAATCGAAATTGAAGCCATGACAGACATTGAAATCAAAAATGAAGAGGACTTGAAAAAAAACTGTGAATATCTCATGAACAAGGGCGTTAAAAAAATATTTATTACTCTTGGCAAGGAGGGTGTGTTTTACTGTGATGACTCTGTTATGAAAAACATTAAAGCAAACAACGTAACCCCCGTTAATACAACAGGAGCAGGTGATGCGTTCATGGCAGCATTAGTATATTGTTATCTGAACAATATTGATATAAATGAAAGTGCAAAAATAGCCACAGCTGCATCGGTGGTTGCAATGTCACATGAAAACACAATAAATCCTAATATGTCCATAGAAAATATAAATTTAAAAATTAAGGGGTTAAAATTATGCTAGAAAAATATTTGGAAATAAGCACGGAAGTTAAGGAAGCAATTGAACGCGGCAAGCCTGTAGTAGCATTAGAATCAACAATCATATCCCACGGCATGCCATATCCGAGAAATGTTGAAACGGCTGTCAATGTTGAAAGAATTATCAGAGATAACAATGCAACGCCTGCAACCATTGCAATTTTAAACGGAAAGCTTAAGGTTGGATTGACAAAGGAAGAAATTGATTACCTGGGCAAGGCTGGAAATGTTATTAAAACATCCAGAAGAGATATTCCATTTATTATTGCTAAAAAAGCAGACGGAGCCACAACAGTCGCCTCCACAATGATAATTGCAGCACTTGCAGGAATTAAGGTATTTGCAACAGGTGGAATAGGTGGTGTTCATCGAGGTGCCACAGAAACATTTGATATATCTGCAGACTTGGAAGAGCTTGCTCACACAAATGTCGCTGTTGTTTGCGCAGGTGCAAAATCTATTCTGGATATCGGCTTAACTCTGGAATATCTTGAAACTCACGGAGTGCCTGTCATAGGATACAAGACTGAAGAAATGCCGGCTTTTTATACACGAAAAAGCGGTTTTAGGGTTGATTATAGGGTTGACACACCTGAAGAAATTGCTGATGCATTAAAGGCGAAATGGGATATAGGTCTTGAAGGAGGCATGGTTATTGCCAATCCAATTGAAGAACAATATCAAATGGATTATGACACTATTACTGAAGCCATAGAAAAAGCGCTGAAAGAAGCAACTGAAAAGGGCATAAGGGGCAAAGAATCCACCCCGTTTCTTTTAGCTAAAGTCAAAGAAATTACTGGCGGAGACAGTCTTGAATCCAACATAAGGCTCGTATATAACAATGCAGCGCTCGGAGCAAAAATTGCCGTAGAGCTTTCAAAACTTTCTTAATTAAAAATATAATTTACAGGCGAATCCACATGAATATGATTCGCCTTTTTATAAATGAATTATAATTAATTCAAACAATTAATATTTTATATAATATTCAATTTTTGACACACAATAATTAGTCACCTAATTGAATTATATTATCCCAAACATTATAAAACCTATTGTATTAATGGAAAGATTCGCGCACATGTGAACTATCCATGAATTAAATATATTGTTATATCTATCATTCAGCCAGTTAAAAAATAGCCCTGTTCCAAATAAACCCGTTATAAACAATACATATATTATTATGTTAAACCAATCCGCAAGTATGGATACATGATAAACAGAAAATGCAAGCGCACTGATTATGTAGGTATACCTTTTCGATGCGAACTTACTAAGTGTAATAAAACCAAATCCTCTGAAGAACAATTCCTCCAGCAAGGAATTAATTAATGATATATAAAGTGAAACAAAGACAAAATTGCCCTTATTGACATTTAGATTATTTTCAAGAATCATTGCAATATTTCCTAGGGCTATGAATTCTTTTAGAATATGGTATCCGGCCTGTACAATCAGATAAACTCCCAGCCCCAGTGCAACAGCAAACTTTATTTGCTTTTTATCATTTATGCTAAAATATTCTTTAAACTTTACTTCCTTGTCCAATGCACAATAAATTAACGGTAATCCTGCAAATATAATTATCTTGTATAGTGATTTAATAACATATACAGGCCTTATAGTAGATTCTATTAAATACATTAATATGCATGCAATAATCAATATGCTTGTCATTGCTTTCTTTCTCTTAGTATTGCTCATATCTTCACCCGTTAATCTTGCGACAATATTTATAATATATTATCACACCAGGCATTTAATAACAAGCATACATATTCATATATCTTGTCTAACTTTAATATTTTTCTTGAATAAGAAATTTAATCTGCGTCGCTCATAGCCTCATTAACCCATAATTCCGCGAGATTGAGCGCGCCTCTGAACCCCACAAAAGGCGGAACATAAGGGTTTATCCTCCATTTTTCGTCCGGATTTGAAATCTGAAGCATTCTGCTGCGCCCTGCCCATTCTAATATCTCTCCGCTTGCCATGAGTATTCCGTCCTCTTGCTCTGATACCTTTTGTATAAGCTGTTCCTCTGTAAAATAAGGAAGTCCTTCGCAGGACATTTCAGGACTATCACACCAGCATGTACCTTTAGGCAAGTTAAGTTCATCACATCCAAACCCAAGAATACCATTTACAACATCAGCATGAGCCCCCAAAGAAAGCTGTACCTTCTCCGGATGTTCATGAGAAAGATGGTGGAATGTAGGTTTAACAGATGAAATCAACCGTAAGACTTCTTCACGCTGACTATTGATAAATTCGTGTCTGGGTTTTATATTTATGATTTTTGCAATATTTTCTATCCATTGTATGGTTCCTTTTACTCCGTACGGGCGCCCCATAAAGTATGGTGTTCCAAAACTTTCTTTCAGTTGTTTTGCTGCAGGTTCTCCCTCTCTGCGCAGAACTAAATTAATGTGGGCGCCGCCCATCTTTTCCATATCCTCTACAGAGGTAGCTGATGTCATTATGCACAAGGGTTTCATATTAAATGCACCTTCCATAATACGTACAATTTCATTGGCATCAGCATGAAAATTGAAAAGATCGGCACATGAACCTATTAGGTTAAATGTCGGCTCCTGTGTTTTCTCTGTTTTTACAGGTAATGTCCTGGCAAGAAGCAGGAGCGCCTCCTGTATTCCTCTGTGCTGAGTTACGTCAAAGCCTCCATATCCGAATGGAATTAATCGTATATCCGGATACTCCGGCTGAAGTTCCTCACATATGGCAGGGAGGTCTGTTCCTATTATCTGCGGAACGGAAGATGGAAGAAGAAATATAACTTTTGCGGGATTATTTTTTGCTGCATAATCAACTGTTTTTCGTATTCGGTCTATTCCTCCCAGCGCTATGTCAGTTTCATCAATATGAGTAGAATACAAACTGCATGCTTTCGGTATACCGGCACGATTAAGAAATGCCCGTGCATAGAGCATGTGTCCCATGCAGCCGTATTCAATAAGTGCAGCATCTTTTATAGATGCCAGAGTCCATAGAATTCCCATACGCACTGAAGGTATAGGTTTAAATTTATGCAGTCCCATTTTCTAAAACTTCCTTTCCTGATGGTCTCCTGTTATCAAATATTTGGAGCAGATTATTTAACAGATAGCATGTACGTCCGTATCCTATCTGCCCATATAGGTTGTATATATCATGAACATGAGTAAAATTAATCTCCTCTTCTGACAAATATCCAAAGTAGATATCCGGTGAAAGTCTCTCTATAACGGGTATATCTGATTTGTTATTTACCATATGACACACTGGGGGATTATAACCTTTTGCCGCCAGTTCTTTTATATACATTTTGTCACCCGGATATACTTCCTCCATATGGAGAAGCAGCGGTTCCATGCCAAATCCAATCAGATATGAAGCAAACGGAACAACCATTGTAGGGCCTATGAACGCAGAAACAAACTTAAGTCCTTCCAGCACCTTTTTTGCTTTTTCCTGCAAAAATAAAGCATGCTGCCTATCCTCTTCAAACTCATTTCCCCATTCTATCCCCAGCCTTTCTCCAAGCTCCGCATAGACCTTGTCAATTTCAAATACGTCGTATGTATTATGCATACTGATGTAAGGAATGCCGAATTTTTGTTCCATCATTACAGCCAAAGGCTGTGTATAGGGCGATATAACAATGTTTACAGCTGCATCCGCCGCATGAAGAAATTCCTCCAGCGAAGAGTCAAGCGCTAGAAACCTCAGGAAAAATCCTTTTTGTTCCAATGCAGATAGAAGCGCAGGCATAGGTACATGTTCTTCCTCAGGAGAACGCCCCAGCACATTTACAGTATTTAAGGAGGTTTCTCTTTTTCTCATGAGTTTTCCAATGGCTAACAGTGTTTTCCACGATCCTGAAGGATAGCTGTTGCACTTAAAATGCCCCATTAAAACGAAGGTCAGACAGGCTTTTATCTCCGGCTGTACTTCATATATGATACCTTCAATATCTTCTCCGATAAGTTCAGGCACACAGGTCACAATAATTAAAACTGCTTTTGCTCCGGCCATATCCATTTTTTTGAGGGCATCAACAATTCCATCCCTGCATCCAAACACAACTTCATGAGAATCCAGTACATACATCCAATGTAATTCACCGTTTTTCCCGGCGGCTTGAGGAATTACCATACGGCCGTAGGTTGTACACTCCGGTGTCCCAATAACCAAAGTTGACAAGCCTTTGATCTTTCTGGAAAGAGCCAATGCTGTGTGCATTGGACAGTGGTTTCCCGGAAAAGCTGCAGGAGTCAAAAACTTAACACCGGCATTTGACTTTATTGCCGATAATTTTTTCAAATGCTTTAAATCGTCCATTATACTTCGTCTCCCTCTAACAATAATTTCGCAAGATATTTGTAATGGGCCGCCATATCAGAGTCCGGGAATGCTTCCACAACTGTCTTACCCTCTGCTTCGGCTTGCTGAACAAGAGCATGTCGCGGAAGACGGTAGATTATTTCTGTTTCAATTTCAACTGCAGCCTTATTTGCCAGTTCATTTTCATTCTCTATATTTTTAGCATTGAGAATCAGTCCTCTCAAGGATGCATAGCCTCTCTTTCCAAAACTTTTCACTGCATGAGAGATGTTGGCTGCTGCATAAAGAGACATCATCTCCCCGGAAGTTACTATAAATACCTCATCAGCATATCCTCCTCTTATGGGCATGGCAAAGCCTCCGCATACAACGTCTCCCAATACGTCATAAAGTACAACATCCGGTTTATAGACTTCAAAGGCGTCTAATTCTTCCAGTTTTTCAAAAGCTGTAATGATGCCCCTTCCGGCACATCCTACTCCCGGAACCGGGCCGCCGGATTCTACACAGAAAACTCCGGTGGTGCTTTTCACCACAAGATCATCTAAGTCTGCATCACCATTTTCTCTAAGGGTATCAAGCACAGTAGGGATATTTTTACCTCCTGTCAGATTGCGTGTAGAATCAGCTTTAGGATCACATCCGATTTGCATTACAGTAAGCCCCATAGCTGCCATAGCTGCTGATATATTTGATACCGTAGTAGACTTACCAATACCACCTTTACCATAAACTGCAATTTTTTTCATTTATACATCCTCCGCATTCATTTTCGCTCATTTTTATTAGGTCGTAAAAAATACAAGTAGGACGGCCGGTGCGAGGTTCCTTTACAATCTCCGCATCAATATTGAATGTTTCTTTCAGCACCTGAGGTGTCATAACCTGCTGCGGGCTGCCGTGGCTGATAATATTTCCACATCGGATTGCTATCATATAATCAGCAAACCTGGCTGCCATATTCAGATCATGAAGAACCATGACAATTGTACATCCCTGTTCTCTGTTAAGCCTGTATAACAGCTCCAGCACTTCCAGCTGATAAGACAGATCCAGATATGTGGTGGGTTCATCCAATAAAATTAAATCCGTCTGTTGGGCCAATGCCATAGCAATCCAGACTCTTTGCCGCTGCCCTCCGGAAAGATTGTCCACTGCTTTTGTTTCGTGTTCAGTAAGTTTTGTAACCTCTAGTGCCCATTGAACAATTTTTTTATCTTCAGGCTTTAATTTACCAAAACCCTTCTGGTGCGGAAAACGCCCATAGGCTATCAGTTCTCCTACTGTAAGGCCTGCGGGAGCCTGAGGTGATTGGGGAAGTATTGCCATTTTCTGCGCAACCTCTTTTGTAGTTAAGCGATTTATGTCCTCACCATTTAAATATACCATGCCGCCTTTTGGTTTAAGAATACGTCCTACAGCTTTAAGGACGGTGGATTTTCCGCAGCCGTTAGATCCGATAATGGTTGTAATTTTCCCATGGGGTATCTCAATATCCAAATTTTCCACCACGAGATTATCTTCATAAGCAACTGCCAGATTTTCTGTTATAATACTGCTCATAGTTTATCTCCTTTTGTTATTGTTTACTTTTTGCAAGAAGGTATAGAAAATAAGGTGCACCAATAATTGCCACCATAATTCCTGTAGGAATTTCCGAGGGCTGCACAATTACCCTAGCAATGGTATCAGCCACAGAAACCAATACTGCGCCAACCATTGCACAGGCAGGAAGCAGAACCCTATGCCTTGGACCTACCAATTTCCTTGCAAGGTGCGGTGAAATAAGGCCTACGAAGCTGATACTTCCACTTACAGCTACACAGGATGCAGCCAGCGCAACGGATGCTCCGAGAAGTCCTCTGCGCTCCTTTTCCACCGAAGCCCCCAACCCATACGCAATTTCATCCCCTAAAGTCAGTACATCAAGTATTTGAGATTTCATTATTACATAGGGAATTAAAATCAAAAGCCAAGGCAGAAGGGCAATTACAAATTTCCAGTTTGAACCCCAGATGCTTCCTGCCTGCCATGCAGCCACAAAATCAAACTGAGTTTCGTCCAGTCTTATTACCAATACAGTAGTTAAAGCTGAAATACCTGCCTGAACAGCTACTCCCGTAAGAATCAGACGCATAGGAGCAATACCTTCACCTTTTTTGAAAGCCATAACATAAATGACTATTGCCGTGATTCCTGCCCCTATAAGCGCAAGGAAGGGCAGAGTAAAGACTGATAGGAAAGATTTGGCTCCGAAAAACAGCACGTATAAAATAACCATCATTCCTGCTCCCGAATTGATACCAAGCAGTCCTGGGTCCGCCAGCGCATTTTTGGAAATTCCCTGTATTACACAGCCGGAAAGAGACAGTCCAGCACCAATAAGCATGGATATAACAATTCTCGGCAGCCTGAAATCAAACAGGATCAGATTTTCCTTGTCGGTACCGCCTCCAAACAGAGTACGAAGCGTATCAAAAGGAGTAAGCTTTGTATATCCGGTATTCATACTTATGATGAAAGATAATATTAATAAAATTCCGCATCCTAAAAGAATTGCGGCATTACGCACGGCAATTTTTCGTTTTTGAGCCTCATTTTTTTGTTGTATTGTAATTTGTTCCTTGTTCATTACAGTGCCCTCCTTTGCTTTCGTGCCAAATAGAGGAAGAAAGGAACTCCCACAAGAGAAATCAATGCACCTAAGGGTGTTTCAAAAGGCGGATTGAGAGTTCTGGCACCTAAATCTGCCAGTACAACCAACATAGCTCCCAAGACTGCCGATGAAGGTATTACCCAGCGATAATCCACTCCCACAAGAAAACGTGTAAGATGTGGTATTATCAGTCCAACAAAACCTACAGCTCCTACTACTGATACGGATGATCCTGCGAGAATAAGAACAATGAGGGAGCATAGTGCATTTACGGCGGCTGTGTTAAGTCCGAGACCCTTTGCAGCCTCCTCTCCAAGGCTTAAAAGCGAAATTGAGCGCGAGAGTGCTATGGCTCCCAAAAGAGCACCTGCAACCCACGGGAACATGATGCGTACCTGTTCCCAGTTGGAGCCCGCGACACCTCCTGCAGTCCAAAACATAACATTTTGTGCCACATCAAAATACATGGCAATTCCCTGGCTGAGAGCTGCAAGCAACGAACTTACCGCTGCTCCTGCCAGAACCAGCCGCATAGGAGTAGATCTTCCTCTGCGCATAGATGCTGCACCATTTACCAGAGCCGCACCAAAAGCAGCACCTGCGAAGGAGAACAATATTATTTTTATATATCTCATTCCCGGGAAAAAGGCAAAACATATAGACAGTGCAAATCCTGCTCCTGCATTAAGGCCCATAAGCCCGGAATCCGCAAGGGGATTGCCGGTAGTTCCCTGCATAATCGCCCCGGACACTGCAAATGCTGCTCCAACCAGTGCGCTGGCAATAACGCGGGGCAGCCTTAAATCAATGATAATCAGGTGCTGAGTATTATTGGGGTTAAAATTAAAAAATGCCTCCCATACTGCATTTATGGGTATCTGTGCCGCTCCTCTTGTTATAGAAAAGGACATGAGCAGAAAAAGCACTGCCGGTCCAATAAATATAATCGCAAGAGCCGGTAAGATTCGCCCATTGTACTTAGCTTGTATCGGTTGTACCGATTTATTATGTTCATTCATTAAACGCTTTGCCTCCTTGATGCTGCGCCCCGTGACCAAAACCTCCACGAAACAAAAAAGTGCAAAAACCGTGCGCATACTATCCGAACAATCTGCGCCCGGTTTTTTAAATGTACGTTACATATACTATTCTGAAATCCATGGCATTTATCTGTTACATAGTGTGTTGGTATCAATACCACAGATTATAAATTAGCTGATTTCATGTAAAATTATATCTTATTTTAAATGTTCAAGAATCTGTTCTGAAGCCAGACGTATTGCCAAAGGACTTCCCGTATTCAGTGAAATGTCCAGATAACCGATATTTCCTTCTTTAACAGCCGTAATTGAATTCCATACGGATGAGGACTCCATTTCCGCAACTTTTTGGCGGCAGAGTTCTTCTTTATCCTGTAAAAATATGTAGTCAGGATTCATTTCGGTCAGTGCTTCAAGAGAAATTTCAATCCATGATTCAGGGTAACTTTCAGGAACATTCATACCAAAGCCATCTTGAGAATCATGATAATGTGAATATACCTTGCTTCCAACAATTCCAAATTCACTTTTTGATGCAGGTCTGAGAAATACAAAAGTCTTATCTGAATATTTCTCCAATTCTCTTCGTGTTTGAGCAATAATTTCCTTTGTACTTTCTATATATTGCTCTGCCTTTTCCTCACGACCTAATATCTGTGCATAATCTTGAAGAGTTTCGTCCCATTGACCATAATTTTTCTTAAATACAACCGGAGCTATTTTCTCAAGGCTTTCACGCATATCATCATGTATTCCCACACCTGCAATAATAAGATCCGGCTGAAGCTCAAGAATTTTTTCCAGATTAGGAGTTACAGTTTCTCCAACATCAGTAATATTGCTTAATTCTTCATACTGATTAAGAGTCTTAAACTGTTGGGTTATTGACAATGATGCCACTCCTACCGGCACAACATCAAGGGCAAGCAAATATTCTGTATATCCAAAGTGCAGCACAACAATGCGCTGAGGCTCTTTTTCAATTACAACCTCCTTACCTAATCCATCAACATATGTTCTTGGCCATGCTGATTTAAAATCAGATTCCGTATTTTTATCCTGCCCCTCTGTTTCTGCAGCTCGAAGAGTAGAGCCATCCTCTGCAGTTGTATTCTCTGCTTTAGGTGCCATAGCGCATCCTGCCAACATACTTACCATAATTGCAATAGAAATAGTAATTTTCATAATTTTTTTCATAATTTAGTTCCTCACGATCTGCATGGATACTCTATTTTAAGGCATCCAATATAGCATCAACTCCATAACTTATTGACAATGGTCCGCCTGAATAAGTTGAACGGTCAATCAGATGCACATTGTTGTTCTTAACTGCTTCAAGTGAATTCCATACGGAATTGTTTTTTAATTCTTCTATATATGATTCATCTATATCATTAAGTGCATCATTATAAATGAACAAATAATCCGGATTAAGCTCTGTTACGCCCTCCAATGTTATTGTAGTTCTTCCCTGATCAATGTAACCTTCCGGAGCACTGAGCCCAAGTCCTGCTTCCTTGCTGTAAACAAAATCTAGCACATATACTATAAATCCCTTTGATCCGTCAAAACGGAGAAAAGCAAAAGTTTTGTCATTGTAATCAGCTAATTCCTCTATTCCTTCCTGTATCTGTTTTTTTAACTTATCAATTTCAGCCTGGGCCTTATCTTCCTTTCCAAAAATTTTTCCGTACTCAATTAAGGGAGTCTGCCAATCGTCACCATAATTGTCTACTGCAATAGTGGAAGCAATCTTTTCAAGCTGATCTCCTATTTTTTCAAAGGTTCCTGAATAAACAATAATCAAATCAGGATTAACTTCCAAAAGCTTCTCTATATTTACTGCGCTCATACTTCCCAAATCAATAACTTCATGTGTTTCTGCATACGGCTTGAAAACATCCCATCCATTATACACATCTACTACTTCAGTTCCAGCAACCGGTGGTTCCTCCAGTACAAAGAGATGTTCAAGGTTACGGAAAAATATCATAACCGGTTTTTCAGGTTTTTGTTCTATAACAACTTCTCTTCCAAGAGCATCCACATATGTCCTTGGCCATTCTGTTTCTTCGGCATGTCCTGTATTTGTATCTTCAGCATTTGTTTCTGTTTCCTGTGCCGCACTCTCAGGCGCAGGTATATTGTTAGTCTCCTCCGGAGCTTTGGCACATCCGGCCAAAAGTCCTATCAAAAATACAGTTGAGACAATAAGTCCTATAAGTTTTTTCATATTAATCCTCCAATGAAATTATAGTTAGCTACACCTAACTTGGTTTTATAAAGTATAGCAAAACTCTAATCATAAGGGAATAGGATAATTTACAAAATTATATGGACTTTTGTCCGAATCGTATAAGTTATACACTGCTCTTTATGAACATTCTGAATTCTGACGGAGACATTCCCGTCTGCTTTTTAAAAGCTCTGCTGAAATATAAACTGTCTGTATATCCCACACATTCAGCTACTTGTTTTATAGAGCAGCCGCAGGTTCCTAACAGCTCTTTTGCTTTAAGCATACGACATTGACTTAAATAGTTGCTTGGGGTTATACCTGCATGACGCTCAAATAAATAAAAAAGTCTTCGTCTATCCATATTAAAAACCATTGCTACCTGAGCAATGGTTATAGATTCTGCGTAATTTTTCCTCATATATTCCATAACTTGCTCAATCACCACAGTATCATTATCTGCCATCTGTTTTTTTACCGAATCAAAAATTTCACTCAACAATGTTGTAAACAACAGCTTTGTTCTGAACAAAGCTGAAGCTCCCGGTGTTGACTGACTAAGCATGAGCTGATGAAGCAAATCTGAAATCTTCGCATTTTGACCTGTTAAAAGTGCAAAGTGGCGTTGGTACAACGGAAACCTTTTAATCTCACCTTTAGGAATTTTATAGTGTATAACCGCATACTTCCAGAGCTCGTCACCAATAACTTCCTTGTCCAGGCACATATTGGGCCCGGCATGAATAACCATGCCTGTTTTCATTATATATGTTTCTCCATCCAAAGCAAAACAGGCGCTTCCCGAAATAGGAATAATCAGCGCCCCTGACGAAGGGTTTGTTACAGTACCCTTGCAGCTGCTGTGAGGCTGTACCGTGAACTTCATCAAATCTAAAAACAGCACGTTTGCTTTTGCAAAATAGTCTATAATTTCATTTATACTTTCTCTCATGATTATAAAACCACCTT
>DFOA01000040.1:59996-93720 GCA_002381185.1 Firmicutes bacterium UBA3553 | reverse complement strand
GTAGATGAACAATAGGTAAACTATTGCTGAACAATTGCTTTGATATTTTGAACGTAGTGTAAGAATCTCAACTTAAGTGAGGTTCTTTTTGTGTCCAGGAGGATTTTTCTTTAAATTTAACCCTTTGTAATTATTATAAAATGATATATAATAAGTTAAATTAAAGAACGGAGAAAAACATGAGAAACATAAAAATGATTATTCAGTATGACGGAACCAGGTACAAGGGATGGCAGAAGCAGGCTGAAAATATAAATACAGTACAGGGAAAACTGGAAAACATATTAAGCAAGATGACAGGAGAGGATGTGCAGCTGGTGGGCTGCGGCAGAACAGATGCGGGAGTTCACGCCTTAAATTATACTGCCAATTTTCACACGAACTCCAATATGAGTACTGATGATATGCTTAAATATTTAAATGACAATCTCCCTGATGATATTGCATTATTATCAATAAAAAATGCCAGCGAAAGATTTCATGCCAGATACAATATATTATCTAAAACTTACCTTTACAGAATCAACAACAGTCAGGTAAAAAATGTTTTTGACAGAAAGTATGTACATAATATACATGAACAATTGGATTTGGAAAAAATGAGACAGTGCTCCGGGGCTTTAATAGGAACACATGATTTCCAAAGCTTTACGACATTAAAATCCAAAACAAAGTCAACAGTTAGGACCGTCAATTATATTAATATAGAAGAAAAAGAAAGCATAATAGAAATAGAAGTAAACGGAAACGGTTTTTTATGGAACATGGTCAGAATAATATTGGGAACATTGATTGAAGCAGGCAGGGGAAAGTTAAGCATTAGTGACGTGGAAAATATTCTGAATGCTAAAAAAAGAGCTGAAGCAGGACCGATAGCCCCGGCAAAGGCCCTGTTTTTAAAGGATGTAGAGTATTAATATAAGAAAAGGAAAGAACTATGAAGCTTAGTACACAAATTACCTTTTTTACTGTTTTGATTTTGATATTTTCACTTGGCAGTATGACAGTACTTTCTTATTACCAGATGAAAAGCATTCTTAATGATCAATTGGAAGATAAGCTTATGGACATTGCGAGCTATGTTTCTGAAGACTACATGGTAAAGGAAGCATTTAAAGATAAAAATAAACTTCCTGATTTGAATGAGCATATCGAAAAAATAAGATCAGGAACAAGTGTTGACTTTATAACAGTATTTGATATGAACAGCATCAGGCTCACTCATCCTGTCGAGGAAAACATCGGCAAAATCTTTAAAGGCGGAGATGAGATAAGGGTTTTGACAAAGGCTGAGAAATATATATCAAAAGCAGAAGGTACTCTGGGCATATCATTAAGAGCGTTTGTACCGATTTTCAATGAGGGCAGACAGCTTGGCGGGGTATGTGTGGGCAGCACGATTGTAGAAATCAACAGAGAAACCTTTAAGAAAACTGAGCAATTTATACCCTTTATAATAATAGGTTTTCTTTTAGGTATTTATTGTGCTTTTGTGCTGTCTTCAAGCATAAAGGATGAAATATTAGGACTTGAGCCAAGGGAAATAACCTTATTGTTGAAAGAAAAAGAAGCAATACTGGATAATGTCAAGGAAGGAATCATAACTTTAAATGAAAACGGAAACCTGATACAATATAATAGAGAAGCAGCAAGAATCCTGGGGCTGACAGGCAAGGATATGAATACCAATGTTAATGAGTTGGTTAATATTAATAAAATGATACCCGGACTGGAAGCAGCTGAAAGCAACAATGATTTTGAAGTCAAAGTCAGAACAGGCGTCACGATTTTATGCAAGTACCGTATTTTGCAAAATGATAAGAAACAGATAATAGGGAAGGTAATAAATTTCAGAGATTTAACAGAAGTGAAAAAGATGTCCGAAGAATTAACGGGAATAAAGAAAATGGCATGGTCATTGCGCGCTCAAAATCATGAATTTATGAATAAGCTGCATACAATTTCAGGCTTGATACAGCTTGAGGAATACGATGAAGCGGTTAAATATATTTCTAAAACAGCAAACAGCGGAAATGATATAACAAGAACAATAACAGGCAAGATTAAGAATGTTAATATAGCTGCTCTTCTTTTAGCAAAGTACTATAAAGCGGAAGAAACAAGAATTAAATTTGAAATTGACAAAAATTCTAATTTAAGCAAGGTTCCTGTCTTGGTCAGTGATGATGATTTAGGCTCTGTTATCGGAAATTTAATCGAAAATTCTTTGGATGCGGTAAATGTGGATGGTACTGGAATAGTATATTTTAAAATATCCGAAACAGATGATATTCTGATTATTGATATAAAAGACAATGGTCCCGGTATACCGGATGAAATTACGGAAAAGATATATGAACGAAATTTCAGTACAAAATCTGAACATCAGGGCTACGGCATGTTTATAGTAAAAAATATTATAGAAAATGCCAACGGAAAAATTACCCTATCTGTAGATAAGGGGACTTCATGGCATATAGAAATTCCTATGAAAAGCGGTGAAAATAAATGATACATGTTATGATTCTGGAAGATGACCCCATGGTAAGGGAAATTAATTCAAGATTTTTAAAAAAACTGCCGGATTTCCAACTGGCTAAAGCAGTTCCAAACATTTCAGAAGCTCAGGAATTTATATGTAATGGCAAGGTTGATTTGGTTCTGTTGGATATATATTTGCCTAAAGAAAACGGAATTGATTTTTTAAAATGGCTTAGGAAAGAAGAAATAGAGATTGATGTAATTCTTATAACAGCGGACAAAACAAGCAGCATGATACAAGAAGCATTTCGCTACGGAGCAGTTGATTATCTCATAAAGCCGTTTACCTTTGATAGATTCAAAGAATCATTAATAAATTACAAAGAAAGGTTCTACAGTATAAAAAATCTTGATACAATCGAACAAAAAGTACTGGATAAATATATATTTAAAAATGTTTCAGGGAGTGAAAAAGAAAATACGGACAATGATTTAGAAAAAGGTATCAATAAATATACTTATAAAATAATATGGAGAGAAATGGTAAAATTTGCTGATGAGTATGCCACTGCAGAAGAGATTTCTGAAAAATCCGGAGTAGCAAGAGTAACTGTACGCAAGTATCTTGAGTTTATGGAGAAAGAGGAAAAGGTCGAAAAGATAATTGAATACGGAAAAATAGGAAGACCTCAGCACAAATATAAGCTGATGCTTTAATAATCAAGTTTAAATAGCCTGAAAAGATATAATCTTTGTCAGGCTATTTTTATTAGACTATGATTGAATACTTTGTTAATAAAGGGTCAAAATATTTTTAACTACCAAAACTATTTTAAAGTTTCATAATATTTACTTTATTAATACAAAATGCTATTATGGCGGTGTTAAAATAATTTTATATAAAGGAAGGAAAACGATTTGAATTATTTTGAAGAAAGTTTAAAGCTGCATGAAAAAAACAAAGGAAAGATTGAGATTGTTTCTAAAATTAAAGTAGAAACAAGGGACGACCTAAGTCTGGCATACACACCCGGAGTCGCTGAACCTTGCAGAAAAATACACGAAAACGAAGATGATGTATATAAATACACATCAAAAGGCAATATTGTTGCTGTAGTAACGGATGGTTCAGCTGTCCTGGGGTTAGGAGATATCGGACCCAAAGCAGCATTGCCTGTAATGGAAGGTAAATCCATTTTATTCAAGGAATTTGCCAATGTTGATGCTTTTCCGATTTGTGTTGATTCTCAGGATGTTGAGGAAATAGTAAAAACTGTTAAATTAATTGCTCCGGGGCTTGGCGGAATTAACCTTGAAGATATATCAGCTCCAAGATGCTTCGAAATTGAAGAAAGGTTAAAAAAAGAATTAGACATACCTGTATTTCATGATGACCAGCACGGTACTGCAATAGTTGTACTTGCAGGCTTGATTAATGCATTAAAGATAGTAAACAAAAAAATAGAAGAATTGAAAATAGTTATAAATGGAGCAGGTGCTGCAGGTACAGCTATTTCTAACTTGCTGATGGCAGCGGGAGCAAAAAATATATTGGTTTGCGACAGAACCGGTGTCCTGTACATAGGAAGGGATAAGATGAATGATGCAAAGAATGCTCTTGCTAAGACAACAAATCCCGAAAATGCAAAAGGAAGCTTAGGAGATGCTTTAGTCGGTGCAGATGTATTTATAGGAGTATCTTCTGCTGATGTTGTAAAATCTGAAATGGTTAAATCAATGGCTAAGGACTCGATAATACTGGCAATGGCAAATCCTACCCCTGAAATCATGCCTGATGTTGCTAAAGAAGCAGGAGCAAGGGTAATAGGAACAGGACGTTCTGATTTCCCAAATCAAATAAATAATGTTATAGTTTTCCCTGGTGTATTCAGAGGCGCTTTAGATGTGAGAGCCAAAGAAATAAATCTGGATATGAAGTTGGCAGCAGCTTATGCCATAGCTGATTATATAGATGAAAAAGATTTAAATGAAAATAACATAATTCCTAGTGCATTAGATAAAAATGTGGCCAAAGCAGTTGCAAAGGCAATTTCGGATGCGGCAAGAAAATCTGGTGTGGCCGTATTATAAAATAAAAATATTAATTTTTTAGGAGGAAAAATGAAAGACTATAAGATTATGGGAATAAGCCTTCCGGTATACTTTACATTACTTGCCGTAATTATTATCGCAATTATTTTAGATGTACTGCCGGGCGGTATGATTGGCGCTTTTGCATTTATGATGATAGTAGGAGCATTTCTTGATGTTATTGGTAATAATACACCTATTATTAAAACTTTTTTTGGTGGAGGACCGATTGTAATAATATTCGGCTCAGCAGCACTTGTATATTTTAAACTTATTCCTCAGTCAGTTACGGATAATGTAACAACCTTCATGAAGGGCGGCGGGTTCCTTGATTTCTATATAGCCGCTCTTATAACCGGTTCGATATTGGGAATGAGCAAGAAGCTTCTTGTTAAAGCTGCTGTAAGATACTTCCCGACAATAATCGGAGGTGTTGTGGTATCCTTGCTGTTTGTTGCTATAGGAGGGCTGGCATTTGGTCAGTCACCTGGAGAATCCATTGCTTATGTCGGTATTCCCATAATGGGCGGTGGTATGGGTGCAGGTGCTGTTCCTATATCAGAAGTATTTGCAAAGGGGCTCGGAATTCCTGCGGAAACCATATTATCAAAACTTGTTCCTGCCGTAGCATTAGGAAATGCAATAGCCATAGTATTCGGCGGACTTCTTGACAGGCTTGGTAAAAAATATCCTAAGCTCAGCGGAAACGGAAAGCTGATGGATATCGGAGAAGAGGATCTTAAGGAAAAAGAAGACAATGAACATGCTAAACTCAGTGATTACGGAATAGGCATTGCAATAGCAACTACATTCTTTGCATTTGGTGAAATTGTTGCATATTTCATGGTTACTTATTTAGGGCTAGATATTCATCCATACGCCTGGATGATTATATCAGTGGGCGTCGCAAAGGCATTTAACATTATACCTTCTCGATATGANNAAAAGCATGTTCAAACTGGTATAAATTTGTAGCGGCAAACTGGACACCTGCATTGCTTATGGGTATTGGTATAGCTTATACAGATTTAGGTCAGGTAATTTCAGCATTTACACCGATTTATTTGATATTATGCTTCTTAGTAGTGTTAGGTGCGGTAGTGGGTACCGCTTTAGTCGGCAAATTGGTCGGGTTCTATCCTATAGAAGCTGCAATAACAGCGGGGTTATGTATGGCTAATATGGGCGGAACGGGAGACGTTGCAGTATTAACTGCAGCCAACAGAATGGAATTAATGCCGTTTGCCCAAATATCATCAAGGCTTGGAGGAGCATTTATAATACTTCTTGCAACATTCCTCGTGCCTATATTCTTTGGATAAAATTTTCAGTGTAATTCCAAAAATAAGCTCACCTGTTACAGGTGGGCTTATTGCATAGCCTGCCCATAATTAAAACTATCAGTTATAAATAAAAAGGAGAAATTAGTATGCATGCTATTGAAAAAATACTTGCTAAGAACAGCGGAAAAACAGCTGTAAAAACAGGAGAAATAGTAACTGCAAAGGTTGACTTTGCAGAAGTTAACGACCTATATCTTCAAACAATTTATTCATTCAGGGAAATGAATGGAAAGAAGGTCTGGGACAAAGACAGATTGGCATTTGTTTTTGACCATTATGCTCCGGCTCCGACGATTAAATCGGCGCAAATTCACAAAGAAATGAGAGAATTTGCAAGAGAAAACAATTTAACATATCATTTTGATGTTAATGCAGGGGTATGTCATCAGGTTATGCCTGAAGCAGGATTAATATACCCTGGTGCAATTGTGGTAGCAACAGATTCACATACAACCACCCATGGAGCATTCGGCGCCATGGGTACAGGAGTAGGGGCGACGGATATGGCTACAATTATAATATCAGGAGAATTATGGTTCAGGGTTCCTGAAATAATAGAAATAAGAATAGACGGTACTCCCAGGGAGGGAGTTATGCCCAAGGATGTAGTCTTGTATCTTATGGGAAAGATGAGAGCGGACGGAGCAGTGTATAAGGCCATTGATTTTACCGGAAGTTATGTTGAGCAGCTGGATGTGGCAGGGCGAATGGTCATTTGTAATATGGCAGTGGAAATGGGAGCAAAAACGGCCTATATGCAGCCAAACCAGAAAGTCATGGACTATGTAAGCAAGAGAGCCGTAAGGCCGTTTGAAGTTCAATATACTGATGATGACTTTGTATACAGTGAAAGCTATAAATTTGATATATCTGATTTAACTCCTCAGGTAGCAGTTCCCCACAGCGTAGACAATGTATTTCCCATAGATGAAACAGAGAGAGTGAAAGTTGATCAATGCTTCGTGGGAACATGCACCGGAGGCAGAGTTGAAGATATAAAGGCTGCTGCCGATATACTCCGAGGAAGACAGATTGCTGAAGATGTAAGGCTGCTTGTCATTCCCGCTTCAACATCAGTTATGAAAGAATGCATTGCTAAGGGCTATTTGCAGGATTTAATAGATGCCGGTGCAACAATATCAACACCGGGATGCGGACCATGCCTGAGCGCCCATGAAGGTGTTCTGGCTCCCGATGAAGTATGCGTTACGGCATCAAACAGAAACTTTCCAGGGCGCATGGGCAGCAATAAATCCAGGGTTTATCTAGCATCACCTGCAACTGTGGCAGCATCAGCATTGACAGGTTATTTGACAAATCCGTGTGAGACGGTAGGAGGAAGTGATGAAAACAAAGCTGAGAGGTAAAGTTATAGTATTAGGCAACAATATAGATACAGACCAGATCTATCCGGGAAGGTTTTTGGAATTGGTTGATCCTGAGGAAATAGGTACACACTGCCTTGCTGGGGTAGATGAAAATATAGCCGTAAATTTCAAAAGGGGCGACATAGTAGTTGCAGGTACTAATTTCGGATGCGGCTCAAGCAGGGAACATGCTCCGATTTCTCTTATTAATATGGGAGCAAGCTGTGTGCTGGCAGATTCCTTTGCACGTATATTTTTCAGAAATTCTATTAATTTAGGACTTCCTTTAATTGTATGCAAGAATATAAGCAAGCTACTGAATGACGGAGATGAGATTGAAGTAGATATAGAAGAAGGAACAGTTAAGATATTAAGCAGCGGTGAAATATTAAACGGTGACAAAATAGGCGAGTATGCAATGAAAATATTGGAAGCAGGCGGTATAAAGCCGCTGTTTCGCGAAAGAATGAATCATTAAAGGAGGGCGGTATCATGGAAATTAAGAAAAAGGCAACGGCTGGAACATTGGAATCAAGTGATATTTATGTTATGGTTGAACCCGGTGAAAACGGCATAGAATTAGAACTGGAATCAATTGTATTTAATCAATTCGGTGAGGAAATAGAAAAAACAGCAAGAGAAGTATTAAAAGATTTTGGCGTCAATAACGTAAAAATACATCTTAAAGACAGAGGAGCCGTTGAATGCGCAATTCGTGCAAGGATAGAAACGGCTTTAAAAAGGGCAGAGGAGGCTGATAAATAATGAGACGCAGCATGCTTTTTATGCCCGGCAACAATGCCGGAATGCTATTGAACGCTGATGCCCTGGGAGCGGACAGCGTAATACTGGATCTGGAAGATGCGGTGTCACCTGCTGAAAAAGATTCAGCCAGGATATTAGTGAGAAATGCATTAAAGTATTTAGAATATACTAATTGTGAAATTATAATAAGGATAAATTCCATAGATACGGATTTTTGGAAAAAGGATTTAGATGAAATAATTCCGTTAAAGCCTCATATGATTATGCCTCCAAAGGTAAACAGCGCAGAGGATGTCCGGGTGGTAGCAGATTATATAAAGGCAGTAGAAGAAAAGCATAATATTGAAAATGCTGTATCAATTATTGCTCTTATTGAAACCGCAATGGGTGTTGAAAATGCTTTTGAAATAGCCAGAGCCTGCGACAGGGTCAAGGCTATTTTCCTGGGCGCAGAAGATTTAACCGCAGATTTGCGATGCAAGCGAACAAAAAAGGGAGATGAAATTTTCTACAGCAGAGGAAGGATTGTTACTGCAGCAAGGGCGGCAAACATAGATGCCTATGATACTCCTTTTACAGATGTTGAAGATGAAGAAGGGCTGAGGGAAGATGCTGAATTTGCAAAGAGCCTTGGCTTCACAGGAAAAGCAGCCATATCACCAAGACATGTTATGACAATAAACGAAGTGTTCAGCCCTACCATGGAGGAAATTGAATATGCACAGGAAGTAATGGATATTATCAGAGTTGCGGAGGAACAGGGCAAGGGCGCAATTTCACTGAGGGGTAAAATGATTGACGCTCCTATAGTTGAAAGAGCAAGACAGACATTGGAAATGGCAAAGGCGTTAGGAGGTACATTTAATGAGTAAAGTTGTAAGTTCATTAAAAGAAGCTGTTAAATTAAGCGGGTTAAAGGACGGTATGCGCATTTCATTTCATCACCATCTGAGAAATGGTGACCATGTTATAAATATGGTAATGGATGAAATAGCAGACTTGGGATATAAGGACCTGACAGTAAACGCAAGCTCAGTCTTTGATATTCATGCCCCCCTTATAAATCATATTAAAAACAATGTGGTGACAGGGCTTGAAGTCAACTATATGGGAGGAGTCGTAGGAAGAGAAATATCTTCAGGAATTATGAACAAGCCGGTGGATTTCAGAAGCCACGGTGGAAGGCCCAGCGATATTGAATCAGGAAAAACTCCTATTGATGTGGCATTCATTGCGGCACCTACGTCAGACAATATGGGAAACTGCACAGGCAAGTACGGAAAATCTGCATGCGGTTCATTGGGCTATGCATTTGCTGATGCAATGAATGCAAAAAAGGTAATTGTGATAACCGATAATTTAGTAAACTATCCACTTGCGGATTTCTCTATTTCTGAAACATACGTTGACTATGTTGTCAATGTGGATAAAATCGGCGATCCTACAGGAATAGTTTCAGGAACTACAAAAATAACAAAGGACCCTGTGGGTCTGATGATGGCTTCATACGCAACCAAGGTTATTCAGCATTCAGGCTTATTAACTGACGGGTTTTCGTTCCAGACTGGAGCAGGAGGCGCTTCATTGGCTGTTGCCAAATATTTAAAGGAATTAATGTTGAAGGAAAATATAAAAGGGAGCTTCGGAATGGGAGGCATCACAGGCTACCTGGTGGATATGCTTGAGGCAGGCTGTTTTGAAACTCTCATGGATGTTCAATGCTTTGATTTAAAGGCGGTACAGTCATTGAGAGAAAATCTAGGGCACAGGGAAGTTACGGCATCTCACTATGCAAGTCCTTCCGCAAAAAGTGCCATAGTTGACAATCTGGATGTTGTTATATTGGGAGCTACACAAATTGACACTGATTTTAACGTGAACGTCCATACGGATTCAAACGGTTATATAATGGGCGGCTCAGGAGGACACAGCGACACAGCTGCCGGTGCTAAATTGACTATGATTGTTGCACCTCTAACAAGAGCCAGACTTTCAATAGTCGTAGATAAGGTGCTTTGCGTGTCAACTCCCGGAAAAACCGTAGATGTCTTAGTAACACAAAGAGGAATAGCGGTAAATCCATTGAGACAGGATTTAAAGAACAGATTAAAAGCAGCGAAGCTTCCTGTTGTTGATATACATGATTTGAAAAACATAGCAGAGAAGATTACAGGAACACCTAAAAATATCAGGCTCAGCGAAAAAGTTGTAGGTAATGTAATATACAGAGACGGTACAATAATAGACACAATTAAAAGTGTAAAGTAAGGGGACACCTTAATGAGCTATGAAACATTTTATGAAGATTACGGCTATCCTATGAAGGATATGAAACTTCAAAAATTGAAGGAGTTTTTATTTAATGAGCAGTTAGACTATGATGAAGGAATAGAGTTTACTGTTAATCTTTGTGACAGTAAGGGCAATATTGCCGCTACAGGTTCATTGGAAGGAAATGTTTTAAAGTGCATTGCGGTTTCAAACTCATATGTGGGGGAAGGACTTTCGGCAAAAATAGTCACAGCCTTAATATCGCAGGGAATAAGCAATGGGCACAGCCACTTGTTTTTATTCACCAAGACTGAAAACATCAATATTTTTAAAGATTTAGGCTTTTACTTAATAGCTGAAACTGACAGCGCAGCATTGATGGAAAATAAAAATGACGGGATTTCGGAGTATGTAAATTCTCTGAAATCCTCTGATGCTACCAATATGTCAGATGTTGGGGCAATTGTCCTGAACTGCAACCCGTTTACTAATGGTCATTTATATCTAATCGAAACAGCAGCTAAAAGGTGCGATTTGCTTCATTTGTTCGTAGTTTCAGAAGATAAAAGCATATTTCCCGCAAAAATAAGGTATGAGCTTGTTAAAAACGGAGTAAAGCATTTAGAAAATGTTGTTGTACACTCTACATCAGATTATTTAATTTCATCGGCAACATTTCCCACATATTTTATAAAGGAAAAGTATAAGGCGGAGGAAATAAACTGCATCCTTGATTTAACAATATTTTGTGATTACTTTGCTGAAGTTCTGAAAATTAAAAAACGGTTTGTAGGCAACGAGCCCTATGACAAAGTTACGGCATCCTATAATATTCAAATGAAGAAGTTTTTAGGAGAGCGTGGAATTGAAGTCATAGAAATACAAAGATATGAAGAAGACAATTTGCCTGTAAGTGCATCCAGAGTAAGGAAATTGATAGCCGACGGTAATTATGAGCAAATAAAAAAGATGGTGCCGGAAGTAACATATAACTATTTAATATCTGAAGACGGACTGAAAATTGCCGAAAAATTAAGGAGTTATAATGATTAATTCAAAGTTATCCGATATTCTCGGAGATGAAAAAGTTACATTGGCGGATATGCTTGATGCCAGGGAAAAAAGAGTTTCAAGTCAGCAGAAAATATTAACAGAATACAAAATGCTTCTCATTTCCTTCACTCTGAATATTCCCGGTTCCGTTAAGAAATTTCCACTTGCGGAAAAAACTTTTTCTGAAGGCAAGAAATTAATAGTCAGGCAATTAAAAAGGCACAATATAAATATAGTACATGAGAGGGACAATACAAGCAAGACAGGCTATGAATCCTTTTTTGCCGTCGATGGCAATCCCGTTTATATAAAAAAATTAATGGCTGAAATAGAAGACTGCTGCACTTTGGGAAGGATTTTTGATATTGATGTGCTTAACCGAAACGGCGAGAAAATATCAAGACAGGATGTTAACCTTGGAAGACGCATGTGTTTACTGTGCGGTGAAGATGCCCATTCCTGTGCCAGAAGCAAAAGACATGATGCAGAAGCTTTAATAAAAAAATCAATTGAAATTATGACGGCTTATTTTAACGAAAGATTTGCTGACATATGTGCTTCCTGTGCCAACCGTGCAATGCTGTACGAAGTGTGCACCACGCCGAAACCCGGGCTTGTAGACAGGGCTAACAGAGGTTCTCATAAGGATATGGACATTTATACTTTTATAGACAGTACGGCAGTTCTGACGCCATATTTCAGGGATTTAGTTTTGTCAGGGATTAAATTTTGTGATGATGAACCTCGACAGCTATTTGAAAAAATCAGATATACGGGGATGGAAGCAGAAGACCGTATGTTTAAAGCTGCCAAAGCTAATACCCACAAGGGCCTTATATTTTCCCTGGGTATCATATGCGCAGCTTTGGGGTATTTATTCGCCAATAATAAATCCGTAGATACCGGCAGTATTTTAGAATTATCCAAGCAGATGACTGCTAAGGTTTTAGACGATTTCAGCGCAATAACAAAAGGAAATGCCAATACATACGGTGAAAAGCTGTATGCCGGGTACGGAATAACCGGTATAAGAGGAGAAGCTGCCAACGGTTTCATATCTGTTAAAGAATATGGACTGCCTGTTCTAAAAAAATTGCTTGGCAGGGGCTTTTCTTTAAATGACGCAGGTTCTCTGACACTGCTTAATTTGATAGCCAACGTGAAAGACACAAACATAATTTCAAGATCAGATATAGACACTCAGAATTCAGTGCAGAAAGAAATAAAAAGACTCATAGAATTAAAAGGAATTGAAAACATTACAATTGATGAAATAAATGAAACAGACAATAAATTTATCCAGATGAATATAAGTCCGGGTGGTTGTGCAGACTTACTGGCAATCACATATATGTTTTGCTTTATACAGTCGGCAGTTGAAGATGAATAATATAACAGGATTTGTGCGGTTGCACAAATCCTGCAAATAATCTCTTGATTTTTAGTTCTTAATTATCTAAAAGCGTTCCGTCAGTTGATACAACTTTATAACCCCATGGAATTAATTTTTCTGATTTAATTATTGCATTCTTAACAGCATTTACTATGCCGGCGCAGCACGGCACTTCCATTCTTAATACAGTGATGCTCTTTACTTCGTTGTTTTTCAAAATCGCAGTAAGTTTTTCTGAATAATCAACATCATCCAGTTTAGGACATCCTATAAGAGTAACCTTACCCTTCATGAATTCCTGATGGATATTGGCATATGCATATGCCGTGCAGTCTGCGGCCACAAGAATATCTGCACCGTCAAAATAAGGGGCCATAGGGGAAACCAGTTTTATTTGTACAGGCCATTGTCTAAGCTGGCTTGTCAATTCAACTTTTTCCTCTTTTACTTTTAAAACTGCCTTATGGGTTATTACCTTTGCCTGGTGTCCCGGGCATCCGCATGGCAATGGTTCTTCCTTCTGTTTTCTTTCCTGCATTTTTCTTTCAACTAATTCCTTGTCAAATTCTTCAGCTTCTCTTTCAATAATTTCAATTGCGTCAACAGGACATTGAGGAAGGCAGTCACCAAGGCCGTCGCAATATACGTCTGAAAGCAGTACAGCCTTGCCGTTTATAAGCTCCAATGCGCCTTCATGACAGGCATTAACACACAATCCGCATCCGTTGCATCTTTCTTCATGTATTTTAACTATTTTTCTTTTCATTTTATACCTCGATTCAAATTAATATTAACCTTTACTTATTAATTGTATTATATTAAAATTAATAAGTAAAGTATGTAACATATGTTACTATTAAGGAGTAATTATGAATGAGATTATTAAAGTTATTAAAAACAATCAATTATTTGACAATATAAGTGAAGATGAAATAAAGCAAGTTTTAAAATGCGCAAAGGCGCAGATTGCCGAATACAAAGATAACCAGGTAGTATTCCAAAAAGATGACACAATTAAAAAGCTGGGTATTGTAATTGAAGGCCAGTTTAATTTGATTTCTCAAAAATACAATGGGACGAGAGTAATAGTTACCACTTTGGAGCAAAATGACCTGTTTGGCGAAGCACTGGCATTTTCTTCTTCCAAGGAAACACCTTATGATTTGGTCAGCTTAGGAAACAGTAAGGCCCTTATTCTTCCGTACAACATATTTTTCGCCATGTGCAGGGAGGTGTGCGGATTTCATAAGACACTTATTAACAATATGCTGGCGATTCTATCTGACAAAATTGTTATGCTCAATAATAAAATGCATATTTTAAATGCTGAAACATTAAAAGGAAGAATTGCAGTCTATTTATTGACGCTTTATAAAAAAAATAATTCCCTGATATTTGATATGCCCATGAAAAGGCAGGAGCTGGCAGACTTTTTAAATGTAAAAAGACCGTCTTTGTCAAGAGAACTTTCAAATATGCAGCAGGATGAAATTATTGAGGTGTACCGTTCAACCGTAAAAATAACAGACCTGGAAAAACTTAAGGAAATAGCTGATTAATACAGACATATTTATATAAATCATTGAAGGAAAGGATTTTCTGTGATAAAATAATACAAATAAGTTATGCTTGACCAGAGGCAACATAAGGTCAAGTTCTGCTGAAGATCAGGAACCTGGCAGATACATGCCGGAATAACATGGGATAAGGGGAGCGTCCATGAAAATTAAGTTTATACATACATCAGATATACACCTTGGCAGGAAATTTGATATTAAAAATTTCAGTTTAAAAGAACGGGAAAAAAGAAGACAGGAAATTTGGGATACATTTGATGAGATAATCAAATCAGCAAGAGATGAAAAAACCAAATATCTGTTTATTTCCGGTGATTTGATAGAAACAGAATATATTAATTTCAAAAATCTTAAAAACATAGCTTCAAAGTTTAAATCAATTCCGGAAACAAAGGTAGTAATTACATGCGGCAAGAGCGATCCATACAACATAAACAGCATGTATGAGTATATTGAATGGTCTCAAAACGTACATATTGTTAAAAACACTGAAGCTGTTGAAAAGTTGGATTTCCCTGATGATAATTTGTGCATCTGTTCCATGAGTTGGGACAATCATGTGCAAAACCTCAAGACACAGGCAATATATGATATTTCTGTTGACGAAAGCAAAATAAATGTTCTTTTGCTGTATTGCGATATTGAAGCTGAATCAAAAAATCTTTTTGTTGACATAGATATAATTAAAAATAAATTTGATTACTGTGCATTGGGAGGAAGACACAACTTTTTAAAGGCAAGAGATAATGCTGCTTACTGCGGCAGCCCTGAACCCATGAGCTTTGAGGAAACAGAGGAACACGGCATAGTAAAAGGAATCCTGGAAAAAAGGAACTCTGAATTTAAAATGCATCCAATGGCTAAAAGAAAGTTTGTCACACGCAGTATTAATCTGGACATAAACTATAGTTTCAACAAAATTCTTGATTTAATAAAGTTTTCAGGCGATACATTTTCAAACATCAAAGACTATGTGAGAATCAACCTTACCGGCACTGTCAATACGGATGTATCCATGGATGAAGTAGAAAACGAAGCAAAGCAATTTTTTTATTATATAGAATTTGAAGAAAATTATATTTACAAAAATTCAGAAGAAAAGATTTACGACCACAACGAGTTTAATATAATTGAAAGTTACAAGCTGCAATTTGAAAATCATCAGGACAAGCTGGAGCAGCAGGCATTTAAACTTGGACTTGAGGTTCTCCGGAAAGAAAAGGTGGTAAAATAGCATGTATATAAATAAATTACATTTGAGGGCTTTTGGTAAGTTTGCTTATAAAAGATTATATTTTGAAAATAAGTTTAACATTATATATGGTGAAAATGAAGCAGGAAAAAGTACGGTACATAATTTTATAGAAGCTGTTTTCTACGGTTTTGACGATGATGATGCAGGTATATCAAGATACAACAAATATAAGCCTTGGAACAATAATCTTTACAAGGGTTCCATAGGCATAAAGGATAGCAGTGAAGAAAGGTTTCTTATTTCAAAGGATTTTTTGCTTGGAACCACACAGGTGTTTAAAAAACTCAGTGAAGAACCTGAAATGAATGAAGAAGAAATAACATGCCCCGGTGAGCACTTTTTTAATATGAGCAAGATTGCATTCAGCAATACGGTAAGCGTAAGGCAGCTTGGAAACAAAACTGAAAAAGAGCTTGCGGACGAACTTAAAAACAAAATAATAAATTTGAGCAAAACAAGAGATGAATCAATTTCCATAGACAGGATTCTGCAAAGATTAGGCAGTATCAGAGAAGAAGCAGGCGATGAAAGTAACGATAAAACTCTGCTGGGTCAATATTCGCTGCGTTTGTCGGAACTGAAAGAGGCAAGGGAAACCTGCCTGAATGCCAACAGACAGGTAATGTTCCTTGCTATGGAAAAGAAAAAAATAGGAAGTAAAATTCAGGAGCTTAATCTGCGCATTGAAGAGCTTAATAAAGAGCTCAGAGACTATGAACTTTCCATAGAAAAGGACAGATATTTAAGAGCAGAGCCTGTAAAAAAAGAGCTGGATGAAATTCATGAAAAACTTTCGGAGTTTTCTTTAGATAAACTCAAGAAATATTCGGACAGCGATTACAGAGAAGCTGTGAATATTGAAAGCACCTTAAATTCCATGTACAGCAAAAGGCGAAGTCTTGAAAATGAAAGAAAAGAGAAGGAAGAGGAATTAGACTGTCTATTGGAGGATATATCCAATAAAATCGGGGAACAATTTAATATTGAAAAACTAAATTTTGATTATAGCAAATACGAAATCAATACTGTTAAAATAAATGACTTAAAAAATAAGATAAATTCCGGAAAAGAAGGCATTATCAATATAAATATTGATGAAATAAACAGTTTTCTTGACAGCTATCAAAAGATTGAGGATATAAACAGAAAAATAGAAATGACAAACGCCTTTCTGGACACTGGAAACTATGAAAAAATGAAAAGCTACAGGGTGTCAAGAATAAGAAATGTTACACTGCTGTCTTTGTTTGCAGCAGTCTTGACAGGAGGCGTATGGTGGTCATGTTTTCAATACAAAGATATAATTGAGGATTATATTAATCGTTATTATGTGATGCAGGAGCCTGTCAATATAGCTGCAGGAATTGTGACTGCCTTAATAGCAATAATTATGGTACTGATTGTCAAGCCTGTTCTTAACAAAATCAGAAGCGCTAAAAATGAAATTGACAGCATGGAATGCGAGTTTGCCGATTACACGATTTCATTGGGTAAACTGGAAAATGAAAAGCAGAAAATAATCCGAGAGACAGGCTGTGACAGTATCGATGGCATCGCTGAAAAATTTAATAAGTTAAGCGCCGAAAAAAGTTTGTATGAAGAAAAAATCAAGCTTATTAATTATGATGTTGATTCTTTAAATTCTTTAGAGCAGGAAAGTTCCGAATTGAAAAGCAATCTGATGAAAGTTTTGTCTTCGCTGGGTATGAAGGAAATTAACGCTCAGAATATCAAAGAAGCAAATGATGCATTTTCAAGAAAAGATTCAGTGAGAAGTGAGATTTTAAAGTTAAAAAGCAATATCGAAGAGCTGAGACAAAGCATTGTTAAACTTGACAAGGACGCTTCCTTTGAAGAAAAAAGGCTGGATATGATTTTAAGCAGCAATGGAATGGGTGATTTGGACAGCTTTAAAAAAGATGTTGAATATAATGAAAAATATAAGGAGCTTATTAATAACAGAGAGTATAAAGAAAGCATTCTTAAAAAAATAATAGGCGATGAGAGTTTCGAAGATTTAAAGAATAAAACAAAGAATGTTAATTGTTATGAAGTTAAAAAACTTGACAAACAGCAGCATCAGCTGAATGTTTTCAAGCTTAACGAGGAAAAATCAAAATTATCGAAAGACATTGACAATATATTAAAAGAAATAGATGAAATTGAAAACGGAACACGAAACCTTGCGGAAATAGAAGAAGAAATAGATTTCTATGAAAATAAAATTAAAACATTCAGAAGAAAAATAAAAGTTGCAGAAATTGCCGCAGATAAAATAGTTAAAATATCGGATTCCATTAAGGGTGATTTTATGCCGCTTCTGAGAAAGTCAATCAGTGATAATTTTTCTTATTTGACCGGCGGAAAGTACAGTGAAGTTGTGATAGATGAAGATATGAATATCACAGTAGTTGAAGAAGATAATAAACAAAGAAACATTGAGCTGGAAAGTCTTAGCGGAGGAACACTGGATCAGCTATATCTGTCGCTTAGGGTTGGACTTGGCAATATTTTAAGCGGCAATAAAAACATTCCTCTGATATTTGATGACAGCTTTGTGCAATATGATTCAAAAAGATTAAAGAATTCAATAGAAATGCTTTCAAAAGAAAGCGAAAGAAGGCAGATTATACTGTTCACATGCCAGGAGCGTGAAGCAGAGCTTGCCAAACAAATGAATATTAAATTTAACTATATAAAACTTTAAGGATAATATATGAAAATTTTTGCTATAGCCGATTTGCATTTTGACAGCAAAAAAGAAAAACCAATGAATATTTTCGGCGACAATTGGATTGACCATGAAGAAAAAATAATGGAAAACTGGAAAAGAACTGTATCAGATGATGATTTGGTTTTGGTACCGGGGGATATTTCATGGGCTGCTAAGCTTGATGAAGCAATGGATGATTTGAAAAAAATTGATGAACTGCCGGGAATTAAGATTATAGGTAAGGGGAATCATGATTATTGGTGGTCTACATCAAATAAATTAGACAAACTTGGGTTAAAATCTATCAAATTTTTAAAAAACAACAGTTATGAGTTTGACAGCGCAGTTATCTGCGGCACCAGAGGATGGGACACAATGGATGAACATTCGGAAGAGGCGTCAAATGAAAAAATATATTTAAGAGAAATGAACAGACTTAAACTTTCCCTTGAATCAGCTAAGAAAAGTAAAAATACAGTAATTGTAATGCTTCACTATCCGCCGTTTGGCAGTGATGGACTTCCAAATGAATTTTTTGAAATATTGAAAGAATATGAGGCTGAGGTATGCATATACGGACATCTTCACGGTGAAGAAGGCCATAAAAATGTAAGAGAGGGAATGATTGATAACATATCCGTCCACTGCGTCTCAAGCGACTACATGGATTTTAAACTTAAAAGAATTATCTGACTCGAAAGGGATGACTCGAAAGGGACGGTTCTNNAGAACCGTCCCTTTCGAGTCAGATTATGTCTAAATACTGTTTATGAAATGTGTACAAACCATTTACTTGGCTCTTGACATAAAAACAAATATAAAGTATTATTTATTTTAGTGAAACGTTTTTTATTTACTATAAGGATGGTGAGTTGTATGGCTAAAATGGATGCACTTGTAAAAAAATTCAAAGAACCCGGATTATGGCTTGAACAAGTTGATGTGCCTGTTCCTGAAGAAGGAGAAGTTCTTGTTAAAATGCACAAAACTTCAATATGCGGAACTGACGTGCACATTTATGTATGGAATAAATGGGCCCAGGATACAATACCTGTTCCTATGACAATAGGTCATGAGTTTGTTGGTGAAATCGTGGAATTAGGAAAAGGCGTAAGAGACTTGCATGTAGGGGATATAGTTTCAGGAGAAGGACATATAGTATGCGGAAAATGCAGAAACTGTCTTGCGGGAAGAAGACATCTCTGCAAAGACACCAAGGGAGTAGGCGTTAACAGAACAGGAATATTTTCTGAATATGTGGCACTTCCGGCTACTAACATCTGGCTTTGTGATAAATCATTGCCGGAAGAATTGTACAGCATTTTTGATCCTTTTGGCAATGCAGCCCATACTGCATTATCATTTGATGTGCTTGGAGAAGATGTGCTGATTACCGGAGCCGGACCCATAGGAATTATGGCAGCGGCAATTGCCAAATTTGCAGGAGCAAGATTCGTTGTTGTTACAGATGTTAATGACAACAGGCTGGAGCTTGCCAGGAAGATGGGAAATTTCAGGACAGTTAACACAAGAAATGAAAATCTTCGTGATGTAATGAATGAGCTTGGCATGAAAGAGGGATTTGATGTAGGAATGGAGATGTCCGGAAATGATGCTGCCCTTAACCAAATGATTGACCATATGTCACACGGCGGCAAGATTGCAATGCTCGGACTTCAGGAAACAAGCACGTCTATTGACTGGAACAAACTGGTGTTTAACGGACTTCAGATAAAAGGAATCTACGGGAGAGAAATGTTTGAAACCTGGTACAAGATGCAGGCAATGATAAAAGCAGGTCTTGACATATCTCCGATTATAACCCACAGATATCATTACACTGATTTTGAAAAGGGATTTGAAGCTATGATAAGCGGAAAATCGGGAAAGGTTATTTTAGACTGGACCGATAAAAAATAATCTTAAATAAAAAAAAGGAGTTGATTTCATGTACAAAGATACTAAACAAATATATTCAGATATTTTAAAGGATATTAAGGACAGCGGACTCTGGAAAAACGAAAGAATAATTACAACACCACAAAGCAGCAGAATTAACACTACAATGGTTAACGGCGTTCTAAATATGTGCGCAAATAATTATTTAGGCCTGGCAGATAACAAAGAAGTCATTGAAGCAGCAAAAGCAGCTTACGATACATGGGGATACGGTCTTTCATCTGTGAGGTTTATCTGCGGAACACAGGAAATTCATAAGCAGCTTGAAGAAAAAATAAGCGAATTTTTGCAGACAGAGGATACAATTTTATATTCTTCATGCTTCGATGCTAACGGAGGATTGTTTGAAACTATCACAACAGAAAATGATGCAATAATAAGCGATGAATTAAACCATGCGTCCATCATCGACGGAGTCAGACTTGCCAAGGCGAAAAAATACAGATATAAAAACAATGACATGTCTTCTTTGGAGGAACAGCTCATTCAAGCTGACAAGGATGGAGCAAAAATAAAAGTTATTGCTACGGACGGTGTTTTTTCAATGGACGGAATAATAGCAGATTTAAAAGGAATCTGTGATTTAGCCGATAAGTACAATGCCCTTGTAATGGTTGACGACAGCCATGCAGTAGGATTTGTGGGCAAGACCGGAAGAGGAACTCACGAATACAGAGGTGTAATGGGAAGGGTAGATATTATAACCGGAACACTGGGCAAGGCATTAGGCGGTGCCAGCGGCGGATACACAAGCGGAAGAAGAGAAATAATCGATTTATTGAGACAACGCTCAAGACCGTATTTATTCTCAAACACATTGGCACCTGCAATAGCAGGGGCATCACTGAAGGTTCTTGAAATGCTTACAGAAAGTACAAAATACAGAGATAAGCTCGAAGAAAATACAAAATACTTCAGACAAGAAATTAAAAAAATCGGTCTTTCAATAATAGAAAGCGAGCATCCAATAGTTCCTATAATGCTTGGAGATGCGGTTTTATCACAGAAGATGGCTGAAAAGCTTCTGGAAAAAGGAGTTTATGCAGTAGGCTTCTATTATCCTGTTGTTCCAAAAGGAAAAGCAAGAATAAGAACACAAATATCTGCAGCTCATAGCAAAGAAGATTTGGATTTTGCTATAAATGCTTTCAGAGAAGTTAAAGAAGAACTTGGAATTTAATTGCCCGGGAAATAATTTGGCGAATTTTATATAAAAACATTAAATGATGTAAAAATTAAAAACTGCTTCTTTTTAAGATGCAGTTTTTAATTATAGACTTGCCGCCATTCTATATGACTTGACACGGTTTTTTTTGACCGATAATGAACAAATAAATTGGTGAATGAGAGAGAGCAGGCAAATTGCAGATGAATACTGCGAATGCTTTTTTGAACTTGAAAAATGATACAATAAGAGTTATACTTATTGTATGTAACAATAATAATTAAGGAGGCAGATAAAATGCAAAAGAAAGACATCAAATGGTCTGAACTTGGTTTTAGCTACATAAAAACTGACAAAAGATACATATCATATTGGAAAGACGGAAAATGGGATGACGGTCAGCTTGTTGAAGATAATAAAATATCAATTAGTGAAGGTTCCACATGCCTGCATTACGGACAGGAATGCTTTGAGGGGTTAAAAGCCTACAGCACAAAAGATGGTGGAATTCAGCTTTTCAGACCAGATGAAAATGCTAAGCGTATGCAGACAAGCTGCGAGAGAGTAATGATGCCTAAGGTTCCGGTAGAAAAGTTTGTAGATGCCTGCATGCAGGTTGTTAAAGCAAATGAAGCATGGGTACCTCCATACGGTTCAGGAGCAACATTATATTTAAGACCATATGTGATAGGAATAGGAGACAACGTAGGAGTAAGACCTGCAGAAGAATATATCTTCAGTATTTTCTGTACACCTGTTGGCCCTTATTTTAAAGGCGGCATGAATCCTGTTAACTTTACAACAACCGACCAGGACAGAGCTGCACCTCACGGAACAGGAAAAATCAAAGTAGGCGGAAACTATGCGGCAAGCTTGCATTCACATCACGAAGCAGTACAAAGAGGATTTGCAGATTGTATTTATCTTGATCCTGCAACACATACCAAAATTGATGAAGTTGGGGCTGCTAACTTCTTCGGTATTACAAAGGACGATAAATTCATAACTCCTAAATCTTCATCCATACTTCCAAGTATCACAAGAATATCATTGATGCAGGTTGCAAAGGATTATTTGGGAATGGAAGCAATTGAAACAGAAGTATATATAGATAAGCTGGATATATTCAAAGAAGCAGGAGCATGCGGAACTGCTGCTGTTATAACTCCTATCGGAGGAATTGAACACAATGGTAAATTCCATGTATTCTACAGCGAAAAAGAAGTAGGACCTGTAACTAAGAAATTATACGACACATTGTATGGAATCCAAATGGGCGATGTAGAAGCTCCTGAAGGATGGATATATAAAGTAATATAACAATTTAATGATTTGTAAGCAATTTATAAGCAATAGGCAAGATAAAAAAATATTAACCTATTGCTTTTTTGCTTTTTAATATAAGACTAAAATTCATTGTTGAATTTTTTGAATTTTAGGTTATAATATATATATTAACTTTTTAATAATTGTGCCAAAATATGTAACTGATACATATGGCATTATAGTAGGTGGGAATATGGAAAAAGAAATATTGGTTACAGAAGAAGGCTACAATGAACTTCTTGATGAACTTGAATACAGAAAAACAAAGCTAAGATACGAGATTTCCGAGAGGATTAAAGGTGCCTTAAAAGAAGGCGATCTAAGTGAAAATGCGGAATATCACGAGTCAAAGGAAGAACAAAATAAAAATGAATCAAGAATAATTGTCCTTGAGCATACAATTAAGCATTCAAGGGTAGTTAAGCATAATGAAAAAAACAAGGATACAGTTCAAATCGGAAGCAGAGTAAAATTAAGAGATGTAGAGTTTGATGAAATTCTTGAATACAGCATTGTGGGTGCTACTGAATCAAACCCGGTGGCGGGAAAAATATCAAATTTATCTCCTCTGGGCTCAGAGCTTCTGGGCAAGAAAAAGGGAGCAAAAATTAATGTGGCTTCCCCCGGCGGTGTCGTGGCATATGAAATACTTGAAGTAAATTAAATAAAGATTAAGCTTTGTGATGTACAATTACAAAGCTTATATTTTTGTGCTGTCAGTTAAGCAAAAACAAAAACTTGAAGAATTTGATTATTAATTGTATAATACATTGAACGTATGCATCAAATTGTATTCATATATGCAACAGTATAGACAAGACAGCTGTATGCATCTATAAGAAAAGGGGACAAAATGAGCGATATAGTTAAAAAAGAAGTTAAAAAAACCAGTATCGGCGGCCAGGCACTGATTGAAGGAATAATGATGAAGGGTCCCGATAAAATTGCGACTGCAGTCAGAAAACCGGACGGTGAAATTGAAATAAAGGAAAGTGAAATAAAACAGCTTTTTAAACATAAATTTTTTAAACTGCCATTGATAAGAGGAAGCTTTGTCCTCATTGATTCATTGGTAAGCGGAGTGAAGGAATTAATGTATTCAGCCGAATTTTACGGTGAGGATTATGAAGAGGATGCTCTTGATAAATTTCTCAAGAAGGTATTTAAAGATAAGGCTGACACGGCAATAATCTATGCTTCTGTAATCATTGCATTGTTATTTTCCGTGGGTATATTCATATTAGGACCTACACTGCTGACAAATGTTTTAAAGAATTTGGTTACAAGCACCTTGTTGTTAAACCTTATAGAAGGCGTAATAAGGGTATTACTGTTTGTAGGATATGTATACCTGGTATCTAAATTGAGTGACATAAAAAGGGTGTTTATGTATCACGGAGCTGAGCATAAAACAATATACTGCTATGAGCACGGCGAAGAACTGACAGTTGAAAATGTAAGGAAATATTCAACACTTCACCCAAGATGCGGAACCAGCTTCATGATTAATGTAATGATTATAAGCATATTGGTTTTTTCGTTTTTCGGATGGCCTAACCCTTTCATGAGACTTGTTATCAGACTTGCAATGCTGCCTGTTATAGCAGGACTTTCTTATGAGCTGAACAAATATGTGGGAAAATGCAGCAGCGAAAATTTTCTTACAAAAATAATAACATATCCAGGTTTCCAAATTCAAAAAATTACTACCAAGGAACCGGATGATTCCATGATAGAAGTGGCAATTGCAGCTATGGAAAGAGTCATTCCTCAAAACGGAGAAGATGATACATGGTAACAATTGAAAGATTGCTGAAAGACGGGACAGAAATCATTAAGCAAAGGGAATTTAACAATCCCTTTCTTGATGTGCAGTTAATCTTATCTCATTTGCTTCAAAAAGATAGGATTTATTTGCATTTACACAGAAAAGATGAAATAGATGAAGATATGGCAAGAAAATTTTACGAGATGGCGGCAAAGAGAAATGAAGGCTATCCTTTGCAGTATATGACCAATTCCCAGGAATTTATGGGGTTGGATTTTTATGTTCAGGAAGGTATTCTGGTCCCGAGACCGGATACGGAAATCTTAACTGAAAAAATTATAAATATTGTAAATAAAGATTCATTAAAAGACAAAGATATTAATATACTTGATATTGGCACAGGAAGCGGAGCCATTGCGGTGAGTCTTGGGCATTATTTAAAAAATTCAAAAATAACTGCCATGGATATCAGTGATACGGCAATAGAAACCGCAAACATCAACATAAACAAACATGGGCTGAAAAATGTAGTAACTGTTAAGGGAGATATATTCAACTATGATTTTGGAAATCAAAAATATACAATAGTTGTTTCAAATCCTCCTTATATTAAAAGAGATACAATATGCATACTGCCTGAAGAAGTTTCGGTATATGAACCAAGACTCGCATTAAATGGCGGAACTGACGGTTTGGATTATTACAGGCACATAGTCAGGGTTTTTGAAAAAATCCATGAAAAAAATGCAATACTTTCTGTAGAAATCGGTTATGACCAAAAAGATTCGGTTATACAAATTTTTAAGAATTCAAATATATTTAAAACAATAGAATGTGATAAGGACTTAGGCGGAAACGACAGGGTCGTGACAGGGTTCTTGTAGCGACTGAATGAGGAAATTACAATAGCTGAAAAAATACGTTAATTAAAAATTAGGAAGGTAAAATAAATGTTAGAAAAATTAGAGGCTTTAAAAGATAAATATATAGAGCTCAGCGAAAAAATTTCAGACCCTGAAACACTCAGCGATTCGCAGAAGCTTCAAAGATTAATGAAGGAACAGGCTCAGCTTGAACCGATAGTTTCAAAGTACAACGAGTATGTAGACGTAGCTGCGCAGCTTGAGGATTCAAAGACAATGCTCAATGAAAAGCTAGATGATGATTTCAGGGAAATGGTAAAGGAAGAAGTTAAGGAACTTGCTGCACAGGAAGAAGAATTGATGCAGGAAATCAAAATACTTCTTTTGCCCAAGGACCCAAATGATGATAAAGATGTTATTGTTGAAATAAGAGCCGGCGTAGGCGGTGACGAAGCAGGTCTTTTTGCGGGAGATTTACTGCGAATGTATTTAAGATACGCTGAAAGACAAGGTTGGAAGACGGAGTTTATTTCTGTTAACGATCAGGGAGTCGGCGGTTACAAGGAAGCAATATTCTCTATAAAGGGAAAGGGTGCTTACTCAAAATTAAAATACGAAAGCGGTGTCCACAGAGTTCAGCGCGTTCCCGCAACCGAATCAAGCGGACGTATTCACACTTCATCGGCAACAGTTGCAGTACTGCCTGAGGTTGATGACATTGACATTGAAATAAATCCAAATGATGTGAGAGTTGATGTGTTCCGTTCATCAGGAAACGGCGGACAGTGCGTAAATACCACCGACTCCGCTGTAAGACTTACACACATTCCCACAGGCATAGTTATTTCCTGTCAGGATGAGAAAAGCCAGCTTAAAAATAAAGACAAAGCCTTCAAGGTATTAAAAGCAAAGCTGTATGACATGTATCAGCAGGAGCAGAATGCTGAATTGGCAGATGCAAGAAAAAGCCAGGTAGGTTCCGGTGACAGAAGTGAAAGAATAAGGACTTACAACTTCCCTCAAGGCAGAGTGACTGACCACAGAATAGGAATGACTCTTTATAAGCTGGATTCGTTCCTGGATGGCGATATCACTGAAATGCTGGAAGCTCTGTTAACTTCGGACCAGGCTGAAAAGCTTAAGGAAGTTGCAGAATAATTAAACGGAACGGCGAAGCCGTTCCTGAATAGAGGTTTGATTATGAGAATAGACAAATATTTAAAAAATGCACGTATAATTAAAAGAAGGACTGTAGCCAAGGAAGCATGTGAACAAGGAAGAGTTCTTGTCAACGGAAAAGAGGCAAAGCCCGGTACGGAAGTAAACACAGGTGATGAGATAGAAATAATTTTTGGATCAAAACCTATGAAAATTAAGGTTGAACAAATTCTTGAACATGTAATGAAAGATGATTACAAAGAAATGTACAGTATAATTAATGATTAAAGCAAAAAATTATGGGTATATATAAACTGTTGAGTGCTGGTAAGTAGTATAATTTAAAGGTTGAATTAAAAAACTTATTATATTATAATTGTTATCAATATAACATAATTAATTGTAACCGGCAAAAGATATCCGCGGCTTTTGGCTTTAAGGATAAATAAATTATTACAGACGAGGTGTACATATGGAATTAAAAGGAAGCAAGACAGAACAAAATTTAATGACTGCATTTGCAGGCGAATCACAGGCACATGTAAAATATACATACTATCAAAACAAGGCTAAAAAAGACGGCTATGTGCAAATAAGCAAGTATTTCGAAGAAACTGCAAGAAATGAAAGAGAACACGCTAAAATCTGGTTCAAACTTTTACATGACGGAATCGGCGAAACTCCGTTAAATTTAGAAGATGCAGCAGCAGGAGAACATTATGAATGGACTGACATGTATGCAACTTTCGCTAAAGAAGCAAAGGAAGAAGGCTTCAACAATATAGCATATTTATTTGAAGGCGTTGCTAAAATAGAAAAAGGCCATGAAGAAAGATACCTTGCATTGTTAGACAATATAAAAACAGGAAAGGTATTTAAAAGAGAAGGAGAAACTGTATGGATATGCGATAACTGCGGTCACGTACATTACGGCGCAGAAGCACCTAAAGTATGTCCGATTTGCGCTCATCCTCAAGCTCACTTTGAGTTATACACTAAAGCTTATTAAAATTAATAGTTATATTAAAAAGTTGTCAGTTGATGCTGGCAACTTTTTTTGTATAAATAATACTTGATGATTAGAATTTATATGATATAATTAAACAAAAATATGAATAAAAACAAATTATGATAATTAAAAGATTGGAGATAGAAATGGCAAACTTGTGGAGTGGAAGATTTGAAAAGGGCATGGATAAGATTGTTGAAGAATTTAATGCATCCATATTCTTTGACAAAAGATTGTATGACTGTGACATAGAGGGAAGCATAGCCCATGTGACAATGCTGAGTGAGCAGGGTATAGTTACAGAGTCCGAAAAAGAACAGATTGTTCATGAATTAAATAATATAAAATCAGAAATAGAAAAAGGTGAAATTGAATTTAACGTCCATGATGAAGATATACATATGGCTGTTGAAGGCATACTGATTAAAAGACTTGGAGATACAGGCAAAAAGCTTCATACGGCAAGAAGCAGAAACGATCAGGTTGCGGTGGATACAAGACTTTATGTTAAAAAAGAAATCAAAGAAGTTATAGAAAATTTAAAATTCATGGAACATGTTCTTTTGGAGAAGGCAGAAAAATACCACGACAAAATTATGGTGGGTTTTACTCATATGCAGCATGCACAGCCTGTTACGGTTGGATTTCATCTGATGGCATATTTCCAGATGTTTAAAAGAGATATTGAAAGGTTTGCGGATTCTTATGATAGAACCGACTACAATCCCCTAGGCTCGTGCGCTCTTGCAGGAACCACAATACCAATAGACAGACATAGGACAGCAGAGCTTTTAGGATTTGGAAATGTTACGGAAAATGCCATGGATTCAGTGAGTGACAGAGACTATATATTGGAGTTTATGGGGGCTGCATCCATATGCATGATGCATATAAGCCGAATGGCGGAGGAATTTGTTTATTGGAATTCTCAGGAATTTTCTTATATTTCAATTGATGACAGCTTCTGCACAGGTTCAAGCATAATGCCTCAGAAAAAAAATCCAGACATGGCTGAACTTTTAAGAGGCAAGACAGGAAGGGTGTATGGAAATCTGGTACAGCTTTTAACTGTAATGAAAGGAACTCCTCTCGCATACAACAAAGATTTTCAGGAAGACAAGGAAGGATTGTTCGACACTGTGGACACACTTAAAAAAAGCCTGCTGATTTTAGCCAAAATGATAGAAAAAACAGAATTTAAGCTGAAAGATATTCAGAAACATTTAAACAAGGGATTTTTAAATGCAACGGATGCGGCAGAATATTTTGTTAAAAGCAACATACCATTTAGAGAAGCGCATGAAATGGTTGGGAAAATGGTGAAATACTGTGAAATCAATAATAAGGATTTCAGTGATTTATCCGAAGGCGAATTAAAAACAATTGATGAGAGATTAAGTTTGAATCTGATGCCTGATTTAAGCATGGAGGGTTGTGTAAACGCAAGAGTGTCTTTCGGAGGAACTGCTCCTTCAGAAGTTCAAAGACAAATTAATACAGGAAAAAGGTGGCTTGAAGAATTTTAATAAGCAGAATTCTATTGATAGGTATTATGTATTCTGTTGTGTACAAGCAATGCAGCCCAGGATAGTTAGGTTTTTGAAGATGGCAATACTCAAGGAGGACTAATATGTTAGATTTAAAAATAGTAAACGGAAAAATCATTGACGTAGAAAACAAAAAAATTATTGAAGGAGACATTGGAATTAAGGATGGTGTAATAACCGCCACAGGCAATGTTTCATCAGAGGCAGCATTTATCATTGACGCAAAGGGTAATCATGTATCTCCGGGCTTCATAGACATTCATATGCATGAAGAGGATTTCTCGTTAACACAAAAAATGGAATATGATATAGCTGATACTATGCTTAACATGGGTGTTACCACATGCGCAGTGGGAAACTGCGGAAATAACAGACAAAGTATTGAGGAGCTTTACGAATTTATTAATGAAAAAGGAAATCCTGTAAACTACATGTCCTATATCGGTCATAATTATCTGAGAAATGTGGCAGGCAACACAGATATATATATGAAATCTTCAAAAAATCAGATTGAAAAGATGCAGTCATTGGTTAAAAAAGCAATTGATTTTGGCGCAATAGGTGTTTCCTACGGTTTGGAATATTGTCCCGGAATAGATACTGAGGAAGCAATTGAAATAACAAAAGAAATACAGGGAAGAGATGATTTGCTTCTTGCTGCCCATTACAGAAAGGACGCAATATATGCCCTTGATGCAATTGAAGAAATGGCACTCATAGGAAGAGAATGCCGTATACCCTTCCAAATTTCCCATCTGTCAAGCTGCAGCGCCTATGGAAATATGACAGAAGCTCTCAAGCTTATAGAAAATATTGTAAACAGCGGTGCGGATTTGCTGGTTGATGCCTACCCATATGCTGCTTTCAGCACCTTTATAGGTTCAGCGGTTTTTGACGAAGGATGCTTTGAGCTTTGGAATAAAAGCTATGACTCCATAATGCTTACAGAAGATCCTTTCAAAGGAATGTTCTGTGACAGGGAGCTTTTTGAAAAGGCCAGAAAGGAATATCCGAACATGCTGGCGGTAGCTTATGTCATGAATGAAAACGAAATAATCCAGGCACTCAATCACCCTCTGGTTATGATAGCCAGTGATGGTATATACAGAAACCATTCAGGTCATCCCAGAGGAGCAGGAACCTTTCCGAGGGTAATCGGGCACTATGTCAGAGATGAAAAGAAAATGGAGTTTTTTGACGCCATTTATAAAATGACTTACATGCCTGCCAAGAGATTAAAGCTTAAAAGAAAAGGTCTCATTAAAGAAGGATATGATGCTGATATAACAATTTTTAATTATGATGCCATCATTGACAAGGCAACATTCCAGGACCCGCAGGTAAGACCTGATGGTATTGATTATGTAATACTTGGCGGAAAAACAGCAGTTGCCGAGGGCAAGACCATAAATAATACATTAGGAACGTTCTATAGAAGAGGCGAAGCATAGAGGGTAAGTTTGAATAATAATGCAAATAAATATGCAAAAAAGGCTTATATTAATTGAAAAATTGCTTGATTATTGGATAAAAATGTGCTAATATGATTAAAAATTTATAATATTATTAATGAGTTATTGATTGCATCAGTATTTATTAATAGGTAGGACTAAATTATTTTTCAATTTTAAAAGGAGGACTTATATGGTAGCAGAAAAGAAAAAAAAGGGCAAGGTACCTCACACCTACGTAATATTATTTGCAATGATTATTTTAATGGCATTACTTACTTATGTAATACCGGCAGGACAGTATCAAAAAATTGAAATCGAAACAGAATCGGGAAAAAGAACGGTTGTTGATCCTGATTCATTTGCTCCTGCTGAGGCAAACCCTGCAAAACCGTTTGATGTGCTGAAAGCATTTCCTAAAGGACTTGCCGCCGCGCAAAGTATTGTATTTTTTATATTTATAGTTGGTGGTTCGTTTAACATTGTAAACCAGACAGGTGCTATTGAAGCTGGAATCAGCAAAATCGCTCTGAGCTTAAAGGGCAAGGAAGTACTGATGATTCCTATTATAGTATTTGTATTTTCATTGGGCGGAGCTACAATCGGTATGGCTGAAGAGGCAATAGTGTTTGTTCCTATTGGCATTGCTCTTGCAAGAGCTCTGGGATATGATGCCGTTGTAGGTATGGCAATTGTAACAATGGGAGCAGCTGCAGGATTTACATCAGGCTTTATGAATCCTTTTACGGTAGGTGTTGCTCAAGGTATTGCTGAGATTCCTCTGTTCTCCGGAATTGGATTAAGAATTGTTATATGGTTATGTACATTGCTTTTGGTAATCGTATATATTTACAGATATGCAAAGAAAGTAAAAGAAGATCCTGCTGAGAGTATTGTCTATGAACTGGAACAAAAAGAAAAGGACCAGGCAATAGATTTAAGCAATATCAGAGAATTAGGAACAAGAGATATACTTGTACTGTTAATATTTGCTGTAGGTATGGGAATTTTAATATTCGGCGTATTTAAATATGAATGGTATATTACTGAGATTGCGGCCATATTCCTGGCTATAGGAATTTTATCAGGAATTGTATCAGGAATGAATCTGGATAATGTAGCTCAACATTTTATCACAGGTGCAAAGGATATGGCAATGGGTGCATTGGTAGTAGGTTTGGCAAGGGGGATTCTTGTAATAATGGAATCAAGTTTAATCATTGACACAATAGTCTACGGTCTTGCATCTGCCATTTCTGCTCTGCCAAAAGCCATAAGTGCCGTTGGTATGCTGTTGGTTCAATCCTTCCTGAATTTAATCATACCTTCAGGTTCAGGTCTTGCAGCAACAACAATGCCTATAATGGCTCCTCTTTCGGACGTAATTGGTTTGACAAGACAAACAGCTGTATTGGCTTACCAGTTTGGAGATGGAATCACAAACTCATTGGTTCCTACATCAGGAGTTTTGCTGGCTAACCTTTCAATCGCCAAGATTAAATACGAAGAATGGTGCAAATTTATTGTTCCTTTAATGGTTCTTTGGACGCTTCTGGGGTGTGTATTCATGGTGGTCGCTGTTTCAATCAACTACGCATAATTCAATAATTAAAGATAAAAAGTTAAAGGAACGGCAAGTTAGTCGTTCCTTTTAATTGCGTACTGTTATTTTTCGGTGTGTTCAAATTCATATTTTATTTTTTCATACAATTCATTGTTCTGTATTACTTCTGCCGCTGTAAGAACCAGCGCTGCAATTGTATTCTTCATTTGTTCCTTTGCATAGTCGGTCAATGTGCTGCTTGCCATTTCTCTTGTATGGGCAACAATGTTTTTATCGTTTGTTATGTCAAAATAAGGATGAATTGCAGGGCAAACTTGGCTTACCTGGCCTGCGTCAATGGACCCGGTGCTTTTAGGAGGCTCGCTCATTTTAATTCCGGCAGCTTCATAGATTTTTTCATTGAAGACACTTGACAATGTTTGATTTGTAACCATGTTATCATAGTTAAATTCATATTTTGTAATTTTTAACTCGCATCCTGTAGCCAGTGCAGCTGCTCTTGCACAGTTTTTAATTTTTTCCAGAAGTTCAAGATTGTAGGTTTTGGAAGTGGAACGAACATAAAACTGGCATTTTGCGTAATCAGGAACTATATTGGCAGCTTTTCCGCCATCTAAGATTACTCCGTGAACTCTTGAATCACTTCTTATGTGTTCTCTCAATGCATTAATGCTGTTAAATGTCTGGATTGCCGCATCAAGAGCATTGACACCTTTTTCCGGTGCAGCTGCAGCATGAGCAGTCTTTCCGAAAAATTCAAACTGTACAGGTTCCAGTGCAAGAGAAGAACCGCTTTTAGCATATTCATTTCCCGGGTGAGCCATCATTGCAATATCTATGTTGTCAAATTCATGATTTTCAACATATGTAACCTTTGCTCCGCTTGTTTCCTCGGCAGGTGTTCCAAAAACAACCACTGTTCCGCCTATTTCATCAATTATCTGTTTCAATACAATACCTGCTCCTGTGCTGACAGTTCCTAATAGGTTATGGCCGCAGCCGTGTCCGATGCCCGGCAATGCGTCATACTCAGCCATGTATGCTACTGTTATGCCTGGTTTATTGCTTTTATATTCAGCTTTAAATCCTGTTTCAACTCCTGAAAAATTAGTCTGCACATTAAAGCCATATTTCTGAAGAAGTCTGGTATGAAGTTTGCATGCTTTAAACTCTTCATATCCCAGCTCGGGATTATTGTAAATATCCAGGCTTAATTCATTCAGTTCGGGAGTAAGTTTATTAATAAGTTCAAATACTTTTTCTTTCATAATTCCTCCTTTTATATTGAGCAATAAATTTTATAAATAAATAACTATATAATTATAATATTTATGCAATGATATTATTATACTAGCATTATTGACAAACCATGTCAATTTTATATTAAAATATATTGAATTTATTCTATATGATTAATTGGCCGCATAAATAAAAAATATATCTTTAAAAAATATTAAAGTGATGTTACAATGTAGTCAGATGGTTTAGAAAGGGTGAAATAATGGAATATCAATCAAAAATTAATGAACTGTACGAGAATATGACTTCAGTTGTAAGGGGAATTGTTCTCAAAGATGAGCCTTTAAAAAATCACACTTATTTTAA
>DFOA01000040.1:0-59896 GCA_002381185.1 Firmicutes bacterium UBA3553 | reverse complement strand
GAATTCCGGGATGTCTCGGCGGTGCCGTATATATGAACGCCGGTGCCTATGGCGGTGAAATGAAACAGGTTGTTAAAAGCGTTAAATGCATAGATTTTGACGGAAATATTCGTGAGTTTTCAAATGAGGATATGGAATTTACATACAGACATACTAAAATTACTGATTCAGAGTATATAGTAATTGAAGCAGAGCTTGAACTTGAATATGGTGACAAGGATGAAATTATGTCAGTTATAAAGGACCTGAACGAAAAACGAACATCCAAGCAGCCGCTTAATTTACCCAGTGCAGGCAGCACATTTAAGAGACCTGTCAGCGGGTATGCGTCAAAGCTTATCGAGGATGCAGGATTAAAGGGCCTTAGGTATAAAGGCGCCATGGTTTCAGACAAACACAGCGGCTTCATAGTTAATTGCGACAATGCCTGCTGCAATGATGTGCTTGATCTTATGCGGATTGTAATAAGCACCGTGTATGATAAATTCGGTATAAGACTTGAACCGGAAATAAAAATATTGGGAACGGAGCTTTAGTTAGTAAAAGAGGTTTTTATGAGAACAACAGCTGATTATCATGTTCATTCAACATATTCCAGACGCAATCACGGAAAATCCACAATTGAAGAAATTGTTCAAAAAGCTGTGGAGATAGGCCTGGAGGAAATTGCAGTAACAGATCACGGACCGAAACATTATTTGTTTGGAATACGGGAAAATAAAATAAAAGAAGCAAAAGAAAAAATAATTGAAATGCGGAAAAAATATCCCCAGATAAAAATATTGCTTGGAGTTGAAGCAAATATACTGGATTATGAGGGAAACACAGACATAACTGATGAAGTGTTAAAATATTGCGATATTATTTTATGCGGATACCACATCGGAGCTTTGTTTTCTTCTCCCAGGGATGCATGGAATTTTACCATCATGAATAAAATAGGAAGAAAAAACAAAAAGGTATTTGAAGAAATGAAGGCAAAAAATACGGCTGCTGTAGTAAAGGCTATGCATAAATATAAAATAAATATTTGGACGCATCCCGGTGATAAAATCCCCCTTGATACAGATTTGGTGGCAAAAGCCGCAGAAAAAACAGGAACAATACTTGAAATTAACAACAGCCACAGCCACTTGAACGCTGAGGAAATTAAAGTTGCTTCAAAATATGATGTGAAATTCGCAATAAACAGCGATGCTCACATAAAGGATAACATAGGAAGCTATGAGAAAGGTTTAAGGGCAGCAATGGATGCGGGTTTAGATTTAAGCCGCATAATCAATTTAAAATAGAAAGTGAGGAGAATATGGAGTTTGTAATTATAACGGGAATGTCTGGCGCTGGAAAAAGCCAGGCAATAAAAGTTTTGGAAGACATAAATTATTACTGCATGGACAATATGCCTCCGGCTCTCCTTCCTAATTTTGCCGAGCTTTGCAAGAGCTCATCTAAAGAAGTCAGTAAGGTTGCAGTTGTTGCAGACATACGAGGCGGAATATTCTTTAAAGACTTGTTCAACAGCCTGAATGAATTAAAAAATATGGGGATACAATACCGCATATTGTTTCTTGATGCTTCGGATGATGAGCTGGTAAAAAGATACAAGGAGCAGCGAAGGCCTCATCCGCTGAGCATGACAGGTACAATAGTTGATGGCATCAGGGATGAAAGATTGAGTCTTGAAGAAGTTAAAAAAAGATCGGATTATATTATTGATACAACAAATATGAAGCTTGGAAGATTAAAGGAAGAACTTTTGAGTATTTTTGTTCAGGGCAATATTACTTATAATTTAAATATTACGGTAATGTCTTTTGGATACAAATATGGTCTTCCCCAGGATTCAGATTTGGTTTTTGACGTGAGATTCCTGCCGAATCCATTTTATATTGAATCATTAAAGAATTACACAGGCAATGATAAAAATGTGCAGGATTATGTAATGGGATTTGACACCACAGATATTTTTATCACTAAGCTTAAAGATATGCTGCTTTTCCTTTTGCCTCACTATATTAAAGAAGGAAAATCAAATTTGGTTTTATCCATCGGATGTACGGGAGGCAAGCACCGATCTGTTACAATTTCAAATAAAATAGCATCTATTTTAAGTGAAGAAAATTACAGGGTGCTGTTAAACCACAGGGATGTGGAAAAATAAGAGAGGTATTTATGAAGCTGGTGGTTTTTGGAGGAGGAACAGGTTTATCAATACTTTTGAGAGGACTTAAAAAGTATACCGGTGAATTATCGGCAGTTGTGACTGTTGCCGATAACGGCGGCGGCTCCGGAGTATTGAGGGAAGACCTGGGCATGCTGCCGCCAGGCGACATGCGAAACTGTATTATTGCTTTGTCTGACATAGAACCTACAATGATAAAATTAATGCAGCATCGTTTTAAAGATGGTTATTTAAACGGACAAAGCTTCGGAAATCTTTTGATAGCAGCAATGTACGAAATCTTCGGGGACTATGAGCATGCTTTGAAGGAAATAGGAAGTATATTCAGGCTTTCGGGAAAGGTGCTTCCCATGACATTGCAGGATGCACAGCTTAAAGCTTTTCTGGACAACGGAGAATGTATTTTGGGAGAAAAGGATATTCCTGAATTTGTAAACAAGACAGGGAGCAGAATAGACAGGATATCACTTGTGCCGGAAGTATGCATGCCCTTGGAGGAAACAATAAAAGATATAAAGGAAGCGGATATAATAGTATTAGGTCCTGGAAGCCTGTATACAAGCGTGATTCCAAACATACTTGTTCATAATATTCCTGAGCTTATATCCGAATCAAAAGCAACAAAATTTTACATTTGCAACCTGATGACCCAGCCGGGCGAAACAGATCACTACAATGTATATGACCATGTGAATGCAATTATCAAGCACAGCAACAGATATGTCATAGATTATGTTATTGCAAATGATGAACTTATTTCTGAAAGCCAGATAGCTAATTATAAATTTAAGGGTGCAAAGCAGGTTTTAATTGACGATGAACAGATTAAAAACCTTGAAGAAATTAACATTAAGGTAATAAGCAGCAATTTTGTCGAGATAAGAAAGAATTACATAAGGCATAATTCTGAAAAAATAGGACAGCTGCTGTTAAATTATACGAAAGAAAAAAATAAAGCCTAAGGAAGTGATCCCATGGAAGTTAAGCTGAATGAGACCCAGCTTGGAATAGTTGATGGAATGATAGACTGGGTAAGAGTTGTAGACAAAAACAATGTGGTATTGTATGCAAACAAAAAAATGAAGGAAGATTTGGGAGATATTGTAGGCAGAAGGTGCTATGATGTATTTTGCACAGGAAAAAACTGTGAAAGCTGCATATCAAGAACAACTATAGAAAAAAGAGTAATTTTAAAAAAAGAAGCATCTATAGGAAACAGAACATTTATGGTTGTATCATCACCCATACAGGATTATACGGGGGAAGTAGCTTGTTCTGTTGAAGTTTTCAGAGATATAACAAAGGAAAAAGATTTAGCAAAAAAGATTAATGAAAAAAATAAAAAAATGAGCGATGACATTAAATTTGCAAGAAGTATGCAAATGAGGATGCTTCCGCCTAAAGGCATGTACAACGGTTTAAGCATTGATTATCTGTATGAATCTTCAGAGTCTTTAAGCGGAGATTTTTTTGATGTATTTAAAATAGATGAGGAAAATACAGGAGTATATATTTGTGACGTTGTGGGGCACGGTGTAAGTGCCTCTCTGTTAACTGTCTTTGTCAGACAGTCCTTAAGGACCATAGCCAAGGGAAGTATGAGCCTGAACAAAATAATGAAAGAACTCCATAAAACATTTCTTTCATTAAATCTGGATTATGATAAATATTTTTCTGTGTTTCTGGGGGTATACAATAAGGGCACCCATGATTTTAATTATGTTAATGCAGGACATAATTCAGAACCGATACTGCTGAGGAAAAATAAAGACGTAAATTTATTAAATTCCAAGGGCTATCCTATTGCCAATATATTTGACAATGTGAATTATGATGTAAACAAACTGAATCTTGATATTGGGGACAAACTGTTTTTATATACTGATGGCATCACAGAGGCCACAAATGAGGACAATCAGCAATTTGGCATTGAAAGACTGGTTAATATTATAAAAAAGGAAGGGAATATACTCAATAGTTTAAAATCTTCGTTGGATGAATATTGTAAATTGCATAAGGATGATTATGCAATATTAGTGTCGGAGATAATTTAATCAGAAAAGAGGGGTTATTATGAAGGATATTGTTCTGGATTTAAAAGGAAGTCTTATAACTGAAGACGAAATGAAAAATATAGAATCAGAAATCATGGCTGCTCATGAACTTCTCCTGGATAAAAAAGGAATAAGCAGTGATATGACAGGATGGATTGATCATGCCGGGTCTATGGATGCTGATGAATATGAAGAAATAAAAAAATCGGCAGAGTACATAAAAAATAATTGTGAAGCTTTCATATTACTGGGAATAGGCGGTTCATACCTGGGGGCAAGAGCTGCTGTCGAAGCCATCAGGGGGGACTTTCACAATGAGCTCTCAAGTCCCAAAATTTATTATGCAGGACAGAATTTAAGCGGGGCATACTTGAAAAAGCTTGCAGAAGTTGTTAAAAACAAAGAAATTTGTGTAATAGTAATTTCCAAGTCAGGCACAACGCTGGAAACTGCAGTTTCCTTCAGGATAATAAGAGAGCTTATGGAGGAAAAATACAAGCAGGAAGCTAAAAACCGAATTTTTGCGGTAACAGACAAGGAGAAGGGAGCATTAAAGAGACTTTCTGATTTAAACGGCTACAAGACATTTGTAATTCCTGATGACATAGGAGGGCGATATTCTGTCATTACGCCGGTAGGTTTATTGCCAATGGCTGCCGCAAATCTCAATACAGATGAATTCATAAAGGGTCTTATGTCCGGTGCAGAGGATTACAAAAAAAGAAACTTTGATGAAAATATATGCTGTCTTTATGCTGCTGCCAGAAATATATTGAACAGACGTGGCAAGGAGGCAGAAATCCTTGTTAATTACGAGCCATCATGCATATCAATTGCCGAGTGGTGGAAGCAGCTGTTTGGAGAAAGTGAAGGCAAGGAGGGCAAGGGGATTTTCCCTGCTTCTTTAAACTTTACTACTGACCTTCATTCCATGGGTCAATTTGTCCAGGAAGGAAGGAAAATAATTTTTGAAACAACAGTCTTAATAGAAAACAGCAGGGACGATATGGCTGTTCCTTTTGATGACAATGATTTCGACAGCCTGAACTATATATCAGGCAGAAATTTAAGCTATATAAACAGAAACGCCTTTGAAGGAACGTTCATGGCTCACAATGAAGGCGAGGTGCCCGGCATAGTGATTAAGGTGCCTGAAATGAATGAATTCTATTTAGGTAAGCTTTTTTACTTTTTTATGATGACATGCGGAATTAGCGGGTATACTAACAATATTGATCCATTTACTCAGCCGGGCGTTGAAAATTATAAAAAAAATATGTTTAGACTATTGGGAAAAAGGTAAAAATTAACTAGGGAAAAGGGTGGAGCCCTCCCTTCAGATGAGGAGAAAATATGATTAAATTAGGAGAAATGCAGGAACTGGAAGTAACGAAAAAGGTGGATTTTGGAGTCTATCTCAAAAGCCCACATGATGAAAAAGGCGATGACAGAATTCTGCTGCCTTTGAAGCAGGTGCCTGAAAACACTGCAGCAGGCGATAAAATTAATGTATTTGTTTACAGGGACTCTAATGACAGAGTGATTGCTACAGTAAAGAGACCTAAAATTGTTATGGGTGAAATTGCATATTTGAAGGTTGTGCAGATGACCAGAATAGGTGCTTTCTTAAACTGGGGGCTTGAAAAGGACTTATTTCTTCCATTTAAGGAACAGGTGGGAGAGATTAAGCTGAACGGAGAATATTTAGTAGGATTGTATGTTGACAAGTCCGACCGTCTGTGCGCAACGATGAATCTTTTTAATGTTTTAAGAACTGATTCACCATACAAGGTTAACGACATGGTGAAAGGAACGGTTTTCAGTCTGAAAAGAGGACTGGGAGCAATGGTTGCAGTTGAAGGCAAGTATCTGGGATTGATTCATGAAGGGGAAATTTTGAAACCTTTGCATGCAGGTGATGTTGTGGAAGTCAGAGTAAGCCACATTAAGGAAGATGGAAAGCTGGACTTAAGCTTGAAGGATGCACCGAGGCTTCAAATCGACAAGGATGGGGAAAAAATATTAAATACTGTTGTAAAAAATAAGGGTTTCCTTCCGTTGACAGATGACAGCAGTCCTGAAGACATAAAAGAAAAACTGAATTTGAGCAAAAGCTCATTTAAAAAAGCAGTCGGAAGACTTATGAAAAGAAATGTAATTGAAATGACAAGAGATGGGATCAGGCTTGCAGATGGCAGCAAAAAAATTGAAAACAAAAGCACTCAGAGACCAAATCGAAACTTAAATAATAAATATGCCAAAACCCCTAAAAGGAAGTAGGCAGCTGAAAAATTGCCTGTATTCTCTTATTGCGAATGTATAAGGAAAAAAAGCCCATATTGACTAGTACATAAAAAAGTAGTACTATATTATAGCTTTTTACATAACGCAGGTATAAAAAAATTACACATAAAGGAGAAAGATATGTCAACACCACACAATAGTGCAATTAAAGGACAAATAGCAGAAACCGTGTTACTTCCCGGTGATCCTTTAAGAGCTAAGTTTATTGCAGAAAATTTCTTAAGCGATGTTGAGCAGTTTAATGCTGTGAGAAATATGTTCGGGTATACAGGAACATACAACGGCAGGAAAGTTTCAGTCATGGGATCAGGAATGGGATGTCCATCAATCGGAATTTATTCTTACGAATTGATACATATGTATGGAGTTAAAAATCTGATAAGAATAGGTTCATGCGGAGCTTATGACCCAAAACTGAATCTTTATGATATTGTATTGGCAATGGGCGCAAGCACAGATTCAAATTATGCCGATCAATACAACCTTCCGGGCATTTACTCTGCTACTGCTTCCTGGGAGCTTTTGTCCAAGGCGAAAAAGGTTGCCGATGACAATAATATTGCCGCAACTGTAGGTAACATTGTAACATCAGATATTTTCTATCATGATAACCCGGACAGCTGGAAGAGCTGGGCAAAGATGGGATGCCTTGCAGCAGAAATGGAATCATATGCATTATACTGCAATGCAAACAGGGCAGGTGTGAATGCACTGACTATACTTACAGTATCAGATTCAATTGCAAATCACACAGAAACGACTCCGGAGCAAAGAGAAAAAGGTTTTAAAGATATGATGAAAATTGCTCTTGAGCTTGCGTAAGGGGTTTTTATGAAGAAAGCTTGGGAAATGGCATATGATTTATTTTCAAATGCAAAGCCGACCGTATTAAACGAAGGTGAGCAGGGCTGGAGCGGTTTAAAGGCTGTTGCTGATTTTTATGACGGGATACTCAGTCTTGACTGGGGCAGCAATGTACCGGGTTCAGGCGCACCTGAAATTTCTATGGTTGCAGCAGTTCAAGCTCTTGAAAACAGAGGATATACAGTTGACAATGCATATGAACTCTTAGAAAAGGGATTGAAGGCTCATGAAGAAAAAAATACAGTAGAACTTCAAAAAATTTCTGCTGAGCTAAGAAATGAATTTTTAAATGCCAAAAAAAATGAAAATTCAGATTACTGGAAATACAAATACTACGACAGTTTTAAACAGTATGAGGGAAGCGTCAAATTCCCTGAGGCTGTGAATGTTGATATAGATTTGGATAAATTTAAAGATCAGATTAAAGCGGCATGGACATCTCAGCTCATAGGCGCTGCCATGGGGACAATGGTTGAAGGCTACACATCAAAAAATCTTTACGAAGCTTTTGGAGATGTTAATGGCTATATCAGAGAACCAAATACATATAACGATGACATAACATTTGAAATAGCATTTCTTGATGCATTTAAAGACAAGGGTTATGATGTTACAAGCAAGGATATTGCTTTGTCATGGATTGGTCTGATACCTGTGGGCTGGTCTGCTGAAGAACTGGCATTAAGAAATATCCGTTCCGGGATGATGCCTCCTGAAAGCGCAAAATGGAACAATCCTTTCAACGAATGGATTGGCGCTCAGATGAGAGGTGCAATATGCGGCATGGTTGCTCCGGGAAATCCGAGGCTTGCTGCAGAGCTTGCATGGAAGGACGGAGAAGTGTCACACATCAACAACGGTATACTTGGAGAAATCTTTAATGCAGTGATGATATCATTGGCATTTGTAAATGATGATGTTAAAGATGTAGTTAAAACTGCAATTTCAATGATTCCAAGTGACAGTGAATACTATTCAGTAATAAGCTTTGCATATGACTGCTGCCTGAAGCACAGCGACTGGCATGATGCTTTAGCTGAATGTGAAAAGAAATATATAAAATACAACTGGATTCATGCTTATCCAAATGCATGCTGTGAAATTATTGCTCTTATGTACGGTGAAGGTGATTATGAAAAAACACTGAACATTATAACAATGTGCGGTATTGACGCAGACTGCAACGCAGGCATGATTATGCCTGTTTTGGGAATTCAAAAGGGAATGGGTATCATTCCAAAAAGACTGATCTCGCCTGCATTTGACAAGCTCGTGACATACATGAGATATTATGAGGAAATTATGCTGGATGATTTGGTCGATGATACATTAAAATACATAAGAAAAGCTCAATAGGAGGAATTTACAAATGAAAAAGATACTTTCTTTATTGCTTGTAGTCGTAATGATATTCTCTATGACTGCATGTGCGCAAAAACCTGCTGAAACTCCGGATGGTGAAACTCCGGCTGTGGACGGAAAACAATACAAAGCAGCGCTTTTATTAAACGGAACATTAGGAGACAAATCATTCTTTGACTCAGCTAATTCAGGACTTCAAAAATTAAAAGACGAATTAGGTGCCGATAAATTTGATTTTAAAGTTGAACAAATGGGAGCTACTCCTGCAGATGAACCGAAATGGGAACCAACATTGCTGGAATACTGTGATGGCGGCGAATATGATGTTATCATAATCGGTACATGGCAGATGATTGATGCATTGGAGAAGGCTTCTGAACAATTCCCTGATCAAAAATTCATATTTTTCGACGAAACATACAACTTTGATGAAAGAGTAAACAACAAGAACATCTACAACGTACTGTACAAACAAAACGAGGTATCATTCCTTGTAGGTGCAGCTGCTGCCATGATGACAACAAGTGAAGAACTTGAAAATGTTGATCCTGCAACTAAGAACATCGGCTTCTTGGGCGGAATGGAAAATCCTATAATCAATGACTTCCTGGTTGGATATATCCAGGGTGCAAAAGAAGTTGAACCGGATGTAAAAGTAGCTATAGCTTATGTTGGCGATTTTTATGACTCAGCTAAAGGAAAAGAATTAGCTTTGGCTCAATATCAAAGCGGTGGAGTTGATGTTGGATACAACGTAGCAGGTGCTGCAGGATTAGGTCAGATAGAAGCAGCAGTTGATGCAAAAAAATATGCGTTCGGCGTTGACTCAGACCAGGCTGCATTGATGCCTGAAAAAGCTCATGTAATACCTACATCAGCTCTTAAGAATGTTGGAAATTCTATTTACAGAGCAATACTTCTCGATTTGGAAGGCAAGCTTGAATATGGAAAAGTAGAATCATTAGGATTTGCCGAAGGCGGAGTTGAGCTAGTAAAGGATGCTCATTATGAAGAAATGCTTCCTGAAGAAATCAGAACAAAATTAGATGAATTAGAACAAAAAATTATCAGCGGAGATATTGTTGTTGATACTGCTTTAGGCAAATCAACAGAAGAAATCCAAGCCATAAAGGATTCTGTAAAATAAGCAATTCGAAGAACCATATATTAAAACAGTCAGGGGCAATCCCTGACTGTTTATAAAATTACTATTAATAATTAATAATTGCCTGTTATCCGCAGTCTCATTCACAAAAATATTTGCTCCCTTCAGTCGCATATTTTTGGAATTCGTTGCGAATGACCTACCGCTATTTTCATGGCTATCGCTCGAAAAAATAGGGTTAGGACATCTTTAGCCGTCAATTATTAATTATTAATAAAATATACGGAGGTAGTCCAGTGAGCAATAAAGTGCTTGAGATGAAAAATATAATGAAAATTTATCCCAATGGGGTAGTTGCTGTAGAAGACGTTACATTGGAGCTTGAAAAAGGTGAAATACACGCTTTATTAGGTGAAAACGGGGCAGGAAAAAGTACATTGATGAAGGTTTTGTTCGGACTTGAAACCCCGGAGCATGGCCAGATTATATTAAACGGCAATGAAATTACTTTAAAATCTCCTCAGGATGCAATAAAAAAGGGAGTAGGAATGGTTCATCAGCACTTTATGCTTGTTCCTTCGCTTACGGTTGCAGAAAATATTGTACTTGGCGTGGAGCCGAAAAACAACATGTTTATGGATATGGATAAGGCTGTTGAATTATCTGATGCCATAGCTAAAAAATACAATTTTGACATAGATGTTACCTTAAGGGTTGAAGAGCTCCCTGTGGGCATAAAACAAAAAGTAGAAATACTAAAGGCTTTGTACAGGGGTGCCGATATTCTTATATTGGATGAACCTACAGCAGTTCTCACTCCCCAGGAAACAGATGAACTGTTTGTGCAGCTAAAGAAATTGAAGGATTTGGGACATACGATTATTTTTATTTCCCACAAGCTTGATGAAATCAAATCAATTTGCGACAGGGCTACAATAATGCGTAACGGCAGAAGCAAGGGAACTCACAGCGTAAGTGATATTTCAACAGCGGAAATGTCAAGGTTGATGGTTGGAAGAGATGTTGTTTTGTCCTTTGATAAAAAACCTGCTGTACTCAGGGAAACTGTTATGAAGGTAAGAAATCTTAAGGTTGCGGGTGCAACAGGCATTGTCAGGGTAAATGACGTATCCTTTGACTTAAAAGCAGGCGAAATTCTTGGTATTGCAGGGGTTGAAGGCAATGGACAGAGCCATCTGATTGAAGCTTTAACGGGGCTTACAAAAAAATATACGGGAGATATTAAAATATTTGATAAAGACATTAAAAAAAGCAGCATTTACGGTATAAGGAAATTAGGTGTTGCGCACATTCCCGAGGACAGAATGACTTTAGGCTGTGCGGCAAATATGAATATAATGGATAATATTCTTTCCAATCAATATGACAGTCCTGAATATTCCGGCAGATTTATGCTTAAGATGAAAAAGATTGAATCAAGGGTGAATGTCCTTATAAAAGAATACCTGGTTAAATGCAAATCATACAAACAAAATGTGGGAATGCTGTCCGGAGGCAACATACAAAAGGTTGTTGTTGCAAGGGAATTTTCAACCGATCCTAAAATAATTATAGCGAACCAACCTACACGTGGTATTGACGTGGGAGCAGCTTCATTTATAAGACAAAGAATTATTGAATTCAGGGATGCAGGGTGTGCAGTTATTCTGATATCGGCAGATTTAAATGAAGTTTTTGAGCTTAGCGACAGATTGGCGGTAATGTACAAGGGAAGCTTCTCCGGAGTATTTAACGATGTTAAAAACCTTACAGAGGAAGAATTAGGAAAGTATATGCTGGGCATTAAAAAGGACGACAGACTGGAGGGAATAATATATGAACAGTAATAAAAAATATGACATTTTACGAACTGTATTATCCATAGGTATTGCTTTATTAATTTCATTCATTATAATTTTTATTACAAGCGACGAGCCTGTGAAGGCTATTATTGAGCTTCTGATAGGACCGTTGAAAAGTACTAGAAGAATCGGCAATGTAATTGAAGCTATGATTCCGTTAATATTCACAGGTGTCGGAGTCAGCATCATGTTTGCCGCAAACCAGATAAACCTTGCAGGTGAAGGTTCCTTCCACATAGGAGGACTTGTTGCAACATTTATTGCGGTAAATACAACTCTGCCGCTGGGTATCAGCCCCCTGGCATGTATTCTGGTTGCAGGATTTTTTGGTTCATTGATTACTGCCGTACCTGCGGTGATGAAAATAAAGACGGATTCGGACGTACTTGTTTCATCCTTGATGATGAACTACCTGGTTACATTCTTTGCAAACTATATTTTAAGCTATTATTTAAGAGATGCCAAGGCAGGAGCGGTTGTTTCATATGCCATTCCGGCGGCTACTCAGCTTAATGCCATTATACCGGGTACAAGGATTCATTTAGGCTTATTTATTGCCTTGGCGGTTGCTGCTCTGGGATACGTGTTCTTATATAAGACTAAGATTGGTTATGAAATCCGTGTGACTGGCGAAAATGCTAATTTTGCCAAGTATTCGGGAATTAATGTTTTAAAAGTTACTTTAATATCACAGCTTTTAGGAGGATTCATATTCGGCATTGGCGGCGGTGTTGAAATTCTTGGAATGTACAACCGTTTTTCATGGACTACTACTTTAGGCTATGGGTGGGATGCCATCATAATTACAACATTGGCTAAAAAGAATCCGTTATATGTGCCTTTTGCAGCATTTTTCCTTGCATATTTAAGAACGGGTGCTTCAAAGATGTCAATTGTTGCTAATGTACCTACAGAAATAGTAACAATAACACAGGGTATTATAATCCTGCTTGTTGTTGCTGAACAATTCTTAAGCAAATATAAACATAAAATGATAGCTAAAGAAGCCAAAGCTACTTTAAGCAATATTAAGGAGGCCGAATAATGATATTTGATGCTATTTTATCACCGGAATTTTTAAATGCGGCCCTAAGAGCCACAACACCTATTTTGTTTGCTGCACTGGCTTCAGCGGTAGCATCAAAGGCAGGCATTGTAAATATGGCTCTTGAAGGTATAATGCTGTTCTCAGCATTGTTTGGGGTATTGTTTTCAGCAGCCTTTCAAAGCGGATGGCTGGGACTTTTAGCTACTATGGCAATGGGCGGAATAATAGGATTTATGCTGGCATTCTTCGTGTTAAAGCTTAAGACAGATGAAATCCTTGCAGCCATAGCAATAAACCTTATTGCCAATGGTGCCACAGTGCTCATTCTTTTGGCAGTATCAGGAGATAGAGGTGTTTCATCTTCAGTTGCTTCTGTACCGCTTCCAAAAATTAATATGCCTATAATAGAAAACATACCGTATTTTGGTACAGTTATATCAGATCAAAATGTATTGACATATATTTCGTTAATAATGGTTGCCGCGGTTCATCTGTTTTTATACAGAACTCCTTTGGGGCTTAGAATAAGGGCCGTGGGAGAAAATAAAAACGCCGCGGAGTCAGTAGGCATCAGCTCTAAAAAAGTACAATATATTGCATTGATATTAAGCGGTGTATTTGCGTCAATGGGCGGCTTTTTCTTGTCAGGTGGATATATGACAAACTTTACAACAGGCATGAGTGCCGGCAGAGGGTTCATTGCCCTGGCAGCAAGCTCCATGGGAGGAAATACACCGGTAGGGTCATTTCTTGTTTCGCTTCTGTTCGGTGCCGCGTCAGCCTTATCAAACATACTGCAGCTTGGAAACTGGCCGCGTGAGTTGATACAGATGATTCCTTACGCAACGACAATATTAGGATTAGGTATTTACAGCTACAGAAGAATGAAGAAAAGAGAGAAACTAAGCAATTGATGAACAATTGATAAGCGGTTGACAGGCAATAGATGAGCAAGTGATAATAAATTTATTTTTCCATTGCTCATATATTGCTAATCTACTGCCAATCTATTGCTCATCCATTGTAAATGGAGGACAAATGAAGAAAAGAAACATTATAATAGACTGCGATCCGGGCATAGATGATATTGTTGCGCTGTGCTTTGCTTTTGCAAATGAAGACAAATTTAACATTTTAGGAATTACAACAGTCGCAGGCAACCAGACAATAGAAAATGTAACAAACAATACAATAGGATTAATGTCTTTTTTAAATAAAGATATAAAAATTGCCAGAGGTTCCAAAGGCCCGTTATTGAGAGAAAAAAGACCTGCAATCAACGTTCACGGAGCCAACGGCGCAGGTGATTACCAGTTTCCTCATACAAAGGAATTATACTCTGACAATGCGGTGACATTTTTAAGAGATACAATAATGGAATCAGAAGAAAAAGTAACATTAGTGCCTGTTGGTCCGCTGACAAACATAGCTTTATTGTTTAAGACATTTCCTGAGGTAATGGATAAAATAGAGCTTCTTTCAATTATGGGAGGAGCAACCGAGGGAGGAAATACAACACCAACTGCGGAATTTAATATTTGGGCCGACCCTGAAGCGGCAAGGATTGTATTTGACTCAAAGGTTCCTATAGTTATGAGCGGATTAAATGTTACCCACTCTACAGGTTTGTTCAGAAAAGATGTGGACGAATTGCTGAAAAGCACAGGAAAGGTTACTAAGATGTGCGGAGAAATTTTAAATTTCTATTTTAAAGGTGACCATGTAAAGAAAGGAACATTCACTCCTATTCACGATGCATGCGCACTGATGTATTTAATCCATCCTGAGCTGTATAAATCCAAGCACATGGATGTTACAGTAGACTGTTCCGAGGGTTTAAACAGAGGAAATACGGTCTGCGATATCAGAGAGTGGATTGATTATGACGAATCCTATCCAATGGTTTTAACTGATGTGGATTTGAACAGATTCAGAGAAATATTGCTGGAAGATTTATATAAATTAGATAACATGACAGAATAAAATATTTTATAATCAAGAGTCTGCACTACCTGCCTTAGTCTGCTTAAAGGCGGGTGATATACTCACGTTATAAATGTAGGAGGAACTATGGGAAAGGTAGTAGTTGTAGGTTCAATCAATGTTGATATGGTGTTTACATCAGACATAAGACCGAAGGCAGGAGAAACAGTCCTGGGAAACACATTTTCTCTGATACCTGGCGGAAAGGGAGCAAACCAGGCTGTAGCTGCATCCAAGTTAGGAGCGGACAGCGTCATGATAGGCTGTGTCGGGCTTGATACAAATGGTAATTTCGCAATAGACAATTTGAATTCAGTCAATGTTAATACTGACTTTATTGATACCGTTCATGAAGTTCCTACAGGTGTTGCAAATATAATTGTGGCAGAAAATGATAACAGCATAATAGTTATCCCGGGTGCAAATTATGAAGTCAATAATGCCATGATAGACAAGTACAGGGACGTTATATTATCAGCGGATATAGTACTGCTGCAGCTTGAAATACCACAAGAAGCTGTTGAATATACGTTGGACCTTTGTAAAAGCAACAATGTCAAAGTTCTTTTAAATCCTGCACCTGCAGTGGAACTGAGCAGCTCCATGATAGAGAACGCAACATATATTACACCGAACGAACATGAACTTAAAATTATTTTAGGAAAAGATTGTGATACAGAAGAAGAAATGAAAAAGTATCCAAATAAATTAATTGTGACATTGGGAGCAAAAGGCGTTAAATATTTTGACGGTAATGAATTTAAGCTTATTCCGTCTTATAAAGTTGAAGTAGTTGATACAACCGGCGCAGGAGACACATTCTGCGGAGCCCTGGCGGCTGCTCTGGTGAATGGATATAATCTGGAGGATGCAATTAAGTTTGCAAACAAAGCTGCTGCTTATTCAATAACAAAGCTTGGAGCCCAAAGCGGAATGCCAACCTTGGAACAACTAAAGAACAATTTAATATAAATGAATGAACGATAAAAACGATAAAAAGGAATGATAAATTCGGCATATGCCGGTATCATTCCTTTTATAATTCTGATTTTAATGCTTAATACTGTACGGAGGCTGTTCTATTTGCCGTAATAGGCGGACAGATACAGTTCCTTTATTTCTTCTATAAGCGGATATCTCGGATTGGAGCCGGTGCACTGGTCGTCAAAAGCCTGTTCGCTCATAGTATCCAATTTATCCAAAAATTCTTTTTCTCCTATTCCGTATTCTTTAATTGATTTGGCAATACCAATGGTAGCTTTTAACTCCTCTATTTTTGCTACAAGGCTGTCTAATTTCTCCTGATCGGTCTTGCCTGGGAGTCCAAGGTAAGAAGCAACTTCGGCATACCTTTCCAATGTATGAGGATACTTATATTGTGGGAAGGTACCCATTTTTTTAGGAACTTCTGCTGCATTGTACTTTATAACTTCTGTTATAAGCAATGCATTGGCAATACCGTGGGGTACATGGTGAATTGCACCTAATTTGTGGGCCATGGAGTGGCACACGCCTAAAAAAGCATTGGCAAAAGCAATACCCGCGATGGTGGATGCATTAGCCATTTTTTCTCGGGCTTCTACATCATCTCTGCCATATTTGTAGGCTTTAGGCAGGTAATCAAATACTAATTTTGAAGCCTTAAGTGCCAATCCATCCGTATAGTCTGTTGCCATCATGGAAACGTAAGCTTCTAACGCATGTGTCAGCACATCAATGCCGGATGCGGCAGTAAGTCCCTTCGGCTGGTCCATCATCAAATCCGCGTCACTTATGGCCATTGTAGGAAGTAAAGAATAATCAGCAATAGAGTACTTGATATTTTCTTCTTCATCTGTAATAATAGTAAATGGAGTAACCTCTGAACCGGTACCGGAAGTTGTAGCCATACAAACCAGAATAGCTTTTACGCCCATTTTAGGGAAGGTATACACTCGCTTGCGTATATCCATAAAGCGCATTGCTAAATCTGAAAAATTTGCTTCCGGATGTTCATACATTATCCACATGATCTTGGCTGCGTCCATTGCCGAGCCGCCGCCAATCGCAATAATTACATCCGGTCCGAATTCTTCCAGCGCCTCCGCACCTGCTCTTGCACAAGCAAGTGTGGGATCAGGGGTTACTTCAAAAAATGTATGATGCGTGATTCCCATGCTGTCCAATTGTTCTGTTATGGGCTTTGTGTATCCATTTTTGTATAAAAATGTATCTGTCACAATAAATGCTTTTTTTCTGTTGTATACATCTTTTAATTCCTTTAGAGCTACAGGCGTACAGCCTTTTTTAAAATAAATCTTTTCAGGAGTTCTTAACCAGAGCATATTTTCTCTCCTTTCGGCAACCGTCTTTATATTTAATAATTCTTCAACTCCAACATTATTTGAAACAGAATTTCCTGCCCATGAGCCGCAGCCGAGAGTAAGAGAAGGAAGCAGTCTGAAGTTATAAATATCACCGATTCCGCCCTGAGATGAAGGAGTATTGATAAGAATTCGGCATGTCTTCATTCTTTCCTCGAAAATCTTAACTTTTTCAGGAGATTTAACCGGATCTGCATAAAGCACTGAAGTATGCCCTACACCGCCGTCTGTTACAAGCCGGTCTACAATGTCCAAAGAATCTGCAAAGCTGTTTCCTTTATACATGGCTAGAATAGGGGAAAGCTTTTCATGTGCGAAAGGCTCAATCGTAACATCAAGTTCGGAAACCTCACCTATTAGAATTTTTGCATCCTTGGGGCATTCAAAACCTGCCAGTTTTGCAATATGATAGGGAGAACGTCCGACTATCTGTGCGTTAATGTTGCCTGTGGCATTTAATATGATTTTTCTTAACTTGTCCTTTTCATCATCATTAAGTACATAGCATCCGCGTTTTATAAATTCCTTTTTACACTGTTCATAAACCTTATCAGAGATGACCACTGATTGTTCAGAAGCACAAATGGTACCGTTATCAAAGGTCTTGGAGTGAATTATAGAATTCACAGCCATTACAATATCCGCAGATTCATCAATCAATGCAGGAGTATTGCCGTTTCCTACGCCGACTGCCGGTTTTCCGGATGAATAAGCCGATTTAACCATTCCTGGACCTCCTGTTGCAAGAACCATATCCGCGCTTTTCATTACTTCAATTGACAGTTCAATAGACGGTTCATCAATCCATGCAATGATTCCTTCCGGGGCACCGGCGGCAACAGCAGCATCCAAAACGATTTTAGCCGCAGCTATTGTGCATTTTTTAGCATTGGGATGAGGGGAGAAGATGATGCCGTTCCTGGTCTTCAATGAAATAAGCGATTTAAAAATAGCCGTCGATGTAGGATTTGTCGTAGGTATAACTGCCGCGATAACACCTATGGGTTCCAGAATCTTTTTAATTCCAAAGGCAGTATCCTCCTCCAATATCCCACAAGTCTGGGTTTCTTTATAAACATTATAAATATATTCGGAAGCAAAATGGTTTTTGGTGACTTTGTCTTCGACAATACCCATTTTTGTCTCTTCCACCGCTACTTTTGCCAGGGGAATCCTTTGCTTTGCTGCCGCAGTGGCTGCTGCCAGGAAAATTTTATCAACCTGCTCTTGTGTATAGGATGCAAACTTTCTTTGTGCTTCTTTCACTTCCTCAATTCTCAGCTTTAAGGTTTCAATACTGTCAACAACCTCAGGCCTGGCAGCTATAGCATTCAGTTCCTTTTTACTTTCTAACATTAAAAAGCCTCCTTGGTAGTTTATTAAATAAAGTGCAAACATTTGCACGATATCTCAGAAAATTGAATATTAAATATGTTTGGGTTTATATGTGCGCGATTAATGTTCGGTAATGCGCTTAATGGATATCCATGCGTAACTAAGATTGCTTTGTAAAATATAGGTGCTTTAGTATTTAGTTAATTGTCACTTTGATATTTATTTATCAGATACGTTGCATTATCCATGAAAAACCGTACAAATTTTAACCCATATTAACATTGTTCCGATATTTTATCAACATCAAAATGCTCTCAACCGTATGCTTTTTTAGTGAACAGCATATATCATTTTTGATATAAATATGTAAAATCATAAAAAATTGCTGCAATAAAAAAACCACTTGATAGTGGTATGTATAAATATATTAAAAATAACATCCGAATTCTCTTGTTTTTTCTCTTAACATAATCAGGAAATTCTTCTCATGTTCCTTCTGAACGTGATTTTCTTTAAAAATCAGCACATCCTTCATATATTTTGCATATGCACCGCATCGCATCTGTATTAAGCCATATTTGTCCAAAATATGCTGAGGCACGGGAGAAACCCACATATATGTATTAGGCACCGAATCCAGGATTTCAAAGTGGCTCCCTCTTGCATATATGTAAATTACCTTCTTTTGCATACGCTCTTCTCTGTCATTGTCGGTCAAATCCACATAATCGCCGGAAGGCAGGCGTTCGTCTCCGTAAACAATTTCAATACAATCTTTCAAATCCTCGTCACACCTGATATGTTTATCGGCAATGATACTTTTTTTCGAGGTTAAAAGCAGGTAGTCGAACTCCAGAATCATCTTGTAATCCAGGTTTTTCAATTTCAATAAGGATAAATAGTAGCCCTCATGCATTGCATTATAACGGATTATTCCGACATCAAAATGAAAATCAAGCACATTTTGTATTGTTTTCATAGAATTTGTCTCGTAATAATGGATGCGAAGATTTTCCTCGTCATTCAGGGTTCTTAAATATTCCGAAAAAACTTCGGAAATATAGCTGGCCCTTGGAACGGATATCCTCAAACTTACACCGTTATCTGCTAAATCAGAGTATGTCTTCGTAAGATTGTTTACCTGATACAATATTTCTTTTGCGTGGTCTAAAAAGCGCTGTCCCTCCCTGGTTGTTGCAATTCCTTTTGGAGTCCTTTCAAAAATAACAATATCAAATTCATTTTCTATCTTTTTTACAGCCCTGCTTAAATTTGACTGCGCTACATATAATTTTTTTGCGGCCATTGATATAGAAGAGTATTTATCTATTTCTATAACATATTTTAAATCTGTAAAATTCATACAAATACCATACCCTTTTGCTTATTTGCCTGAGGCGTATACTAATATCAAATACCCGCCAAAACCTTTTTGTCCGGCGGGTATTTTTCGTGACTGTTATACAACTGTTACGTTAGCAGCCTGAGGGCCCCTGTTACCTTCAACAACTTCATATGAAACTTTCTGGCCTTCTTCTAGATTTTTGAAACCATTAGATGAGATTGCTGTGAAATGTACAAAGACATCTTTTCCGTCTTCGCCGGATATAAAACCAAAACCTTTTGCTGAATCAAACCACTTAACTGTACCTGTTTTCATTAAAATCCTCCGAGTTTTATAAATTGTTTTTTATAATGAAAAAGAACTACTTCTGTAGTTCTTATCACGTCTCCTTGAAACCAATATTAATATAATACTGCAATATCTATATTAATTATTATTTCTTAAAACAATACTATGCTACAGTAACGTTGCTAGCTTGAGGTCCTTTTTGACCATCAACTATATCAAAGTTTACTTTTTGGCCTTCTTCAAGTGTCTTGAAGCCCTCTGAAACGATTGCAGAAAAATGTACGAATACATCTTTGCCGTCATCACAAGATATAAAACCAAAACCTTTCTTAGAATCAAACCATTTAACTGTACCTGTTTTCATTAAAAAAATCCTCCGATATTTAAAAAAGATAACTGTATTGTAACAGCTTTTTGTTTAAATTGCAATACATATTTATTAAAAAACAAAAAAAATTTTGTCATTTAAGAATTATTAGCATTTAAAGCATATTAAAAAATTTTGACCTTTGTGAAAATGTTTTTATAAAACAAATATTTACAGCAAGGCATGCATATACATGCATGCGGTACGTTTGCAGCAAATCGATTATCAATACAAAGTTATCACTTTATAACTAAAAATATATTTTTTAATAATAAATTGAAAAAAGGGTAAAGCTTTGATATAATTATTTGGTATAATATTTTATTTAATTTGGAAAATTAACTAGGTGATGAAAATGATAAAGCACTTTTTAAAGGTTTTTTTTGCATCTGTAATTTTTATTTCGGTTATTTTAAGCGTAAGCGCTTTAGGATATATACTGTTTGTTGATAAAGATATAGTTATTGGAACAATTAAGACTGCATCCTCAGAGCAGCCCGTACAATTGGAATTTTATGAGTCAAATTCATTTGATTACAATACACCGGTGGGTAAAGCCGCTAAAAACCTGAAAAGGTTTAATGTTCTCGTAGTAGGACTTGAAGGCTTAAGAACTGACACAATGATGGTTGTAAGCTATGACATGGAAAATAAAAAAGCCGATTTAATTTCGGTTCCCAGAGATACGTATTATCCCCGCGATGTATACGACAGTCCTGATTTGAAAAAGATAAATGCCGTATACGCTAAGGAAGGGATTGAAGCCCTGGTTCCGGCGGTTCAGCAGCTGTTGGGAATACCTTTGGAGAAATACGTTATTGTAGATTATGATGCGGTGTCTTCATGCGTGGATTTGTTAGGAGGAGTTGAAGTAAATGTTCCGTTCCACATGGTATATTCAGATCCATATGACGATCCGCCTCTATACATAGATATCCCTGAAGGGACACAGCTTTTAAACGGTGAACAATCCCTGAAATTTCTAAGATACCGTAAGGGATATCCAAATCAAGACCTGGGAAGAATACAAGCGCAGCAGCAATTTATCAAGTCAGCGGTAAAAAAAGCATTGGGACTTAAACTTCCTGCATTGATAAAAGAAGCATTTTCACACGTAGAAACAAATGTAAAGATTACCGACATATTGAGCCTGGCAGATAATATAGCCGGATTTTCAACAGAAAACATTAATCTACATACTATGCCCGGAGCAGAAACACCTTTGGAAGGTTTATCGTTTTATATCCCTGATGAAGATGCCATAAAAAGTATGGTTAATGAAATGTACGGCATAACAGGCACTGCACAATAAAATTAGTATTTTAACTGAACCGAAAGGCGGAATTATTTATGAAACAATTCATTAAGATATTTATATTTTCTTTTGTAATATTTTCCTTGGTTGCATCGGCTGGGATTTTTACATATGTAAAATACCTGTCACCGGAGGAACTGGCAGAAGCAGATCCAAATAAAGATGGAGACGGTACTGATGAAGATACTACCGATAAAGAATTTAAAACTCCTTTGGAGAAAGCCATACATGAAAGCAACAGAACAAATGTCCTTTTAGTGGGACTTGAAGGAACAAGGTCAGATACAATAATGCTGGTGAGTTTTGACAGAAAAACAAAGAAGGCAAATCTCATATCAATTCCGAGAGACACTTATTATTACAGAGAAGGATATGGTAAATATACTGAATTTCAGAAGATTAATGCAGTGTACGGTATGGAGGAAGACGGCATAAAAGCCTTGATAAGAGCAGTCGAGGAGTTAACGGGTATTCCCATAGATAATTATGCGACAATCGAATATGACGGACTCAGGGCAGCAGTGGATGCAATAGGAGGAGTGGAGTTTGATGTTCCGTTTCACATGAGATACACTGACATCTACGATAAACCTCCGCTGGATATTAACATTCCCGCCGGCAAGCAACTTATTAAGGGCAATAAAGCTATGGAACTGTTAAGATTCAGAAAAACTAATTATCCGGGGTACTCCGGATATGCTAACGGAGATTTGGGAAGAGTGGAAACGCAGCAGAAATTTATTAAAGCCGCAGTTAAAAAAGCCATGAGCCTTAAGCTTCCAAGCGTAATCAGCGCCGTGTATCCTCATGTCAAAACTGACTTTACATTGACGGACTTATTAGGTTTGGGCAAGGATGTAATAGGATTTTCGGCTGAAAATCTCGAAACAAGTGTATTGCCCGGTACGGACAAGTGGCTGGGCGGTTTGTCATTTTACCAGGCAAATGGTGAAGAAATCACAAAGTTTGTATATGACTTATATGATTTGAATTTATCGGCTAATGCCAATGAAGATAAAACAGCAGAATTAAATTAGTAAATTTTAAGATTCTTTTAAATACTGCAAAGTATTGAAGAATCTTTTATCTATTATAAATGGGGGATACAATGAATAAAAAACCAAAATCATTAAGAATCGGAGATAAAGTTGCCGTTGTAGCGCCTTCTTCTGCAACTGATTCAGCATCACTTGAGAAAGCTGAAAAAAAGCTGAAGGCAATGGGATTAAATCCTGTGATGTTTCCTACCTGTTATACCAATTACGGGCATCTTTCAGCGCCCGATGAGATGAGGGCTAAAGATGTAAATGATGCATTCAGAGATGAAAGTATAAAAGGCATCATATGTCTCAGAGGGGGATATGGTACGCCGCGTATCTTAAACAAACTGGATTATGAAATGATTGCAGAAAATCCAAAGGTATTTGTAGGATTCAGCGACATAACCGCACTTCATGTTGCATTTAATCAAATATGCCATATGACAACCTTTCACGGACCAATGGCAACATCAAATTTTGCAAAATTCAAAAATGAGGATGTTTTGTTTGAACCCTATACATACAACAGTTTACAGAGAAACATTTTTACAAATGAACCGGCCGGCGAACATAAAAATTCCGGCGATGAGCCATTAAGTTTTTTCTGCTGCAAGGATGCAGAAGGCGAGCTCATAGGCGGGAATCTGACACTTCTTGTATCAACCATGGGTTCACCTTATGAATTGGATGCAAGGGGTAAAATACTGTTTATAGAAGAGGTGAATGAACCAATTTATAAAATTGACAGGATGCTTACCACATTAGCCCTGGCAGGCAAATTTGAACAGTGTGCGGGAGTTGTTTTCGGCACATTTACAGGATGTGAGCGCGAAGAGAAGGCTTATGAAGGAGGACTTGACCTCACATTGGAAGAAGTTATAAATAACACAGTTGTACCATTTGGCAAGGCTGTTGTTTATAATTTTAAGGCCGGCCACAGTTTCCCACAGCCGACACTTGCTTTTGGAACAAATGTTAAAATAGATGCATGCAGAAATAAAGTAATATTTACAGAAAGCGGATGCAGGTAACGGTAACAATTTCATTCTGAGCATCAGCTAGGGATATATTGGAGGGACAGACATATGAATCAACTAATACGAGATACGTACGTAGAAATAAATTTGGACAACATTGCATATAACATGCAGAAAATTAAAGATGTTGTAGGAGAGAACGTTGCAATAGCAGCAGTGGTAAAGGCTAATGGATACGGACACGGCGCTGTGGATTTAGCGCCAGCAATTATGGAAAACGGAGCAGATTACCTGGCTGTCGCCACATTGTCGGAAGCTCTTGAACTAAGGAATCATTACAGCGATTATAACATATTTATAATGGGTTACACTCCGGACGAATATCTGGAGCATGTTGTTAAAAACAATATAACTCAGACTATTTTCTCATTACGGCAGGCTGAATTACTGAATATTTTAGGCAAAAAGTATAATAAAATCCCCAAGGTTCAAATAAAATATGATACGGGATTTAACCGTCTCGGCTACAGGGATTGTCAGGAAAGCATAGATGAAATAAATCAAATTTTCGATCTTGATAATCTTGAAGTTGAGGGAATCTTTTCCCACTTTGCATTAGCAGGCAAAGAAGAAGATGACATTCAGTACAAGAAATTGATGAATGTGATTGAACAGCTTGAATCCAAAGGAAGAACCATTAAATACAAACACATTTGCGACAGCATTTCCGGAATTGATTATCCACAGTACAGGCTTAACATGATACGGCCGGGAGCGATAATTTACGGGCTCAAATCCTACAAGGATGACTCGGTTGTGCTAAAGCAGGCATTGACATTTAAAACAAAAATATATCACATTAAGACACTTGAAAAAGGTGAAGGAGTAAGCTACGATTATTTGTGGAAGTCAGATAAAAAATGTATCGTGGGAACACTTCCCTTCGGTTATGCGGACGGCTATCCACGCAACATGAGAGACAAGGGCTTTGTTACAATTCATGGGAAAAAGGCACCTATTATAGGTGTGATCTGTATGGATCAGTGCATGGTTGACTTAACAGACATACCTGAGGCAAGGGTCGGAGATGAAGTTGTAATTTACGGGGACGGTACAGGTAACACTGCTGATATTCAGGAAATTTCATTGCTTGCAGGAACAAATAAAAATGAAATAGTGTGCAGATTCACAAGAAGAACTCCGAGAGTTTATATTAAAGACGGTAAAATCTATAAAATATTAAATTATCTGTTATAGGAGATATTATGGACATTCAAAAAAGGGTTAATGAAATATATCAGGAGTTAGTTAACATAAGAAGAGACTTTCATAAAAATCCCGAACTCAGCCAAAATGAATTCAGAACACAAAAGAAAATACAGGATTATTTAAATGAATGGGGAATAGAAAATTATGTATGTGCCGACACAGGCATAGTAGGAATAATAAGAGGTAAAAACCCTGGAAAGACAATCGGCTTGAGAGGGGACATAGATGCTCTTCCAATAGACGAAAAAAACAGTCAGCCATATTGCTCAATAAATCCAGGTGTCATGCATGCCTGCGGACATGATGCTCATACCACAATACTTCTTGGAGTGGGAAAAATAATGAAGGAACTGGCAGATTCAGAAGAATCAATCGCCGGAAATGTAAAGCTGTTCTTTCAGCCTGCAGAAGAAACAATCGGCGGCGGAAAAAGAATGGTACAGGAGAGCTGCATGCAAAACCCGAATGTGGACTATGTGCTGGGGCTTCATGTAATGCCGTATATAGATGCAGGAAAGGTTGAATTAAAATACGGAAAGCTAAATGCTTCCACGGACTCAATCAAGATTACTTTAAAAGGAAGGCAGGCTCACGGGGCATACCCTGATAAGGGCATAGACGCTATTGCAATGGCAGGCAGTGTTATTACCTCACTGCAGACAATCGTAAGCAGAAATATATCACCTCTTAATTCAGTGGTTGTATCTCTTGGAAAAATTTCAGGAGGTGTAAAGGAGAATGTAATAGCCGATGAAGTTAAAATATCAGGAACATTGAGGGCCTTGGATGATGATACGAGAAATTTTGTCAAACAAAGAATTTCGGATATAGTAATAAACACGGCAATAGCATATGGAGGTGAAGGCACAGTTGATTTTCATGACGGATACCAGGCATTGATTAACAATGATGAGGTTGTTGATGTAATAAAAGAAACTGCAGTGAGAATTTTAGGTGAAGAAAATATAATATTTAAAGAATTTCCAAGCCTCGGTGCCGAAGATTTCTCGTATTTTTCAGATGTTGCCAGGGGCGGATTTTTCCACTTAGGCTGCGGCAACAGCACAAAAGGAATAACATCTGCAATTCATACAGAAACATTTGACATTGATGAGGAATGCCTGAAGGTAGGAGTCCTGCTGCAAGTAAATAATGTGATTTCACTATTAAATAAATAAAAATCTCAGGAGGAAGAAAATGAAAGTATTTATAAGTGTTGATATTGAAGGTATCACAGGCGTAACATCCTGGAGCGAAACAACATTGGGCAATTCAGACTACAGCCAGTTTGCCGAGCAAATGACAAAAGAAACAGTTGCTGCATGCGAAGGAGCAATTGTCATGGGAGCGAAAGAAATATTTGTTAAAGATGCTCATGATTCGGCAAGAAACATAGATATTACAAAGCTTCCAAGATGTGCAAAGCTCAGCCGCGGGTGGACTAACACACCGGATTCAATGGTTGCAGGTTTGGATGAAACATTTGATGCGGCAATATTCATAGGATATCATTCAGCTGCAGGAACAGACGGAAGCCCATTGGCACACACTATGAACCTGGGAAACAATTACATGAAAGTAAACGGAAAAAAGGCTTCAGAATTTGTAATTAATTCATACCTGGCAGCAGATTATGGTGTGCCGGTTGTATTTGTAAGCGGTGATGAAATGCTTTGTGATAAAGCAAAAGAATTTAATCCGGGAATTGAAACACTGGCTGTCAAAGAAGGCTTGGGAGGAGCAACGGTAAGTATCAATCCCGATCTTGCCTGTGATCTCATTAAAGAGGGAGTAATAAACGGATTAAAGCGCATAGAAAGCTGCAAAATTGCAATACCTGAAAAATTTGAGGTTGAAATTAATTACAAGGAACACAAGGAAGCAAAGCACGCTTCATTCTATCCGGGAGTTTCTCAAGTTGACTCTCATACAGTAAAATACACTGCCGGCAGTGTAAAGGAATTTGCAACCACAAGAATGTTTATATTGTAAGTGCATGGACAATCTCAAAAGATATTTTGGGATTGTCCTAATTTTTTTGTCCGATTTTTTCATGTACTCAAGTATTTCTTCCATATGTTTGACTTTTTGGTTATTGAGTCAGCCTGATACGCAATATTGTGATTTAGTTGTATAAGTATAATAATTTATTGATAAGTAGTTTAGACATTACAGGTACGGGTATTTTATGATTAAATACAGTTTTTTATAAAAATCTGATATGCGGTAAATATATAACTTAAAGATAAAGAAAGGAAATTGTAATGGATGTTTACGTAGCACGCCAGCCAATCTTTGACAGAAATATGAATGTATTCGGATATGAATTGCTATATCGCAGAAGCATGAATAATTTTTATGAAGGAATTGATGACGATCAGGCAACGGCTGAATTAATCAATAATGCCTTTTTAACAATGCATTCACATGACCTTACAGGCGGAACGAGGGCCTTTATAAATTTTTCCCAGGAAATGCTGATAGAGGAGATTCCTTTATTGCTGCCTGCAGATTCAACAGTTGTGGAAGTTTTAGAAAGAGTGGAAATTAATAAAGATGTAATCGATGCATGCAAAAAACTAAGTGAACGTGGCTATATAATTGCCCTTGACGATTTTGTCTTTAATGAATCCTATCTGCCGCTTATGGAGATTGCTAAAATAGTTAAGATAGAATTTTCTGCTGTAGACTATAAATTACAACGGAAGCTGATAAAACGGTATAAGAACAAAATCAAGTTTTTAGCAGAAAAGGTAGAAACAAGAGAAGAGTATCAATTGGCTATGGACATGGGATATGATTATTTTCAAGGATACTTTTTCAGTAAGCCTGTAATTATAAAAGGTAAAGAAATAGACAGCCTTAATATAAACCTGATTAAAATTATGAATGTATTGAATCAAAAAGAACCTGAATACCATAAAATTGCAGAGATAATAGAAACAGATCTGGGACTATCCTATAAATTACTAAAGTTAGCTAATTCTGTTTTCTTTGGATCAAGAAATAAGATACTGTTTATAAAACAGGCATTAGTTCAATTAGGCATAATTGAAATCAGGAAATGGATTTATGTAATGATGATGAAGGATATACAGATTATAGAAAATAAAGAATTAATTAAAACCTGTTTTGTGAGAGCAAGATTTATGGAGCTTTTGGCACTGGAATTGGGAAAGAAGGATAGGCAGTTTGAATATTTTATGACAGGAATGTTTTCTTCCATAGATGTTCTTCTCAATAAAAACATGAAGGAAATAGTGGACAGCTTAGTCTTAACTGATGATGTTAAAGATGCGCTGCTTGGTGAAGACAATGAAATAAAAAGGGCGCTGGACATGGTGATTAACTATGAATTATTAAAATTGGACAATCTGGAGATGAATAAGACAGCTTCCGGCATAGCTCAGGAAAGGCTGATGGATATGTACATAGAAGCCCTGATATGGGTATTAAAGTTAGATTATTAGCTTTGACAAAACTCTTTATAATAGTATAATTGTACTAACAAAAGATTAAAGGAGACACTATGCTGCAAACGGGAAAAATAATTGAAACTGAAATAATAGATTTGAACCATACAGCCCAGGGCGTTGCTAAAATAGATAATTTTGTTGTGTTTGTACAGGGAGCAGTTACAGGAGATGTTGTCCGGGCAGAAATAACAGAAGCCAAGAAAAACTATGCTGTGGGAAAATTGATAAAGATTATAAAACCATCTGACTTAAGAATAAATCCCCCCTGCACGTATTATGAGCAATGCGGCGGCTGCCAGCTTATGCATATGAGCTATGAGGGACAGTTGAAATATAAAAAAGACCGTGTAATTAACGAACTCAAAAGAGCAGGGACAAACTTTGATGAGTTAATGATAAATGATACAATGAGTATGGAAGATCCTTTCAGATACAGAAACAAAACTGCATTTTCAGTTACGGAAAAAAATAAGCAAATACACATAGGACCATACGAGCAAGGAACATATAACACTGTTGATATTGAGGGATGCCTTATCCAAAGCAGTGAAGCTGACGATATCATCAAAATTTTTAAGAATTTGATGATTAAATATAATATTAAGTCCTACGATAAAAAAACAGGTAAAGGAACAGTCAGAAACATTGTAATCAGAAACAGCAGAATAAATGATTTAATGCTCATAATAGTTACAGCTTCTGAAGATTTTCTGCATAAAGACTTGATTGTAAAAGAATTAATTTCAAACATTCCGAATATTAAGACGATTGTACAAAACATCAACAGTAAAAATACAAATCTCGTCATGGGAAATAAAAACATTACTCTCTACGGCGAAGGAACCATTAATGATACAATAGATGATTTAGTTTTCACTATATCTCCTGAAACATTTTTTCAGATTAACCCGGTTCAGACAGAAAAGCTTTATAAAACTTCCATAGAGTATGCGGATATAAGCAAGGATGATGTTTGTTTTGACATATACTGCGGTATAGGAACCATATCATTAATGGCTGCAAAACAGGCAAGGAAAGTTTATGGTGTTGAAATAGTAGAGCAATCAATAATCAATGCAAGAGAAAATGCCAAAAACAATGATATAAACAATGTTGAATTCTTTGCAGGCAAAGCAGAACAAATAGTCCCCAAACTATACAAGCAAAGCATCAAAGCTGATATCGTAATAGTAGACCCACCAAGAAAAGGCTGCGAAAAGGAAGTTATAGACACTATCATAAACATGGCTCCCAAAAAAGTCGTATATGTATCCTGCAACCCGTCAACATTGGCAAGAGATGTCAAGCTCTTAGAATCCGGAGGATTCAGGCTACAGAAGATACAGCCGGTAGACCAGTTTCCGTGGACGGAGCACGTTGAGTGCGTGATTCTGATGCAGAATTGTGGTATAGAGGGCAAAAAATAGAGTTTGACCACAACATATAGTGGTTTGAGGGCAAAAAAGGGGCGAAAATCGGAGCAAAAAATGCACGATTTTGACCCCTGTTTTTTGCAAAAAATACTGATGCATAGTTCAAATTTTTAAATATAGACTCTCAAATGATACCTAAAAAGAAAATTATTAATAAGAATCTGATGTAGAAGAATAACATTAGATAATTTATTAATTAAAAAAACATATATAGATGCAACCAATTAGTTTAAATTCCTACTATATAAGTGAAAGACTTAAAATTACGAAAGGAGATGCAAAATTGGATGATGAAATGATTATTGATTTATTCTGGGAACGTTCCGAAACAGCTATATACGAAACATCGAATAAGTATGGATCATATTGCAAAGCCATTGCTTTTAACATACTAGCAGATTCCTCTGATGCAGAGGAATGCGAAAATGATACTTATATAGCTGCTTGGAAAACAATTCCACCTACACGCCCAAGAATACTAAAATCATTTTTAGGACGCTTGACACGTAATATTGCTCTTGACTGCTATGATTATAACAAAGCTAAAAAACGCAATAATGAATTTGATATTCTGCTGTCTGAACTTGGAGATTGCATATATGTACACAATAATCAGCAGGAGTATGAAGCCGGATATATATCAAGGCACATCAGTAATTTTTTGCGAAGCATTGATACTGAAAGTAGAATGGTATTCATTCGACGCTATTGGTATTCGGATTCCATAAATGATATTGCTCTTCGTTTCAGAATGAGTGTCAGTAAAACAAAATCCTTGTTGTTTAGAACAAGAAATAAATTAAAAAGATATCTTGAAAAGGAAGGTGTGGTTTTATGAATCCCAATATGCTTTATAAAGAAATTGGTCTGATTGATGATGACTTGATTATGGAGGCGGATACCATTAAAAATATAAAGCCTTTTCACTCAATATGGAAAAAATCAGGATTAGTGGCTTGTCTTGCTGTCGTTATTCTTGGGAGTGTATTTTTAATGCGTTTATCCGGAATATATAGTATTCTACCTGGAGCAGATCCTAATATTAAGGTGCCGGGAAATTTTATACCTCCACCTGAGAATAATAGCCTGATATTTAATAGAGCATCGGGAGATACGGAAAATAAAATTTATATTCCGGGACATTTTTGGCAAGAACTTACAGAAGAAGAGCTAAGAGCAGTCCTGCCATCGCTTTCGGATGCCAAAATACCTGCAACAGCACATTTTAGGGGAGACGGCACATTATTCAACGTTGATGTCCGAACTAAAACTGAATCCGGGACTGGTGTTTATATTCAACTTGCACCCGGCGAGCCTGTCTTGGATTATTCCTTTGACAGTACACCGATAGAATCTGAAATTAACGGTGTTACTGTTTTAGCCGGATATTATGAAGACAATTATAAAAGTGTATGCTTTGCAAATTTCAAATTGGACGACGTAGGCTACTATGTTGAATATAGTATTGATGCAAAGGATAAGGAATATATTGAAAATGAAAAAGAAAAATTTAAGGAGCTTATTCTTGGCATCATCTCAGGCGGTGCGGCAGATTTCTCTGTGCTGAATCCTGTAATACCCGAACTTAGGGACGAAGAATTGTCAATGGATGAAGCCTATGCAGATGAGGATTTTGGCTCATATCTTCCGAGAAGTCTTCCGAATGGCTTTGATTATGAATCCTCCGTGCGTTTCATAAATCAAATAGAAGATTATTTGACGGTTGTATGGTGCAAAGGTCTTGATGACATTTACTGGAGAATATCAAAATTTTCCGAATCAGATGAGCTTAGAATAACGTCTGTTGCTGACAAACAAAATTATGATCTTTCACTTTATCCAATACCGAGAGCAGATTCCGTTCCCGAGGAACTGAGAGAAATTGTAGGCAATCCGATTTTTCGTATTGATGATTTGACCCTTGATGCAGTAAAGGCACGATCATATACTATATATGATGAAGGAGACACAGAAGGATATCGTATGGAGTTTTCTGTTTTATACGATGGAGGTATATTGGTTGAAGTAAGAGCTAAAGGTGCAGATCCAGAATATATATTCAATCAGTTAATAGATATAAATTATCAGTAGCTAAATAAAAGGAGATAAATAGGTTTGATAAGTTAAATTATTGATAATGTGAAAAGAGTTGCCATATGGTAGCTCTTTTTCTATGTTATAAAGCATGGTCTACCTATTCTGATAACTCATAGTAAGTTGTTTGTAAAGTGTCATTTATTTTTGAATCTGCTTTTAATAAACATGATATATTCTAATCCAACAAAATACATGTAAAACAGTTTGATGTAGTTGTAAATAATAAGAGTAATTATAGAATAATTTGAAAAATATTTACAATCATACATTAAAATATATATTGATGTTAATACTAAATATAGTGGATTTGCTCCAAAATCTTTTTATGGGCAAGTCTTTTATATGATTGATATAAGAACCTTATTGAGATATCAATTTCTATACTAAAACATGAAATGAAAAAAGAATAACATCTAATATAAAGAAATAAATCACTCTCCTTATTATAGTTAAAAATTAAAAATTAATAAAATAGGGTTGACAAATAAATAAAAGTAAGATAGCATGAATATATGAACAACTATTCATATAAATTACATTAGGAGGTAAAAAAATGGACAATCCAAAAGATGAAATTTTTAATAATAAAATTCAGGATAGAATATATACACTGTTTAGTACTATGGCATATCCAGTACGGATTCGTATTCTTAACCTCTTAAGTACTGGAAAATATACTGTAATGGAAATTGCAGAGCAAATGGATATGACACAAAGTGCTATTTCTCATCAGCTTAAACTATTGAGAGAAACAAATTTGGTTAAGTTCACTAAGGTTGGAAACAAAAAATACTACGAACTTGCCGATGAACACATTTACGAAATTTATAGACTTGCAGTTGAGCACGTTAAGGAGGAAATGAATTATGAGTAGACAAGAACATAAAAATCACGATCACGACCATGACCATGATCACGGACATGAGGGTCATAACCATAGCGGGAAAACTGCTGTAATAATGTTTTTTGTTGGATTGTCAGCATTTATTGGGGCATATTTTGTTGAAAACGAAACATTAGATATTGTATTAAACTTAATTGCCCTTGCAGCAGCGGGTTATCATATTATCATTGAAGGATTGCTGGATACCATCAAACAATCGGTTAAGACAAAAAGCTTTAAGCCGAATATACACTTGTTAATGACATTAGCAGCTGCCGGAGCTCTGATTATACAAGAATATCATGAAGCATCTATGTTAATTTTGATTTTTGCCGGAGCTCACTTTTTAGAAGAATATGCTGAGGGTAAAAGTAAAAAAGAAATCACAAATTTATTAAAACTTAATCCTACAAAAGCACGTTTGTTAAAAGAAGATGGAAGTGAAGAAGAGGTTGATGTTTCGGTGTTAAAGGTTGGGGACAAACTCCGTGTCTTAAACGGAGACCAAGTACCAACAGATGGAACTATTTTGACAGGTGAAACTTCAATAGACCAGTCAGCTATTACAGGTGAGAGCATTCCGGTTGAAAAGAAGATTGGAGATACTGTTTTCGGCAGTACAATGAATGGATCGGGCAGTTTTACAATGGAAGTTACAAAAGATTCAAGTGATACAGTGTTTGCGAAAATCCTGCAATTGGTAAGTCAGACCCAATCAAATATTTCAAAAACAGCTGTAATGATTAAAAGAATTGAACCTGTATATGTAACAATAGTATTAATACTTGCACCAATTTTTTACTGGCTTGGTACATCAGTTTTTGCATGGGGTTCGCAAGAAAGTTTTTATAGAACGATGGTATTTTTGATTGCTGCATCACCGTGTGCCTTAGCAGCGACAGATATCCCGGCGACTTTATCTGCGATAAGTAATTTAGCCAAACGAGGAGTATTATTTAAAGGAGGTTCCTATCTTTCAAATCTGTCAGATTTAAGAGCAATTGCATTTGACAAGACTGGAACTTTAACACAAGGCGAACCCGTTGTTACGGATGTATTTTTTGACTCGTCAGCTGAGGAAAATTTAAAACAAAATTATCTTGATATTATTGCTTCAATGGAAAAGAAATCAAATCACCCTCTTGCTGATGCAATTTTAAAGCATCTTCCGGAGGCAAAAGATTTGAATTTTGATGTGGATAATCTTGTGGGAACAGGGTTGATTGCAAAGTACGGTGGAATTGATTACAAGATTGGCAAACCATCATCATACAAAACCGTTTCAAATGAAATTAAGCAACATACAGAAGAATATGAGAGCAGCGGTAAGACTGTTGTATATTTTGGAGTAAATGATGCTGTTATAGCACTTATTGCAATTCAGGATATTCCAAAAGAAACAGCAAAAAATGCAATTAAATATTTTCAGAATGAAAATATTCACACAGTAATGATTACCGGAGATGCCGTTAAAACAGGTCAAGCTATAGGCAGAGCTTTAGGAATAGACGAAGTAAAAGGAAATGTTCTTCCTGAAGAAAAGTCACGAATTATAACTGAATTGAAAGAGAAATACAATGTCGTTGCAATGGTTGGTGATGGCGTGAATGATGCTCCGGCATTAGTTACGGCAGACATTGGTGTAGCCATGGGAGAAGGAACTGATATTGCAATTGATGTTGCAGACGCGGTTCTTATGAAAAATGATTTGAACAGACTTGCATACACACATAAGGTTGCAAAAAAACTGAGAAAAATAGTGTGGCAAAATATTGCCTTTTCAATGCTGGTAGTTGCCGCATTAATAACTATGAACATCATGGGAGTTATGAATATGTCGTTTGCTGTCTTGATTCATGAAGGAAGTACATTGGTTGTTATTGTAAATGGATTAAGACTATTACGGAATACTTTCATCTCTTAGCTAAAAAACCGACTTATTATAAGAAATAAATTTACTGTATTTATCAATTGAATAAAGTATCCGAAAAGCACTAAGATGTTAGATTTTAGTGCTTTTTTGTTTTCAAAAAGGAGAAGACATGTTAATAAGATATAAGAAAAACAAAAGAATTGCTTGTTACGATTCTGATAGTCTTGCATCCGGTAACAAGGCTAAGGCAGAACCACGTTTACAAGGTCCATTTCCAAGCTGCGGAGATTGCTCATATCCGTCCCACGGATTTATCTGCTACAGTTCAGAGGGAAACTGTATGAGAACCTATATGAAAAAAATCAATCAAAAGATTAAAACAAAATAATGAGTAAGACAGGAGGAGAAATATGAATCACATAACAACAGAAGAACTATGCACCATGGTGGATCATGAGGGGCTTGTGCTTCAAGGCTGTGGCGGTGATCCGATGGAATGGATAAACGGCATCAATGATTTGTTAAAAAAGGAAGGTGTTTTGCAAAACGATGATAGTTTCAAAGAAGTATATATTTTTGAGTATGAAAACTGCACTAATATCCTATTTGATTTTGAAAATGTTGTTCTTAATATAGGCAGGCTTGCCATGTGGCGAGTTCGAACTCATGAAACCTTTGGAGGTACTTGGTTAAGCGATTATCTTACTGCAAATCTTGGCATTATCGTAAATCAACAAACAGATCAAAAGGAAAAGCCGGATTGTGCACTCATTGGACAGGACGGTAATATATTCAATCTGATGGGAATAGCCTTTCGTACATTGAAAGGAAAGGGACTCGGAGAACAGGCAAAAGAAATGCAGGATAGGATTGCCTCCAGTGGCAGCTACGACGAAGCACTCGGCATTATTGGAGAATATGTTAATATCACCTCTACTCAGAATGAGCAGGTAATACAAGACCAACAGATGAAAGGAGCACAATTGTGATAAATGCTTTATTATCAAACCGTCAACGTATGGATTTGTCACAAGAAAGAGAATTTATAAAATAATATGTGAGGAATGTAATATGCTAAATAATCAGAATTCAATAAATACTACAAAAGCCAAATATCTATCAGAGAGTACAATTCATTTGGGAAATATGGAAGAAACACATGCATTGGTTTCACAGGAGCTGCAGACTCTCAAGATGTATATGCCATTGACGGTTATAAAATATGAGCATTATGAATGGAGCGATTTGGCAGGAGATTATCCTATAGAGCTTGATAGTAAAACTGCTCTGTCATTTCATGATGAAATCCTTGATAGTATTCTCAAGGAAAATATGAAGATAGAAAAAGAACAAGGTCTCATGAAATCTTATAATATTAAGGATAGCATAAGCCAAAAGGTTCAGTCTTTATTTTTTACTGTTGAGCAGGTTGGTGATGAACTACTTGGTGTGGCAGAATGTAAAGTGAAAGATAATTTAAGCGATGTGGAGTTAGAGAAACTTAAAAATTATGTTATAGGTCAGGCGTCTGATGGATTTGGAGAGAAATTCGAGCAATGCCCTATTAAAGCTGGAACAGCAGAGATATATTTAAATCTATGGACTGATTCTAAAAGCTGGTTCATTATGACTCAGGAAGAAATAGAATCTAAAGTTCAGCAGATGGGAGGAATACATCTTGAATAAGCACATGCATTTTTTAAGATATATGATGGAATAGATATATATCGTGTAATGTAATAAGAAAATGTTCAAGGAGGAATAGAATGATAAAAAACATCACAGAAGAAAAATATGAATATGTGGAGCTTTTTGATAAACCCGCACTTTTCACCAATCTTCGCATTGATCACTCTACCGTGCCCAAAGGCCTTTATTGCTATAATTTGCGTGGTTCAGATAATGATCCTGGAAAGTTATCAACTGTAGAAAATTATGTCCTTGTCAATCATTGCGGAACAATTTTGACAACAGAGCCGTTGGATATACCTAAGGATGGATTCATCAAGGTTCGAGGTAAAATAAATTTTCTTGGAGAGACGATGAACCTCAAAAAGTTTTGCGAGGAACACAAAATAGAGATTGATTTGAGTGAACAAGAAATAAACACAGAAAATCAGTCAGATCAAAATACAGAGATAGGAGGAATGCAACTTGAATAAACCGAAAATTTTTGAATTAGAAATCAAGCGATATAATCCCAACGGCAATAACACATTTGCAGAAGTATCACTCCCGGCAACACCTTATGAACTTATCGATGCATTGGAAAAAGCATGCATTACCAGTGAGCAAATATATGCATTGGAAATATTAAGTTGTGAACTTAAATATTTGCCACAGCGTATAAGTGATGACGTAAATTTATACGAATTAAACCATCTTGCCAACAGACTGTCATCACTTAATACATGGGAATTGGACTGCTTTGAAGGAATGGTTATGATGGATACTGTAAAAAATAAAAATGCACCCATCAGTATAGCTCGCCTCATAAATATGACCTACAGCACAGAGAATTGCCAAGTGGTCTATGAAGCACATGATGATGCAAGCCTCGGCAAGTTTTATGCCGATAATGGATTTGTAGAAGCATTGGACACCATGCCCGAAAGATTGCTCCCTTGGCTTGATTATTCCATCATAGGCAAAGAAATGCGTGAAAGTGAAAACGGTGTGTTTACTCACAGTGGTTACGTAGTTCAAAACGGAGAAATAGTACAGAAATATAAAAGCGGAGATGCAGTTACCGTAGATGAACCGGAGTATACCATATTACTGCGAGTGACCAATGAATGCGTGAGCAACACTATACAGAATAGTATTCCAACCGCACTTTTGAAACTGCCTGCAGATGATACAGAACTTTATCAAGCGGTGAATGCCGCAGGAGCATCCTATCCGGAGGAATTTTCCTTTATCCCTGTTGACTGCATAGTGCCAAGCCTTATGGAGAAAATCGGCAACAGCATATATCAGACAGAGGGTGACAGTTATGGACTCGTAAATGAGTTAGCACAACAGATTCAGCACCTGTCAGACAAAGGGAATCTGCTAATTTACAAGGCAATGATGAATGAAGTATCAGAAGATATCACTCTTGAAGATATTCTCGACCTTTCATATAAGGTAGACAACTTCTCAGTAATTAGGGAAGCGACCACCCCTGCAGAATACGCAAGGCATATTCTGTCAAAATATTGCATTGAGTGTGAAAAGGACCTGTTTGAGAGTGCTGATTTATATAATTATGGTAACAAGCTTATGAAAGAAAAAGGTGCAGTTCTTACGGAATATGGTGTTTTATGGTCATTAACAGGTCAGACAATGGAGCAATGTCTTAACAGGTCCGAACAGAATAAAGACATGGAAATGAAATAACAAATTATATTAATCTTTATATAGCTTTCTCCAAATATCTGTGGCATTGTGTTGTACTTGAAGGAGGCGTATATAATGGAGACATGGAAAGAAACACTGCAAGCAGCATTGAACGAAAGATTTGACTCAGCATTTGCTGAGCTGTCAGAATCCAATGCAGATGTTCAGAAAGCTGTAAAACAACAGTTAGATACATCTGCTTTAGTAAAGGATCATCCGAAATATGATGATGAGCTGAAACAGATGGTGGACTCATACTTTGAAGCAATGCAGCTTTTATCAGGCGAGTACAGCCGACATTTGTACATCCAAGGAGCTAAGGACTGTGTAACAGTACTAAGGGAGCTTGGTGTAATCAGGTAGCACAGGCAATGATGTCTGTGTTTTTTTAATCTATAAGATCAAAACAAGGCCGTTTCCCCAGACAGGAGACGGCCCTGTTTTTACTTGATTTTACCGTGCCTTTCTTTCAGGGGAACAGCCCGAAAGGAGGTAAGGATGTTAAAGGAGCAACTTGCAAAATATCTGCATCGCTGCCACTATGGTGCGGAGAATGCTGCTAAAAGCAAGGTATTGGAAAGTGAGCTTAATATTTCGAGCAGGGAGCTGCGTGACCTTGTTAATGCACTGAGGTGTGACAGTGTTCCTATTGCCAGCGACCAAAGCGGATACTACTATGCAAAAACAGAAAAAGAAGTGAGGATGACCATTCGACATATGAAAAATCGTATTGTCGGAATAAATACGGCTATTTCAGGTTTGAAGCGTTCCCTCACGATGTTTAACGATACTCAAATGCGCTTGCTGCTGGAAGGAGGTGATGACCTCTGAATAGCTTTATGTCATGGATAGGTGGGAAAAAAGCTCTGCGCGAACTGATTGTTACGCTATTCCCGTTATATTATGAACGGTATATAGAAGTTTTCGGCGGTGGAGGATGGGTACTCTTTCACAAACCACCCGGAAATGACTTTGAAGTCTACAATGATTTTAACGGCTTGCTTGTTAATCTATATCGATGCGTCAGGCAAAAGCCGCAGGAGCTTATTGATGCACTTTCGTATTGCCTCAATGCTCGTGAGGATTTCGAGATTGTAAGGAATGCTCTTTCACGTGACAGTCCCGCTTCAGATGTGCAAAAGGCAGCATGGTTTTATCAATTAATCCGATATAGCTATGCATCAGGATTAACGAGCTTTGGAAGTCAGCCACATGACATACGCAGCAATTTTCCTATTATAGAGCAGGCTCACAGAAGGCTTGCCAAAGTGGTTGTTGAGAATAAGGACTTCGAAAAACTTATTAAGCAGTATGACCGTCCTGTAAGCTTTTTCTATTGTGATCCTCCATACTACATGACAGAGGGATACTACAAAAATATTGGTGAGGACGGATTTACGGAAAAGGATCATATTAGATTGAGAGATATATTGATGCAAATAGAGGGAAAGTTTTTGCTTTCATATAATGACTGTGAATTCATAAGGAATTTATATTGTGCACCGAACATTAAGGTGGAAGCTTTTTCGAGGCTGAACAATATCAAGCAGAGATATGATAACGGTGCACAGTTTCCTGAAATTCTTATAGCAAATTATGATATGTACGAAAGAGAGAGAAGTGCTCCGTCACAGCTTAATCTGTTTGATGAGAGCAATATTAATATTCTGGAGGAACAATAGAATGAAACAAAAAAATAATAGTCAGGCAATTATTCTCCCCGACGGCGCATGCGAGAAGGCGGGATTTACGGAAAGAGACACCTTGGAGATTTGTGCCGACAATGGTGTATTTGTACTATACAAAGAAAATATGACAGCATTGGAGCTGGCCAATACAATTGACAGCTTAAGCACTCTTGCATCAGAGCTTATTGTAGATCTGGCTGCTGCTTGCGGAACATGTGATAATTGCGGTGAGAACGAATATGACAATATGATTTGCGGCAGATGCAAGGGCAGCCCTGTGCAATGGGTGTCTGAATGTGATCTATGCAATAGTCTTCTTAATGAAAGACAAGATGTTCATATACCGGAGCATATATTAGGAGAAGCAGGAATTCCGCCGTGTTCTAAATTGAAAGCCTATGTTGACGAAGCAGGTGAAATTGTTGTTAAGGAGTCTGAAATCCAGCAGGGTATCTGCGATATACCAGAAGGTGTATTGTCAGTGCTTAAAGCATCAGGTGTTTGCCTTGCGGAGCTTGATGATTTGATCGTATCAAACAGTATCATTTATGGGATGTAAAACCTGAGGAGGTGAAGAAATGCAGGATATTTCCTTAAAGAACGGCTTGATTACCTATTATGGAAATCCGGCGGGTTATGCAGAAAAAGAAAAAGCTGTTGTGGATAAAATTTTTCAGAATGATGAATTGTCTCAGTGGCTGAAAGCTCGCTCATTAACTCCTATGTGGATGGATGGAGTGATGGAAAGGCTCATCGCCGGTGAACAAATAACCGGAGTGGATGTTGCTCCACTCAAGAATGTTCGTATATGGCAGCTTAAGCCTGACACAAATGTCCGAATGAAATTTATAGGTCTTAATGACATGGTAAAAGACTTCGGGGGGCCAGAACGGGAAAACTACTGTGTAGCATATGACGGACAGCTCGGAACAAACGACCTCGAAGAGATTTACACAAGGTTTAATATGGACCATCCGCCGGGCTTTACAGGGCATTCTCTGTCCATGTCTGACGTGGTGGAGCTTTATGACGAAAGCTCAAGCGAGTACCACTTCTGCGACCATTTCGGATTTAAAAAGATAGACTTTGAACCGAAGCAACAGAGTAATGATATGAATATGGTAATGTAGGCAGCTATTATCTGCCCTTTATTATGCTTAAAACAAAATTTATGGAGGTAAAAATGAAGCATATTACACACAAGGCAAGGAAATTTGTAAAGCGTATGGAGAATAAAGCAAGCTCGGCAATGCTTAAGACAAAACACATCATTTCCGGAAATTCCGGCGAGGGATATGTGGACACTGCTGTTAAGATCTTAATCGCGGTGGTTATAGGCGCGCTGGTTCTTGCAGGATTATATAAATTATTCGGCGAAACTGTTATGCCGACTCTGACGCAGAGAATACAGGAAATGTTCAACTATAGAGACTAATAGAAAGGAGAAAATCAATGTCTAAGAATGTAGCACAGAAGCCTCCGAAGTATGATGTGAAAATTCACTCAATACATCTGGAGGGTACACTTAAAGCCAACGCATCAGTTAATATCAGCGGTGATTTTGCCGTTCGCGGAATTAAAGTTATGGAAGGCTCCAAAGGGTTGTTTGTTTCTATGCCCAGCTATAAGGTAGGGAATGAATACAAAGATATCTGCTTTCCATGTACGAAAGAGGCAAGAGCAGAGTTTGATAAGGCAGTTATCGATGCCTATCATCAGGTACTAAGTCAAGGTCAGGCAACTGTACAAAAAAAGGAAAACTCAGACCAGCAGCAGGAGCAGAGCCAGCCTGTTATGGCAGGCATGTAGAGGAGGTAGATGATGAATGAGAAAATAAAAGGACCACTGAGTGTACTTCTTGTTATCTGCATTATTGTATCTATGATTACCGTAGATGTATATGCTGTGAATCAGAACTTTGATGATGCAAAAGGTCACTGGGCTGAGGAAGCAATCCAAATACTTGCCGATAAGGATATTATAGCCGGTTATCCCGACGGCTTAGTACATCCCGATGATATTATCACAAGAGGTGAATTTGCTGCCTTAGTTTCCAGAATCATGGAGCCTGAGGATACAAATGAAAATGAAGCAGGTATTCTTTTCACAGAACTTAACAACCACTGGTCAGGGCAATATGTGGATAAGCTTATCTCAGCAGGAGTTATACAGAATGCAGATTACGGCAGGAGGTTCCTGCCGGATGAGGCTATTACCCGTATAGAGATGATTCGTATGCTCGTGAGATCCATTGGAAAGGGTGAAAATGATGAATCCCATACCTATTCAACAGGGTTTAAGGATTGTGATGAACTGAGTAATAATGATAAAGCCTATATTTGCACAAGCAAAATATACGATATAGTGCAAGGCTATCCTGACGGTACATTGAGACCACACGGGAAAGCCACTCGTGCGGAAGCATTTGAAATGCTGGTAAAAGCGTACAAGGCAAAGGAGAGGATAGAAAAAGAAGAACCTCCGGTGATTACCAATCCGGGAGATGAGACCTCAGGCTCATATAACGGAGGCAGTTCTCCGTCACCGCAGTTTAGGTTTACACTGCCTGAAACTGCTTATACCGTAGATGAAATAGATATTAAGCCGGAAAGCCGCTATGTGAGAAGTCTTACATGGTCAGCTTTAAAAAACGGACTTCCTGCAGAACTTACCGAGCTGATAGACGGTGATTTAAATGTGGAAGGCGGTAAGATAAAATTCATACAGCCCGGAGAAATTACTCTTATTGCAACGGCAGAAAACAGCCGTGGTGTGGTAACCCATGAACAGACAATCAGCATATATCCGGTGATTACAGCAGAATTCTCATTGCCGAAAACCGCCCACACTGACACGGCAGTTGTAGTGGAACTTTCTACTGAAAACCTTGGTGTTAATTTGGTTGAGTGGTCTCTTCAAAAAGAAGGAAATGAAGCTGATATAGACAGTGACATCATCGGAGAGCTAAACTCCACAGGCGGTACAGTGCTGTTCAAGGAAAAAGGAAAATATATGCTGGAAGCTGCAATCACAGATGAACTTGGCAAGACAATAACTGCACAAAGTAATATAGAAATTTATCCTGTAGCAGAGATAATGCTTACAATGCCTGAAGTCTCCCATACTGATAAAACAATTACCTTACAGACAGAAACAAAGGAAACAGATGGTTTATCTCTGACCTATACGCTAACAAGAAACGGTGAGTCTGTGGAGATAGATGATTTTATTGAAGGAGAACTCTCTGATGGCAGCATTCGCTTTAAGGAAAAGGGTGTATACGCGCTTACTGCCTCTGTTATTGATGAAACAGGCAGAGTTTTTGCCGATACTGCGGATATCATTATCTATCCGGTTGGTTCTGCAGGATTCTATCTGCCTGAAATATTCCATACAGATAAAACCGTTACGGTTGAAGCCGTGTTCGGTGAAATAGGGGATCATGCCGCTGAGTGGTCACTGCACCATGACAATGAAGAAGTGTCTCTCGACGATGCTGCTGAAGGTATGCTGAATAATTCCGGAGGCGAGCTCAGATTCAGATACAATGGAAACTATGTACTGAAAGCAGAGTTTACCGATGACGGCGGCAGAAGCTACAATTATGAGCAGGGTTTCAAGGTTTATCCCGTACCTGCTGTAAGCTACAGTCTGCCAAATTACGCCCATACAGACACTGATATTTCAGTTGTAACTGAAACCTATGACTTGGATGACCTTGATATAGAATGGCTGGTAGACAATACCTTTGGATTTCAGGATTGGCCGACTTATGTAGATGGCAGGCTTGCAAATGACGGTGGAACAATCCACTTTAAAAGAGCAGGTATTTATGAGCTTGTAGCAAGAATTAAGGATGAAACGGGCAGAGTATTTTTGTACGAAAGTAAAGATAAGTGTGAGGTGCTTCCCGTTCTGAGCATAGATTTTGAGCTTCCTGCCTATGCCTATACCGATACCGCAATTGACCTGAGAACCCACGGAAACAACAATGTACTTCCCGTAGAGTGGTATGTCAGCAAGGATGGTGTGAGTATTCCCCTTTCCGAAGCGGTTTCGGGAAGCCTTACCGCGCAAGGAGGAAAAATCACCTTCCTGAGTGACGGTGAATATGTTCTTACCGCAGTCATGACAGATTATCTGAGGCGCAGTTATTCCAACAGTGAAAGTATTAGAATTCTGCCGGTAGTGCAATATGCATTCACAATGCCGCAGTCGGTTCATTACGGTTCAGAGTTTGATGTTACTGCAAAGGATGTTCAGCACGTCGGTAATTATACCGTAGTATGGTTGCTTAAAAAGGACGGCAATACTATAATTTATCAAGGAGCGCTGGACAATGACGGCGGCAGGATTGCTATCAGGGATACAGGTGACTTTATTCTTACTTCTTCCGTTATTGATAGCGAGGGGCGTGTGACAACCCACTCAGAGAGTATAACTGTGACCAACACCAAGCCGAATGCTCCTGTTGTAACGGCAGTTCCAACCCGCACGGTAAAGGATAGCAAGTTCCTTGTAAACATTTCTGCCAGTGCAGACGATCCGGATGGAGATGATGTGACCTTGGAATATGAGGGTACTACGATTGACAGCTATTACGCACCGGGTACTCACAGCATTCGTGTTAGATCAAAAGATATAGCTGGGGCTTGTTCACCGTGGGTAGAAAAAGTCTTTACTGTTGTCAATACTGCCCCAACTGTTGTATTAACAGCAGAGCCAACACGTACGGTTAAGGATGGAAAGTTTTTAGTAAATATATCCGCTGTAGCATCAGATGCAGAAGGTGACGAAACCACACTGGAATGGGAAAACAAGGCAGCAGATAATTATTACTCAACAGGTACGCACACAGTGCGAGTTCGCGCAAAAGATAGCGCGTGGGCTTATTCTGCATGGGCAGAAAAGACCTTTACCATTACAAGTTCAGCACCTGTAGTGACACTCTCTGCAAATCCCACTCGTACAGTAAAAAATGGCAAGTTCCTCGTTAATATCAGTGCTGCGGCATCAGATGCAGACGGAGATTCTACCATATTGGAATGGGAAAACAAAGCAGAGGATAATTACTATAACGTTGGTACTCACACGGTCCGTGTCAGGGCAAAGGATGTAACCGGTCTGTATTCTGAGTGGATATCCAAGACATTTACAGTTGCTAACTCCGCTCCTGCTGCCCCTGTGATTAACAGAACACCCAGCGGAAACAGCGTACCGCCGGGAACGCCTGTAACTATCAAGGCAACAAGTTCAGATCCGGACGGAGACCCTGTCACTCTTGTTTGGGAAGGAAGAAATGCCGAAACACAAACCTATCCTTTAGGAAGGAATATGGTGCGTGTAAAGGCAGTGGATTCTGCAGGAGCTGAATCACCATGGTCAGCCATTGTGTTCTTTGTTGCCGACTCAAACGGAGGCGGAGGTATGACTCTGACTGGACCGGACTCCGTGATTATGGAGAACGGACTTGAAGGAGCTACAATAACAGAGTATACCTTTACTGTTCCTCCTGTCAGCGGTCACAGCGGATCTGACTTTGGAAGAGTGCGTGGATATAATAGGATAACCGGACAGTGGGATCAGCTTGACTATGGAACTACATCAAACGGCATTACATTCAGCCGTACCCTTTCAGCAGGTGTGTATACCAAGCTGGAGTTTTATTATTATACAAATCATGATTGTATGTACAATAAGAGCAATATAACTTATTCAGTAAGCTATCATTTTGAATAATGAGAGTAAAAGTCAATGGGGAATAAGTTATTAAAACAGGATATTTTGATAGCAGTATTCATAGGATTAGGGATTTATATGTCGTTCTATGAAACTGCCATACGCAATTTGAATATTGAAGCTAACAGCACAGTACAGACGGTGCTTTTTTGTTGTCTGCTTTTCGCAGCCTCTGTCTGGGATATTCGCAAACGTATAATTCCTGATGTAATATGTGCAGCTGTTTTACTGACAGGTACGATGTCATTTACTCCGGATAATGCATTTGGAGTTTTACTCGGTCTCCCGTTACTCATTGCCGCCCTTATAAAAGAGGGCGGCATGGGTGGAGGGGATATCAAATTAACCTCTGTATCGGGCTTTGTTCTTGGACTGCCATCAGGAGTTGCAGGATTGATTATTGCTTTGGTAGCGGTACTTTTTTATCATCTTGGACTAAGAGTTATCCGTAAGGCAAGACAGAAGAAATCGCCTGTGGCAAAAGAAACTGCTGTTCCCATGGCTCCATTTCTGAGTGTTGGCTTTATACTTGCCGCTATATTTAATTAGAAAATTTAAACTGTGTAGGAGGAATAAATGAACATTTTTAAAAATAGGACAGTGCTTGGCATAATCTGCATCTTGCTGTCCCTGCTTATATGCTTTGGAATCACGCCTCTGTTTAATGAATCTGTCAGTCAAAAAACGGATATTGTTCGCGTAGTAAAAGAAATCAAGACCGGTGATGAAATCACTAAAGATATGGTACAGACCGTGGAGGTTGGTGGATTTGGACTGCCTGAAAATGTAATACGCAAGAGTGAAAATGTAATAGGCAAATATGCCAAGGCGGATCTTTCCGTTGGAGACTATATTTTAAATACAAAGCTTTCAGAAACTATGGCAGCTGAAAATGCCTATTTATATAATCTGGACGGTACTAAGCAGGCAATGTCAGTTACAATAAAGAGTTTTGCGAGTGGTCTTTCCGGAAAGCTGAAAAGCGGTGACATTGTATCAATCATTGCCTCTGACTATAAAAAACAAGGGGCAACAGTTATTCCGGCTGAATTAAAATATGTAGAAGTTATCAGTGTTACTGCATCTTCAGGATTTGATGCAAACACAGGAGAGGAAAAAGCCGGAGAGGATGAAAGAGAACTGCCATCTACCGTGACCTTGCTGGTTTCTCCTGAGCAAAGCAAAGTGCTCGCCGAGCTTGAGACTGAGGGAAAGCTTCACATGTCCCTTATTTACCGCGGCACTCCTTCAAATGCAGCTAAATTTATTGAGGTACAAGATAAATTAACAAACGAATTATATCCCAAAAATCAGGATGAAAACAGCTACTCTGATTCAGAGGAACAAGAGAACAAAAATGAGGATATATCCGAGAAAGTCATGGGAAATGAGGTACAGTAATGTTGAATTTCAAGAAAAAAAGTATCTTTACTCGCAAAGCTTCGGGAGAAACTGCCATGCAGGACCATGAGACACATGGTGTTCTTGCTGTCTGGGGGTCCCCCGGAAGCGGTAAAACCACGGTTGCGGTCAAGCTTGCAAAGCATATTGCAGATCAAAAGAAAAATGTGGCGCTATTGCTTTGTGATATGACCGCACCTATGCTTCCCTGCATTTGTCCGCCCTCGGAGCTTGAGTATGAGCATTCGTTAGGCAGCGTCCTTGCTGCCGCTCATGTGACGGAGGCTCTAATAAAGCACAACCTTGTTACACTTAAGAAAAGCAGCCATCTGACTATCCTCGGTATGAAGAAAGGGGAGAATGAATTCACATATCCGCCATATGAGGAAGTACAAGCTAAAGAACTGCTTGACGGACTAAGGAAAATTGCACCGTTCATTGTGGTAGACTGCAGCAGCTACATTTCAAGAGATATTCTGTCGGCAGTTTCAATAATGGAAGCCGACAGCGTGCTGCGTCTTACCAATGCGGATCTTAAATCGGTGAGCTACCTCTCCAGTCAGCTCCCTCTTTTACGGGATTCAAAATGGGATGCAGATAAGCAATATAAGATTGCAAGCAATGTAAAATCTCATCAGGCAGGAGAACAGATAGGTCAGGCGTTTGGTTCTGTAGCATTCATTTTAACGCATTCACAAGAGCTTGAAGAGCAGTATCTTTCAGGAAATCTGCTTTCAGATTTATCTCTGAAAGACAGTCGCCCGTTTCGACGTGAGATACAGAAAATAACAAAGGAGGTATTTGGAATATGAGTACTCACTCTTTATTTTTTTCACCTACCGAGGGCAGAGATTTTTCATCCGTACTTTCAGAGGTACAAGAATACATCTCAGAAAATTACAGCAATTTGCTAACAGGATCTGATGCAGATGCCAAGGAGCAGATTAAGAGATATATACGAAAATATATACTTGACAGACGTATATCAGTTAAGGAAATGACTGCAGATTCATTGGTAGATGCACTATATACAGAGATGGCAGAATTCAGCTTTCTTACAAAATACATCTTTGGTACAGGCATTGAAGAAATTGACATTAATTCGTGGCGTGACATTGAGGTTCAGTTTTCTGACGGAAGAACCGTAAAACTTGACGAACACTTTGACAGTCCGGAGCATGCCTTGAATGTCATTAGAAGAATGCTCCACATAAGCGGAATGGTATTAGATAATGCAAGTCCCATGGTTCTTGGACATCTTTCCAAGAATATACGAATTGCAGTATTAAAAAGTCCGGTAGTAGACGAGGATGTGGGAGTTGCAGCCAGTATACGTATCGTCAACCCGCAAAATATGGAGAAGTCTGATTTTGTGGAAAGTGGTACGGCAACTGAGACTATGCTTGACTTTTTATCTCTTTGTGTCAGATACGGCATATCCACGTGTATCGCGGGAGCCACAAGCTCAGGAAAAACTACAGTGGCAGGATGGCTTCTGACAACTATACCGGATAGTAAAAGAGTTTATACAATCGAAAATGGCTCACGGGAGTTTGCATTGGTCAGAGAAAAGGACGGCAAAGTCATAAACTCCGTAATTCATACCCTGACTCGTGATAGTGATAATGACCGCCAGAAGATTGACCAAACAAATCTTTTAGATTATGCATTGCGATTTAATCCTGATGTTGTAGGTGTAGGTGAGATGCGAGGGGCAGAAGCCAATGCTGCTCAAGAAGCCGCTCGAACAGGTGTGGCGGTACTCACCACTATCCATTCTAATTCCTGTGAAGCAACCTATCGTAGAATGGTGTCCCTGTGCAAAAGAGCCGTAGATATGTCCGACCAAACGCTTATGGATTATGTGACGGAAGCTTACCCAATTGTAGTGTTCTGCAAGAAGCTTGAAAATAAGAAGCGACGTATGATGGAAATACAGGAATGTGAGATTCTGCCTGACGGCACAAGAAACTATCGTCCTTTGTTTCAGTATGTCATAACTGAAAACCGCATTGAGGATGGAAAATTTGTTATAGAAGGATATCATAAGCAGGTTAATACTATATCTGACAGTCTTGCAAAACGGTTGCTGGAAAATGGTATGCCGCAGACGGTAATAGAAAGCCTGAGGAGAAAGGAGACTAAAATCGCATGACAACTGTACTTTTAATTGCTTGCATCGGAATGATAGCAGGTTTTTTTATTTTACTTGGTATTACACCGATGGAATTCACTGCTGACATATTTGGAAAGCTCACTGACAGGCCAAATTCACTGCGAGATGAGGTAGGTGAGTTCACTCGCAGAAAAAAACAGTCATACTTGCGCCGTGAAATTGCTGAGGTACAATCCATTCTTAAAGTAACAAACAGATCATCTCAATTTCCCATGCTTTGTGCTGTGTCTTTATTATGTTTTACTGCCGGTGCATCTATAGCGATTATGATGTCAAACTTTTTTCTTATTCCGGTTATGGCGGCAGGATGTATGTTCATTCCTTTCTGGTGGATAAAGCTTACTGCCAGCCATTTCAAAAGGGATATTGCTTCTGAGCTTGAAACAGCACTAAGCATCATTACAACATCTTATCTTAGGAATGAGGATATATTGACAGCAGTTGAGGAAAACATCACATATCTGAATCCGCCTGTGCTGTCGGTGTTCAAATCCTTTGTATCTTGTATCAAGCTTGTTAATCCTGATGTGACAGCGGCACTCTATGACTTAAAGGACAAAATTGACAACGCTGTGTATTCTGAATGGTGTGATGCACTTATTGCCTGCCAGTATGATCGAAGTCTCAAGACTACTTTGACTCCTATTGTCAGCAAGCTATCAGACATGAGGGTGGTTAACGGTGAGTTAGAGAATATGGTATTTGAACCGAGAAAGGAATTTATTATTATGCTGATCCTTGTCATTGGAAATATTCCGCTTATGTATTTTTTAAATGGGGATTGGTTTAATACACTGATGCACACGACCTTGGGGCAGATTATTATCACTATATGTGCCGTAGCAATTTTTATTTCTACTGCGTTTGTCATCAAACTTACACAACCGATAGAGTATCGAAGATAGGAGGACATCATGACGATATATCTTTTTTTAGTTGGAGTTTTTCTATCGGCAGGGTTGTTTTTTATTGTTTCTGATTTGCTTAGATTACCCACGCTTGCCACACAAAAAGCAATGCTGTCAGCAGGAAAGCGGTCCAACGCAAAGCCAAAAACGACTGATGTACTGTTGAGGAATGCCGCAATACGTCTTTCACACCATATCCGAATAGATGAGTACAAGAAAATCAGGATGACAAATGTTCTTTCATCTGCAGGATTCTCAGATACTCCGGAGATGTTCACTTCAACGGCAATCGTCAAAGGTATGAGTATCGGAATTTGTATTATTCCATGTCTGCTGATTCTGCCGCTGCTGGCTCCAATTGTACTATTCATCGCCATACTGACTTATTTCAAAGAGATTCGAAAGGCAGATGAGGCTCTGGAAGCCAAGCGAAATAAAATAGAACAGGAGCTGCCGCGCTTTGTGGCTACCATTACTCAGGAGTTAAAAGCCAGCCGTGATGTACTGTCAATTCTGGAACATTTCAAAGGCAATGCCGATGAAGATTTTGCTGCAGAACTCGATATCCTTACGGCCGATATGCGTTCATCCAATTTTGAAGCGGCATTGACGCGGTTTGAGTCGAGGTTTAATTCGCCCATGCTGTCAGATATTACACGCGGGTTAATAGGTGTATTGCGTGGGGACGACGGAGGAATGTATTTTCAGATGCTTGCCCATGACATGAAGCAGCTTGAGCTTCAGCGCCTGAAAGCACAGGCTATGAAAATCCCTGGGAGAATACGTGTGTTCTCCTTTATTATGCTTATGTGCTTTTTATTAACCTATATGGCTATCATTGCGTATGAAATTGTTACATCACTTAATGGGATGTTTTAAGAAGGAGGTGCAAAGTGAAGAGAGAACGGATTGTAAAGATGCTTCGAGAAAAACTCAATTTAAATTGGAACGATTATATGTGGTCATTGCTTAGACTTTCAAAAGGCAATCTCATCGAAAAAAGTGATGAAATTTCAGCTACCCGCTTTGTATATAATGCGTTGTACGGCGGTGGATACCAAGAGGATTATATGGAATATCTGCTTCGTTTTGAAAATCCGCTGGAGCTTGCAAGGGATCAATGGATATCAGAGCGGAATGTTAATTTCAGCGAGGAACTTAATCATGCACTATGGAATCTGATGGATAAGGACGATGCAGGTCAATACTATGCTCTTGATAAGGATTATACGCCTGCTTCCGAAATAAATAAGACCGTAACTGTACGGGAATTTATAGAGGAACATCCAGATGCAACATTTGATATTATGACACCTGGCGGTTATGTGTACTTGACACCGGAAAAGGCACAGATTCTACTGGCCGGTCACGGTATAACGGGACATGCAGGACATCGTGATTGTGTAATGGAGGTAACTGCAGAGGAGCTGTTGAATCAGGAGGTCCGTGATGCTAATTTGTGTGACGGCATATGGTATATGCTTAGTCGTAGTATCCGGGAGACAGAACAGAATCAAAACTCTTTTGAACAGGGGGTGACTATGTGCTGAAACTCCTAAAAGACAACAGTGGTGAGGGGTATATTGACGTTGCAGTCTTGGTTCTTTGCTCCATGCTTGTAATAGCACTTGCTGTCAGGGTATTACCTGTATTCATAGCCAAGCAGCAGATAGATACCTTTGCCACAGAGCTCATCCGGGAGGCAGAGATAACAGGGCGAGTCGGAAGTGAAACTAACAGACGCGAGCAGATGCTTCAGGAAAAAACGGGACTGAGTCCAACCGTATCATGGTCGAAAACCGGAAGGATACAGCTTAATGAGGAAATTAATGTGACGGTTACCTATAAGACAAATATCGGACTGTTTGGAGGATTTGGATCTTTTCCCATTACACTGAGGTCGGAAGCGGCAGGAAGGAGTGAAGTGTATTGGAAGTAACAAATAAGGTTATATCACCTATAAAAGATAAGAAAGGTTCATCCATGCCGTTGGCTGTTGCTGTAACACTTTCGCTTGTCCTTGTATTCTCAGGTATTTCAGAATACTTGCGTCTTCTTATCATTGCACAGGGAGTCCGTGATGCTGTTCAGTCAGCCATTATATCTACCGTAGTGGAAAATTATGATGATGTATATCATGGTGTTCGTGAGGGATATAGCGGAGGATACCAGCCCATGGCCGGGAAATTTGATGAAAGCTTTGATTATGGGGATATATATGACAAATTGGATAACCTTCTTGGTCTGTCTAAAAACGGCTCTCGCCATGAAAAGAAAACCGCAAACGGAAATCTGGAATTCAGGATATGGAATCTGAACGTGCATATACGAAATGCTCCCTTTGCTTCAGCAGATAATCCGTCGGCGAGATTCGAAGCCGATGCAGATATAATGCTGGAAGTGCCAGTATCCTTTGGCAAAAAGCTTCTGCCTCCTATGCGAATCAAGGTTGAAACAAGAGCAGGATATACGCCGAAATTTTAGAAAAATTAAGCTCTAAATAATAATTAAAATGAAATAAATGTAGACTTTTATTCACAATTATGGTAGGGTGTGGATAAAAGGAAGCCATGAAAATTTAAAAATACGGAGGAAACTCTTATGAATAACAGAACAAAAAAATGGACTGTTGTAGCAGGCTGCCTCGTAATATGCGTCATTTTAGCAGTATTAATCAGCTCAAAGCTTCAAAAGCAGCCCATAATAGATGAACAAATTTCGTCTCAAGGCTCCGAGCCTTCGGATGTAACAGTGAATACACCTGAAACAGAAGAAAAAGAGGTAATGGTAACAGTTCCGGATATAGATGAACAGGAAGAAAAAGATAACGGAGCTATATCATCCGGTACGGAACAGACCATACAAAATGATATAGAAAAACCGGAATATACAGAAGAACAGCTCACTGATCCTACGCAGAAACCAGACGGTGAAAAGGTAACGGAACCTCCGAAAAACGAGGATCACGACAAGGTGGAGATACCTAAAGAAGAGAGTAAGCCGAAAGGCGGCGGACTGCCCGGCTTTGAAAATGTGCCTGATGCTGGTGAAAATAAAGTAATTGAAGTGGATGGTGACGGTGATATAAACAAGCAAGTTGGTATAATGGATTAATATACAAACTTTAATTAGCACGGATGAAAAATACCGTGCTTTTATTTTGCAAAAAAACAGGAGGATATAATGAAAAAAATTATTAGTATCATATCCGTGCTGCTGATCGCATTGTCACTAATGCTTACTATAAATGTTTTCGCAGATACAGGCGGGAGCGGTAACATTGATGGAGGCGGAGGCGATATGGAATATGGGTCAGAAGATAATAAATGGAGCCCTGGCAACGAAGGTGTACGTGTAACGGTTATTCGAGCAAGCGACCATGCTATTTTAAACATTCCATTTGACTTTACCAATAAGCCACCAGCATCATCAATTTATAATTTTGGAATGGTCTGTAAATTGCAATATAGTAACGGAGCTGAACTTAAACCTGTAAGAGGTGGGTATGTTGCTGTGAAACCTACGCAAACCATACCTAAGATTATAAGTATAGATGGAAATAACAACATTGATGCCATCAAAAGATATTTCTGTTCGGAATATGTTGTCAAGCGTATAGCGGAGATTATAGGCATGGATTATGATGTTCTCATTGGCGGTGATTACAAAATTCTTTTAGAGCCTGTTGCCTATTATACATTTGAGGGTGTGCTGATAGCAACTACTGCAACAGAGGCCGCTATGTATGATGAACAAGTCAGCGGTTTACTGCGTAAAAATATGTTTCCGCTTACTCACAAGAATTTACCTCTTGCAATGTTCCTTGAAACAGGGGATCTCGGCTATCCTGCATGGCACGGGAGCAGGACATCCACTGCTACAAATGCAGATATAAAGTCCAGTCTGGGTCTCGGTATAGTCAGATTTGCAGAAAAGCCTGAAGAACCTGAAATTGAAGCATACGATTATGAATATCGTGTAAATACTGAAGTTATAACGTCAGTCAGAGTAAGCGGAGGTCAGTCGGACCCTGACAGACCGACGCGAGTAACCTTTGAAATTGACGGCAGAACTTATAATGTAGGCAATGTCTATTATCCCAGCGGTGACAGTCAGCTTGCATGGGTTAAATGGACAACACCATCCACAGAGCAGGATATGGCAATTGATGTTTCTGTATCCGGACCGGGAAAAACATCTAAAAGTACAATTAATGTAAAAATTGTTGATCTTGACAAAAATCCACCGCCAAATCCGGTTGCTGATGACAGGAACGACAGCTTCTCTCTTGAGCCTGTTCCAAGCAGAACGGTGAAAAGCTCTGCAAGTTGGAGTATATGGCGTCCATGGTGGCATGAGTATTGGGTATGGCATGGAGATGATGAAGATGGATATTGGTGCGATCACGGGTGGTGGGAATTTGACCTGAATCATTACAGTGCTAACTTGACTGCTGTCAATGAGTATCGCATGCGACAGCAAGAATCCTACATCTAAGTGGCAGAACAATGAAGTCAGGATATGGAATTAATCAGACAGTAACAAGTAACATCAGCTCAAACCAAAGCACAGCCGTGACTCAGCCGCAGAATGCGGTCAGCTACTTTCCTGAATTCGGCTATGAAGACTATTGGAGGCTGCTGGAGCGTATGGGAGCAGGTACGATTTGAATTTCAGAAAAATGAGTTTTCAACGTATAAAAGCCGTACACACTTTTCACCTATTTGGATGCCGGACGGAGCCTATACGGTCAACACATGGCTTATTGACGGGTGGACGCCCAGTGGAATGCTTATCTGCCAATCTGACGGACAGATTGACAATACAGGGGAAACTTGTGGCAGGATTGGCATGTCGGCTCCTAAAAAACCATAGCAGGGAAGTGATGGAATGTCTTATGAATTAATCAAGGAGCCTGAAGGCTGGCTATACCACTATACGAAAAAAGGATAATCTTGATGCAATACTTCAGGAAGGTCGTATACGGACGATTTGGAGATAAAGAATGCTGGTTCTGTACTTCCTTGGAAGATACCCTGAGACTTATGGAGATGACTGTCATGAAAGAAGGACATCCGTATATTGATAAGCATGGACTTGTGAGGAAATATCCCGCCTTTATACCTGAAGATTACATCATACTAAAGCTGGAACAAAGTCATCAAAACGGAGAATGGGTACGATGGAATCAAGAGATGCCACTTGGCTGTTCGCCTGAAGTTCTTGCGCAAGCTGAAGAATTTAACTTACTAAAAAAAGGGCTTTAGAGGTGACCTGAAATTTCAACGCAATCCACAAGTGATAGAAGTTGCTCCGCTTTTAGAAGAACAGACCATGAATATGACAATAAGTCATGTAAAAGAATTAAGAGAGACCGTGGGAAACAATCCTGCGGTCTTTTACTATACAAGAAAGGTGGAGTATATGAAAAAATGTAAAAAGATTGTATTTGTTCTTATGCATTGCTGCTTATAGTGTCCCAAGTGTTTTGTATGAGCTGCTTTTGCATCAGGAACAGGGAGATGTTGCCGGAGCCATTGAGGGTACTTGGAAGGATGCCTCAAAGCAAATTAAGACGGTAGTAAACAATGTAGTATTCCCGGCTATAGATTTAATTCTTGCAGTGTTTTTCTTTGCCAAGCTGGGAACGGCTTACTTCGATTACAGGAAACACGGTCAGTTTGAGTGGGCAGCTCCGGCAATTCTATTTGCCTGCCTTGTGTTCACGTTGACAGCCCCTCTTTATATCTGGAAGATACTTGGAATGTAGAAGGGGCTGAATATGAACAAATATAATAAGTAACTCAAGATAAAAATCAGGAAAAAATAAATGAACCGATATCACCATCCTTATGCCAATATTGACAAAGAGGTATTATAAAGACTGTGCATGGAAAATGTACAGCAAAAAATAAAAAATAGAAAGGTGATTAAAATTATGAAATTAGCAGAAATGAAAAAAATCGAAGAAGGACAAAAAATCAGCGACTTATTTGAAAATGAAATCTGCTATTGCAGAGGATTTGACGGCAATGCAAATTATACTGTTTTTGCAGTAACTGATCAATTGTTTATTGCAGCTTTAGCATGGGATAACGAAGATAAAACGGTACGCTTTGCAGAGCAGCAACATGAAGAAAATTTTTGCCTTGCTATTGATAAGAAAAGTGTACAAGATTTATCTGTAAGTGATGGATACACAGTATTATCCGAATTTTCAGTCTATGGTTTTTCAGATATGATTGATGGTAGTGCCGAAGATAACCTCTATATTGAGATTGTATCTAACAACTCATTTGAAGAAATAATAAAGGAGTTTGGTGAGTCTGGTCATTCACAAATGGACTCCCCAACGATGTAAGACCGCTTATTGTCCCATAAAACCATTGAAAGGACAATTTCAGTATTTAGGAGGAAAATATAATGTCTACACATAAAGAGCATTTAGAAAAAATCTTTGGAAATGATGTGGTTTTTACCGATACAAGATATGTCGGCGCAAAATGCTATGGGAAAATCAGCGATATTCTTCGAGTGCGTGCGGAATTCATCTATCTTGATGTTGTGGGTTTGTATGATGCCATAAAGATATCTATTATAAATCGCAACGAAGGAGAGATTGACAGTGCAGTCATTGGATTAGGCGATGTTCTTGGATTGAAAAAAGTTACTAATCGGAATTTTCCAGATGGAATCTATCCTTATATGTGGTGGAATAATGACAAACTGGATTGGTATGTTTATAAAGCAAACCCTAAGGATTATGAAGCGCTCACAACTGCTGTTAACAATTATGTAGATGTGTTCCGTGAACCTGTGCAGGAGATGCAATCAGGACTAGAACAGAGGTTTTTGTAATTATCAAAAGCGAATGGCAGGTGATAAAATGATTGATTCTACGGATATGTCAAAGTGCGCACGTATTTTTTTCGAGCTTGAGGAATATCTAAATGGGGAAAAGTGCAAATTCTTGGAATGGATGAAGATAGTTTATGACTTACATGATACAACTGAAATGTTTCCCGCAGAGATGGCAAATAATATATGTAATAAATTCAGGGAAATAAGGCACAAATATGGAAGCAAAATTGCCCTTGACTTGTATAACACTCAGGCAGCCGTACTGCCGGCAGAGATGATACATGCCGCAGAATACTTGCACCATAATGGAAAAATCGAGAATGTGAGAGAACTTTGCGATTTAGGATATTTTATGGAATGCGAACAATACGGATATGATACAAAAATAAAAATTGTTGAGTATGTAAATGACGGCGGTTCGGTTGATGATTTATTCCACCATATCAAATTGATTCTTCAAGATGAAAAAGAAAAAGAATTTGACTCAGCGATGGGGACACAGCAGATGTGATAGCTAATGACACGCACTAAGCGTGTTTTTTTATGGAAGGAGGTGCATATTCAATGTTTATTTGGGACTTTGTACTTGGTACAGTCATGGATCAGATCATTGAGTGGATTTACGGACAAGTAGTCGGATTTCTTGCAGACTTTTTTGCACAAATGGGGAATATGGGGGTTGAACTTTTCACTATGGAGTGGGTGCAGTCAATCGTCCTTTTTTTTTCTTATCTGGCTTGGGCGCTGTACGGAACAGGTCTTGTGGTCTCGGTGTTTGAAGTGGGCATTGAGTACCAACACGGCAGAGGCAGTATAAAAGATACTGCTCTCAATGCACTCAAAGGCTTTATGGCAGTATCACTTTTTACAATACTTCCGGTGGAGCTGTTCAAGTTATCTGTCAGCCTTCAAAGCAGCCTGACATCAGGAATCACGGCATATGGCAGCAGTTTTGGCGAGCTTGCTGGAAACATTATTGCAGAGCTTGGCAGCTCGCCGGATCAAGGGGGTTCCATGAGTTCTGCTGTATTCGGAGGTCTGGCTGCTGTTACAAGCCCCATTATGATACTGTTCATAATAATTATGATGGGATACTCCGTAATAAAGGTGTTCTTTTCCAATTTGAAAAGAGGCGGAATCCTGCTAATTCAGATTGCTGTCGGCAGCCTGTATATGTTCAGCGTTCCCCGCGGATATGTTGATGGATTTATCCAGTGGAGCAAGCAAATCATCGGACTTTGTCTGACCACTTTCCTGCAGGCAACTATACTTGCCGCAGGGCTCATGGTTCTGAGAACCAATGCTCTGCTTGGTCTTGGACTGATGCTTTCTGCGGGAGAAGTGCCGAGAATAGCCGGAGCTTTCGGATTGGATACCAGTACAAAGGCTAATGTAATGAGTGCAGTGTATACAGCGCAGGCAGCAGTAAGTATGTCACGAACCGTTATGCAGACAGTCGCACCAAAATAATACAGAAAGGAAAAAGCCATGAAGTTAATTTATGTGGCATCTCCCTTCGCCGGAGATACCGAAAAGAATACTGAGTTTGCCAAATTAGCGTGCCGACATGTCATGGATGAAGGGCACGCTTTTTTTGCTCCTCATCTCCTTTATCCTCAGCTATTAGATGATGAGAATCAGAAGGAAAGAAAATTAGCACTGGATATGGGACTGACTATGCTCGCAAAGTGTGATGAGCTATGGGCCTTTGGCGATATTATAAGCCCCGGCATGAAAGAAGAAATTGATTATGCAAGGCAAATGTGCATACCAAGACGCATTGTGACAACAGAGCAAATCAAAGGTATTCAGGTTTCAGACTATGCTATTTGGACAAGTATAAGGGTGGATACACCACTTGAAGGTAAATCAGGGTTTCTTTGTGAGAACAATAAAATTATAATTTTTTCATCTAAAAAAGAAGCTGAAATAAGAATCAAAGATATCCGAAATCTATATCTGAATAATGCACCTGCCACTGAATATCTGTGCGCAGCACATCTTCCGGAGTATTCATCACGGCATAGGATACACCTTGAAGACCTTAGAGAACTCGACATGTACCCCATATTTAATCCGGAAAAGTTTGAAGTTGAAAATCAGGTATATGGCAACACCGGCGGTAATTGCATGGTTGGCACAGTTAGATTTTATCTGCCTGATATTAATAAGTCGGTGTGGGTGAATTGTAATAAAGAATGTGCTTTAATAACCTCTGCAGACATCATTTGGAATGAGGATGGAAGTGAAAGCTGGGAAAGACCAGAGCAGGTTAATCTATATACAGTATTTTTTGAACAGGAGATTCCACAAGCTGCTGCGTCTTGGCTGCCAATGATTCATAAAACATTAGAATATACAATCGAACAGGAAACAAAGTGTTTTCCCGGTAATTCCTTCATGCTTCCGGTATCCTGGCTGCCCGAATCAATCAAAGAAAATGTAAATCCTGAATACCTTGAGTGGCTTTGTGCAGAAGGCAAGAAAGCACGGATAGTCCATGGAGGCAATATTGAAACAGAAACATGGTATCAGCAAAAGAATCACAGCACGTTTGAAATGAGCGTACCAAATTAATATAAAACAGAAAAGGAGATTTAAAAATGGACAGAAACAAGAATGAGATAGGACAGTTTCCTATTTCTGATACAGTAAAAGATAGCACATTTAAAAAAAGTTAAAGCTAAGCATGGGAAGTCTTTTTGATGGGATTGGAGGGTTCCCGCTTGCCGCTGTCAGCTATGGCATTATTCCATTATGGGCAAGCGAAATTGAAGCTTTCCCAATTGAAGTAACTAAAATAAGATTCCCTGAAATGCTTCATGTCGGGGACATAACAAAACTGAACGGAGCATCACTGCCTGTCGTGGATGTTATATGCGGGGGATCTCCATGTCAGGATTATTCCGATAAAATA
>DFOA01000006.1 GCA_002381185.1 Firmicutes bacterium UBA3553 | reverse complement strand
TTTTATCGGAATAATCCTGACATGGAGAACCGCCGCATATGACATCTACAGGAGGAAGTAATCCTCCATTCAGCTTTGTTATGTCCCCTACATGGAGCATTTCAGGGAATCTAATTTTCGTTACTGCAATGGGAAAAGCTTCAATTTCACTTGCCCATAAGGGAATAATACCATTACGTACAGCAGCAAGAGGGAAGCCTCCAATCCCATCAAAAAGGCTCCCCATCGTCATCATCATGATATACCCATTGCCAATGTAGGAGCCTCAACCTGTACACTATTTTTTACTCTGCCTATAACAAAGACATTTTCCTGTTCCATTACTCGACGTATTGGTATCCCAATCCTGCTTGCCTCCTGTATTTCGAGAAGCATTCCGGGAGAAATACGGTCACCATAACACCATAGTTCATCACAGCGTGTCAGCATGGCAAGACCCGTGTTAAGTCCGGCTTTCCTTTCGTCAGGATTTTCGTCATTAAGAAACTGAGGATAAAGAAGATGCGGTGCAAAGAAAGCGTGCCCTTCATCCATCACATGACTGCACGCTTTCTTTGCAAATTCTATATTTTTTTTAACATCTCCGGCATAAGGAGATGCCACATATATTAATTTCATAGTATTTTTTCCTTTCTGCATTATTTCGGTGCGACTGTCTGTGCAATGGTTCGTGTTGTATTGACAGCCGCCTGCGCTGTATACACTGCACTCATTACATTGGCCTTTGTGCTGGTATCCAATCCGAAAGCTCCCGCTATTCTCGGCACTTCTCCTGCAGAAAGCATCAGTCCAAGACCAAGCAGAGCATTGGTTCTCAGAACCATAAGCCCTGCGGCAAGTATAGTTGCCTGCAGGAAGGTGGTTAGACACAGACCGATGATCTGCTTGCTCCACTGAATAAATCCATCAATATATCCACGGGGAACGCTGAACATATACAGGCTGCCGACCGCAATTTGAATAAGCAGGATGCCTCCTCTCTTCAAATTGGCAAAGAACACCTTTATTACCGAGTATCCCATCATAATTATTATGAACAGCATCATAATGGGACTTGTAATAGCAGCCAGACCTCCAAATATAGCGGAGCTCATGGAACTTACCTGATCCGGTGAGCTGCCAAGCTCTGCAATAATGTTTCCCGCAAGCTCGCCAAAATTGCTGCCATAGCCCGTGATTCCTGATGTCAGGCTGCTTTGAAGATTAACAGATAGCTTGAACAGCTCCACCGGAAGTATTGTAAAAAGTGATACCACCATAAAGCCTTTTAGTGCATTGAGAGCAGTATCCTTTATGCTGCCTCTGCCGTGTTGGTACTCAATGCCCACTTCGAACACCGAGACCACGAGACCTGTTCCATACAGCGCCCAAGCCAGATAAGAAAAAAACAGAACGATTGATTGAACCCATTCCATAGGAAAGAGCTCAACGCCCATATTTCCCATTTGTGCAAAAAAATCGGCAAGAAATCCAACCACTTGTCCGTAAATCCACTCAATAATCTGATCCATGACTGTCCCAAGTACAAAGTCCCAAATAAACATTGGATAAGCACCTCCTTCCATAAAAAAACACGCTTGCTGCGTGTCATTAGCTATCACATTTGCTGTGTTTCGATTATTGAGTCAAGTTCATTTTCCTGTTTATCTTGAAAAATAGAATTGATGTGGTGGAATAAATCATCGATTGAGCCTCCATTATTTACATACTCAACAATTTTTACCTTTATATCGTATTCGTATTGCTCACATTCCATAAAATATCCTACATCGCAAAGCTCTCTCACATTCTCAATTTTTCCGTTAAGGTGCAAATATTCGGCGGCATATATCATCTCTCTCGGCAGTACAGCAGACTGAGTGTTATACAAGTCAAGGGCAATTTTGTTTCCGTATTTATGTCTTATTTCCTTGAATACATTACAAATATGATTTGCCATTTCTGCGGGAAACATTTCAGTTGTATCATGTAAGTCATAAACAACCCTCATCCATTTGAAAAATTGACCCTTTTCTCCCTTTAGATATTCCTCAAGTTCGAAAAAAACACGTGCACATTTTGCCATATCTACAGAATCTATCATTTTATCACCTGCCATTCGTTTTAAATAATTACAAAAACCTCTGCTCTAGTCCGGATTGCATCTCCTGCACAGGTTCACGGAACACATCTACATAATTGTTAACAGCAGTTGTGAGCGCTTCATAATCCTTAGGGTTTGCTTTGTAAACATACCAATCCAATTTGTCATTATTCCACCACATATAAGGATAAATTCCATCTGGAAAATTCCGATTAGTAACTTTTTTTAATCCAAGAACATAGCCTAATCCAATGACTACGCTATCAATCTCTCCTTCGTTGCGATTTATAATCGATATCTTTATGGCATCATACAAACCCACAACATCGAGATAGGTGAATTCCGCACGTACTCGAAGAATATCGCTGATTTTCCCATAGCATTTTGCACCGACATATCTTGTATCGGTAAAAACCGCATCATTTCCAAATATTTTTTCTAAATGCTCTTTATGTGTAGACATTATATTTTCCTCCTAAATACTGAAATTGTCCTTTCAATACTTTATGGGACAATAAGCGGTCTTACATCGTTGGGGAGTCCATTTGTGAATGAACGGACTCTCCAAACTCCTTTATTATTTCTTCAAATGAATTGTTAGATACAATCTCAATATAGAAGTTATCTTCGGCACTACCATCAATCATATCTGAAAAACCATAGACTGAAAATTCGGCTAATACCGTGTATCCATCACTTACAGATAAATCCTGTACACTTTTCTTATCAATAGCAAGGCAAAAATTTTCTTCATGTTGCTGCTCTGCAAGGCGTACCGTTTTATCTTCACTATCCCATGCTAAAGCTGCAATAAACAATTGATCCGTTACCGCAAAAACAGTATAATTTGCACTGCCGTCAAATCCTTTGCAATAGTAGATTTCATTTTCAAGTAAGTCGCTGATTTTTTGTCCTTCTTCAATTTTTTTCATTTCTGCTAATTTCATAATTTTAATCACCTTTCTCTTTTTTATTTTTTTGTTACCCATTTTCTTTGTATTGTCTTTCTTACCTACATCTCTAATACCTTCCAGTCAGTGCTTATACAAAGCTGATGACAAGAACTGCGATATATGGTATGATATCGATAAACAGGAATTTGTCGAGTAGATTTGAACTGCGGATCATTTATATAATGAAGATAGGAGACTTAAGCATATATGGTACTACATGTTATTAGCATAATCGTCATTTGTATACTGGCCATCCTTTTCACATTTCTTCCTTACTTTCCAGGAGGATATGACCACTTAGCTGTAATGATTTCTGGTATTATTCAGATTGCAAGCTTTATTTCTTTGTTGCTTGTTCCTGTCGGTGTTTTGTGGCTAATTTATGAAAGAGTACAGAGGAAAAAAGTCAATGACGGCTCAAGAAAAAGCGGTAGCTTTGCAATAGCTGCCTTGGTGATACTGACTCTGATCGTTATTGTTTCATCCTTTGTTGCTATTGGCGGTATAGGTAGTTTTAGAGGTTCTTTAGCGTTGGGCATTTCTTTACCGATCATTTTTGTTTATATCACAGTTAAGACCATTATCCCCCGAATAAGAAAAATGAGGAATCCCGATGACCTTAAGCCAAGTATTATACCGTATTATATGGTGATCATCCCGTTAGCTGTAGTAATCTCTCGGTGCGCCCTTATCGTTCCTGCACTGGATTACAGCACAAACTATGCGATAGAGCAAAGCAGCGTCGTGATACAGGATTTAGAGGAATATTACTCAGTATACGGGCAATACCCTGTTTC
>DFOA01000045.1 GCA_002381185.1 Firmicutes bacterium UBA3553 | reverse complement strand
AAGACCAAAAACGGTAAAGCACAGCTTACATGGAATCCTAACTTTCAGCCAAAATGGGAAGGTAGATATTCCAGAGCTCAAATGTTTGTCGATAGTGAGGTTCTAAGATTGTCAAGTCCGTATATACCATTTCAGAGTAGCATGTTAGAGAAAAGCGGCATTCTAGGGACTGTAATCGGTAGTGGTGAGGTTGTTTGGAATGCTCCACATGCCAGGTATCATTACTATGGCAAATTGATGGTTGGCAGAGCTCCTAAAGTATTGACGGCCAGAAAGCTCACATATCATGGTGCACCAATGCGCGGGGCGTTTTGGTTTGAAAGGATGAAGAAAGACAAGGGCAAGCAGATACTTGATAAAGCGGCATTAATTGCCGGAGGTGGTAAATGAGTATAATTAAATCGTTACAGGAATTTATTGAATCTTATGAAGGTATAGAACAGCTAAAAACCATACCAAAGGTAAATACAGATCAATTAGATGATGAATTGTCAAGCTACGCATTGGTGCTTACAGGCAACGGGCAATCACATACAGATATTACAGGAAATAGATATTATGAACATAATTATGTATTTCGGGCCAAAGAAGCAGCATCTGATGAAGTAAACCGAGGTGAGAATCAAGATTTTCTTCAAGATTTCTCGGATTGGTTAGAGGAACAAAATGAGGCTGATAACCTGCCGGTACTACCTGGAAGATATGTTGCAGAGAGTATAGAGGCTTCAAATGCTATGCTATTTGACGTCGAAGCTGACGGAGCTGGAATATATCAGGTTCAAATTAAATTGATTTTAAAGAAAGGAAGAAGATAATATGAGTATATCAGGAACAGGATATGTAAAACGTTCTGAATTTATGGTGTTCGCTGATGTTGCATCAGCCGCTACACCTGAATGGGAATTGATAGGCGATAAAGTAGAGGAAATGTCACTGGAAATGAATCCGAATGTTGAGACGGTGACAGACATTACAGGCAATACCTCAACAACGCTTGACCGATATGAGGTACAGACTTCGGTGTCTCCTATGAGAGCGAAGAAGGAAAGCAAGCTGTTTGCGATATTGTATGATATTGTGAAAGAGGAAAAAACTTTATCTGATGTTGAGAGAACATTCCTTTGTGTAAATGTGTTCGACAAGACCGGAGAAGACGAATCTGCTACTTACGCTGCATGGACACAGAAAGGTGTAATTGCTGTACAAAGCTACGGCGGTAATACTCAAGGGTTGGATATTCCGTTCAATATTCACTGGCTATCAGGCAAAATACACGGGACTTTCAATCCAACTACAAAGGCATTTACAGCTGCATAATAACTAGGCCCTGCTTCGGTGGGGCTTTTTAGATGGAGGTAGAAATGAGTAATATTAATATAAATACCGGAGAAATAAGGCTGACAATTAATGATGATGAAAGCAGAGTTATTGTATTTAATCCTAACAGTTTGGAATTTATGGATAACCTGTGTGAATTGATTGCTGACCTTGAAAACAAAGAGAAAGAATATAAAGCAAGAGAAGTTGAACTGGATAAAAATAAAGAAGTTAACTCTTATGGTATGCCTGTGAATTTAAAAGAGAAATTGGAACTTTTAAAAGAAACATGCGGTTACATGAGGGAAAAAATAGATACTGTTTTCGGTGAAGGTACAAGCCAAAAGGTATTTGGCAATGCTAATACTCTGGACATGTTTGAACAGTTCTTTGAAGGTGTAACCCCTTATATTGAAAAGGTTAGGGGTGCCAAAATAAACAAGTATACTAAGAATAATAAAAAGAATGTGATGAGATGATACTTACTGACGGATTGCCTACAGCCATCGAAGTTGAAGGCATAGAATATGATATCAATGCAGATTATCAGACTGGTATTAAAATCATTATGGCTTTTGAAGATTCCGAACTGACACAATATGAAAAATGCATGGTACTGGTTGAACTACTGTATAAGGAGCCACCGCATAATTTGAATGAAGCAATTAAACAAGGAATAAGATTTCTTGATTGTGGTGGTAATAGCCAAGGTTCCGGAGAAAGTGACGGCATAAGGAAATATTCATTTACCCAAGACGATAAATACATTTATCGGGCTGTTGACGGCGTACTTCAGGGCAGATTGAGCCAGAGCAATTTCATTCATTGGTGGGAATTTGTACTTGCTTTTATGGAGCTTCCGGAAGAGTGCTTTATGAGCCGATTAATTTATCTTAGGACACAAAAGGCAAAAAGAAAGCTCTCTAAGGAAGAAAGAGAGCTGTACTATAAAATCAGAGATATTGTTGACTTGAAAGAAGAACACAGTGTTGAAGAACAGAAACAGATCAATGAGTTTATGGAGTTGTTGAAATAACATTGATAAATGTTGACATTGTTTTCCTGTGTGATATAATTTTAGTATATTTATAGGGGGCGGTGATTTAATGTTTTGTTCAAACTGTGGAAAAGAAGCGTCGGGAAACTTTTGTTCATATTGCGGAACAAGCCTTGAAAATGGATATGAAAACGAAATGTCAAAAAAAACAAAGGTTCTTTCATGGGATGCTCCAATTGAATTTTATGAAACACATTCTAGGGCGTATACTATAAATCCTAAGATTTTAGAAGTAGCAAAGAGATATAAAATTATTGATCAGAAATCTGAGTTGACTATTTGTTATGGCACTTATTATTCAAACATAGATAGTATAATTATATTTGTTAAAACAGATGAAGTGGTTATTGCTAAAATAAATGATGCAAAGCCACAGAACAACATTATAAAAAGATTCTCGAAAAATTCAGATGTATTTGCAAAAACATACAATTCTAAAAAATTACAGTTTGAGTCAGATGAATTGTTAGGATTTAAAATCAGCAAAGCTAATGAGATAAGTTTGAACAAGAAACATATAACTTATTTTGAAATGCTGAAAATAGTGCTTCCTGATGAAACTGAAAATTATTTTTCTAAAACGCTAAAGTCTACATTTAAAACACAAGCAGAAATTGAACAAAAAGAAAAAGAAAAAGCAGCAAGGAAGCAAGCAAGTAAAGAACTTATTCAACGTAAGGTAGAGATACAGAGAGAAGAAAAAGAAGATAAAAAACGACGATTAGAACAATTGGAACGTGACGGAATTGCTTATTGTCCTAAATGCCATTCAACAAGTTTAACCGCACATAAGAAAGGTTTTGGAGTTGGTAAGGCTGTAGTAGGAGCAGCTGCAGCATCTGTAGTATTTGCTCCTATAGGATTGGTTGCGGGAAATATAGGAGCAAAAAAAGTTAGAGTTACTTGTCTAAAATGCGGACATCAATTTTGGGCAGGGCAAAAATAATATAAAAACAAATTATTAGCACTTACAAAAGTAGGTGCTTTTTTAATGCAAAAGGGCAGGTGATTACATGGCAGCAGGATATGACGGCAGTATTAGGATAGACACAAAAATTGACTCTAAGGGGTTTAACGCTGGTCTTAATAGAATGATTAGCTCATTGAAAAGATTAGCTGTTGCTGCAGGAATAGCATTTGGAACTAGTGCAATTGTTAGTTTTGGTAAAAATTCTGTTAAAGCTACAACAGAATTAACCAATGCAATGACAGGATTAAAAAGCATATTAGATGGTCAAGGCAGAAGTTTTAAGGGCGCACAGAAATTTATCAATGAATATGTTTCTGATGGTCTGATACCTGCAACAAACGCAATCACGGCATATAAAAATCTTGCTTCAAGAGGGTATACAGATACGCAGATTGAACAGACATTAACAGCTCTGAAAGATAGTGCGGCTTTCGGAAGACAGGCGAGCTACAACCTAGGTGATGCAGTAACATCAGCTACAGAAGGCTTAAAAAATGAAAATTCAATCCTTGTAGATAATGCCGGTGTAACTAAGAATGTAGCTAAAATGTGGGATGATTATGCTAAATCTATAGGAACCACAACAAATAAGTTAACAAAGCAACAGAAAATCCAAGCAGAAGTAACTGGGATACTAGAAGAAACAAAGTTTCAGACAGGAGATGCAGCAAAAGTTGCTAATTCTTATTCTGGAGAAGTACTTAAACTTGGATTTAATTTTAACAATTTAAAAATTGCTGTAGGTAATGCTCTACTTCCTATTGCTTGGGCTGTTTTGCCTTCCATAAATGCTATTATTGCAGCATTAACAAGACTTGCAAATGTATTCGCGCAGGTTACAACTGCAATATTTGGTAAGCAAGCAAAACAGCAGGAGCAAGTTGCTAAAACTGGAATAGATGCTGCTAAAGCTCAAGAGAGTTTAGGGGATGCTACGAAAAAAGCAGGAAAAGAAGCAAAAGCAGCTCTTGCGGGATTTGACGAATTAAATGTATTAACTAAAGATACAGCAGATAGTGCTACAGATGCGGCAGACGGTCTTGACAATGATTTAGGGCTTGGAGATATAACAACAGGTGGAGAAATAGGAACAGGGGTTACGGTGTCACCGGCAGTTCAATCGGCAATTGATTTATTAACGAAAATGCTTGAGCCATTAAAGTCTATAAATTTTGATAACTTGAACAATGCTTTCGATAGATTGAAAAAAGCTGTCGAGCCAATTACAAAAGCTATATTCGCCGGACTTGAGTGGGCATATATTAATTTGTTTGTTCCACTTGCAAAATGGGTTATAGAAGACGCCTTACCGGTGTTTTTGGATGTACTATCTGGAGCACTCGACGTCTTAAACAGTGTAATTGAAGCAATAAAGCCCTTGGCTCTGTGGCTATGGGATGAATTTTTAAAACCTATAGCTGAATGGACTGGCGGAATAATTGTTAGCATATTAGAGAATGTAGCTGGTGCACTTAAAAAAATAAGCGACTGGATAAGTAACAATCAAGAATTAGTAAGAGGGATGACTATAACGGTTGGTTTATTCTTTGCAGCATGGAAACTTACTGAACTATTTGCCTTTATTCAAATGTCAGGTGGGATTATAACAGCTTTTAAGAATATTACTACAGCTATAAAGGCGGGTACTATTGCAAAAATTGCAGATAAATTTGAAACAATAGCATTGACTGCTATGTATGCCAAAGACTTTATTGCATCTATTGTAAAATCTACAATAGAAATAGGTAAAAATACAGCTGCTTGGCTAGCTTCCAATATAGCAAAAGTTGCTGGAGTTATAGCTCAAACTGCTATGAATATTGCAGTAGGCGTGTGGAATGGGCTGGCTGCTATTGCAACAGCAATTACATCAGCTTTTGGCGCAGCAATAGCGTTTTTAACTTCACCAATTGGTCTTGTGATAATAGCTATAGGTATTTTGATAACTATAGTCGTACTACTCATAAAACACTGGGATGATGTAAAAGAAGCGGCATCTAAATGTTGGGACTGGATAAAAGAAAAATGGAATAAGGCGGGTGAATGGTTTAATAAAACTGTCGTACAACCTGTAAAAACTTTCTTCTCTGAGCTCTGGGATAATATTAAACTAAAAGCTTCTGAAGCCTGGGAGAGCGTAAAAGCTACATGGCAAATTGTAAGTAGCTGGTTTAATAACACCGTAATTGTACCATTGTCAGGGTTCTTTTCAGGGTTAAAGGATACCATTGTAAGTTTATTAACCTCAGCGTGGTCAGGTGTTCAGAATATATGGAAAGATGCTTCAAGATGGTTCGAGGATAAGATTTCCACACCGATAGCAAATGTATTTAAAGGGCTTAGAGATACCTTAAAAAATGTATGGGATGGTATACTTGAAATATTTAAGTTACCCATAAATACTATCATAGGCTGGATAAACAAATTGATAGACGGTTGGAATAGCTTAAAATTCAAAGTTCCTGAAATAAATATTATGGGTGTAAAATTTGGAGGCTTTGAGATAGGAACCCCAAGTATAAAGAACATACCTAAACTTGCAACTGGTGCTGTAATCCCGCCTAATAGCGAATTTCTTGCAATCCTCGGAGACCAGAAATCTGGTACAAACATAGAAGCTCCGGAGGGGTTAATCCGTAAAATCATACAAGAAGAATTAAGTGGCCTGAATGTTGGCGGTCAGGAAGTAACAATAAATTTTGGCGGTAATATGGCACAATTAGTAAGAGTTCTTAAACCTTATATAGATAAAGAAAATAGTAGGATTGGAACAAAACTTGTCTTAGGAGGTGCATAATGATTAAGATAGATGGAATAACATTCGATGTGCCTGTGATTGAATTAAGTCGTAAAGCTGATTTCCTGGACAAATTTGCAAAACGTACCGAGGACGGAGGCCTACAAAGGAAATTGATAGGTGTTTACTTTAACTATCAATTAAAGCTTGGTATGGCAGATGATGCTACAGAATATCAGAAACTATGGAATAAGCTAACAGAACCAGTTGAATTTCATACTGTAATAGTACCAGGTACAGACGGAGATTATACCTTCAAAGCTTATTTTTCAAATGTAGGCGATAAGCTACTGATGAAAACACAAGAAAGAAACTACTGGAAAGACCTAACTGTAAACTTTACCGCCCAGGCACCGGCAAGGAGAGGATGATATGGAAACATCAATTAGCTTTGGCCTTGTAGATGCTACAGCAAAGCCAGATAGTGCATTTTCAACAACAGATAAACAATCCTTTGTTGACATGCAACAGCTCAAACATGATGAATTGGAGATACGGAAATTTGCAACGTTTGAAAAAGATTATTTCCGTCTTGACGGAACCTTTGAGTTGTTCCTGGATAATCCTGCAGAGTGCGATTTCGGTTTGTGGTCTGCATCCATGAGTGATGAAAACGGGGGCTTTGTGCAACCTGTTGTACTAACAATAGAATTTACAGAACAGCATAGCAGCCTTGGATTAACATTCACATTCCATGAGCCTACAGATGATCATTGCAACAGCTTAAATGTTAAATGGTATGGTAGTTCTAATAATCTACTATCTGATATGAATTTTAATCCTGACAGTACGGTATATTTTGCAGACAAAGCTATTGAAGGATATAAAAAGATAGTAATTACTTTCTACAGCACAAATAAACCTTACAGATATCTGAAGCTATCACAGCTTGATTTCGGGCAAATAAAGTTGTTTAGTGGTAGGGATTTAGTTTCTGCAAGTGTTCTTGAAGAAATAGACCCTATCAGCTCCGAGTTAAGAATAAATACACTTAACTTTACTCTGTATTCTGAGGATGCAGAGTTTTCTATTTTAAATCCGGAAGGAGTGTTCAAGTTATTACAACAGCGGCAGCCTTTAAAGGTGTTTGAATACCTTGACGGGATAAAAAAGAATATAGGGACATATTATCTAGATGAATGGGAAAACGAGGATGAATACAACATTAATATGACAGGTATAAGCCTTGTTGGAGTAATTGACGGGACCAACTTTACAGGAGGTGCATATAACAATGTACCTGCAAAGGTAATTATTGCAGAAATAATGGCCAGTGCAGACGCAGAATATGAACTTGATGAAAGCTTAGGAAATAAAATGCTTTCAGGAATGATTCCTGTCTGCGCTCACAGAGAAGCTCTTCAACAGGTTGCATTTGCCATAGGTGGGATTGTGGATTGTAGCAGAACACATAAGATTAAAATATATCCAATACCTACTGTCGTAAGTGGAGCCATAGGCAAGGATAGGAAATTCCAAGGGCATAAATTGAAATTAAAGCCACTTGTAACGGGCGTTGAGGTAACAGCACATAATTACATAAACGGAGAAGATCATCCACAGATATTTGGAGTATATAGCACTAATTTATCCCCAGGTGACAAAGAAAATATACTTAAAGTAGAAGATGCAACCCTAGTAAGTAACAGTAACGCCCTTGAGGTA
>DFOA01000022.1 GCA_002381185.1 Firmicutes bacterium UBA3553 | reverse complement strand
CAGTTTATGCCGCCATATTCATAAATTGTACAAGTTTAACAGTAACCCCGAATTCCTCTGCCAGCTCATAATCATTGCTGCAGTATTTCAATGCTTCTTCAAATACATAGATAGGCATTAAGAAATAAGCTGCAAAAGCTTCAGCTTGCTGCTCCTGTTTATCCACAATTATTTTGCTTTTTAGGAGAGAATTTCCACAATGGCAATGAGCATGTCCAATTTCATGGACTATATTTTCGCGGTAGGCTTTATTTTGAGTTTTAGGCGTTAAAATAACGTCGTTAATACAAACAGTCGATGAAAGGCTATTTAGTGTGACAAGCTTTAAATGGCTGTCTAAGATTATTTGTTCGATTGTATCCTTATCTATGGGATATTCAAAGATTTGATATTCAGTAAGTAAGTAGATTGCTTTATTTAACATGTTGTAGTACATATGGTTACCCCCTCAGTTGTGAGATAACCATATTATACAGAACGATTGTTCGAAAGTAAATATTAATTACATTAATTTATTTAAAACCAATATAGAAATAATTATTACCATAACTATACAATAGAATATATTTTGATGGTGAATTAACTCTTCTAATACATCTTTTTCATCATAAACATCAAATATATCATCTTCTATCTTTAAATCCTTTTTTATCTCCACTTTTAAATCTGATGAAATTTTAAAAATTTTATTTATTTCTTTTATAGCATTTTGCTTTTTATAATAGCTAAGACCAAAAATTATTAATATTAAAATACATAAAATTATAGACACTTCATCTGTCAAAATTTTTGATTGACTTTGAGATATGGTCTCGCCGATTATTAATGTAAATAACACAGTAAATATAGATAATAGAAACTGCATATGTGCCTTCTTCACATCATTCAATATGTTATAGCACTCATTAATAGAGGAGGTTATATTTTCAATTATTTTTTGCTTAAATATAAGGTACTTATCGACATTTTCCTTAAGATATAAATTAAAGCTGCTTTTTATAACTTCAAATATTCTATTTTCAATATATATTTCATTTGAAGTGTTGCATTTATCAATAGTATGTACTGCAATCTCAAACTTGTCAGATGTGTTATTGTAAATGGCATCATTATAAATCCAATTATATATTAAATAATAATTATCGGCTATATCATTGTTTTTGTTCAACAGTTCAACAAATTCTTGATAACAATTTATTGAAAACTTTTTATCTCTAATCTTAAAATGGAATTCTTTTTCTTTAAAGAAAGAATAATCGGATATGTATATTATACTTGAAACGAACAGCAAAAATTTAAAAATATCATATAATGATTTATTATAAATTTCTTCAAAATTAAAGATATCTGGTATAAACCTACATTCAGAAGCATTATAAAAAAAAGAAAGCTTATTTCTTTCATTAATTTTCTTTTCAATTTCTTCGAAGTTTGTAAAAGTTTGTTCATTAGAGTAAAACTTATTTATAGAATAAAATTCGTTATTGATTTCTTTATCTAAATCAAAGACAAATAAATTATCATGTTTTGAAAAATATAATAAAATTTCTTTTAATTCTAAAGTATTTAAATGCTCTTCAAAGCTAATAGTATCAAAAATAATTGATTTAGTTGCCGGTTTATCAATTTTAAGTCTTAAAAATTTCAACCCAATAGTATTAATACTATCTAATACATCATTATCAGCAAAATCTAAATCTTCTTCATCATCACTATCATTAAACATTGCTTGAAATTCTATACTACAATTCATTGAATTTATGTACTTAGAAATAAATTCATCAAATATAGCTTTATTAGAATGCAGTTGAGTTATATTGTATAAAATAAGGGTGTATGAATTTCTGTTTTCTTTTTCCTTTATATTACAATTATCAGAATTAATTTTGAAATAATCAATATAAAATGATTTAAAAAACACAATTTACACCCCCTACTAATTTGAATTATTCCATTGCCGCTTCTGCATGAGCAGTAGTATTTATACTAATTATATTACTAAAATCTACCTTTTCATAGTTAAATTTATTTAATATTGATATGTCATCTGTATATATTTTCAAGAATGCCTTATCATCTACTTTACTAGAAATTATAAAGTTTTCAATGCAAGAGTCATTATCAGCAAAAGTGTTGTCTTCATTTAAGTTACCATCAGGCATTAGTTCTATTTCTACTTTTTTATTTACCTTATAGCGCTGTTTTAACTTTTTAATTTTATTTCTATCAATTTCAAATAAATTTTCAAAATGGTTTCTTACCTTTTCTTTTTTTTCATTTATTTTTTCAATAACTCGGCTTGTACTAAATCCTTCATAAAAACAAGGGTAATTATTAATCTGTTCGATTATATCAGAATAGACAAATGTCGTGTTTGTTGAAAAGTATGTATTAACCAATTGTATTAAACCAACACAATCCTGAGGTGAGTCGTCATTAAAATAGTTAATACTTTCTTTAAATATCTTAATTGCTCTTTCAGTGAATTTGGAATCATCCCCTACTTTTTTAAGTTCTAGAAAACCCTTATACCAATACTCAGAGTTGTTCTGATCATATAACATAATATTTTCAAGTTCATTTTCACAAAAAATATAAATACAAGATTTGTATTTCTTATTTTTTGTGGGTATCCCTCCTTTATATTCATAAGCAGTGTCCTCAATGAATTCATCATGTTCTATTTTTACAAATACAATATATGAATAGGTATCTTTTTGTATAAGAGCAGTAATTAAACTACCTTTTGTAACCTCAACATTTCCTAACTTATTTATACGATCCTGGGCATCAATTTCTGCATTAAGCAATCTAACTGCATTATTATATAATTTGGTTTTAAATTCATTATTTTCTAAATATTCACTTGAATATTTTAATATTAGATTGCAACAAAAACTATAAATTTGGGTTGATTCATTGCTTGATTCAAATTTTCTCTTATTAGTATTAATTTTAATTTGATCAAAAATTACATTTATTACAAAGTCATTAATATTTGTTAAATCATGTATATCTGTACATTCTTCAGTACTCCTATTAATTCGATATACACTTTTAAATTTAATATTATCCTTTTCTAATTCCATAATACCTCCAATTATCTTTTAATGTATATGCAAAAACATCACATGTTACAACACATTTTGTATTAAGTTTTTGTGTTACTCATACATATGCTAAATATCATTTCCATCAATTATTATATACTCCTATTCTTCCCGTAAAAAATTTTCCCTTGCTTCATATTCTCTTGGTACCAGCAATTCTTAGCATAATTTCTATCCGGGTGTATGCATTTTTTAGCATCGCTGCATGCATTAAATCGTGAGCAGCAACCAAACATAGATCCGGAGGGCTTGCAGTTATCATATATTTCTATTAATGCTAATCGTATCTTGTCTAGATCATCTTCTGTGCTTATTTGATACTTAATCCAGTCCTTTTGTGACTTTGCAGAACCTGGAATAATTGGATTAATTAATAATTTTTCGTATTTTAATTTCACGGAAATATACTGGTTTTTACTGCTAATAATAAGTCTTATGGCAGCATTTCCTTCGATTTCTATTGTATGATAAGCCTTATTAGGTATAAGCTTTACAGGCTCTAATGATTTATCATTATCATTAAATATACTTATTATTTTTTTGTAAATTGATTCAGCATCCAAATTTATACCTCTCATATAATGTATTTTAGTAAGCGTATTCAACAACTAAATCATAAAATTTATCTTCATTAATTATTTTTATATCATACCCATCCTCGATGAGTTTGTACGCTTTTTCCTGTTTAGAACTAAGCCCATCATCACCAACTAGAGTTATATCTTGCTGGCCAACTATTAAATAATCAGTATTACGAGATACTGAACTTTTTAAAATGCCTCCTAAATTTGCAATTAGCTGTAATACTTCTTTACGGTCATATTTGTGAAAGTTTCCGGTTATTACAATATTTTTTCCATAAAAGAGATGATTACAGTCTGCTAAGTCACAATTAGCGACAATATCTGAGATTTTTATGTTATTGTAATTATTTATGGGCACTGGTTTTCTAAAGTATTCTTGATGCTTTAACTCTGAAAACTGTCTTACAGAAATACTTGAATATGCATTGATAAATTTTTGAAAAGATTGTTTTTTGCATTTTCGAATTGATTCAATTACAATATTTGCACAAGTCATTGCATCATCTAACGCATTATGATGATTATTTAAAACAACATTTAGCGCATTTGCTCTTGCCTCAAGAGAGTTTTTGACATCACCGTCACATGCCTTAGTAGATATGGATATACTGTCCATATATTTGAAATCGGGTATGTTAAGATTATATTCTAACTGTAAACATTTAAGTACGCTCATGTCAAACTGTGCATTATGAGCTATAATTATGTTATAAAAATAACCTTTTATTTCATTCCAAATATTTAAAAATGTGGGTTTATCTTTTACATCTTCCGGTGTTATTCCATTAATTTCAATGTTAATTTTGTCAAAGGTTAAAGTTGGCGGTTGAATTAAGTAATACTTTTTTTCTATGATTTCCATATTTTTAACAGCTACAAGGCCTATTGAACAGGCGCTGTTATTCCTGTTATTTGCCGTCTCAAAATCAATTGAAACAAAGTCTAAATTATCAAATATTTCTTCTTTAAGATAATCCGTAGATTCATTTTCATATAATTCGTTTCCAAAATTCGGGGATTGCATGTCCTTTAAATAAAGAGGCATTATTTTGCATAAGTCAGAATTTACTGATACAACTGCGGTTTCACCATTATTCTTTGGATAAGGAATAAAACCAATAACATCACATTCAGTATAATCTTTATTCCCAGCAAAATAGTATTTAAATTTCTTTAACTCTATTTTAGCGCTCAATATTTTATCTTTATGAGTTTTAGGTATAAGATCCCACTCATAAAGTTTGTCAAGCTTTTGACCTAAGTCATTAAAAGTTATAACCTTATCATTTTCATTTACATAAATCATAATTATCTCCCGACAAATTTCGCATTGTTTTTATAAAAAAATCCCACATCAAAAAAAATATGGGATTAAAAATCTTATGTATTTATATTAAGTTGTCAGTGTTTCCCCCAAGATGTAAATATAATCCCCATTATATTTATTAATTATTCTGTTGTTTTTTGAATTTTATAAAGTTTATTATTTCTTGCTTGTCCGAATCAGATAAATTCTTAAAGTCTTTAAAGGCTACAAGTGTGTCCGGATCATTTAGAAGTTGCTGTAGTTCTTCATCAAGTGTTAGTGACTCAGGGTTTCTTATGTCAGTTCTACCTAATATATAATCGCTTGTAACTCCAAAATAATCTATTAATCTTCCAAGCATGTCTGGCGGTGGAAAACTGCCACCGTTTTCGTAGCTTGATATCGATTGTTTAGAAATATTTAATATTTTACCTAATTCAGATTGTGTTAATTGATGTTCGTCTCTAAGTTGTTTTAATCTACATTTAAAATCCAATATAACCACCCTTTTTAATATTATAGTCCAAAAATCACGTACTTTAAATAAGAAAAAAATAAATCCAAAAAAATTATACAAAAAACTTGACAGTACAATAATATTGTACTATTATATATTCAAGGTACAGCATTATTGTACTTGAAAAGAGGTGAGAACAATAAATTATAGAATTAAAGAAACATGTAAAAAAGAAGGAATTACCTTAAAAGAATTAGGTAAAAGAATTGGAAAATCAAAACAATACATGTCAGAGTTAGCTAAAGGGAATATTCGATTGACATATGATATGGCAGTAGATATTGCAAAGGTATTTAATACGACACCAGATGAAATTTTTTTGCCTATTGAGTCCAATAATATTGGATTGGATGAAACAGGCTAACAACAAAATCTTAAAGAAAGGATTGTATAAAACTGCATGAAAATATTCTGGACAGCTTTAATATGGATAACGTGCATATTCGGAAATATAGTAATGAAAGAAATATATAAAGGCAATTCAAAGCTGTATTTGTACTATAGTCTTTCTGTAGCAGTGTTATTTACATTGTTTGCAGTACTTTATAAATCTTAGGAATTAAGTTTTCAAACAACGGAGAAATATTTTCCCAATTATGATTCAAGACGTGGCTATTAATTTTTGACATATCGCCTTGTAAACTTTCAGGTAGGTACATGTATGCTAAAGAATAGTATTTGCCGTATTCCTCCAAAGTTTCATTTGATGGATGGGCAGACAATTTACTTAAGGCGGAAACATAATTTTCAAATATATTTCTTTTATATAATACGGTGTTTTCGGACTGCTTTTGAGCTAATTCTAATTTCTTGATTTTTAACTGATGTCTATTATTCAGTAATGTTGTAAATATCGGTGATATCAAAGCTATTAGAGCAACAATTGCAGTTATTGTAAAAGATAAATCTAATTTTGGCACAGTAATCGCCCCCTTTTAAGGTGATTATAGCACAAATGCAAAAATATGTAAATTAATATCGAACGGCAAACAAGTACAAACCATTAAACATATCATATTTAAAGCAAGGAGAGTGTTAAAAATATGGGACAAAGGGATGAGATTAAGACAATCAGAGCAAGAAATATCAGCTTTAATTTATCTGACGCAGACGTTAAAAGACTATGCGAAAAGGCTGGTTGTGCAGGTCTTACCGTATCAAAGCTCTTAGAAAACTTCATAGGTGACTTGGTGTGCGGAACATATTCGAACGGATCTGACGAAAGGGACTTAGCACAACGTTGGTTTGCTCGATGTGGCTTTAGTTGGATGAATGGTTATTCTTTTCTGAATTATCTTATAGATTTTGATGATGTGGAAGAAACTGTAGACTGTTGGAATGATCTTATATACTACAGGGAATTAAAAGACCCAGACGAGGATGACAAAGAATTTCTTGAAGAGCTTGAAGAACGCATGAGTGATAAGTTTGAAGATTTTCAAGGATACAGAAAGGTCGGGGATAAGGAAATTATACGTACTAATGAAATGGAAAAAGTCATTAATTGGTGGAATGAATACAATCAAATCAAGGGTTTGGAGGTAGTAGATGATTAAAGCGCAAATACCTATAGGAAATATTGTTGAAGATTTCAAGGTAGGCAATACACACATTATGATCTGTGATGATGACTGCAGGGATAAAGGTCCGGAAGATAAGGCAAAGGCAATTAAACGAATGGAAATAATCGCGGCAAATGCTATTGCAGCCGGCAAGTATAAACCAAAGAAAGCAGAGGCTGACGGAGCATGAAAATTAAAAAAAGTAAGAAATCTGATGTTAATGAAAATAAGTATGATTTGTTGGAATTAGACTTCGATGACATTTATTTGATTAGAGAAGGCTTGAAAAGACAAAAAAAGCATAGAGAAGAGAATAAAGAACGTATTGAGTCTATCATGAAAACATACGACTTAGAACATAATGAAGCACATATAAAAATGTTCGGAAGTAAAGTAGAAATAGATAAATTTATTCAGGACGACATAAAAGAGCTAGAAAGATTGACTTTACTTATTGAAACTATTGAAAACAGATGGTGAACCTATGGAACTAATGATAAAGCATTCTGAAATTTTAACAATTATAATTCAGTCATTCCTTATAACAACAGTAAGCATCATATTTATCGGCTGTTGGGATGAGGTGCTATATGACACCAGGAAGTTTAGAAGATTACTAAAGAAGAGAGGAGGAAAGAAACATATGAGAGAATACACTTGTCCGAAGTGTGGGTACAGTGCATGGGCTTTGGATCATCTTTTGGTAGTAACCTGCCGTCATTGCGGAACAGTTGTAGAAACAAAGCCCGTGCCTGCATGTGAGAATGAGAGGAGTTTTGTTTGCGACGAGAAAAAAATTAAAAGAGTTGTATGAGGATTTGAAGTGATGTTTATGAATTGATTTTAACATGAGAGGAGCTGATTTTGAATGAGTAAAGTATGCATGCTTTATTATAAAACATGCAGGGAAAGTGCAGGTATTAAGCAAGAGGAAGCAGCAGAATTTTTGAATGTGAGCCCACGGACCTTAAGTGATTATGAAAACGGAAAATCAAGAGTGCCAGATGATATTGTAGACAGTATGGCTGAATTATACAGGTCACCATTACTAGCCTGGTGGCATTTAAAGACTAACAGTGTTCTTGGAAAGTATCTGCCGGATGTGATTGTTCCTAAGACTGAGGTTGACATGGTTTTTCAGGGCATCCTTGCAAAGGACAAGCTTGCACCTATAATTGAGGGCATCAAAGAAATCATGTCTGATGGAGTAATTGATGACTTAGAAGAGAATGTACTTAATAATCACATTGATGATATGAGGATTGTCAATAACAAACTGACATCTATAATCCTTTGGCATGATGTCAGGGTAAAAAAAGAAAGCCGCACAGAGGCGACTAACTAACCAAATATATTTTAACACAAATAAGTAGATAAATCAATAATTTTATAAATTTTTAAAAGTTGAGGAGAAGGAGGAAATAAGAATGAAATGGAATGATGAAAGCACAGCAAAATTGAGGGAATTGGTTTATGCAGGCAAAAGCAACAAGGAAATTTCTCAGGTAATGGGAATCAACATTAACGATGTTTACAGCAAGAGATCGCAGCTAGGAATCACTATGGACAAGGTGAAAAATATGGGATTGGCTGCTTCAGTTGATGATGAAGAGCATGTTGTTAGATCCAGGGATGAAGTGTTGTGTGAAATGGGCAAAGTGCTAAATGCTAAAAAACAGGCTGGAAAGAAAATCATTAGATGTGATAAAAGGCTTGTTGAGTTGTCAGAAGAGCTGCAGCTTGCCTGCAAAGGAACGGTGAAATAAAGTGGCTGATCATACTTGTGAAATTATAGGTGGTCCATGTGGTAATTGGGATTATATATATGAATGTCCCAAGTGTTCAGAATGTGATATTTATGAGGACTGGCTATCTTGTCCTGAAACCGTGTAGATAAAAACAATAACGAAGGAGGTGAAATAATATATGGTTAATTTATTGAATTTAGCAGACGGAGAAATACTTGATAAGCTCAACAGAGAATTAGAAAAGGTTGCTCTTAATATTGCCGACAAGAATACTGATCCTAAAAAAGAGCGAAAAATAACCCTGCAAATTAGTTTTAAGCCAAATGAAAACAGGGATTCAATCAGTACCAGCGTTGCAGCTAAGACAAGCCTTGCTCCAGAACGTGGAATCGAAACATTGATTCTCATGGGCAAGGACGGCGATGGCAAGCTGCATCTGAATGAAGTTAGACAGCAAAGCATGTTTGACAAGAAAGAAGCAAAAATTACAAATATAAAATAATCGGAGGATGAGAAATGTTAAAAGAATTAGCACAGTACATAGTAGGATTGTCAGCACCTGAGGTAGTTGACATTAACGGTAAAAAATTCAGTGACAGAAATTTAAAAAGATACGATTATAAAGCTCCAGAGCCACTTCGTTTTAAAAGTATAACCGGACTTCTGGAATACATAGAAACTGATTGTGACAGCACATATGAAGATAGTTTCATACATATTGTCGATTATGACAGGATAGAATTTCTTTCACCGCTCAATGACGATAATGAAAGGGAAGTGTATGCAATATGTGAGCCGGATAAAATCAATTTATCTTTTAACCAGTTTATTCCGAGAGAGCAATTTAATATCATGCTGCAGTCTGGCTTTGAATCAACAGTGGATTTAGAAAGAGTACTATCATATATTGGCAACATGTCTGACAATGCAGTGAGAACTGTTGGTGACAACGGAGTGTCACAGGAAATCACTATAAAGCAATCAACAAAAGGCTTAGTTGATGTGGTTCTCCCTAACCCGGTTAATCTACGACCTTACAGGACCTTCACAGAGATAGAACCTGTTGAAAGCAGCTTTGTATTCAGACTTAAAGAGGGTGGTTATTGCTCCTTGTTTGAAGCTGACGGAGGCAAATGGAAAATTGACACCATGAAAGAGCTTCAGGAGTACATAGAGGATACACTTGAAGCATTTGAAGTAACTATTAATGTGTTTGCTTAATTCAAGTTTATGGAATGGGTGTGATTTCGTTGGAATACTTAATTAGTCAATAAAAATACAGTAAAAACAGGTAGTGATTTTATACATTAAAAATTTATAAAAATGTATGAAATCACCTACCTTTGATTGTTGTACTTAAAAAAGAGTTGAAAATTGCATAAATAGGAGGTTTGTATGTCTGTTTATTACACTAAATGCGGAATGCAATTTAACAAGGGTACGAAAGCTGCAACAACAGGTTATGTTTGTGCAACTGATGAGAGTGGGCAGCTGATAGAAAAGTGCAGGCTGTGCAACTTCCCGGAGTTGAAGCGCAAAGGGAATTTGAAGTTTTATGAGTGCAGAGCAGGAAGCTGTCCGCCGAGTTTTATAAATACTCTCATGGGTAATTTGAATGACATGAACAAAATTATGATTTATTCATTGAATACAGATTTTTGTGGTGAGATTTTCAAGTACGCCGAAGCTGATCCGGAGTTGGTACCGTATTACTGCAAGGACAGAGCTGACTGCAGGAAGGTTATTTCTATTGCCTGCAGCAAAAACAAGAAGGGCATAGCAGCAAAGAAGAATCTTGCCGCAAAGTTTTTTCATGTGAGTGCAGGTGATTAGATGAGTGAAATCATTAAAGGCTTTTATGCCATAATACCGGCAAGCATTAGATATGACAATGAGATTCCGTCTAATGCCAAACTTTTTTATTCTGAAATAACGGCTTTATGCAATGAAAAAGGTTATTGCTGGGCCAACAATGATTATTTTACAGAGTTATACAACACAACTGATAGGACCATACGCAGATGGTTAAACATTCTTAGCAAGAAAGGTTACATTACTGTTGAATATCAATATAAAACCGGCACAAAGGAAATTTTGAAACGATACATAAAATTGGCAGGCAGTTCATCATCTGCATGTGCTGATAATTTATTTTTAGGTGAGGACAAAAATGTCCGCACGTACGGACAAAAATGTCCAATAGGTGAGGACAAAAATGTCCGAGAGAATAATATAAATAATAATATATATATAAATAATAATCTATGTCATTCCGACCCGGAACAGGAGGAAGGACAGCCAGAGAAACAAGTGAAAAAAGATTCTTATGAAAAGGTTATGGACCTGTACATAAAAACATGCCCTAAGCTGCCTAAGCCGGTGAAGCTTACCGATACCAGGAAGACAAGCATTAAAAAACTGCTCGCAATGTATACTTTCGAGCAAATTGAAGCAGCTTTTAAAATCATAAATGATTCTGAATTCTGCACTGGTGATAACGACAGAGGCTGGAAAGCAGACTTTGATTTCTGCATTAACAGCAATAAGGTTACTTTTGCCCTGGAAGGCAAGTATAAGAATAACTTTAACAATAAACAAAATCAAGGTAATACGCAGGACAAGCCAAAGCCTGCTAACAAGTTTCATAATCACATCCAGAGTGATCGCCTGAGCGAAAGCGAAATGGAGGCCTTGGCTGAAAAGCGAAAAGAAAAGCTACTTAAAGATATGGCCGCTAAGAGGAGTGAGAATCAAAATCATGAGTGAAAATTGTTTGAATTGTAAAGATAGAAAATTAGGCTGCCACGACAGCTGCAGTACATATGCCAAGTTTAAGCAGAAACTTGGAGAAATTAATAAAAAGCAACGCCAGTACATGGACGGCTTCGGACATGACGGCTGCCTGGCACCAAAGAACGGAGGTAAACAGTGTGATCAGACAAGGTTTAGGTATTAGTGCTGATTGATATGCCCAAATAAGAATGGAGGTTGAAATGGCTAATACAGAAGGAATAAAGATTAAGCATATAGTTATAAAAATTGAAGATTATCTAAAATATATAAATTCATCATTTAAGGGAGCAATGCTTGATAACGACCTAGAAGACATAAAAAAAGGAAGAGCTGCGGACGGTAAAAAACCAAAAAATACATACCTAGTCATCAACACAGACGAACCATACGCAGATGAAGTAATTGAAATACTTAAGAAAAATGGGCACTGGGGGTAAAGAGATGAACCGAGAAGAACTATTGAAAATAGCCAAGCCGATACTGTTCAACACGGAAATGACACAGGCAACACTAGAAAATAGAAAGACAGTTACAAGGAGAAATCCTTTTAAGTTTGAAATGAAAGATGGATATAATCCAGATTGGAGCGGTTACTCATTAGGAGAATATTTTACAGGAAACATTGAAACAGGCGTATGTCTATATTCCAGGGGTGCACATGATGTATGGGGAGTTCGTAGCAATGTGGTAAAACCTAAATATAAAGTCGGAGATATTCTATATGTGCAAGAAACATGGCAAATACATGATTTAAGTCCGGAATTTTGTATGATGATTAGATTTAAAGCAGATAATCATTGTGAATTGCAGGTGGAATTTAAGCCAAGTCGTTTTGATAAATTTGAAAAGTTTTATTATAAAAACGGATGGCAGTCCCCGTATTTTATGCCGAAGGAAGCAGCCCGACTGTTTCTTAAAGTTACTAACGTTAGAGTTGAGAGGTTGCAGGATATAACATCAGAACAGGCTAAAAATGAAGGGGTTGATTTAAATTCTGGTACACCATTTCCTAAGGCAACAGCAAGAGATTGCCATGGAGCTAAAGATGGATTATCTATGTATCAATCGAAATTTGTTATCTTATGGGACAGTACAATAAAAAAACAAGACCTTTACCGCTATGGCTGGAAAGCGAATCCGTGGGTGTGGGTTATAGAATTTGAAAGAGTGGAGGTACAATCATGATATGGAATGCAACGGTAATATGTACAAAGGATTTTAACCCTGGGAAGGGTGCAACGCTTGGGAAGAAATATAAAGTAAAAAATGGCAGAATTAAATATGATAATGGTGAAGAGTCAATGAATGAATTTGATAGTATTGAGCACTTGAATAGCTATAACAGCGCAAAATATGAAGTTGTACCTGCAAGAGGAAAGCAGGTGAAGTCTAGTGAATAGTGTTATACTTATAGGCAGGTTGGTAAGAGATCCGGAGCTGAGATTCATTCCCGCTTCTGGCATGGCAGTAACAAATATTACCTTGGCAGTGGACAAGGAGCTTTTTGGTGATAAAAAGCAGGAAGCAATTTCACAGGGGAAGCCAACTGCAGATTTTATATACATTACTGTGTTTGGCAAGATTGCAGAAAATTGTGCTAATTATCTCCACAAGGGCAGCAAATGCTGTGTACAAGGTAGAATAACAACTAACTCATATGTGGATAAAAATAATAATAAGCAATATAAGACAGGAGTAATAGCTGACAGGGTTGAATTCCTGGACGGAAAAAAATATGACATGCCTGATGAAGATATATTTACTCCGGTGGATGATGAGGACATACCGTTTTAAGGGGGTGCAGCCATGGTGAAGTTGAGCAAAATTGAAGCGGAGAGTATGAAGCTGTGCGGTTATAAAGTTATAAAAACCAAACACAGTTATTATTTAACCGGGAACAGGGCAAGAATTAAGACAGGATATATGGGCTATTTATAAGAGAGGTGATGGGATGAGAGACATCGAGAGGGAAAAAAAGCTCAAAGATTTACTATACAGCTACACATATTTAGAGGATGAAATTGAAGGAGTTAATGAGGAAATTTGCAATCTATATGAAGTTCAAAAAGATATAAGTATACCATGTTTGCCCAGCACTCCGGGCGGAAGTGGTATAGCAGATACGGTTTACTATAGTGTTGAAAAAATAATGATTACATATGCGCAGGAAATGGACAAGCTGAACAGCAGGCTTGATAAGTTATTAAGAAAACGCAATGTAATAAGAGTATTATTAGATTGCCTGGAGCATAACGAGCAAAGGATTATTGAACTAAGATATTTTAAAAAGTATAAAATTTGGATGATAAGCAGCAGCATGCATTATGACAGGAGTCATATATACAGGCTGCATGATGGAGCTATTGAAAAAATGTTGGGGTTTTTTAATAAAAATAACGAGTGGTTTTAAAAATTTTTCATAAAAAAACAAAAATGAGACATTATGAGACGTTTTATGTGTTATAGTGATATCATAAAATATATGTGAAAGGCATCCGAGACTGGGTGCCTTTTGTGTTGATACGGACTGATGAAAACCGTATAGGGCATGGGGAGGGGATAAGTAGGTGAGTGCATATGGTTAAGCGACCGGCAAATCCTATTAAGCAACCTGGAAAGGTTTTGGACATCCAGGATTATCTAAGAAAACAAAATGAAAGAGACTATGTTCTTTTTGTATTGGGAGTAGCAACCGGATATCGTACAGGTGATCTTGTTTCACTCCAAGTCAGGGATATCAAGGCAGCATTAAGAGCCGGTTATTTCAGAATCATGGAAGCTAAGAAGGCTAACAGCAAGAACATAAGAAAGTGCAATATGAAACCTCGTGAGGTTGTTATTGTTTCCAAGCTTGAAAGGATTTTGAAAAATTACATAAAAGATAAAGAGGATTTTGAGTACATGTTTCCATCTAGAAAGGGTAGCTATGATCATATAGGAGTACCAAGGGTATCAAATATATTGAAGAAAGCTGGAGAAGTATTCGGACTTGACAATATTACAGCCCATAGCATGAGGAAGACATATGCTTACTGCATTTTTGTTGAAAGCGGTTATAACATTGTTGTCGTGAAAGAAATGCTTGGGCATAGCAGCATAGAAGAAACCAAAAGGTACCTGGGACTGGACAGAAAAGACTACGACAATTATAGCAAAAGTCTTAACTCATTAATCATTTAATTTTTTGTTTTGTTTTCGAATGTTTTATATTTTGGTTATTGCACATTCAGCATAAAAAATTATTATGATTATACTGATAGAAGAAACACGTTCATGATGAATGTTTGATTCTCTAAGAAAATGGAACATTCAAAACTGACAAAACGAATATGAAATAAAGTAAAATCAATTAATATTCGTGTTTTATTAGTGCGTTTTTTGACATCATTTTGGCATGCTATATTATAGATATTTATTTATAGTCAGACGGAAATAAAGACTACTTAAAGGTGTCAAATCTTGTAAATTAATGTTGAAGGAAGTATTTTACCTTGGTATAATATAGGTAATTATATTATTTCAAGGGAGGAATTGGGTAATGTCAAACGTAGGTTTTAATGTAACTACTAAAAATGATTCATATTTTGACGGTGGTTTATTGCAATTAATTGGTTGGAGTATCTTAGGTTTTCTTGTTACTTTTTTTACTTTAGGCATTTGTTATCCTTGGGCATTATGTATGACGTATGGTTGGAAAGTTAATCACACGGTGATTGAAGGCAGAAGATTAAAGTTTAAAGGTAAAGCAATAGGGTTATTTGGAAACTGGATTAAGTGGTTTCTATTAACAGTCATAACTTTAGGCATATATGGCTTTTGGTTAGGAATTGCTGTTGAGAAATGGAAAGTAAAGAATACAGAATTTGCATAGTATTACATAAGAACTCTTTATAGGGTTCTTTTTTATTTGGCGATTAGTATGAATATAAACAACCAGGATGAAGTTAGCAAGTGGGTAAGTAAACTCATTGCAGAGAACAGGCTAGAAGAGTTTTATAATTCTAAATACTGGAGAAGACTTAGAAAAGAAGTTCTTATTGAACATAAGTATGAATGCCAAGATTGCAAAGCAAGAGGATTCTACACTAAAGCTAATCATGTGCATCATGTTCAGTTTGTTAGAAGACATCCAAGTTTAGCATTAAGTAAGGTATATTTATTTCAAAGTAAAGAATACAGGAACTTAATTCCTCTATGTCATGATTGTCATGAGCAGAGACATGGATATAGACAGAAGGAAAAGAAGGAGCCTTTAACAGAAGAGAGGTGGTAAGTTTGTCTAATGAATATGTAGTAATGAAATGTTTAGATTGTGGTTATAAAGACATTCATATCAATGGAATGTCAGATGGTAAGAGATGTGAACGGTGTAATAGTGGAATGTACTTCTCTATTGATAGTGGAAGTAAAAAAGAAATGATTTCAAAATATAATATCAAGACCCCCGGTCAAAATAAAACTCATTTTAATTTCAAATACTGTAACTCGGCTGGGGTGTAGACAAGAGAGAAATTTTAAAATTCTCCGCGAGGGGGTGTGCAAAATCATGAATAAAGATAGCAATACGAACAATAAAGATTTTGAAAAAAGATATCGTTCAAAATTATATAAGGAAATCAAAAAAGATTTGCTTGATCAGAATGAACGCAATGGAACTGTTGGAAAATATTATATTGACCTCGTAGAAGATTATATGGATATGTGGGTAACGAAATGCCTTTTGATAGAGGATATAAAAAGCCGTGGAGTTAACTCCGAGTACAATAACGGTGGCGGACAAAAAGGCATCAAGAAAAATGAGAGTATAGACCAGCTTATAAAACTGAACGGTCAGATGCTAAAGTTACTAACAGAGATAGGAATAAAACCATCTCAACAGGATGGTGATTTTAATGACTTTGAGGAAATGTAGAAAAAAAGACTATCACCCATATATAGACAGTTACATTGACGGTGTTCGAGACGGCACGATAATTGCCGGCATAGATATTCATCTTGCTATGGATTGGATAGAATATAAGCTTAATGAGTCAGACGTCTTTATTGATACTGAAAAAATTGATAAAGCTGTTGAGCTTATGGAGAGATATTTTGAAATTAAACTGTTTGATTGGGAACTCCTAGTAACAGCTTGCATCCACTGTTTTTATAAATCAACCGATACAGTAGTTTTTTCAACTATCTTTATTGTAATGGGAAGAGGTAACGGCAAGAACGGTTTTATTTCTCCTCTTGTATGGTATCTTACTACTCATTACCATGGAATTGCAGGATATAATGTTGATATAGTAGCAAATGCTGAAGACCAGGCAAAAACATCATTCGATGATGTATATGAAATGTTAGTGAGAACTTGGATAAAATCAAAGAAGTTTTTCTACAAGTCCAAAGAACTCATTAAAAATTTAAAAACTAAATCTTATATAAAATTTAATACTTCTAACGCAAAAACAAAGGATAGCAAAAGAACCGGCTGCCTTGTGTTTGATGAAGTTCATCAGTATGAGAGCTATGATAATATAAAAGTATTTACATCCGGCTTTGGCAAGCGTAAGCATGCCAGAGCTTTTTATATTACAACAAACGGAAATATCCGTGAGGGTGTTCTTGATGATATGCTTGCCATTTCAAAAGATATATTGAATGGTATCATAAAAAACTTAAGGTGGCTGCCTCTTATATGGAGGATTGATAGTGAAGAAGAAGCATTGAATCCTGAAATGTGGCATAAAGCAAATCCATCATTGAAATATCTTTCTACTCTTAAACTTGAAATGGAGCAGGAATTCATAGAGATGGAATATAAGCCTTCCACAGAAGAGGAATTTTACACTAAACGGTTGAACTGGCCCAAAGGCAATAGAGATTTACAAGTTACCGAATGGGATAATATAGCAGCAACCAATGAGCTAATTCCGGATTTAATAGGGTGGTCATGCGTCGCAGGTATTGATTATACAAAAATAAATGACTTAGCGACTGTAGATTTGCATTTTAAATCGGGAAATATTAGATATAAAATATCTCATTCGTGGTTATGTCTGCAATCAGCTGATTTAAAAAGATTAAAAATTCCATGGAAACAATGGGCAGAAGAGGAACTTTTAACATTAGTTGATGATGTGGAAATTGATCCAGTATTAATTGTAGATTACATACAAGAACAAATGCAATATTATGATATTAAGGGTGTTGCGGTTGATAATTATAGATATGCATTACTAAGTAAAGCACTGAAAGATATAGGTTTTGATAAAGAGCATAAAAATTTATATCTTGTAAGACCGTCCGATATTATGAAAATTGTTCCGGTGATTGACAGTATATTTGTTAATCACTATTTAATTTGCGGAGATAACCCGCTGTATAGGTGGGCTGCAAATAATACAAAGTTGGTTGCAAGCGGTAAAAAACAAGGGACTGACACAGGCAACTACTATTATGCTAAAATTGAGGGAAAGAGCAGGAAGACAGATCCGTTTATGGCAGGAGTTCATTCCATCATAATAGAGGATTGGTTAGATACAAGCTGCAGCTCATTTGAAGATTTACCTGTTATAACAGGGTGAGGAGGTGAGAAAATGTGAGCATAAGAACATGGTTATTGAACAGGTTGGCAGGTGACGTTGAACCAACCGAGGTAAAGATGGAGGAGTTTTTTAACCTGCAAGCCGAATTGGTATTTAGAAATCTTGCTTTTCAAACAGCTGTAAATCTAATTGCCAATTCAATAAGCAAGTGTGAGTTCAAGACTTTTCTGAAAAATGAGGAGGTAAAAAAACAGGAATATTATACATGGAATATAGAGCCAAACAAGAATCAAAATTCAAGTGAATTTATTCATAAGTGGATTTCGAAGCTGTATGAAGAAAATGAATGCCTGATAATTGAATCTAACGGACAGCTTCTAGTAGCGGATAGTTTTAATAAAAAAGACTATGCGCTTTTTGATTGCCAATTCAGCCAGGTAACTGTTGGCGATTTTACTTTTAACAAGACGTTTCTAATGAATGAAGTGCTTTATTATAAACTTAATAATAAAGACGTTAGAAAGCTTATAAATGGTATGTATGAAAGCTATGGAAAGCTAGTGTCCTACAGTATGAATGCTTATCAAAAATCAAGGGGAACAAAAGGCATATTCAAATATGAGACGATTCCGGTAGCGGGAACAGCTGAAAAAGAAGCTTTTGACAAGTTAATCAATGAAAAAATAAGTAAATGGCTTAATAGTGATAATGCAGCATTGCCGCTTGGTAAAGGGCAGGAGTGGAAAGAATCAGAACAAAAGACTTACTCACCTGAAAGCACCAGGGACATTAAGTTAATGATTGATGACATTTATGATTTCACCGGGAGGGCCTTTGGGATTCCGCCGGTAATATTAAAGGGAGATTTGGCTAATGTGGGAGATGCGGTTATTAATAACTATCTTACATTTTGCGTAGATCCGTTAACAGACATGCTGCAGGAAGAAATCAACCGCAAACGGTCAGGGTATAACGGTTTTGTATCAGGTACATATGTAGATATTGACACTAAATCAATTAAGCATATTGATCTGCTGAGTGTTTCTTCAGCAATAGACAAACTTATAGGGTCGGGCGGCTTCTGCATAAATGATATCAGGAAGCTTGTCGGTGAACCGATTATTGATGAACCTTGGGCATGGCAGCACTGGATTACTAAAAACTATTCAAGCGTTGAGGATTTGTTGAAGGCACTTGCAGGAAGTAATTCAAATTAATTTGAGGAGGTGAGAAGTTGAAAAAGTATTATTCATTAGTAGTGGAAAACAGAGAGGCATCAATAATCATCTATGGAGATATTACATCTTGGGAATGGCTTGACAGTGATGTTTCAAGTTACACTCTATCAAAAGAGATTGAGGGTTTGGATGTTGATGTTATTAATGTCTACATCAATTCATACGGCGGAGAAGTAGCTGAAGGATTGGCAATTTACAATAACTTGAAAAGACATAAGGCTAAAATTAAGACTTATGATGACGGCTTTGCATGCTCGGCCGCAAGCATTATATTCATGGCAGGTGATGAAAGAATAATGTCAAATTCTTCATTGTTGCTAATTCATAATGCATGGACCTATGCATCTGGAAATGCAAATCAGCTTAGAAAAGAAGCGGATGACTTGGATGTCATCACTCAGGCATCAATAAATGCTTATCTGAACCATGTGAATATCACAGAGGATGAGCTAAAGGCAATGTTGGATAAAGAATCATGGATTGAACCGTCTAAAGCCCTTGAAATGGGATTTGCTACATCAATAGTTAATGACAGCTCAAATAAGAATCCTAATCAAAGTGTTAAAAAGCATTTATCTGAAATGATTTTAAAGTATCAAAAAGAAACAGAACAACATATTGAATCAGAACCGGAACCAGTTCCAGAGCCAAAAGAAAGCATGTTTCAAAGATTTATAAAAAATCAAATTAAAAAAGAAATGGAGAAATAATTATGAGTAAAAAAATTGCAAAATTAAAATTACAGCTTTTCGGAATGCAAAACAAAGACCTTATGAATCAAAAGAAGACAGAAATCTTGAACAAAATAGTACAAGCACAAAAAGATGATGACATGGAAGCTATGGCTAATGCATGGAATGAACTTTCAGAACTGAACCAGGAAGCAGTTATGAATGAATTTAGAGGAATTGTTCAGGCAGCAGATGCTAACATCCTAAATGGTAGAGGGGTTAGACAATTAACATCTGTTGAAAAAGATTATTATGAAAAAGTAATTGATGCTATGAGAGCCTCTAATCCTCAACAGGCATTAACTGACTTGACTGTTGTTTTACCAATAACAACTATTGATGCGGTGTTTGAAGATTTAGTTGCTAATCATCCGTTGTTAGATTTAATCAATTTCCAAAATACAAGCGGATTAATTGAATTTATAGTTAATACAAACGGAAAGCAACTTGCAGTTTGGGGACCATTGACGGCAACAATTACAAAAGAATTGACTTCTGGATTTAAGAAAGTTAATATGGGCCTGAACAAGCTGTCTGCTTTTTTACCTGTTGCAAAATCTATGTTAGACCTCGGCCCTGTTTGGTTAGACAGGTATGTGAGAAGTATTTTAGCTGAAGCTCTTGCGTTTGGTTTAGAAGAAGCTATCATAAATGGTACTGGAAAAGACATGCCTATCGGAATGAATAGACAAGTTGGTGAAGGGGTTACAGTAACAGATGGGGTATATCCGTTAAAAGCGACTGTTCCTGTAGTGAGCCTAGATCCTGTAACCTATGGAAATTTAATTGGTGATATGGCGGTAGATCCTAAAGGGCAACCAAGAGTAATAAGAGAGGTTATAATGCTAGTAAGCCCTGCAGATTACCTGAAGAAAATAATGCCGGCTACAACTGTAAGAGCTGCAGATGGAACTTACAGAAATGATGTATTTCCTTTCCCTACAAGAGTAATTCAATCTGTGCAGGTTTCGTCAGGCAAGGCAATTTTTGGACTTGCCAATAGATACTTTATGGGAATTGGAACAGCTAAGAGCGGAAAGATTGAGTATAATGACTCTTACAAGTTTTTAGAGGATGAAAGAACTTATCTTGTTAAGCTGTACGGCCATGGAGAGCCGCTTGATAATAATGCGTTTGTGTATGCTGATATCAGCGGATTAGTTCCGACTGTGCAAAAGGTTGAAGTTACCAACATAGACGAATTTCCAACTATATAAGAAAGGAGCTAATTTATGAAGGTTAAAGTAATAAAGGCGTTCAGGGATAAGATTACTAAAAGTACATTAAGACCTGAGCAGGTAATAGAAGTAACAGAGGAGAGGTTCGGAGAATTAACCGGACCTTTTGGCATTTTTGTTGAGGAAATTAAAGAAAGTCCTCCGGAACCGGATGAATTGAATTATGAAAAGCTGACTAAAAATGATTTGGTTATCGTAGCGGCTGAACGTGGCATTGAATTAAAAATGGAAATGACTAAAGCGGAGATGATAGAAGTTTTGCTTAAAAAGTAGGTGGTTAGATGACATTACCGGAAGGACTATTGAAAGATGTTAAGGCATACCTGGATATTACCTGGGAAGATGCATCCACTGACGATAAATTAACTGGTATCATCAAACGTGGAATGAAATACATTGATAAAACTGCAGGTTCAGAATGTGATTATACACTAGATGAGAAACCAAAAGAACTGCTTCTTGACTACTGCAGATATGCGCGTTCCAATGCTTTAGAATTATTCCAGCAGAATTATCTGCATGAACTTTTATCATTACAGATGGAAAAGGAGGTTGAGGCTTATGAAGCTGCCAACTCAGACACAGGCGTTTAATGATGGTGTTGCAAAAATTTATTCGGTTGGCAATATAGCGGAACCGGGCAATATGCCAAAGGATGGACTCGCATTAAAGCTTGACAGGCCTCTGCCTTATGATGAAAGAACCGTGGGCATAAGCAGGTTCTGGACTGCAAAGCAGGAGCAAACAAAGATAGAACGGTTGTTAAGATTCCCAAGGGTTAACAGTGTGAGACGTGAAGATGTAGTAATACCAGTAGACGGTGAGCAATACAGGATTGTACAAGTGCAATATCCGCCTGATGTGGAACCGCCGTGTATGGATTTATCTTTAGAACGTTTGGAGGTGGCTTATGAAGTTAACTGATTTAAGAGATGCGCTTTTACAAGTTACTTTGTCTACGTTTCATTATGAAGCTTCTCATAAGCCGGATAAATATATTGTTTGGGCGGAAGACGGGGAAGCTGATTGTCTTAATGCTGATGATCAGAAAACTGATCAAGTGCTTCAGGGTACAATAGACTATTTTACCAAGACGGAATATGATTCTAATTTTGAATTAATACAAGAAAAATTAAATTCAATAGATATATCCTGGAGGCTTAATTCCATTCAACATGAGGAAGAGACAGGATATATACATTATGAGTGGGTTTGGGAGATAGTTTATGGCTAAAATGACTATAAAAGGAACTGATGATTTAGCGTTGAAGCTTTCTAATCTTGGGAAAATGTCTACTGAAATTGCAAAAAATGTGGTTATGGCCGGAGCGCAACCAGTTGCTGATGAAATAAGAAAAGGGCTAAAAGCAAATTTACAGGGTTCCGAATATTCAACGGGAGATTTAGAAAACAGTCTTGGTATTGCGCCTCCGGATGTTGATAGGAACGGAAATATTAACACTAAGATTGGTTTTGATGGATACGACAGTAAAGGTGTGCCAAATGTCATAAAAGCTAGAGTTATGGAGAGTGGGAGTAGCAGGCAGAAGAAAAGACCTTTTGTGAGGACCGCAGTAAATAGATCTAGGAAAAATGCATTAGAAGAAATGAATAAAAAATATGATGAAGAAATAAAAAAGATAATGGAATAGGAGTGAAAATATGAAGAAGATTGGTTTAAAATATCCGGTTTATGCACTTTATTCAGATACAACCGGCTCACCTGTGTATACTGCTGGGGCAGTAATAGCAAAAGCCATGAACGCAAGCATTCAAATAAACAAAAACAATGAGATTTTGTATGCTGATGACGACATTGATGAAATTGATCAGAGTTTTATAAGCGGCACAGAAACCCTTGGACTTAATGAGTTTCCCTTAGATGTTCAAGGGGTACTGTTAGGGCATAAAATTGATGAGGAATCAGGAGAAATGGTAGCAAACGAGGCTGACAAGGCTCCTTATGTTGGACATGGTTTTTATGGCCGTATTCGTAGAGCTGGAGTTGATAAATGGCGTGCAATATGGTTCCATAAGATGCAGTTTAGTGAGCCAAATGATGAGACAGAAACTAAAGGTGAGAATGTAGCATTCCAGACACCAACAATCGAAGGTATGATAATGAAAGATATTAAAGGCGATTGGAAGAGTGAAAATATATTTGACACTGAAGCAGCCGCAAAAACATGGCTTAATACTAAAGCAGGAATTGTAACAACACCATAAAGAGTGGATTGATTCCACTCTATTTTAGAATAGGAGAAGATTATGTTAGATATAGTAAAAAATATGACGATAAATGAAAAAGAATATCCCATTGCATTCACTTTAAACGTAATGGAAGCAATACAGGACAAGTATGGCTCTATGAAAGAATGGGGAGACATATTGCAACCTCCAAAAAACGAAGAGCCAAAAATTAAAGATATAAAATGGACCTTTACGCAATTTATTAACGAGGGTATAGATATAGAGAATGAGGAAAAGAATGAAAAAAGAACATTACTAACAGAAAAACAAGTCGGGAGACTGATTACAATTGTAGGGATGGATAAAATAAACAAAGAAATGATGTTAGTTACAGCCGAAAGTATGAAAACAGATAACCCAAACGAGATGACCACGCAGAATCAGATGAACCAGTAAAAATTGATTTTGCGTGGCTTTTAATTGTAGGAAAGAAAATGGGTTTTACTGAAAAACAAGTCGGACACATGACTTTCTATAAATTTGACAAGCTGTATACAGCATATAAGCAGGTGTTTGATTTAGAAAACAAATTAATATACAACAGAATGACATATGCAGAATTAGAGAAAGAAGAAACATTAGATGATGTATTACCATTCTAGAAGAAAGGAGGTAATATTATGGCTTATGACATAGGCCCCAAAATAGGGATAGAAGGCGAAGCTGAGTTTCGGAATGCAATTAAGCAAATAAATACAAACTTAAAGACTCTTGGGACTGAAATGCTTGCTGTTACTTCATATTTTGATAAAAATGATAAAAGCATGGAAGCCTTAACCGCTCAAAATAAAGTTTTAAATAAACAGATTGACGAGCAGAAGGGCAAACTGACAGAGCTTCAAAAAGGATTGCAAGCCTCAGCTGAGAAGTACGGAGAGAATGATAAAGTTACACAAGGTTGGCAGCAGGCAGTAAACAAAGCGACGGCTGACTTGAATAAGATGGAGCGTGAGCTGAAAAATAATACTCAAGCCATTGAAAAAGGAAGCAATGCTACAGATGAAATGGCTGATGATGTTGAAAAATTTGGTAAGAGTACAGATGAAGCAGGTAAAAAAGCAATAACCTTTGGGGATATTATTAAGGCTAACCTGATATCAGATGCAATAATCGGTGGAGTAAAAGCCTTGGGAAATGCAATGATAGATATTGCAAAGGCAGGGATAGAACTTACTAGGGAAAGCTTAGCCAATGCTGCATCTATAGGAGAAATTGAAGCTGCTTACGAACAGGTTATGGGTGATTCTGCAGACTATGCAAATAATAAGTTAAAAGAGCTTAGCAATAATACGGGAGCCATAACATCAAGGATAAAGGAAGACTTTACAACTCAAACTGCATCATGGACAGGACTTGGCAAAACAGTAGAGGAAGCAACCGATCTAGCAAACAGATCCATTACAGTTGCAGCGGATTATGCTGCAATGTATGGAAAGACTACTGAGGAATCATCAGAAAGAATAAAATCATTCATGAATGGTAACTTAGGAGCTGCCGAGAGCTTGGGTATAAGTGCAAGTGCTGCCGGAATCGCATCATGGGCATCAAAAGAACTTGGAATAGAATACGACAAACTGGAAGAAGCAGAAAAGAAAATAATTAGACTTAACTTTGTTGAAGCTATGGCAGAAAATGCCGGCATAACAGGACAAGCAGCAAGAGAGTCAGGTAATTATGCCAATGTTATGGAGAACTTAGATAAGACTATAAGTGACCTTGAAAGCAGATTAGGAACCAGCTTGTTGCCTACTATTTTAGACGTAGCCCAAGGATTTACGGGAATGTTTGACGGAACTTTGACAGTACAAGAAGGTATAACTAAAATCACAGATTCGGTAATGGGGCTTGCAGGAAACTTAGTAAACACCATTCCTGCAATTGCAGAAGCGGGCAAAGAGATTACAACACAGTTGATACAAGGTGTTTTTAACAATTTACCCAAGTTAGGTAAAGCGGGTAAAGATATACTTGAATCCTTGGGAGGAGCTATATCTAGTAACATATCACTGGTTTTAGATACTGCAAAAACTATAATAGAGGGACTGATTCAGGGCATAACTGAAACATTGCCTACAATAATACCAACAGCTATTTCAATACTGATAGGTATTGCTGATACGATAATTAATAATATAGGAAATGTGGTTGATGCAGGTATTAATATTTTAACATCCTTGATTCAGGGAATTGTAAATTCATTGCCAACCCTCATTCAAGAAGTACCAAGAATTATAAATGAATTTTCAAGTGCTATATATGCACAGCTACCCAAATTATTAAAAGCCGGAATTGATATTTTGCTTATGCTGATTAGAGGTATCATAGACAGCATACCTACATTGATAGCAAATATACCTCAAATTATACTGGCTATAGTAAATGTAATAACCCTTTACAACTGGGCTAACCTTGGGAAATCACTTATAACTAACATAGGTGAAGGAATTAAAGGGATGACTGGAAATATCGGGGCTACAGCTAAGAGTTTATCTGAATCTATAGGAAATATGATAACTAACATTTTTAAAGGCGGGTTTAATTGGGGTAAGGGATTAATAACTAATATAGGCAGTGGATTTAATTCAATGCTTACTTATATAACAACTTCAATAAGTAGCCTAGGAGCATCGGTTCTAAATGCTATTAAAGGAGTTTTTACAGGTGGATTTGATATAGGCAAGTATCTTATAGAAGGACTTTGGAACGGTATATTAGGGGCAAAGGATTGGTTATTAAGTAAGGTGGGAGATTTTGCTGGCAGCATAATTGGTGCATTTGCTGAAAAATGGGGAATTGCTTCTCCGTCAAAGGTGATGGATGAGTATGGACGTTATTTAGATGAAGGGCTTGCAGAAGGAATAGAAGGTAACGCAGACAAGCCTTTAAATGCTATGAATAAGGTTGCTAGTGGCATAAATTTAACGATTCAAACAATAACTGATGCTGCTAATGCAGCCGTAGAAGCTGTGAAGAGCTTAGCATCAGCTGAAACCATGTCTAAAATCGCAAAGGCAGATAGCCAGAGTAGTTCTGCAAGAAGTGCCAGTCAATCTAAATATGAGCAGGAAAAGAAGAATTTTGAGGATGCGTATACAAGGGAAATTAATGCATACTCAAAAATGTATGATGTTGATAAAAGTGTTGCAGCTGAAATTCTTAAAAAAGACCTGGAAAAATCTATTCCCAAGTATGCTACTGGAACAAACAATCATCCAGGTGGATTGGCATGGGTTGGAGAGCTTGGAAGAGAACTTGTTGAATTACCGCGCGGAAGCAAGGTATACACTAACTATCAGTCTGAAAACATGGCAAAATCCTCTGGAAGACCGATCAACTTAAACTTAAATATTGGTACTTTGATAGCAGATGATTATGGACTGAAGCAGTTAGAAAGAAAATTGCGAAATATACGTATTGATGAAAACTTCAGGTTAGGGGTGACGGGATGAAATTAAACAATTTAATGATACCAAGCCCCAGGCGAATGAACATTGAACCTGTTGAATTGTCAGTAGTTGCAAGAATGGCAAGCGGCAGAAAGGTTAAAGACGTAATTGCGATTAAAAACAATTACGTCTTGAGCTATCAGGGACTAAAGTCTGAAAGTTTTTTAGTGTTTAAAGATGCTTATTATTCAGGTAATTCAGTTTCCTTTGAATATGAAGATGCAGAAGGAGCTAAAATTGTTTATGTAACAGTAAATGAAATGCCATATAGTTTGCTTAAGCAAAATCCTAAACTAAGTCAAAATGTAACGATAACTTTAGAGGAGGTATAAGGATGCAAGAAGCAATAATCAATCCATATGCCTCTACCAGGTGGTCAGATATCAGAGTTAAATTTCAGTTGGCCGATGTTGATGCTGCCGAAGATGCTACGGTTACAGCAACAAGTGAAGCTTCAATATCACATTTAAGCCAGGCACATAACAAAACTGATGAAATGTCAGGTAAATTAGCTACTCTTGAGCGTAATTATTTTTTGCTTGACGGAAGTTTTGAGCTGCCTGACGAAAATGACAATGGCGAAACGGGTTGGTGGAGCAATGAAATATCTGATGAAGACGGTTATTTATTAGTACCTCAAGTATTAGAATTTAATTTTACCAAGGAACATTCATCAATCGGATTTACAGTTGTTTTTGATGATAAGGCAAATGAATTTGCAGAGGATTTTACAATTCAAGTCTATGGAAATTCAGGACTGCTTTATGAAAACAATGTTGCCGGAAATACGCTCCATACATACATAGTTGAAACGCCGGTTGAAGGATATAAAAAAGTTGTTATAACATTTACCAAGACGTCAAAATCGTTTCGCAGGGTGAGGGTATGCGAGGTTGTATTCGGAGTAATCCAAATATTCGATAAAAACAACACAAAAGAGCTAAACTTACTTTATGAAATATCTCTAAATGCTGAAAGCTTTTCATCTCATGAATTAGATATCACTATTGATAACAGTGATAAAAAATACAACATGATAAATCCAAACGGTATATATAAATACCTGCAGCAGGGACAAGGATTAAATGTGCAAGTGGGTGTAGGTGACTCACCAAATTCTATTGTAAAGGTAAATATGGGGAGGTTTTATTATTCATATTCAAATGCTGAGGATGACAGCATTACGGCAAGAATTACGGCAAATGATTTAGCATACACCTTAATCCAAACACGCTGCCGAATAGGAACAACAGGCACATGGACAGTTAATGAAGCGGTTAATGCGGTTATTGCAGACTGTGGTTTAGATATAACTGTATCCATACTCCCGGAAATAGGTTCAAGAATAATAAACAAATGTATACCTTATAACTTATCGCACCGGGAAGCTATCAGAATGATTGCACAGGCGTCAAAGTCAACATGTTATTTTAATAGAAATGATACATTAGTATTTGCCGAAGTTACTGTATCTGAAACATCCGCTGATGTTTTAAATAATGATAATATGTACACACCCGCGAAAGTAAAAGACCTGGGCAGAATAAACCGTATTGAGTTAATAGTAAATAATCAATATGCAGAAACAGAGACAATCTATATTGCAAGTAATAAAGCTTCAGGGGAGAGTGAAAGGGTTAAAACTTTTGAAAATCCATTGGCATATGACGGTCAAGGTGTAGCAAACTGGCTTCTTGCTATAGAACAAATGCGTGTTAAATATGAACTACAGGAGCGGGGAAATCCAGCAAGGGAAATCTCAGATACGGTAAAAATTTATGATGCTTATAATGAGAACAGGAATGCAGTCATAACAAAAGAGGAATACATCTATGACGGCACATTAAGAGCAAATACAGAAGCAAGAGGTAATTCATTATGAGTTACACTCTTTTAGTACCTGAAATAACATCCGTGGTCATAACCCCTAACCCTGTAGACCAAAACACAGCATTTTTAATAGCAATAGCCGTAACAGAAATAGAAAAAGAATTAGAACCTATATTAATATATAGCGGTACATTTTATTCCGGGGAAGAGGTGATTTTATAAATGGCAATAGAACAAGTAAGAGTACAAGTAAACGGCACATGGCATGTGCTGACATACAATAGCGGCACAGGTAGATATGAAAAAACAATTACAGCACCTAATATTACATCGTGGAATGTAAACAGCGGACATTATTATCCGGTAACTGTAGAAGCTAAAAACACGGCCAGCACAATAACAGTAGTGGACGATACGGATGCAACGGTAGGAAACAGTTTAAAATTAAAAGTTAAAGAAAAAGTTAAACCAACAATCGCAATTACAAGTCCTGGAAGCGGTGCTTATGTAACCAACAACAAGCAGCCTATAGTATTCCAACTTAGAGACGAAGCAAATGGTTCAGGAATTAACTTAGATACGTTAGCACTAAAGGTAGACGGAGGTACCGCGTTAAATAAAAACAGTTCCGGCATGGTATGCACTCCAGTAACAAACGGATACAATTGCACCTACACACCACCTACAGCTTTAGCAGACGGGCAGCATTCTTTTACAATTAATGTATCGGACTTCGATGTAAATACAGCTACACAAGCAAGTAGGTCGTATACAATAGATACCGTACCGCCAGTATTGAATGTAACTAATCCGCAAAATAATTTTATTACAAATAAAGTTGCTATGGTTGTACAGGGAACAACGAACGATGTTACAAGCTCT
>DFOA01000024.1 GCA_002381185.1 Firmicutes bacterium UBA3553 | reverse complement strand
TTTTTCAATTATCAAAGTACTTAATCTTGCTCTTCCTGCATACAAGCCTGCTGATAGACCAGCAGGTCCGGCGCCTAAAATTAAAACGTCATATACCTTGCTCATGTCACACCTCTTTTCTTCTCAATGTCGTTATCAGTATATATTATACCTGATATTTGATGATTAAACCAGTTTTGTGAGGGCAACTATAAAATTGCCCTTATTTGTCATTTTGAATGTTCATTCGCATCTCGCAGTCTCATTCACCAAATTATTTGCTCCCTACCGCTCGCATAATTTGGGAATTCGTTGCGAATGACCTACCGCCATTTTTCAGAGAAAAGCATTCTGAAAAATGGGGTTAGGGCATCTTATTTTTCAAATACTGTTTGTTCCGAAACTTCAGTTTCTAAAGCTTTAAGCGCTCTTGTCAACAGATTTCTTCTTATATCTCTTTCTTCCTCAATTGTCAATGATGGATTTCCAAGAGGATGAGGTATTGCTATAGTAGGAACTATTCTGTTAGCTCCAACTGTTAAAGAAATAGGAACTATTGTACACATATGTACTACAGGGATTCCTGCTCTTTCAATTTCTTTTACCATCGTTGCACCGCAACGTGTACAGGTACCTCAGGTTGATGTAAGTATAACTGCATCCACTCCGTCAGCCAGCAATTCTTTAGCAAATTTTTCTGCAAATGCTTTTGCATTCTTAACTGCCGTACCATTACCAACTGTGGTATAGAAATATCTGTGAAGACTTCCAATTTTGCCTTCTTTCTCAAATTCTCTCAACACATCAACAGGTAATACTCTGTCCGGGTCTAAGTTAGCATAAACAGGGTCATATCCGCCGTGTGCAGTTGCGAATGTTTCTTCAGTTAAATCCATAACACCGTCAATATCATACTTGCCGTATTTAGAAGCACTTGATGATTCAATGTGGTCGGGATTTCCTTTTGGAACAATACCGCCGGATGTTACTAATGCTATTTTTGCTTTTGTAACGTCTTTTACAGCAGGGTTAGGAGCTACTCTGTCAAAATCAGGCATTGGGAATTCTGTTTCAAATTCCTTGTCTCTCAATTTATTTAACAGCATTTTAACAGCTCTTTTTGATCCTCTTTCTTTTTCAAAGAAGTTTACTCTCTTGCCATTAGGCATGTAACCTTCTTCTGCAGATGCTCCGATTTTTTCTCCCTTTGCCAATTTAAGTGCCAGAGGAGCCATTTTCTTTACTGCATCTCTCATACCTGCTGCTGAATTTTTTGTAGAAACAACATACAGGCTGTTCTTAAACATATCCGCACCGGGGTTTTCAGTATACATGCCTGTTAAAACGGGAATGTTTAATTCTTCTTTGACTGCCTGTGCAATTGTTCCGCATGCAACGCCATATCTTCCTGCATTGAAAGCCGGTCCTGCAATAAATATATCAGGATTATATTTTTTAACCATTTCTATTATAGTTTTCTTGGCTTCATCAGTATTCTCGTTAAAATATGAGTCTCCGCAAATAATTGTTGCCACAACTTCTGCTTCTTCTCCGAATGCTTGCTGGAAAGCTAATCCAGGACCTACAACGCCTTCTCTTACTTCAGCAGGAACGTGAGCCATTTCTTCTCCGCCTATGTTGGCAAAGAATTGATTTATATAATGAACAACTTTTAGCATTATTTTCTCCTCCTTCCTATCTCGCACTCAATTTATTGAAGCCCATTTCATTAGTAGCGCCGGTGATAACCTGAAGCTCAGCTGTAATGCTTCCGTCAGCATGCAGACTGCCATCAAATCCACCCGCAATAATGTCAGCAACTTCTGTGTATCCGATTATTTTATCCATAGCCGGAAGTTCAATAACTTCATTGGCATTTCCGCCTGTTACAACAGCATTTGCTCTTACATCCGCGTCGGCTAATGATTGTGAAGTACCGTCTCTTCCTGCATATTCATCAGTGATTAAAACAGTCTTAATACCTTTTGATTCAATTTTCTTGCAGTTCATAATCAAGTCTGTATCCGGATTACCAAATCCTTCTTCAGAAACGATAACGCCATCAACTCCTAAGAATTCAGCAAGCTTTGCACTCCAGTTTGACGATCTTTCTTTGTCTGCAAGATATACATTTTCATTAGTTATAATAACACCGACAAAGTTCAAAGTTTTTCCATGTTCTTCAAACAAATCATGGACAACGGGATTGTTTAAATGATGATATGTAGTGTTTTTGTCACATGCAGATACGCAGTTACCGCTTACTATTGCTCCATCCATAATTTCAGTAGGATAAATCAATGTAGTCAACGACTGTTTAGCATCAACACCGTATACATATGTGTCATGCATTAAGCCTTGGCTTTGAAGCATGCATACATAAGCTACTCTTGGTAATTCAGGATAAAGTTTAATCCCTTCAACCAATGTAGGAGTTTCATAAGTATGAACTTCATCAGGAGTCAAGTTTCTTGCAAGCTCACCAAGATATACAGCTACTTTGTATCCTGCAAATCTTAATGCTTTTTCATGTTCATGCTGTTTTAATCCGTCAACAGGTTCGCATACTACTACTAAATTATTTAGTTTAGAAAAAGGAGTATACTCTGCTCCAGTTCCGGTCATATCTATAATACCTTCCTGGAATCCAACTATTTTACCTGTTGTAACAACTGCAGCACCTTTCAATACATTTGTTTTACCTGAACCTACAGTTTCCACCTTATTTATCATGCCAGGGAATATCCCTCCGGGTCCTTCAACCTTAACTCTTGGCTCAATAACGTCCTTTACAGGCATGATTCGGATACTTTCACCAGGTCTTGCTAATTCAACATCAGCTGACTTAAAATTTTGATCTTCTAGAATTAATGCTTTTACTTCTTCTTTGTTAACATATAGCGTTCCATTTTCAACTTTAGACGTTTCAGCAAACTGAATATCTTTAATAAAAACGTAGCCTAATTCTAACTTCAAAACATTCACCTCCACAAGTATTTGTTATATATTTAACGCGCTTTCCAGCACTGTTAAATCGATTAGTTTAAAATCTTCCTTCATTTTTTCATTAATATTTTTTATTTTATTCAAATTGAATTTGTCAAAAGACATAATTGCATTCTCTATTATTATAACTGAATCATAATTTAAATTACCTTTTATATCAGAAATCAGTACAGATTTATAAGGTGTTTCATTTGGCTTAATGCTGCTGGCCAAAGGATGAGTCAGAAGTTCATATCCCTCATGAACCTTGTCCCTTATTTTTACAAGAACGTCCCTGAACGTGCCCTCTATAAACAATGTGTCATATGTATCCTTGTATTTGTTGTAAACCCATTCGTTATTAGTTATTATCATTATTCCCACCTTATTTTAAAAAATGTAATTAATTTTAAAAATAGTGTTTTTTATTTAAACTTTTCATAAATCAAAAAGACAGAAAGCATAATAAAAATATTCTGCCTTCTGCCCTGTTACCAACCTGAGAGATTCCTCTTCTCGCTAAGAGTTGCTCCTTCGGTGCTTGCGCTTTTCAGAGTTTTGTCAGCTTACGGTCCTTTTGCCTGAGATCATCATCAATTATATGGCTAATATAAATTTACTTACTCCTTCGGCGCTGTTAATAACATAACAGTCTCTCCCGCAAACGTCATCCAACTATTAAGTTACTTTAATTATATATAATAATATTTAATAAAGCAAGTACTATTTATAAATTTTTTTCATCCATACTGAAAACCTTTCATTGTTCTGATTTTAGGTAATTTCTCTTAATATTTTAATTAATTACTCATTAAAATACTATATTAAAAAACACTTTGTTTCAATAATGTCAATCACTGAATGATTTTTACAATTACATACTTTTAACTGTCTTTAAATCTTATACATATTTACGTTTTTTTCTGCCCCTGCTTTTCACTATTATTTCAGAAGACTTAACAAGCCAGTCAGAAAAAGGAAATATTATTATAACACTTATAACGTTAAATAAAATATGTCCCAGTGCTATTTGTCTCGGAACATCTGAAGGAATCATTTTTAAAATAAAAATTTCAACGGGAATTCTTATGAACATCATGAATAAAATAGCTCCTGCTATATTGAACAATAAGTGAATAACGGCTGCTCTTCTGGCTGTTATGTTTGTTCCGATGCTAGCTAACATGGCTGTAACACATGTTCCGATATTTTGGCCAAATACAATGGGATATGCATTATTTAATGATATGGCACCGGTTGCCGACACTGCAATTAACAGGCCTGTTGTTGCGCTGCTGCTTTGAAGTACGGCGGTCATTACAAAGCCGTAAAGTACTCCAAGATAAGGATTTTCAAACCTTGTCATTAGGGCGGTGAATTGAGGGTTGGATTTTAACGGCACCATGGCATTTTCCATGATATCCATTCCTATAAACAAAATACCGAATCCTATAATAACTTGAGATATGTATTTTACTTTTTTATTTTTTGAAGCCATGAATAAAAATACTCCTATGCCTCCTAATAAAGTGGCTGCTTTTGTAATATTCAGAGAAACTAAAATGGCTGTCACGGTAGTTCCTATATTAGCTCCCATTATAATTCCGACTGCCTGGTTCAAATTCATTAAACCTGCATTTACAAAACTTACAACCATTACTGTTGTAGCGCTGCTGCTCTGAATTATACCAGTTACCACAGTACCTACGATGACACCCATAAATTTGTTCTTAGTTAATGCTGCCAGAATATCTTTCATTTTTTTGCCGGCAGCCTTTTGCAGGCCTTCGTTCATATAGTTCATACCAAACAGAAATAATCCCAGTCCGCCAATTAAACTAATAACAAAATCCATTGTTTCCTCCTAGATCATATCCGGAAAACCTAATTGCCTTAAAGCCTCATACATTACTATATTTACCGAATTAGCCAGGTTCAGCGATCTGGCATGAACATTGTCTATCATTGGAATTTTAATTCTTGTATCCAAAAATTCCTTATGAATGTAATCCGGAAGTCCTTTTGTTTCTTTTCCGAACATTATATAACACTCATCCGTATATTTTATATCTGTATAAAATCGGCTTTCTTTAGTTGTTGCTATAAAAACATTTTTATTATTTATTGTTTTTTTGAATTCCTCAAAATTATCATAGTAAGTTATATTTACAAGATCCCAATAATCAAGACCGGCTCTTTTCAAGTGTTTGTCACTTACAGAAAAACCAAGAGGTTTAATTAAATGAAGATTAGACCCTGTTGCTGCGCATGTTCTTGCTATGTTTCCTGTATTCTGCGGAATTTCAGGTTCGAATAAGACTATGTTTATGGACATTTTTTTCTCCTATTTCAATACTATTAATATTTTTTATAATTATAACTCTTATTTATTTTTGCTGTTATTTTTAAAATAATTGCATAAATCTTTTACATTGCAAATTTCACATTTAGGATTTTGGGCAATACAGGTTTCTCTGCCATGGGTTATTAACAGATGATGCATAAGATGCCATTTGTATTTGGGAAGCTTGGTCATCATTTCATCAGACACCTTGTCCGCTGTGGCCCCCTGCGCCAGCCCAATTCGCCTAGTCAGTCTGAACACATGGGTGTCCACCGGGAAAGCAGGTATCTTATATGCCTCTACCAATACAACTGATGCTGTCTTTCTTCCAACACCCGGCAGAGACATTAAGTCCTCCATTTTTTTAGGAACATCTCCATTATATTTTTCCTTAAGCTCTCTTAACATTTTATAAATATTTTTTGATTTGTTTTTATATAGTCCGATTTTTTTTATTTTTTCTTCTATTTCTTCTTGTGTCAATTTAAGAAAGCTGTCCAAATCAGGATATTCTTTATAAAGGTCCTTAGTAACAGCATTAACACTCTTGTCCGTTGCCTGGGCACTCAGCATTGTTGAAACCAACAGCTGAAAAGGAGAACCGTAATCCAGTCCGCATTTTGCATCGGGATATGCTTCCTTTAATAATTCATAGACTTTTTCTGCTTTAGTCATTAATTAACCTCCATGTATCGGTTTATAATTTCCACTCTTTCATCATTGTCGATAAAATCAATTATTTTTAGAATCATAGATTCACACAATGCTTTTTTATTTGAAACCACAGCCACCCCTATAACGGATCTGTTCCATAAATCATTATAATCGACTTCTGCTGCCGATGCGTTAAATCTTGATTTAATTCTTTCTATGATGCTTTTTATTACATGTCTTTTTTCCTTTAAGGAATTAGCTTCATAAATTATCAGTTCTATTTCACAAGTTCCGACTATCATAATCCTGCCTCCGCTAATTTCATATATTCACTTCTTATTGTATCATTTTCATATTTCATGCTGTTATGCAATATTTCCGATGCCTTTTCTTTATTTAACTTCATCAAGCACCATGCCGCATATATTTTTATCATATCAGAAGGGCTGTTTAATTCATTTTCTACTGTTTTAAACATAGATTCAAGACCTAAATTGCCGATTGCTATTAAAGCATTTCTTTTCCATACGGTTTTACCTCTCCAACTTCCGGCCAGATATCCATATTTTGATGCAAATTCCTTATTTGACATTTGCATTAACTCCTCCATGTCTATTAACAGACTGCTGTAATCTTGATTCGTTTCTTTTTGTGAATTTATTTTATTTTTAGGACATACAATCTGACATACATCGCATCCGTAAATTTGATTTCTCATGTTTTTTCTGTATTCAAGAGAAATATAATTTTTAGTTTGTGTAAGATATGAAATACATCTTTTCGCATTTATGCCACCTTTCCTTAATATAGCACCATTGGGGCAGCTTTTAACACAAATGTTACAGTCACCGCAAATATTAATATTATTTGTTCTGTTATCACATTCTATTTCCAAATCGGTCAGCAAATAACCAAGATTTATAAATGAACCAAATTTGTCGTTAATGAGAAGCGTATTTTTCCCGTAACTGCCCAGTCCTGCATTTTTGCATATTTCCCTGTCTATAAGCGGTGATGTGTCTACACATATTTCATATTCAAAATTTATATCTTTCTTAATTTCTTCGGCAAGCTTTTTAAGTAAAGCACCTAATTTTTTATGATAGTCTTCACCGTATGAAGACACGCTTAAAAGTCCTTTATCATTGGCATCAGGTTTTTTAAATCCTTCTGCATAAGGAACACCAATTGCAATAATGCTTTTACACTTTTGAAAAACATTTCTGGCATCAAGTCTTTTATTTATATCCGGTTCCTCAAATTCGCTGTTATGTCCTCTTTGAGTTCTGTTATCCAGAAATTCATACAGATAAGTGTAATCTAAAACATTCGTAAAGCCGATGATTTCTATTCCAGTTAAATTTGCAATTTCTGTTATTTTCTGTTTCATATCATTCTCTTTCTAATTGCTGTGTTCTTAAGTATATATTAATTCTGCTTTATCACCTGTATAGGGAAGGGATTTCTAACATTATTATACCATATATTTTTAAATTAATGAAGTCTTCTCAGATTCATCTGCTGTTTTTTTCTAATTAAAAAAAGCCCTATTGGGCTGATTTAATGCTTATTTTGCTTGACAAGTGCTTCAATTATTGATTCCGCAATATTTGAGGAATGGTCGCCGATTCTCTCAAGGTTGCCTATGATGTCCAGGAATATAACACCGGCATTTGGCTCACAGACGTAGTTGTTTAACCTTTCTATATGATTTTTTCTCAAACTTTTATACATAACATCTATTTTTTTATCATTTTCAATAACTTTTTCGCAGTCATCCATATCTATAGTCTGGATAGCTGTTAATGTTGATTTGTAAACTTCCATGGTGTTATAGAACATTGTCTTTATTTCATCATAAGCACCTTGAGAAAAATTAGCTTTATTTTCTATCTTATACAAAACAAGTTCTCCTATATTATCAGCGTGATCACCAACACGTTCGATATCATTAAGAGCGTTCATCAATACAACCAATTTGTCCTTCTCGTAATTTGTTAATGAAACCTTATCCAATTTAACTAAATATTCGAGAGTTACTTTGCTTAATTCATTTACTTTTCTTTCAAGTTCAAACACTTTAAACGCCAATTCTTCGTTGCTCTCCAGAAACGCTTTGACAGCAGTTTCAAATTGTTCGTATGCAAGATTACCTAAGTGCAATACTTCTTTGGCTGATTGAGTTAAAGCTATTGACGGAGTTATAAGAATTCTTTCATCAATATATTTAGTTATATGCTCGGATTCGCTGTCATCTTTTCTGACAATAAATTCTGATGCTCTAACCAGTAAACCTGAAAAAGGAAATATTATTATCACATTTAAAATATTAAATAAAATATGTCCGGCTGCAATCTGCTTAGGAACATAACTTGGAACCATATCCAATATAAACCATTGTACCGGCTTTCTTAAAAATATCATAAACAACAATGTACCGCTGACATTAAATAATAAATGTATTACAGCCGCCCTTTTGGCTGTCTTGCTAGCTCCGATGCTGGAAAGCAACGCAGTTACGCAAGTACCTATGTTTTGTCCGAATACAATAGGATATGCTTGTTCAAAAGTTATAACCCCTGTTGTAGCTACAGCAATTAAAAGACCTGTTGTGGCGCTGCTGCTTTGGAGTATTGCGGTCATTACAAATCCAACCAGAATTCCGAGAAGGGGATTATCAAAATTAGTTATAAGTCCTGTAAATTTCGGATTTGTCTCTAATGGTTCCATAGCATTGCCCATAATGTTCATACCTATGAATAATATACCAAACCCAATTATGACTTCTGCAATGCTTTTAACTTTTTTCTTCTTAGCTGCCAGGTAAATAAATACTCCAAGCCCAACCATGAATGTTGCTACTTCAGTTATGTTCAAAGATACTAAGAATGCTGTTACTGTTGTACCTATGTTTGCCCCCATTATGATTCCCACAGCCTGGTTTAAATTCATTAAACCAGCATTAACAAAGCCTACCACCATCACTGTAGTAGCACTGCTGCTTTGTATAACACCTGTTACCAAAGTTCCGACCAATACGCCCATCAATTTGTTTTTAGTTAAAGCAGCTAATATATCCTTCATTTTGCTTCCTGCAGCTTTTTGAAGTCCATCGCCCATATAGCTCATACCAAAAAGAAACAGGCCAAGCCCTCCGATTAAATTAATAGCAATATCCATAATTCCTCCTAAACATTTGTAAAAATTTATAACAATACATTTGTATTTATAGGTATTGTTATAAACCTTAGTGATTATATCATTATTTGTCTGCATATTAAAGACTAATTTTTATGCCATATTCTACCACAAGCAAACTTTATCACGAATTTTCCTGTTTCCTCACGAAGCACACAAAAAAAGCCCTTGCGGGGCTTTTTTTTACAAAATTTATTTAAGTTTTCTTACTGCCTCTGCACCTTTTGCTAAAGCATCCTTATTCAGAGGAACTAAATGAGATTTTTCTTCTCCAAATACTTTTACAAAAGCTTTCAACACTGATTCTACATCAACTATCTTTGTCAGTTCAAGGTATGCGCCAAGCATAACCATGTTAGCAACCTTCGCATTTCCTAATTCCATTGCAAGTTCATTAGCCGGAACATAATAAACATCTAAATCTTTTCTTGTAGGTTCAACATCAATCAACGATTTATTTATTATCAATTTTCCTCCGGGTACCAATTCTTTTTCAAATTTAACCATTGAAGGAAGATTCATAACAATAGCAGCAGTTCCGTCTTTAGAAATAAGAGGTGAGCCGACTTCATCATCTGATACAACTACTGCACAGTTAGCTGTACCTCCTCTCATTTCAGGACCGTACGAAGGCATCCAAGTAACATTACTTTCTTCAAGCATTCCGGCATATGCTAATAATTTACCGATAGCCATTATACCTTGGCCGCCGAATCCGGCCATTATTACTTTTTGTTCCATATTATTTACCCTCCTCAAAATCTCTGAAATTTCCTAACGGATAATATGGAATCATATTATCTCTCAGCCAATCCAATGCTTTCACAGGAGTCAATCCCCAGTTTGTAGGACATGTTGACAGCACTTCAACAATAGCAAAACCTTCGCCTTTTATCTGACATTCAAATGCTTTCTTTATTGCTTTTTTAGCTTTTCTGATATTTGCAGGAGTATCTACAGAAACTCTTTCAACAAATTTAGCTCCGTCTATTGTTGCTAATAATTCTGCCATCCTTATAGGTTTTCCGCTATGAGCTTCGTCTCTTCCCAATGGAGAAGTAGTTGTTTTTTGTCCGATTAATGTGGTTGGAGCCATCTGTCCGCCTGTCATACCATATATAGCGTTGTTTACAAATATTGTAGTAAATTTTTCCCCTCTGTGAGCTGCATGTACTATTTCTGCAGTTCCTATGGAAGCCAGGTCTCCATCTCCCTGATAAGTAAATACCACTTTGTCAGGATGAACCCTTTTAATGCCTGTTGCTACGGCAGGAGCTCTTCCGTGGGCAGCTTCCTGCATATCGCAGTTGAAATATTTATAAGCTAATACTGAACATCCAACAGGAGCAACCCCGATTGCATCGCCTAAAACTCCTAGTTCAACTAAAGATTCTGCAACTAATTTATGAATAACACCATGAGTACATCCGGGGCAGTAATGAAAAGGTGTATCTGTTAAGCCCTTTGTTTTTTCATATACAATTGTCATTATTTTATACCTCCTGCTATTTTTTCAATATCTGCTAAAATACTAGCCGGTGTAGGAACCATACCACCTTGAGTTCCATTGAAATATACAGGTATTCTTCCTTCTATGCCTATTTTAACGTCATCAATCATTTGTCCGGCACTCATTTCAACTGTAAGTATACCTTTAACATTATTTCCTATAGTCTTGAATACTTCATATGGGAATGGCCACAATGATATAGGCCTGATAATTCCTGTTTTTATACCTTTTTTCTCAGCTTGTTTCATAGCTGTCTTAGCTATTCTTGAAGTAGTACCGTAAGAAACTACTACAACATCTGCATCTTCCAGACCATACGCCTCATACAACACTTCATTTTTTTCCATTAATTCATATTTCTTAATCAAATTTTTATTATGGACTTGAAGTTCTTCTGCCGCCAAATATAATGAGTTAACAATGTTTGGTTCTCTCTTTCCACCTGTTCCTGTTGTCGCCCAGTCTTTAGGAGGTAACTCAATAGGAGCCGGTTCTTTAAATTCAACAGCCTCCATCATTTGTCCAATCATACCATCCGCTGCTATTAATACAGGATTTCTGTAATAATCAGCTTTATCAAATGCTAACATCACCAAGTCAACTATTTCCTGAATACTTGCAGGTGCATAGCACAATGTTCTGTAGTCTCCGTTTCCTCCGCCTCTTGTGGATTGAAAATAATCCGCCTGACCAGGTTGGATACCACCAAGGCCAGGACCGCTTCTCATCATGTTAACTATAACACATGGGATTTCTGCTCCGGCAGCATAAGTAATACCTTCTTGTTTTAAAGAAATTCCTGGGCTTGAAGACGCAGTCATACATCTTGCTCCCGCTCCCCCTGCTCCGTAAACCATATTTATAGCAGCTACTTCACTTTCTGCCTGTAAAAATACTCCGCCTGCTTCCGGTAATGCTTTTGACATATATTCCGGAATTTCACTTGATGGAGTTATTGGATAACCGAAAAAATATTTGCAGCCTGCTTTTATAGCGGCAGCTCCAACAGCTTCATTACCTTTCATTAATACCTTAGACATACTAACCTCCTAATATTATAATCTTTCTACTGTAATTACTGAATCTGGACACATAATTGCACAGCTTCCGCAAGCAATACATTTTTCTTGATCAATTACATGAGCCGGACTGTATCCCTTGCCATTGATTTTTTCTTTGTTCAACTCAATTATTTTTACTGGACATACTGTTATACACAATTCGCAACCCTTGCATGCATCATCATTAAATGTAACCTTACCTTTTGCCATTATAATACCTCCATTCTTAACTCATCCATTCTTCCCTCATATAAAGATTTATGGGGAATAATTTTTCTAGTATTTCTTCATTTTTTATATTTTCAGCTGTTTCTTTAATAACAGCTTCATATCTAATGGGAATGTCAGTTTCCCAAGATACTTTCTTAGTAAGTTCGTGACCGAATTCAACATCTTCCACTCTGGTATCTTTAAGCATATGTGTATTGTTTATTAATCCTGTAACCTTCAACTTTGATGTTGCTTCAATCATATTTAAATATTTAATTGCGCCTTCGACAGTGCTTGTTTCAGGCCTGTTACCGTTGATTACAAAAAACATGTCATACTCAACATTCTTAATTTGTTCTGCATATCTTGCAAGAACCCTGGCCCCTACCGGGTCTCCCCCAACATCAAGAATTGATTTTTCATCCGGATTCAATATCACTCCCGCCATTTGCGCCGGAAGTGCCGGAATGTCAACAGCTGTGTTTCTGATACTTGAATCGAACACTTTAACTCCGATTTTTTCAAAGAACTCCCTTTTTTCTCTTGATCTGAAATAAGGGTTCACTATATCCAGGTCGGCAATACTTACATTTTCAAACTGTTCTTTCATTTTTACAGCATAGTTTACTGAAAATTCAGACTTGCCGCTGCCATAGTGACCGATTACTATTACCAGTCTTTTATCAAGCATACTATCCCTCCCTTCGAGCTTATATGCTATTTGTATTCCTTAGCTGACTCTTCTTTGTTTAAAACTCTTAAGCCCCCTTGCGCCAATGCCAAAAGCTCGTCTTCTCCGGGGTAAGGTATTACATCAGCAATAAACTTAACCTTCTTTTCTATCATTCCCACAAAATTTTTATCATAAGCTATTCCGCCGGTTATTAATATTGCATCAACTTCACCGTCAAGAACAACCGCGTATTCTCCTATAGCTTTTGCTACCTGATATGCCATTGCTTCATATATTAATTTGGCTTTTCCATCTCCGGCTGCTGCCCTGTCGCTTACTTCCTTTGCATTGTTAGTTCCTAAGAACGCACTTAATCCGCCTTTTCCGACTATCATCTTTTTAATTTCAGCTTCAGTGTATTTTCCGGAAAAGCACGCTTTGACTAATTGTTCAGCAGGCAGCGAACCTGATCTTTCAGGCGAAAATGGCCCTTCGCCGTTTAATGCGTTGTTAACATCAATTGCTCTGCCCTTTTTATGAGCTCCCACGGAAATTCCTCCGCCCAGGTGAGCTACAACAAAATTCATTTCTTCATATTTTTTGCCGAATTTCTCGGCTGCAGCTCTTCTTGCAACAGCTTTCTGGTTAAGTGCATGCCATATGCTGATTCTTTCAAAATCAGGATGACCGCTTATTCTTGCAACATCTTCCAATTCATCAACTACTACCGGGTCAACTATGAATGAAGGAATACCTGCTTCATCGCCAATGGAACGAGCTATAAGCCCACCCAGATTAGAAGCATGCTCACCATTTTTGTTTGCTTTTAAATCTTCAACCAATTTATCGTTTACTGCATATGTTCCGCCTTCAATAGGTTTTAAGAGTCCGCCTCTTCCTACTGCGGCATCAAGAGAATTAAGAGCTATGTTATTTTCTTTTAATGCTTCAATAATTAAATTTTTTCTGAATTCAAACTGGTCGGCAACCTTCGCATACTTACCTAATTCTTCATTTGAGTGCCTTAATGTTGTTTCAAATATGGAATTTTCATTTTCAAAAACCGCAATCTTAGTAGATGTGCTTCCGGGATTCATTATTAATTGTCTCATGTTAGTCTACTCTCCTTTAAATGATGAAACTAATACAGAAAGTGCTATTGAGTTTAGTTTCGCTTTATCTGAATCAGCTCTTGATGTCAGTACTATAGGGGCTTTTGCTCCTAAAATTATTCCTGCGTTATCTGCATTGGCCAGGTATGTCAGAGCCTTATACAAAACATTTCCCGCTTCTATGTTCGGCATTAATAATATATCTGCATCTCCTGCCGCTTCACCTTTTATGCCTTTTAATTCTGCCGCTTCTTTTGATATTGCATTATCTAAGGCATATGGACCTTCAACTATGCACCCTGCCATTTTTCCTTCACTCTGCATTTCTACCAGTTCTGCAGCATCCAATGTAGCCTGCATTTTTGGATTTACTTTTTCCTTGGCACAAATTACAGCAACCTTCGGAACCTTCGCACCTAAAGCACGGCTTAAGACTGCCGCGTTTTCTACAATTTGTCTTTTTTCATCTGCATTGGGGGCAATGCTCATAGCCGCATCTGTAACGATAAAAAATTTGTGATAGGTATCTACCGAAAAAACGGCAGCATGACTTAAAACATTTCCTGTCCTAAGTCCGATTTCCTTATCGAGAACGGCTTTCAATATGATTGACGTATCAATTAAGCCTTTCATTACAATTTGAGCTTGGCCGCTGCTTACAAGAGACACTGCTTTTCTGCAGGCCAGAGTACCGTCCTTCTCATCAATTATCTCGATATCGCTTAAATCAAAATTTATTTCGTTGGATATATCTATGATTTTCTCTTTGTCACCTACTAATATAGGTTCGCATATTCTTTCTTTTACAGCTGCTTTTAATGCTTTTAAAACATCTTCATCCTGAGCAAATGCTACCGCTATCTTTTTAGGCCCTTCGGCATGGGCACATTCCTGAGCGTATTTTATTATTTCTTCAAACTTTTTCACGTTATCACCTCGCACCTATTATATAAAGCAATTTCCGTGCCAATATATCAATTTGACGAATAAAAAAAATCAACCCTTGATATTTCAAGGATTGGATATTGTATTTATTATTAATACTTTTTTAAAATTTGTTTTCTGCAATAAATTGCGTGCAAAATTTTGCAAAAAATTTAATCTTGCAAAATATTGCACAATTTATGAAATACCGTACTTCTCCATTTTATAATACAGAGATCTCAGAGATATTCCAAGAACCTTTGCAGTTTCTGTCTTACTTTTACTAAGTTTATAATACACATTTTTAATGTAATCTGACTCAGCTTTATCAATTACCTTGCTTAATTCAGTTAATTCTTCCATCTTAGCTACAACACAATTGTCGGCCTGTGGTTTTTTTGCTGAAAATAATTGCGGCAAGTGTTCAGTTTGAATTACTCTTTCATTTATATTCATATTAATGATTGAACGCCCTACTATATTCTCAAGCTCCCTGACATTTCCCGGCCACTCATAGTTCATTAAAATATTTAAAGCATCATCTGATATGTTTAATATGTGTCTACCATACTCATCGTTAAACTTAACTATGAAATTTTTTATAAGAAGCGAAATATCTTCTTTTCTTTCTCTTAAAGGCGGGATCAATATGGGAAGAATATTTAGTCTATAAAACAAGTCTTCTCTGAATCTTCCTTCCCTTACAGCTTTTGTCAAATCAGCATTGGTTGCTGCAATAACTCTCACATCAACACATACGGAATGATTGCTTCCCACTCTCATGATTTCTTTTTCCTGCAAAACTCTGAGAAGCTTCGCCTGTGTATTCATGCTTATTTCAGATATTTCATCCAGGAATATTGTTCCTTTGTCCGCTTCTTCGAAAAGACCTTTTTTACCGCCCTTCAATGCACCTGTAAATGAGCCTTCCTCATAACCGAAAAGCTCACTTTCCAATAAAGAATCCGATAGCGCAGCACAATTTACCCTTATAAAATTATTGGCTGATCTTTTACTTTGAGCATGAATAGAATTTGCAAAAAGCTCTTTACCTGTCCCGCTTTCGCCCTTTAATAAGACTGTTGCAGGAACCTTTGCTGCTTTTTCAATCATTTTTTTAACTTCGTTTATTGCGGCAGATTCACCGATTATATCTTCAGGTTTGTATTTATATGTCAGCTCTCTTAACTTTTGTTCTGCTTTGTTTAATTTATCAGTTAAATCCTTTATGCCTGATATGTCATGAAGGACAGCAACGCTGCCCTTCATGATGCCGTTTACAATAATTGGTGCTGCCTGGGCAACAACTGTCTTACCGCTTGGCCTGATTTTAAGCTTGGTGTTTTCAACCGGTTTTTTAGATAAAAGAACCTTCATGTGAAGGCTTTCTCCTTCTTCGATATCAAATAAGGCATTTTTCCCTATTACTTCATCATGCTCAAGACCGGTTATTTGTGTATAAGCCGGATTTACAAGAATGTGCTCACCATTTTCATTTACAACACTTATTGCATCCTGTGTTGCAAGAAAGACGGCCTCCAGCATCCCCTGATAATCCAGATTGTTCATTTCAATATTAATGTTTTCCATATTTACCCCATTACTGTTCTGTTTCTGGTTCGGTTGGAGATTCAGTTATTTCAACGCTTATTAATTCTTGCGTAAGCGCAATGCTGTTAACAGTTTTTTCAGTTACGCATTCTACCTTCACATCATTTATTCCTTCCGTTGCTGTGCTTAAATCAGAAGTAAGCACCAAGTCATCCTTCTTTAACTGACTTATCACGCTTGAAGGTCCCGTTACTAATACCGTTATTTCTGTATCGGGGCTTATCACATTAACTTTATTGCCTTCCTTAAGATTAGTAAACTGGATATCTGATGCTTCTATTACAAATTCTTTTTCAACAATTTTTTCGATAACCGCATTTACAACAGGCGAAGTAGTCAAATCTAAAATAAATAGTCCATCTGCATCTAAAATTTCTCTTGGAGACAGAATATTGTTAAATGCTCCTGATATATCAAGGTCTGCAACCTTAAGTTCGGTTATTGTGTCCAATATGTCCTTCCTTGCAGCAATTCTTACCTTATCAGGCTTTACCGTTACATCAGTCAGCTGATACCCCTCTTCAGGAGTGCCTGTAATATTTGGAACAAGCTTAACATATTTTGTCGGATAAACAGGGACTGTAACCTTGACGTTATCAACCGGTGCTGACATAAATATTTCCGTATCTTTTCCGTCGTAAATTCTGACCGGAACGGTTTTTACCACATTGTCAACCGCTCCTTCTATATTGACAGTGGCTACTGCCATGGCGGCGGAATTAACTACACTTCTTGGTCCGGTGATTTTAACCGAGGAAGGATTTGATAAAGGAAGTGTCCTGTAATAGCTTTGGGCCTGATTCCCTTCATACTGGACAGTCACATCCATCACCTTAGAAATTATGCTTTCAATATTGCATACTATCTGCGAAGGGTTGGTATTAATGACTTCAACGCCGCTTGGTCCTGACACTTCAACTTTGGTATTGTGTATGCCTTCTGAAAATCCAAGAACATCTATATATGCGGAAAAGTCGCTGTTTTTCAGTTTGCTGATTTGATCTATTGTTCCTTTCACTTTTACCGTTATGGCAAGGTGATCTTTGTCGGAATTCATCAAAACAAGGTTAGAATTTTCAAGAGCGCTTAAATTTCTAATGGTTACGGGAACATTGTAAATATACCCGTCTCTAATCGGATTGTCTACAACCATAATAAACATCCACAAAGCGATGGAAACCGCCAGGCAGGTTATCTGGATTACTATTTTATCGTTTTTTATCTTCATTTCTGTTTCTCCATTTATCAATTATATTTACTTTATCATTGTCAATATAAATGCCCGATAAAAGATATTCAAGCTCCTGTATTTGGATGTTTCTGTAGAGCCTGCCCTCTACCGCATAGGAAATATAACCTGTTTCTTCAGAAACTATTAATGCTATTGCATCCGATTTTTCTGTCATTCCTATGGCTGCCCTGTGTCTTGTGCCTATATCCTTTGAAAGCAGGTTGTTTTCCGTCAACGGTAAAAAACATCCTGCAGCTCTTATTGTATAATCCTTGATTATTACCGCACCATCATGGAGAGGTGTGTTTGGAATAAAAATGTTAATTAAAAGTCCGCTTGAAATATTGGCATTAAGCTTTGTTCCGCTTTCCGCAATATCATTTAGACCGATTTTTTGCTCAAATATCATCAAAGCGCCGATTTTCTGCCTTGCCAGAGACGAAGTTGCAGAAACAATTTCTTTAATGACCTGCTCAGAAGTTTGAGTATTCTTTTCTATAGCAGTCAGGGAAAATGAAGTTCTCCCGATATACTCAAGCGCTTTTCTTATTTCAGGCTGAAACACAACCACAAGTGCGATTACACCAACTTGAAATGTATGGTCCAATATATATGCGATCATAAACAGCTGAAATATCTTAGATATTGGAATCAGCGCAACAAGCAGCACAATACCCTTCACAAGCTGCTTGGCCCTCATGTCCCGTATTAACAAGTAACCGTGGTACAATACATAGTAAACAAGCACGATATCCACTATACTGTTTAATCCAATATTAGCAAAAATTATTTTAATCTTATCCATGCCACCACATCCCCAATTAAATTATGTTATTCTACAGTATTACTCTCCAATAACTGCATTTGTTTAGAAGTATCGCTCAATGATCTTTGCATTCTTGATTTAGCTTTTTCATTAAGCTCGTTACTCTCAATATATTCCATTATAGGATATACAACATGCTCGGTACCCCCATCCGATGTTGTACCCTTGTAAACCCAAAGCGGTATATAGCTGATATTTTTTATTGAAACTTCTCCTGTTTCGCCGTTTTTTTCAATATTGATATCTACTATGACTCCATCTTCGGTATACTTAGACACCTCTTCTGTCATGCCGTAAGGCACCAGTGTTTCTATTCTTTGATTTGATAAAAAATTTCCCATTGAATATGCCACAAATTTTGTTTTTCCGTCATATTCAAGTCTTTGAGCAGGCTGTATCACATGTGGATGGCTTCCAAGTATTATATCAACACCTTCTGTAAACAGCGTATCAGCCAAAGCTTCCTGTCTGGCTGCCTGAACCCTCGCATATTCATCTCCCCAATGGAGACATGCAATTATTATATCGGCATTTTGGCTCTTTGCATAAGCTATATCTTCTAAAATTTTTGTTTCATTAATAATATTTACCATTGCATCCAAATCGGCAGGTGACATAGTGCTTTCAAGTCCGTTTACCATTTCCGTATATGCCAGGAATGCTATTTTTATACCTTTGACATCTTTCATCAGCACCCTTGTCTCAGGTTTTTCAACATATGTACCTATTGGATCCATTCCTCTTTTTTTAATCTCCTGAACAGTCCTAACAACACCTGCTTTTCTTGTATCAAGGCAGTGATTGTTCACAGTTGACAAAATATCAAAGCCTGCATCCTTTATTGCATCCAGAACCTCATCAGGCGCGTTGAAAAGCGGGTAGCCCTGATAAGCATAAACTTCATCTCCTGCAGTTGTTCCTTCAAAATTAGCAATTGCTACATCTGCAGCCTGAAATATATCCTTTACCGCTTTGAAACTGTTGTGAAAGTCATAGGTCTTAGTTGCCGAATCATACGCTCCATCTAATTGTGATGGGTGAAACATAATATCGCCGGTTGCTTTAATATTTACCGTGACATTTGGTTTAACTTCGGGATCTTTTGGTTTCTCGTTCCCTGGAACATTTACAACTTCTCCGGGATCTGATCCATCAATTGTATTATCGCCCATATTTTGTTCATCCTTACCCAATCCGTTCACTACAAAGGATGCTGCCAATATGCCAACTATCAAAACCAGTCCCAATGACAACAACCTGATTCTCTTTTTCTTACGTCTAGATTTTCTGTTCATTTAATACCTCTTAAATTATATTTCATATTTTATATTAACTTACTGTGAAAGATTTTGCAATAAGTTAATTATTAAAATACACTTAATTTTAACTCATAAAAACTTAATTTTTTCTTGGTTTTACTAAACATTTCGGACCATATCCGATTAAATCGTATCTGTTCTCTTTTTCCAATGCCCTTAAAACCGTATTGTAATTTTCTCTTTTGTTGTATTGAAGCAAAGCTCTTTGCATTCTTCTTTCTTCCCTATCCTTGGGAACATATACTTCATCACCTGTTAAAGGATTGAATCCGGTATAATACATGCAGGTAGAAAGTGTTCCCGGTGTTGGATAAAAATCCTGAACCTGCTCAGGTATGTGACCCATGTCACGAATATATTCTGCAAGCTCTACAGCATCCTTAAGACGCGAACCCGGATGTGACGATATGAAATAAGGAACAATATATTGCTCTTTATTTATTTTCTTGCTCACATCATAAAATTTATTTACAAACTGATTGTAGGTCGAAATTGAAGGCTTACCCATAAGCCTTAAGACTGATTCTGATACATGCTCAGGTGCAGTTCTTAACTGACCGCTCACATGATATTTGCATATCTCTTTTATAAATTCATCATTACTATCATATATTGCATAATCATATCTTATGCCAGAGCGCACAAAAACTTTTTTTATGCCATCCACTTTTCTTATTTTTCTCAAAAGCTCTATATAATCTCGGTGGTCAACTTGAAGGTTTTTGCATTTAACAGGTGTAAGGCATTCTCTGTCCTTGCATACCCCGTACTTTTCCTGCTTCTTGCATGCCTTGATTCTGAAATTCGCTGTGGGTCCGCCCACATCATGAATATAGCCTTTAAATTCCTTATCGTTTTTCATTTTATCAACTTCTTTTAATATTGACTCGTGGCTTCTTCCCTGTACGACTCTTCCCTGATGAAAATTTAAGGCGCAGAAATTGCAGCCCCCAAAGCAGCCTCTTACACTTGTGATGCTGAATTTTATTTCATTTAAGGCAGGTATTCCTCCTGAATTTTTATATATGGGGTGATAATCCATCATATAATTCAAATCGTATACGTCGTCCAATTCCTGCATTGTCAGAGTGTCCATTGGAGGATTCTGCACTACATATACTGTGCCGTACTGTTCAACCAATGTCCTGCCTGTTTTTGAATCTGTGTTTTCATATTGAATTTTAAAACTTTCACCGTATTTATGCTTTGAAGAAACCACTTCATCATATGTGGGTAAAAATATGGGGTCGTAGGGACGTTGTTTATCTTTCGTTTTATATACTGTGCCATTGATAAATGTTATCTCGCTTACAGGTATTCCGGACTCCAAAGCTTCGGCAATTTCAATCATTGATTTTTCTCCCATGCCGTAAACCAGCAAATCTGCACCGGAATCCAACAATACAGATCTCTTGACGCTGTCGCTCCAATAATCGTAATGGCTTAAACGCCTCAAGCTTGCTTCAATTCCTCCGATTATTATGGGCACATTCCTGTATGCTTCTCTTATGCGGTTAGAATACACCGTAACTGCCCTGTCAGGTCTTAAGTCGGGCTTTCCTCCCGGAGAATAAGCATCTGTGTTTCTTTTTTTTCTGAATGTTGTATAGTGGTTCACCATGGAATCAATATTACCTGAATTTACCAAAAACCCAAGCCTCGGCTCTCCTAATTTTTTGAAAGAATTTATGTCTTTCCAGTCCGGTTGTGCTATTATACCGACTTTATATCCAAACCTCTCTAAAAGTCTCGATAAGACTGCGGCAGCAAAAGAAGAATGGTCCACATATGCATCCCCGGTAACAAATACAAAATCACATTGTTCCCATCCCCTTTTCTTCATATCATCTATGCTGATTGGCAAAAAATCCATTTTTTCCTCCGTATTCTAACAGTAAAACATTAAGTATTAATTAATTTTCATAAATTTATTATACCATTTATTCACCTGTTAAAACAATACAAAAGTATGCTTATTATAATATGCAGACATAAAATAACAGGAGCATTCACTCCTGTTCATATTATTCCATATATTTCAGCACAAATTATTCAACAATAACTTCTACCGTGTCTCCGTTTGCAAGACCTGCAGCATTTCCTTCTTCTACATCCAAATGCATGTCAAGAGCATATGTGTCGTGTACTCTGATTAATACATTTTCAAATATTACTCCTCTTTGTCCTCCAACCTTTACTTTAACTATATCCTTATCTTTTAAGCCATATTTTTCTGCATCAGAAGTATGCATATGTATATGTCTTGCAGCAGCTATAACGCCTTTTTCCAATTCAACTTCTCCGCACGGTCCAACCAGCTTAATTCCCGGAGTTCCATCAAGTTTGCCTGAATCTCTTACAGGAACATCTGCTAATCCAAGTGTGAATCCATCAGAAAAAGAAATTTCAACCTGCGATTCTTTTCTGGCAGGTCCAAGAATTCTAACTCCTTTTATAGTTCTTTTTGGTCCGACTAAATCAACCTTTTCATCGCATGCGAACTGTCCAGGCTGGCTTAAATCTTTTATAGGTGTTAATTCATGTCCTTCACCGAATAATATATCTATATGTTCCTTGCTTAAGTGAACATGTTTGTTTGATAAACCTACTGTACATTGAAAATTCATAAATTTTCCTCCATATTTTATATTTCAAAAAAATTATAATATACATCGGAAAATTTATCAATGGGCAATTTGACTTTTTTAAAACAACCTGGCATTTTTCACTTCACCGGAAATATATTTAATCCATATCATGTAAAACACACTTATAACAGTCAATAATATAAAATAGTACGAAATATATCTGGTAATATTGTTCTCCGGCATGACTGTCGATGTTATATAGAAAAACACCGCAGAAAAGATGTACACAAATATTTTTTTGCTGTCAAAAACATTGTTTTTAATTTTAATCTTCTTTTTTTCAAATGTTTTTTCGTCACCTATCTTGTTGTAAAAATATTCGTTGTCAGGAAGTATATTATGTTCCTCCATAATGTTGAACAATTCATCTAAATCAACTATTTCAATATCTAATTTATCGTTAAATTTATCAATCAGCACTTTTGCCTCTTCGCTCAAATTTCCGGTGGTAACTAGATGACCGATTTTAATGTTGTTCTGGCGCATAAAAGCAATTAAATTTCTTGCATCTATTTTTTCAAGCTCAATATCATCATAAAGCTTATATATTTTAATGCAATTAATCAGTCCGTCTTTTTCAGCAAGAAACATATGTCTTCCTTTTTTAACAAAATTTCTGCATCCTTTTTTTTCATACAAGAAACCAATCAGCATTTCAAAGTCTTCCTGATTTATCTCATCAATTTTTTTCTTGAAATGCTCTCTTTTCATTTTATTTATTAATTTTTCTTCGCCCTCATCTTTTTTTCTTTTTACATTTAATTTGTTGACTAATGTAAAAATCACAAAAACTTCTGCCCCTATTAAAATAGAAAAACTCCAATCGTCTGTAATTAAAAATATTGCAATCAGAACTAAAATACTGAGCATAATTTTATACAGTATCAAATCAGTTCTGTAGCTGAAATAATTTCTTGTTCCCAATGCTTCCTTTATAAATCTTTTTCTTGTTTTTTTTTCAACCATAAAAAAATCACCTCATAGAAATTATTTCCAAATGAGATGATTTTATACCTGCAAATATCTTGTGTGTAGAAATAATACGTTTAAATTCCGTTCACTGCTTCCTCAAGTTTATCCAGGTGCTTAATAGGGAAGTATGCCAGCAGTTCTTTAAACTGTTCGACAGTAAGCCCCTGCGCATGAGTGTATATTTTTATTTTTTCATCTAAACTTGCATTTATAAATTCTTCTTTGATTTCTTCAAATTTTTTTTCCATGTTTCTCCTCCTCTTTAATTTCATAGTATTTTTAATAAGCCGCAGGCGAAATAATACAAATTAATTCAGTTCTTTCTTCTGACGGATTAAATAATTTGTGAGGGACATTTGAGCATATGTAGATACTGTCACCTTCTTCAATTATTTCATTATAATCAATAAAATTAACTATTAACTTTCCTTTTATTATTATTACACATTTATCGGAATCTATTATAGAAAATTTATCATTATCCCACATCGCCGGATTTAAAACATACCTGTAAATTCCCATTTTTACCTTGCCTTTATACTCCTCGCTTATGGGAACCAAGTATTCCAGTTCACTGTCTTTTTCAGGTATAATTAATTTTTGCCTGTCTTCCTTTCTGGTAACAATAACATTGTTCAAGTCATCTAAAAAGTAATATGGGGAAACATTCAAAACCTGACAGATTTTATTAAGAGCAGTTAAAGATGGTTCTATTAAATTTCTTTCAACCTGGGAAATATAACTTGCAGTAAATCCTGATTTCTCTGAAAGCTCCTCTATGGTCATATATTTAAGTTTTCTCAGTTTTCTTACCTTATTTCCATCCATAATATCCTCTTTTAAAATTTGTAAGAAAATATTACTCTAATTTAAGAAAATAGTCAATATTATTTATAGACTTACCGCGCAATCCCGTATGACTTGACCCAATTTGTGAAAGCGGCGGCCGCCAATAAACAAATCAGTGTCGAAGCATACAAATAATGAATAATTTTATCATATTTTCCTTATTATATACTTAAGAGCCAATAAAAATTCTGCTGTCATCCAATTGTCATTATAAGCCTCTTTAAAGAATCTCATATTTTATAAAATAACATAAATAAGGAGCAATAAATTGAGCAAACTAGATATGAAAAAATACGGACTCATTAAGAAGTATTACAATGAGTCAACCTTATCTGATAAACAAAAAATCGGAAGGATTATTTCTAAAGAATCTGAAAATTACAAGGTTATTACCGAACTAGGCGTAACGGCAGCTGAAGTTTCCGGAAAATTTAAATACGAAGCAACTACACCGGCAGACTATCCTGTGGTTGGTGACTTTGTAGTAGTCGAATTTAATCAACAAACTGCTGATTCAACAATTCAGCAAATTTTAAAAAGGAAAAACGCATTAATTCGCAAGGGTGAATGGGATGTGAATTTCGACCATGTTGTGGCTGCAAACATAGATACCATATTTATTTGTCTGAAACTGGATAATGATTTTAACATAGAAAAACTGCAGGCATATATTAGTATAGCAAGCAAAATAAATTCTGAACAGGTTGTAGTTTTAACAGAATGCGATTCATTCAGCAATATAGACATTATACTCAATGAAGTAAAAGAACATACAAAAGGAATGGATGTCATAGTCACGTCAGGTATGGACGGCGACGGATGCAGGTCTGTTAAAAGTTATATTCATGAAGGTAAGACAATCGCATTCATTGGTCCGGAACACGACAAAATAAAAATCATCGACAAACTATTAGGAGATATAAATTTAAAAAATGACCTTGTGCTGCTCTCAGGCGGCGGTGTATTAATAAACACTCCTGAAATGAGAGAACTTGGAATCGAAAGTGTAAACACAACTAAAAAATTTGCAGATATACGTTAGACTGAATATATATTTTCTTCCTCCTATTTTAAAAAAACCAGATGTGCCCCATCTGGTTTTTTGTATGACAGTAGGTCAACCACATCTAAAATATGGGCAGTCAAGTTTTAAACATTCTTTGTTTATTCCGCTATGATTGCATTGTATTTTAGATATTTCCATCCTGCCACCTAAATATTTATCAGCAAAATCCACTGCGGTTTCTATGGATATAAATGAAGTTCTTTTGCAGCATCTTGGTCCGCCTATACTTGCTATTCTTTCAAGGCAGCGTGATGTAGCGAGATTCGGCATTGACCATGCTTCCTTATTAAGAGGGGTGGAGCCTGTCACAATACTTACAAATATGCCGGCACCAATAGCTGCGCCGCATGCCCCCCAATTGCCGCAGCTGCCTCCAGGGACCTTTCTGCCACGCGTAATTGCCTCTTTCAGGCTTTCTTCCAAATCAAGATTTCCCCCGCAGTTTTTAAATGAAGTCAACAGAACGCAGGGCACAATGAAATGATGCTCCGGTCCATGCATATGTACTGACGGATGATTCAAAACCTGCTGCAACAGCTTTACAGAGTCTTTCTCAACGCTGTTCTTTAAATACGACAACAAATCATAAGCTTCTAAAGAGTGGCAGGAATCACACACATAATGGCCATTTGAACATGTGCTGTTTGTTTGATACTCTTTGTGACATATATGACATTGTCTCATCTCAGACTGCTTGCTGTATACAAGTTTTTCACCACAAATCATGCAGCCTTTGATGTGATTATTCACTTTATCCTTTTTAGATTTAATTATATATGCACTCATTTTTGGGAACCATATCATCCTTTTATAATATTTATAGTTGATTAATAATTAGTTATTATTATATAGCAGAAGCATAAAAAAATCTACAGAACTTTTAATGTGCATAGAAAAATAAGCTAGGCACATTAAAGTACCTAGCTTATTTTAGTCATATGAAGTTTTTCTGACAATTCAGTTTATGCAGCCTATATTAGTATAAAACTACATTTACATCAGAACCAACTATTATATTCAACTCCATGATATATTTCATCGTTATTGTCAACCTGGGCCGCAGACCATCTTTGGCACGTATTTTCAAAAGAGTTCTTGTCCATGACTTCATGATTGCCAATATGGATATAAGAAACAAGGCTGTTGGTAAGGGTGTCATAAGTATTGATACAGTTTGATTTTTCGTCATATTTAAAATATAAATTGTTAATAGTTATGTCCATTTCGAATTCTCCTTCTTATCAAGTAAAATTATTTTACAATATTTAAGCACTATCTAAAGTATATTTCAAAGAAGGATAAATTATTCATTTTTTGATTTGATATAATTTACATCTATCTGCCATTATAAATCACACATTTTTTCCGTTACAGATGCAGATTTTTATATTAACCATTCTCCCAGCAGTGAACCCATCAATGCCACCGCTGTCTCTGCAGTTTGATTTCTGATGTCAATAATCGGGTTTACCTCTACAAATTCTGCGCTTACAAGCTTCTCAGACAATGCAATCATTTCGAGAGCTAAGTGGCTTTCTCTGTACGTCAGTCCTCCCGGTACTCTGGTTCCTGTTCCTGTCACATATGAAGGATCCATGCTGTCTAAATCAAAGCTTACATGGATTCCATCAGTACCGTTTCCTGCTGCTTTTAAAGCTCTCTCTATTACTTCAGTCATACCGTATCGGTCGATTTCGTGCATTGTGAACACAGTTATTCCTAGCTCCTTAAGGGCCTTTCTCTCACCTGCATCCAAATCTCTGCAGCCGATAAAAACAAGCTTTTCTGCTTGCAATTTTGTATTTGAGCCTCCTATGGAAGTAAGTTTTTCATGACCAAATCCCAGACTTACTGCTACAGGCATGCCATGAATATTGCCTGTAGGAGAAGTTTCTTCCGTATTTATGTCCCCATGGGCATCAAACCAAATTACACCGAGGTTCTTTTTGTGCTGCAAAACTCCGGCGATTGTTCCGATAGCAATACTGTGGTCTCCTCCCAGAACTAGCGGGAATCTTCCTTCTCTCATTACCTTTGATACCGTATTGCACAGTTCTGTGTTCACTCTCGCAACCTCGTCAAGATATCTCAGCTTTATGCCATCAGTCAGAGGACTTAAAGGCTTATTGGCAAGTATATCACCTTCATCTTTTACATCATAACCTATCTTTTCCAATCTTTCAGTTACTCCTGCATAACGAATAGCCGATGGGCCGAGGCTTACGCCGGGAGTGCCTGCGCCAAGATCAATTGCCACACCTATTATTGAAATATTTGGATTAATTGTTGGTTTCATAATATCTCCTTGTTTTTCACGTTTTTTTATGGCTGAACTACATTTCAGTTAGTTTATTCTTATTTCTTAATTTTAATCAGCTGCACAAAATCTGATACTAATCTTTAATAACCTATTCAGATTTTAACGTTACTAAAACTAACTCAGGCCGGTTAAAAATACGAAACGGAAAAACACTGTTTCCCAAACCCCTGCTGACAACAATAGAGGTTGCTCCTTCCGAATGCATTCCTTCCGAATATTTTGGGAAAAATCCTTGATTAGGTGAAAGTACTCCTCCCACAAAAGGGATTCTGATTTGCCCTCCATGAGCATGCCCGCTGAAAACCAAATCAATTTTCAATTCATTATATACGCTGAAAAGCTCAGGTCTATGAGAAAGAAGAACATTAAAATCTGTGTTGATATCTTTAATTAATTTAGTTATATTATCTCTCACATAACTAAAGTTATTTTCTTTCAGATAAGTTTTCTTACCAAAATTAATTGCCGGATCTGCTATACCTATTAATCCTATACTAAAACCGTCTTTGTACAAGGTTGCATATGAATTATCCATTATAATTACATTTGATTTATGTAATACGGTTTTGAGTTCATCAAAATGTTTCGATAACTGTTCATGGTTGCCTGAAACATAATATGTCGGAGCAATTTTAACAATACCGTCGATAAAATCTGCAGCTGTGTTTATCATTGTTTTTCTTCTGTCAATTAAATCTCCGGTTATTACAATTATATCAGGATTAATTTTTTTAATTTTATTTATAAGCCTTTCACCGTAATTTTTATTATGCAGGTCTGAAATATGAAGAACTTTAAATCCATTGAACTTTTCGGGCAGCTTTTTATTAGCATACTCATATTTAGTTATTACAATGCCATTGTTCTGCCATGCTAAAAATATTATTAATAAAGCAAACAAGGATATTCCAATGCTAATTTTCATTATGAGTTATCCTCATCATCAATTGGTTTTAGAAGTTCTTTAGCCAGTTCATACATGTGTGTCGGAACATATATATCTGTACCGTACAAATTGATTCCTGTGTAAATCTCCATGATTTCTCCGCTGCCTTTTGATTTCCTTAAAACAGGAATTCCATAGGATTGCAGCTTAGATATAATTATTTCAGCCTCAACTGTATTAAGATTAGCAAGAAGCAGCACCTCTTTATCATTATCAATATATTCCTCAGACATAATTACCTCCATATTTATTATATTCATTTATTGCATTATAACACATGCAGTTAATATTTCCCATAAAAAATGTATTTACTTCCTAATGATTGAATATAAAAAAAGCAGCATACGCCGCTATAAATATATTTTATGGAGAAAACTAATTCGCATTTACTGCTTTTGGTATTTTCACGGCCTTAGTAACAGGCTTCCAAATTGCCTGAGCAAGATAAAAATCAATCATGCTGTGTATAACTGTACCAACGCCTACCAAAAGAACCACTGAAATCATGAATCCTTTTGCATAATAACCAGAACTCATATTATTCCCAAAATAGAACGGAATTACTGTCAAAACTTCACATATGCCGTGAACAATGCCAATTATAAATGAATAGACTTGAGAAGATTTAAATGAACTCATCGTATTTGGAAACTTCTTCAAGTACAATGCTCCTATTAATGCAAACACAATGTGCGATGCTGCACGAAGCACTACAACTATCGGGAAGCCTGCCATTAAAAATCCCGCTGTTGTACCAAGAACAACAAAGGCTGCTGTTGCCGGCGAAATAAACATTGCTATAAATATTGCAACATGGCTTGCTAAAGTAAATGATGCCGGCTCCAAGGTTATTTTAAGTGGAGAAATAATTGGAATTACTATTCCTATTGCACACAGAAGCGCTGAAATTACCATTGAATTAAGATTATTATTCCTTTTCATATGCTTTTCCTTTCTGTTTTACAATATGTCATGTCATGTGTCTTGACACCATGTGATACAATTATAAACAAGGTTAAGTATTTTGTCAACTGGTTATTTTTCGTCTAAAAGAATATTCTCTTTTCTCAATGCTTCTATAATTCTATGTTCTGCAGCTTCATTTTTACATTTGATTTTATGAATGTGTATACCGCCTGTAAGTCTCATTAACGGCTGTACTTCATTGGTTTTGATTTTTTCCAAAAACATGTCGGTATCATAGCGCGTAGAAATTTGCAGTGCTCCTGAAATTTCACCATATACAGGGTGCTCAACTGTAACATCCAGTATTGTCCCTCCATTGTCCACAATTGTGTACAGCTCTTTAGCCATACTATCATTATCATGGAGGCATGCAATTGTAAACACATAATCAGTGGCTTCAGGGTCGGGATTTAAAACATAACCCCTGGGTGTTGCAGATATTTTTTGTCCGGTTGCACGCATTAAGGCAATGTCTCCCACTATTACCTGCCGGCTGACCGAAAACTTCTTTGCAAGCGCAGTTGCTGTGATTGGATCTTTGTTATTCTTTAATATTGATTCAATATTTTCCCTTCGTTCTTCTGAAGTCATTTTATCACCATTTAAATTTGGATATAATAAAAATCGGAGTGAAAGGATTTGAACCTTCGGCCTCATGGTCCCGAACCATGCGCGATACCAAGCTTCGCTACACCCCGACAACATTAATATTATATTCAATTTATAGATATTTGTCAATAATTACATTGAATTTTTCCAAATTAAAATAAACATACATATTTTCTTCTGCTTATACATATTATGCATAAATTATGTGGCTGCCCAAAGTATTCTGAAGCAGCCACACATCATCATGTTCCGCAAAAAGTTCTATAGGGGCATGATAAATCAGGAGCTGGCAATACAGCATATTCAGCTTGTTCCGGCAGATGCTCAAAAGGTCTCGCAAGTACATTGAGCAGCCGTTCCATAACGCTGTAATCTCCATTATCAGCTGCAGCTAAAGCTTCTTCAACCCTATGGTTTCTGGGGACTATTGCAGGATTGGAGCTTCGCATCAATTTGTATGATGATCCCTTAGTATCATCCTGACGGCTTATTTTTGCCTGCCACAAATTATGCCATTCCTTAAATTCCGAGCTCTTGAACATTTCTGATTCATCATACTTATCAAAGGTTAATGAAACAAATGTATTTGTATAATCTGCATGATATTTTTGCATTATAGTAAGAAGATTTTCTATAAGTTCCTCATCACCAGGCTCTTCATTTAATAGGCCCAATTTCGACCTCATTCCATTAATCCAGTTATTTTGATATATCTTATTATATTCGGAAATCTCTTCTTGTGCAATTTTAACAGCCAGCTCCTTATTTTCGCTTAAAAGCGGAAGAAGTGTTTCAGCCAGACGAGCCAAATTCCACTCTCCGATGCCAGGTTGATTTTTATAAGAATATCTGCCGTATGTATCAATTGAGCTGAAAACCGTCTCGGGATTATAGTCATCCATAAATGCACATGGACCATAATCAATGGTTTCACCGCTTATTGTCATATTGTCAGTATTCATTACACCATGAATAAAGCCCACCAATTGCCATTTAGAAATAAGCAGCGCCTGCCGTTTAATAATTTCCCTGAGCAATAACCGGTATCGTTCATCTTCATTTAAAAGCTCTGGAAAGTGCCTGTTTACAGCATAGTCTGCCAACGCCCTCAAGTCCTCTGCAGTTCCCCAATTTGCCGCATACTGAAATGTTCCCACACGCAGGTGGCTTGATGCCAACCGGGTTAAAACCGAACCTTTTAGGGCAGTTTCACGGTATACCGGCTCACCTGTAGCTGCCACAGCAAGACTTCTTGTGGTAGGTATACCCAAATTATACATTGATTCGCTTATAATATACTCTCTGAGCATAGGCCCAAGTGCCGCTCGTCCATCACCGCCCCTGGAATAGGGCGTTCTGCCTGAACCTTTCAGCTGTATATCGTAACGCTGCCCTGATGGTGTTATTTGTTCTCCTAAAAGCACTGCTCTTCCATCACCTAACATAGTGAAATATCCGAATTGATGACCTGCATAAGCCTGAGCCAAAGGCTCAGAGCCTTCAGGAATCATATTTCCCGCAAAAATTTTCGCTCCTTCATTGCTCTCAAGCTCATTAACTTTTAGTCCCAAGGATTCAGCCAGTTTTCTGTTGAAAATAATCAGTTCCGGCGATCTTACAGGTGCGGGCCTGATTTTTGTATAAAATATTTCCGGCAGGCGAGCATAGCTGTTGTCAAATTTCCAGCCTGTCTTTATTTCTTTTCTTTCCACATTACACTCCTTTATTTTTTTGTTTTTATAATTGAATATATTATAAATACTATTCTTATTTTCTACCTCTCCATAGAATCTATTCAATAAATAATAAATCGCCTGTTAAGAATTAACTTAAAGGCGATTATTCATTCATCATTTTCCTATTCCGTTTTCACGGGCATAATAAAACAGATATTGCTGAGCGTAGCCGGAAAGTTTACCGAATTTATTTTCAGCAAATTTTCTTATGTCTGCATCTTTTGTATCCTTGTCCACGTACAGTGTCTGCATGACTCTTCTTACCCAGACATCAACAGGAAATGTGTCAAACTGTCTCATTGAAAACAGCAGTATGCAGTTTGCAACCTTGTCCCCAATTCCAGTATAAGTTTTTAAATACGCAAGACCTTCATCATAATTTGTATTTTTAATGTTGTAAATAATGTCTTTTTCTTTTAAAAATCTTGACGCTGCTTCTTTTATCCTTGGAGAGCGAAATCCTGCCTTGCATTCCTGTATCTTTTCTATGTCAGCTGATGACAATTGCTCGGCTGTCGGAAAGCTGTAGTAATCTCTCCCTCTGTAATTGCAGATAAAGTCTCCGAAGCTTGTACTTAAATTTTCTATAACCTTTTTAATCATAGGTATCCTGTTGTTTGCTGAAATCATGAATGAAATCATTGTTTCCCATTCATCCTGATTTAAAATTCTTATACCTTCGCCGAATTTTATAGCTTCAGCCATTATTTCATCTGTATTGACTGATCTTTTTATTTCAGTGTAATCAGTATTTAAATCAAAATATTCTTTTATAATATGATAATCATTCATACTTACATTGCTAAATACAACGGTTGAACCATTTTGCTCAATATTTATCACTTTGTTTTTAACCACGCCTGTGTATGTGCCATCTTCTTCTTTGTTCCATCTGAAACATTGACCACAGTCGAAAATATGATTCAAATTAAAATCTTTAATATCCTCAATAACTATCTGACTATTTTTTTCTTTGATATTCATTTTTACCCTTTCTATAATTTTTCAATGAAACTTCCGTGTCCGTAAGTTCTTGCTTCTTCAAAACTGTCTTCAGCATCATCTATCTTGCCTTCTGATTCCTGTATCTTTCCTGTAAAATAATGTCCGAATGCAATTCTGAAATCATTTCTTCCAACATCTATTAAATTGATGAAAAATTCCTTGCAGTTTGAAATGTTCCCGTTATAAAAATCAGAAACAGCATAAATTAACTCAATGGTTACCTTGTTGTAATCTTTCTTATAATACATATCGATAATGTCTTTTACTTCTTTCAGTATACCGTTGGCTCTTTCTGTGTCACCGTTTAAATACATGCCTAAAAGCAAATTATGATAGTAAACAACTTGCCAGTTAGGCGGTATTTTAGTTACATCCTCTGTAAGTATTTTTATTGCTTCATCAAATTCTCCGGCATACAAAAGTCCGGTGGTTTTCTGAATTAAATTTATATTTCTTTCTTTTTCTGACTGGATTTTTAATAGAAGTTTATCTACCTCGGCAATATATTTTTCCGGGCATTTTTCTATATACAGCAGTCTGTTAAATAATTCAACTTGCTTTTCAAGCTTTTTTCTTCTGGTCATAGTATATAAGAAGAAAATCGCTATTACTATCAATACAAATTGCATTTTACACTCCTGGTATTTTTATTTATTTTATTGTTATTCTGAGTCAAAGCAGAAGAATCTTATAACTTATTTTATCTCTTAAAGCTTTAATTTAGCTAAAGCATCAGCCAATGCCGTATTCAGGTTTTCATCCTGCTTCTTGTTTTGCTTAGATAAAAATTTAGTTGCCTCCTTGTTGGATATTGAGGTTTTTTCATTTTCTTTTCTTTTGTTGAATGCTGAAAGTTTCTCTCTGTATCCGCATTTGCATACAAATATTTTGCCTTCCCCTTCACCTCTTAGCTCCAGTTTTTTGTGGCAATTAGGGCACCTTGCATTTGTTACTTGTGCAATACCCTTTCTGTAGCCGCATTCTCTGTTCTGACACACAAGCATGATTCCTTTTTTACCGTTAACCTCAAGCAGGTAACTGCCGCATTCTGGACACTTTGATTTTGTTTCGTTTTCATGAACATATTTTTTGTCGCTTGTTTTAATTTCATTAATAATTGTTTTAGTGTAATCAATCATTTCATTAAGAAATTTGTTTTTATCTGTTCTTCCTTTTGCAATATCAGTAAGCTGCTGCTCCCATTTTGCTGTGAGAACGGGAGATTTTAAGTCCACAGGTGACAGGTCCAAAAGCTGTCTCCCTTTTGACGTGGTGTAGATATATTTGTCCTTTTTCTCAATTACGAAGCTGTTGAACAGCTTATCGATAATATCCGCTCTTGTGGCAACTGTTCCAAGACCGCCGGTTTCCCCAATTGTCCTCTTTAATTCCTTATCTGCATTTTTCATAAATTTAACCGGATTTTCCATGGCAGATAAAAGCGTAGCTTCTGTAAATCTTGAAGGAGGCTTTGTTTCTCCGACGTTCTTTTTAATTGAAGAAACTTGAAGATGACTGTTATTATTAAGTTTATTTAACTCATCTACAGGGTAATCATCAAGAGTTTCCTCATCTTCGTAATTTCCGTATACTTCCTTCCATCCCATGGACAATGTTATTCTGCCTTTAGATGTGAATTCTTCATTGTCTATTTTTCCTGATATAACTATTTTTTCAAATTCAAAAGGCTTTGACAACACCGCCAAAAATCTCTTTACAACCAAATCATATATTTTTCTTTCTTTGTCTGTTAAATCACCTAAGAACACTGTTTGCTCCGTAGGAATTATTGCATGATGATCAGAAACTTTACTGCTGTTAACAAAGTTTTTATTTCCTCTTATGGGATTTGAACTGATTTTAAATCCTATTTTAGCATAGGGTCCCACACTGCACGCCTTTACTCTGTCTTTTAATGTTTCCACTATATCCTCAGTAAGATATCTTGAATCAGTTCTGGGATATGTCAAGACTTTATGGCGTTCATAAAGCGTCTGCATAATCGACAAGGTTTCCTTTGCTGAAAAACCGTATATGTTATTTGCATCCCGCTGAAGCTCTGTTAAATCATACAAAAGTGGAGAATAAGTCAAAGCTTTATTTCTTGATATACCTGTAACCACAAGTTTTTTTGATTTAATGCTGCTTATTATGTCATCGCACTTTTCCTTGCTGAACAATCTTGTATCGTTGTTTTTATCATGCCACGTAAACTTTAAGCTGCCGGCTGATGCCTCTATTCCATAATATTGGACAGGTTTGAAATCACGTATTTCATCTTCTAATGCCGCAATCATGGCCACCGTGGGAGTCTGAACCCTGCCGCAGGAAAGCTGTGAATTGTATTTTGACGTTAATGCTCTTGTGGCATTTATTCCGACAATCCAGTCTGCCTCTGCCCTGGCTGATGCTGATGCATAGAGGTTATTATACATTTTGCCATCTTTCAAATTGTTAAATCCTTCTATAATTGCTTTATCTGTTACAGAAGAAATCCAAAGCCTTTTTAACGGTTTTTTAACTTCAGCCTGTTCAATAATCCATCTGGCAACAAGTTCTCCTTCTCTCCCTGCATCTGTAGCTATTACTATTTCCGTTACATCTTTTCTTAAAAGAAGGCTTTTAACCACACCATATTGCTTTCTTGTCTGTTTTATAACTTCCGTCTTCATTGCTTTAGGGATTATGGGCAAATGCTCCAGTTCCCATTTAGCATATTTAGAATCATAGCTTTCGGGATCAGCCAATGTGACAAGATGTCCAAGAGCCCAGGTTACCACATATTCTTTTCCTTCAACATATCCGTTTTCATTTTTATTACATTTTAATACTTTTCCTATATCCTTACCTACTGAAGGTTTTTCTGCTAATACTAATATCATTTTACATTCCTTTATATTTTAATAAGTATTATTGTAACACAATATATTAAAATTAAAAACATATTTTAATCGAGTAGGAGCTAAATA
>DFOA01000034.1 GCA_002381185.1 Firmicutes bacterium UBA3553 | reverse complement strand
TGGGAATTTATAGGGATTTTTGCTGATGAAGCTAGAAGTGGTACACAGGTTAAAAAACGTGATGAATTTATACGAATGATGAAAGAATGCGAAAATGGAAATATTGATATCATCATTACAAAATCTGTTACCAGATTTGCAAGAAATACTATTGATAGCATTGAAGCCATAAGAAAATTAAAATCTCTTGGCATCACAGTGTATTTTGAGAAAGAAAACATCAATACAATGTCAGAACAAAGTGAGCAAATGTTAACTATTTTAAGCTCTTTAGCACAAGGTGAATCAGAAAACATATCGACAAACAGCCGTTGGGGAATTCAAAAAAGATTTATAGACGGAACATTTAGACTTCCCAGTGTAGCCTTTGGATATAACAGAGACGATGAAGGAGAATTAAATATTAATGAAAACGAGGCAGCAATTGTTCGAAGGATTTTTCATGAATACTTAAGTGGTAAAGGAGTCTATGCAATAGCAAGAGATTTAACGGAAGATAATGTATCAACTGTCAGAAGTGCAGAAAAGTGGAATGATAATGTAATTAATCAAATCTTAAAAAATCCCATATATGAGGGTGACTTGATTTTACAAAAAACCTATACAACTGATGGCCTTCCATTCACGAGAAAAATAAATCGTGGGGAGAGGCCTCAATTTTTAATAAGAGATAACCATGAACCAATTATCACCAGAGAACAAGGTGAAATGGTGCGAGAAATTTATGAATACAGAAGAAATCAAATGGGAATGGATTACAAATGTAAATACCAAAATAGATATGAATTTAGCGGTAAAATTATATGTAAAGAATGTGAAGGGATTTTCCGAAGACAAAAGATTTATATAGGAGAGCCCTTTGAAAAAGTACAGTGGAGCTGCAAAACTCATATTGAAAACAGTAAAATATGTAAGACAAAGCCAATAAGGGAAGATATCATCAAAGATGCATATCTTGCTATGTGGAATAAACTTGTAAGCAATTACACTTTAATCCTGACTCCTTTGCTTGAATCTCTTAAAAATTTAAGAACAAATAGAGAACAGGAAGTAGAAATAGAAAAATTAAATAACAAAATCATGGAATTAACAGAGCAGAGCCATATCCTCAGCAGAGTAGTGCAAAAAGGATATATGGACTCTGCTGTTTTTATAGAAAAGCAAAATGCAATTAATATTGAAATTGAAGAAACCAAGAAAAAGCGAAACAGCTTGCTTGATAGTAATGGTTTTGAAAAAGAAATTGCAGGAACAGAACGGATTCTAGAAATTATAAGATATAATCCTAATTTGATGGATAGCTATGATGAAGACTTATTTACAAATACGGTAGACAAAATACTAATCGGAAGTGACCGAGCAATTACATTTCGACTTATTAATAACCTTGAACTTACAGAGTATACAGATAAAGGCGGTGAAATAGATAATGCAAAGTCATATGCCGATAGGATATAAAATGATAAATGGCAACATTGAAATTGATGAGGAACAAGCAAAAACCGTAAAGACAATTTTTGAAGAATATATAACAGGTAAATCAATTCTGGCAATAGCAAAGGAACTTACTGAAAATGGAACTCTTAATGCAAATAAAAAAACAAATTGGCATCATGGGTCAGTAGGAAAAATATTGCAAAATGTTAAATACATGGGAGATAAATATTATCCGAAGTTTATAGATGAGTCCGATTTTGAAAAGGCACAGTTACAAAGAAAAAAACGTGAGATTGAGCTTGGAAGAACAACGCTTCAAAATACTATGAAAAAACAATCCGTTTTTAATAGAAAAATATTGTGTGGTGAATGCGGATCTTATTATAAGGTTTATGCAGAACATGCAGGAAAAAAGTCAGAAAAGAAAAAATGGAAGTGTAAAAAGTATCTTATAAATAACAAAGTTAACTGCAGAAACCTATTTTACAACAATGAAGAGTTGAAAAGTATTTTTATAGATGCAGTAAATGAACTGATACAAAAAAAGTGGTTGCTTGAAAAAAATGAGAAAAAAGAACCACCAAAAATGAGCTTTGAATTAAGGCAGACAGAAAGCCGAATAAAGGAACTTGAACAGGAAGAAGAATATTCATCCCCTGAACTTGCAGTACTTATTTTTAAAAGAGCAGAGCTTATGTATAACTGCTTAAAGGTAGATGATTATAAAAATAATACAGAAAAAATAAAAGAGGCATTACAAGATAAGAAAAAAATATCTGAATTTGATGAAGAACTCTTTGAAACCATAATAAAACATACCACCGTGTATCAAGATGCAAAAGTAGAGGTTGAATTTATAAACGGAATAATAATAGCAATTGATTTAGGATATAAGGGAGAGGATGAAAAAGATGGCAGTAGCGAAAAAGACGGTAGCAATCATACCGCCACAAGTTAAATACGATAAGCATGTAAGAGTAGATGAAAAAAAATTAAGGGTAGCAGCTTATTGTAGGGTTAGTACATTACTTGAACAGCAAGAAGGCAGCTATGAGGCACAAGTAGATTATTATACTGAGAAGATAAATAGTAACCCAAACTGGAAATGTGCTGGAATATTTGCAGACGATGGAAAGAGTGCAACTCAAACCAAAAAACGTGACGATTTTAATGCTATGATAGATGCTTGTATGGCAGGGAAAGTAGACTTAGTGTTAACAAAATCCGTCAGCAGATTTGCAAGAAATACGGTAGATGCTCTCCAATATATCCGAAAACTGAAAGAAAAGAATATACCCGTTATTTTTGAAAAAGAAAGTGTAAATACAATGGAGAGCGGAGGAGAACTTCTTATTACCATCCTCAGCAGTCAAGCCCAAGAAGAAAGTAGAAATATCAGTGAAAATACAAGATGGGGAATAACAAGAAGATTTGAAAATGGAATAATATCCGTAAATCATAAAAAGTTTTTAGGCTACACAAAAGATGAAGATGGAAATCTTGTGGTAGTACCGGAAGAAGCAGTAATCGTAAAAAGAATTTTCCGAGAATACCTGGAAGGTAGTAGCATATTACAAATCGCCAAAGGGTTAGAAGACGATGAAATTAAAACCGTAACAGGACTAGATCACTGGCACCCCGGAACAATAAATAATATGCTCTCAAATGAAAAGTTCTGTGGAGATGTATGTATGCAAAAGACTTATACCATAGATTTCCTTACTAAGAAGAAGGTAAAGAATGAAGGGTATGCACCTCAATACTATATAGAAGATAATCATGAAGCTATTATCCCCAAAGAATTATTTCATCAAGTACAAGTAGAAAAAGCAAGACGGGCGAGTCTTAATAAAGCTGCAGTTACAAGAAAGACAAATAAAACTAAAAAGGAAAAGAGTAAATACAGTTCCAAATATGTACTTACCGAACTTATGGTATGTGCAGAATGCGGTCATGCTTATCGCAGACAGACCTGGTCAAAATACGGAAAGAAATCAGCAGTATGGCGATGCGAAGACAGGCTAAAAAATGGTACAAGTTCAAAATGCAAAAATTCACCCACTTTAAAAGAAGAACAACTTCATGATGCCATAATGAACGCTATCAATGATGTAGTAGAAAATAGTGGTGATTTTATAGAAACATTTAGAGAAAATGTCATTAGAGTCATAGGAAATTATAGCACTGAAGGGATTACAACTGAGTATGATGACCAAATTGATGTGCTACAAAAACAAATGCTAAACCTCATTGAAGATAATGCAAAACAAGGAGCTGTAAGCGAAGATTTTGATGAAGCTTACAGACACATATCAGAACAAATTAACGAGCTTAAAAAGGCAAAAATAAGGCTTGTACAGGCACAAAAACAAGCAGAGAACTACAAGCAGCGAGTAGAGGCATTAGACAGAGCTATGACCACGGTAAACCCAAAGGTGCGAGAATTTGATCAGGAACTTGTTAAAAGGCTTATACAAAGCATCCGAGTGCATAAAGAAATGAAGATAGAGATACAATTTCACTCAGGAATAGTAATGATGAAGGAAGTTGATTATTATGAAGATTAAAAGGAAGTTAAACTAGTGAACTTTTTTATATAATTAAACTAGCCGTAACTGTTTGATTGATGCGGTTTTTATTATTTAAATAACATAATCATAAGACCTCTATTTTACGCGGAGGGTAAATGAAGGCATTTTGCGTTTTAGAGAAGAAGAGGTAATGAAAAATATTTTGATGTAGTAATTTGTAAATAAACAGCAAATAATGTTATTATTTCTTGTGAAATGACTCCAATAGGGGTACAATAGAGATAACTATATGTTGATATTGTAATTCTTATTGGGAGATAATAAAATGCTAACTGTTAACAAAATAATGGATCTTGCAAAAGCAGAACTAATAAACATTGAAAAAGAAGAATTATTCTTGGTTAGCGACCTTTTCAAAGGTTATATGTGGGACAAAATATCACGTAGTGACAGGCTGCTTTCTGGTAATTTATTTCTCAATATATTAAATAAATAATATAGTGATTGTCTTGATAAAAAAATACCATCAAGTCAACAGAAATAAAAGCAAATAGGGGGCGGAGATATTATGATTTTAACAAAATTAAGGATATGGAATTTCAGAAAATTTCATAATGAAGGAGACAATCCTGGAATTGAGGTTAAGTTTCATAATGGAATAAATGCACTAATTGGAGAAAATGATTCTGGAAAAACATCTATTATTGATGCTATAAAAATTGTATTGCAAACTCAAAGTAATGAATTTATTAGAATTTCAGAAGAGGATTTTTATTGCGATGAAAATGGAAATTTTGAAAATGAAATTAAAATTGAATGCATATTTGAAAAATTTACTGAAGATGAAGCTAAAAATTTTATTGAATGGTTGCAGTTTCAAAAAGATGAAAATGGGAATACAAATTACATATTAAATGTACAGTATAGAGCATGGAAAGAAAAAAATAGAATTTTTAATGAGTTTCGTGCTGGTATGAATGAAGATGGATATAGAATGGATGGAAAAGCGCGAGATTTGCTTAAGTGCACATATCTTCGACCACTTAGAGATGCAGCTAAAGAAATGCACTCTGGCAGAAATTCAAGGATATCACAAATCCTTTATAGTCATTCTTTGTTTAATTCTGGTGAAGAACATAAATTGGTTGAAATTTTAAAAGAAGCTAATAAACAGATAGAACAATATTTTACAGATCAAGAAGGGAAAGAAGTTTTAGGATCATTACAAGACAACTTAAAAGAATTCTTAGATGCATCTTCTTCTGAAAATGCAAAGTTTGTTACATCCAATTTGAGATTGAAATCAATATTGGAAAGTCTGTCTTTAAATATTTCTGAAATTCAACCCGGATTAGGTGTTCAAAATTTGCTTTTTATCGCAGCCGAGTTATTGTTATTAAATCATGATGATAATGGTGGTCTAAAGTTAGCATTAATTGAAGAATTGGAGGCACATTTGCATCCACAAGCACAATTAAGATTAATTGATTATATTCAAAAAGAATATGATAGTTCTGGTGTTCAGTTTATCATATCAACCCATAGTACAATATTAGCGTCAAAGATAAATGTTAAAAATGCATTATTGTGCAAGAATTCAAAAGTGTTTTCTTTAGCTCCAGATAAAACAAAGTTACAAAAAGGTGATTATTTATTTTTGCAAAGATTTCTTGATTCTTCAAAAGCAAACTTGTTTTTTGCACAAGGAGTCATAATGGTTGAAGGAGATGCGGAAAATTTACTATTGCCTGTTTTGGCGGATTTAATAGATTTTCCATTATCTAAACATGGAGTTTCTATTGTTAATGTTGGTAACACTGCTTTTTTAAGATACTCCAATATTTTCAAACAAGCTGATAATACGAAAATGTGCATACCTATTTCTGTTATTACCGATTGTGATGTGATTCCAGAAGTTGATAATGATGAAAAAATAAATGTTAAAGAAGATGAAACGACCGAAGCAATAAATAAAAAAGAAAAGAAGTATTCTGAAGGGGATATTAAAGCTTTTATTGCACCTAATTGGACGCTAGAATATACCTTGGCACTTAGCGTATTGAGGCGTAAACTGTATAAAGCGGTACTATATGCTGAAAAAATTCAAAACAGTGATAAGTATTCATTGACCAAGGATAAAATTATTGAGGTAAATGAAAAAGTTAAATCAGATTTTGAAAATTGGAAGAATAAAGGCTACGATAAATATAAAATTGCTTATGAAATATATAACAATACTTTACTTGAGAAAAATATATCTAAAGCTATAGCAGCTCAATGTTTAGCTAGTTTATTGCAGTATCAAATTATAAAAACAGATACTGAAGACATTACAGAAGAAACAATGTTTGATGTTGACTTATATCAAAAGAAAATTGATAATGACAAAAAACGTGAATTAAAAAGTGAATTACTTGGAAGCAAAAAATTGTCATACTTACTTGATGCAATAAAATATGCAACGAGGTGTGAAGATGATAATTAATGAACAGGATATTGTAGATGTAGAAAAAATGTTACTTCCTCAGAACTGCAATTTTTCAACAGAAGGTAAAGAGTTTCTTTTATGTAATGAAAGCAAAGAGGTATTAGCTTGTCCTGGAAGTGGCAAAACGACATTATTAATGGCAAAACTCTACTTATTAAGTAAATCTATGCCATTTCCTAATAATGCAGGAATATGTGTTTTATCGCATACAAATGTTGCAGTTAATGAAATAAAGAAAAAGCTTGGATCAGCCTCAGATAAAATTTTAAGTTATCCGAACTTTGTTGGTACTATTCAGAGTTTTATTGATAAGTTTGTGCTGTTTCCGTATTTAACCCATTTTACATCAGGTAACATTGAAATTGTTGATGAGGAAAAATATGGAGTTTATATGTGGAGAGAATGTAATTATAACAACAAATTTAGAAAACTAAAGTACCTTATATTAGCTGGCGTTAAAAATAGCAAATTTTATGAAAGCAAAGAAGATTATATTAAAGATTTGTTTTTAAATAAGGGAGAATTGTGGTTAGGTAAGACGAAAATTGCAGGCCCATCTGCAGATAGCACATTACAATTTAAACAGCTTAAAGAAACTTTGAAATTAAGGGGCTTAGTTAAATTCGATGATAGCTACGAATTGGGAATTGAGGCTATTGATACATATGGTGATGAGCTGATAAAACTTATTTCAAAAAGATTCCGTTATGCTTTTGTTGATGAATATCAAGACTGCAATTATCTTCAATGTAAAGCTGTAAATCAGTTATTTAAAAAAACAACATTGCAAAAAATAGGAGATGTAGATCAAGCAATTTATAATAATATTCACGCAGAGGAAATAGCATGGACTGTATCAGAAGATGCATTTACATTGCCAGGGAGTAATAGATATAATCAAAAAATAGCGAATATATTGGTCCCACTTAGAACAAATAAAAATCCTATTTTATCATTAAGTAATAATTGTCAGATTCCTCCTACGTTGATAGTTTATAGTGAAAATAAAATAAGTGATGTTATAGATGCTTTCTGCAAGGAGATTAAAAATAATAAGCTCGATAAATTAAACCCAAAAGGTACGTTTAAAGCAATTGGAATGATTAAAAATGGTACAGGAATTACAATTGGTGACTATTGGGATAAATACAAAAAGGAAGAAATAAATTCAAGCAATTTATGTTTAGATGATTATGTGTTTGAACTTATATCTCAATTAGAAAGTGGAAACCTCTATAATGTGGACAAGGTAATAAGAAAAATGCTTTGTCAGATTTGTTTCATTTGTGGATATGTTGATGAGAAAACAAATCGAAGTTTTACAGTAAAAACTATTAAAGATAAGTTATACTCTTGCGAAGAGATAGAATATCCAAAAAGTATTTTAGAAATATGTAATCTTAAAAATTTTGCTTACCAAGAAATAAGAGAACATTTAATATCCTTGATTAATAAAATTTTCGATTCAGCGGATGTTAATACATTGCAAGACTTTTTTGAAGTTCAATGCGGAAATAACGAGATTGGGAAAATAAAAAACATATGGAAAAGTGAAATTGATGATGATGAAATAAATATTCAATTTGAGACAACTTATAAAGTAAAAGGTGAAACGCATACAGCTACTTTGTATTTAGAAACTGAAACTAATAGAGCATCGGATATAAAAAGAGTTATGCCATTATTTCATGGTAAAGAGATTAAAAATAAAAAAGATATCCATGAAAAAAGTAGAAAAGTTGTATATGTTGGATTTAGTAGACCTACACATTTATTATGTTTGGCTGTGCAAAAGAAAACATTTTTAAGTAACGAGAATGCTTTTGCTGATTGGAAAATAATAGAGTTGCAGTAAAGATGGTTACAATTATGTTGTAAATAAAGAAATCGAGAGGATTTAGGATGAAGGATTTTGTGGAGTTTTTAAAATTACCGCCTAATATTTTGAGTGCATTATCTGTAGCTAGTGGGGCGATGCTTTTATTGCCTGATGAAATAATTACAAAACTCTATATGATGGAATTTAGAGATAAATATGGATTTCTATTAGGTATAATATTTATGGTATCTACATCCATACTTATAATACTATTGATTGCAAAAATTTATAATTATTTTCATAATAAAAAAACATCAAAGGAATTAGTAAAATCACAAACGAAATATTTGAAAAATATAAATCAAGAAAAAGTAGAGATAATAAGGGCGTTTATAAATAATCCTACTCATACTTTGATTTTACCTATAAATGATGGACTTGTAATTGAATTACAACATCTTCAAATTATTACACCAGCTGGACAAAATCATTTAGTTGATATGTTGAATCCTGAAATCAAATTTTTTTTGCAGCCATGGGTTATCAGTAGAATTAGTAATGATGAAGAATTAAGGAAAAAATTCTATTAGTATAGACATCTGGTTACAAAGCCATAACATCAATGAACAGCTACTGAATAATGCTATTATTGCTACTTCTAAAAAAAGGAATTCATTACACATTATCGAAAATTATAATCAAATACTTGAGATTATTAAAAATAGTGAGGTAATGAAAAACATCTTAAAAAAGGAGGTTATGTTATATATCTGATTTGACAAAAAATATATTGAATCAAATTATGGATAAAACTTTTATAAAGTATGAAAAGAAATAACTGTCTTCTTTAAATCAGGTTTGGTTATGGATAAAGACTTTATAAGAACAATCAAATAAATTGTTCAGAATAAAGCTCTCAAATCACAATTAGTTTGAAAGTTTTATTGCGTACAATTTTTATTCATTGGTAAGATTGTAGCAGCACTTCTAAAGTGTAGATTAGACGAATGAGGTTTTGACTTTAAAGTTGAAGGTTTTAGGGTAAGTTTCTCAGTAAGTTGTCCTTCCGCCAAGGGGTTACTAGCTTCATGCGACATCATTATTGTCTATTCAAGGCACGTTGAGAGTATAATTCTGATGACGTATTGTGGTTCAGGGGGAAAAAAGTAGGGGTTGACCACAACATATAGTGGTTTAAGGACGGTTTTGGAGCAAAAATAGAGCGAAAAAACATCGTTTTTTGACCCCTGTTTTTGGGGTGATTTATAGATGACATAGGGTAAAAAGAGTGATGACATTATAAAGGTGGAAAAATTGATGGCTCAGAAAGAGGGAGAAATAATCCTCTGGGATGATAAGAATTTTATATAATCTAATGTAGTGGTAGTTGTTTTGAAACAGCTACCACTATAGTTTTTTAATAGTTTGAAATTTTATTTCAAACTTTTATAGAACCTACAATAATTGTATTTTTTAAAAAAAGTTTGTATTGAAATCACCCTTTTATGGTACTAATGTCGTAATAGATGGTTTTGAGATATTTCAAATAATATAAAAAAACACTTGAATAAATGCTCATATAACTATTGACATATGAGAAAAACAATAATATAATAAATACACAACGTATGAACGCTTGCTCAAGTATTCAGGTGAAATGATTTAAAAAGAGGTGATAATATGACTGAAAAGTTTAATTCAATTGAAAGATGTGACTGCAATGTAATTCATGAGGATATTGTAAATCAAGTTAGAGATAAAATGCCTCAAGAAGAAAGCCTTTATGATCTAGCAGAATTATTTAAAGTATTTGGAGATTCAACACGAATCAGGATATTATGGGCTTTACATGAAGCTGAAATGTGTGTTTGTGATATCGCTGTATTACTTAACATGACACAATCAGCAATTTCCCATCAGCTGAGAGTCTTAAAACAAGCTAATTTAGTGAAAAACAGAAAAGAAGGCAAAGTAGTATATTATTCATTAGTTGATGATCATGTAAGAGAAATATTTGACCAAGGTCTAATTCATATCAACGAGAAGTAGTAATGCTGTAGAATAGAATATTTTTTGAAGATATTTGGGCAGATATTTAAGTCTTCATATCAAATGAGCAATGCTTCAAGAAAATTTGAAAAAGACTTGTAGTATTCAAAATAAAATTACAAGTAATATTTAGGAGGATTTAATAATGAAAAAGAAATTTATACTTGAAGGTTTGGATTGTGCAAATTGCGCGGCAAAAATGGAAAAAGCTATTAATGAGCTTGATGGTGTGAAGGAAGCCACTGTAAACTTTATGACACAAAAACTTGTTATTGAGGGTGAAGATGAGAAGATGCCTACAATTGTACAAGAGGCAGAAAAAATCGTAAAGAAGATTGAACCTGACACTGTTATGAAAAAAGCATAAAGGAGGAGTAAGAACATGAAAAACCGTCTTTGGAGAATAATCATTGGTGCAATATTCTTTATTGTCGCCATAGTAATTGATACAAATATTGAGTGGTTAAATATTGCTCTATATCTAATCAGTTATATTATTGTAGGTGGAGATATAGTAAAAAGAGCTGTTAGAAATATTTTTAAAGGTAAAGTTTTTGATGAAAACTTTTTAATGTCTATTGCTACTATTGGTGCAATGTTAATCGGTGAGTATCCAGAAGGTATTGCAGTTATGCTGTTTTATCAAGTTGGTGAGCTGTTTCAAAGTTACGCAGTTGATAAGTCAAGAAGATCAATTGCAGATGCTATGGACATACGACCAGATTATGCCAATGTTAAAAGGGGCGATGAAGTTATAAAAGTTGACCCTGATGAAGTACAAATTGGTGATATAATCGTAATTAAACCTGGGGAAAGAGTTCCTCTTGATGGTAAGGTAATTGAGGGAAATTCAATGGTTGATACATCAGCACTTACAGGTGAGTCTGTTCCGCGTGAGGTAGAAGTAGGGCATGAAATCCTAAGTGGATGCATCAACGTTAATGGAGTTATTACTGCAGAAGTTACAAAGGAATATGGAGAATCTACAGTAAGTAAGATTCTTGATTTAGTTGAAAATGCAAGTAGTAAAAAATCCCAATCAGAACAATTCATTACGAAATTTGCAAGATACTATACTCCAATTGTTGTAATTATTGCAGTTTTCCTTGCTATTATTCCGCCTCTTGTTATAGATGGGGCAACATTTAGCGACTGGATATATAGAGCATTAACGTTCTTAGTAGTTTCTTGCCCATGTGCTCTTGTAGTTTCTATTCCTTTAAGTTTCTTCGGTGGAATAGGTGGAGCATCTAGAAAGGGTATTTTAGTTAAAGGTAGTAATTATTTAGAGGCATTAGCAGAAGCTGAAATCATAGTATTTGATAAAACCGGAACACTTACAAAGGGTGTGTTTAATGTACAGGAAGTTCATCCAGAAGGAGTTTCTAAGGAAGAGTTATTAGAATTAACTGCATATGCAGAAAGTTATTCAAACCATCCAATTTCCAATTCCTTAAAACAAGCCTATGGCAAGGAAATTGACAATGGACGTATTTCAGATGTAGAAGAGGTATCAGGTCATGGTGTTTTTGCAACAGTGGATGGTAAAAAGGTTTCAGCGGGTAATATTAAACTTATGAAAAAGTTGAATATACCTTGCTATGAAGGTGAAGTTGTTGGAACTGTTGTACACGTTGGGATTGATGACAAGTATGCAGGTTATATCGTTATTGCAGACGAAGCTAAAGAAGATTCAGCTCGGGCAATTATGGAACTTAAGGAAGCTAAAATTAAGCAAACTGTTATGCTAACAGGTGATACAAAAAATGTTGCATCAAAGGTTGCTAAGCAGCTTGGATTAGATAAGGTATACTCCGAGTTACTACCAGGAGATAAGGTTGAAAAGGTAGAGGAATTATTAGCACAGAAATCTGCAAAGGGTAAACTTGCCTTTGTAGGTGACGGAATCAATGATGCTCCTGTTTTAGCCCGTGCAGATATTGGTATAGCAATGGGTGGTTTAGGTTCTGATGCGGCAATTGAAGCTGCGGATATTGTAATTATGACCGACGAACCTTCGAAAATTGCCACAGCAATAAAAGTTTCTAAGAAAACATTAAGAATTGCTCATCAAAACACAGTATTTTCAATTGGAATAAAAATAATTGTTCTTATTTTGAGTGCTTTTGGAATAGCTACTATGTGGGCAGCTATATTTGCAGATGTAGGTGTAACTATTATCGCAGTATTAAATGCTTTTAGAGCACTTAATGTTAAAAATCTGTAGTATTATATAACTGAACTATATAAAAAGATCAATTTAGCAGCATGTTTATCGGCTATAATCAGCTACAAACATATATTTTATCCTGATATTACTTTTCAACAGTTTTACAGTGCGATAATTAGGAAATAAAAATAAATCATGGATGGAATGAAAACAATGGGAAAAGAAATTTTGAATAAATGTTATTGTGGAAATACAAAGAAATCTTCTTGTAAGATTGAAAAAAATAATTTGTGCTCTATATGTGAGAAACAAGGTATTCCTGTAAAAAGCATTACAGTAAAGCACATGGTACTTGACGAACTAACGGAACAAGTTGGCGACAATGATTATTTTTTATGTATGAGTGAGGAATGTGATATTACTTACTATAACACAGAATCTAAAAATAAATTTAATAAACAGCAAGTAAAAGTACCAATATGGTTTAAAAATGATGCAAATCCTAAATATGCATGTTATTGTAGTGAAGTTACAGAAGAAGAAGTAATAAATGCGGTAGTAAAACATGGAGCTATCAATATGAAAGAGGTTTTAGAGATTACTGGAGCAATGAGTAACTCACAATGTCAAAAGAAAAATCCGCTAGGCAAATGCTGTCATCAAATAATCCAAGATGCGATAGATAAAGGATTAATTATGAAATGATTATTGTTTTGAGTGCTGCGATAGTGAAAAAATAGGTTATATTCCATTAGCATAAAATGAGCATATATTTTATACTAACAATAGCATGAAAAAACTTCAATAGCACTGAGATGAAAAACTCTTGGTGCTTTTGTTTTATATAAATCCAAAACTAAATATAGAAACCAAAAGAGGCGAAGTCTTTGATCAACTTATGATCGATAGGCTTCGCCTCTTTTTTATTTCAAAATAAAATTGAAAGGACTGAGAACAATGTCAAGATATTTTATGTATGGTACAACACTTGGAGGAATAGAACAGCTGATGATGCTGGCACCTAATTTTCCTCAAAGAAGAAGCGGAATAGTCATTAATAATCATTTTAATTGCAAGGGAGGTATTAAGTCTTGTAATGGATGTCTATCTACGGCTAAAACCAGAGGTAACCCTAATGATTGTTTTTGTTTCAAAGAAAAACTAAAGGCAGATGAAATTGAATATACAGATCTAATAAGAGATTGCTTTGGAAGAATAAAAAATTATGCTCTAAAAAACAGATTGAAATTACTTAGCAGCAAATTTACTGGTGAGCTATTTCTAGATTACAACCATAAGGAAAGGTTTCATCATGTAAACCATAAGCAAGATATTGAAGTATGGGAAAGGACACCGACCTATCTTGCAGTAATATTTCTTCTTACTGCTGATGAAGTATTATGGAACATCTCGGAGCATGCGGTCTGTTTAAATGGATTTGATTTTACACAGATACATCTTAGACAAATTAGTACAGCTGGCTACGCCCTATACCAAACAGCAAAAACTATATGGTCAGGAAAAGAATATATAAGAATCAGTGAGATAGCAGATAAAGAACTTATTGATGATTATGCATTTAAGATAATAATCAATGCATCATTAATTGCAAAGTATGGTGCAGATGTATTTTCAATTGAAAAATAGAATGGAGGAGAGATATGCTAATTAGAATAAAAAGAATCGACAGAAAAGAAAATGAGTCAATTATGTTTAATTTCCCTTATGAGGAAAGTGAAATATCCAAGGTATATAATCAGCTGGAGCTTGAAACTTCAATTGCTCCCAACTGCTATATTGAAGAAGTAGTTTATGATCCAGATATCAATGAAGTTCTAAAAGGTAAAGAGTGCAATATCGATGAATTAAATTTCTTATTTAAAAGGATGGATAGTTTCGATACAAAGGAAAGAAAAGTGTTTTTTGCTTCAGCCTTTGCAGAAAATTCGAAAACAATAGCAGAGTTAATCAATTTAAGCTTTAATACTCATTGCTATAGCCTTGTAAGTGACTTTAATAATCTGGAAACTGTAGGAAAAGACTTATATCTATCAGAAAAGCAAGCAGTAGCTACTAGAGAATTAGAAGAGCTTGATGGTGGATCCTTTGCAATGGAGGTAATAAAAAACAATCCTAATTTTAGAATTACTCCTTATGGAGTCTTATATAAGAATAGCAATGAACCAGAGCAAATATATAATGGCAAGCAGTTTCCCCAATACCATTGGAAAGAAACTGTAGCAACAATACAGTTGACTGCAAAAGGTGCAAATGAATTTATTTATCTTCCTTGTTCTGATGTTGAAATTGAAAAGGCACTGTTGAGATTAGAAACTCCTTACTTACATGATTGTGAAGTTGCAATTGATAGCCATAACTTTTCAGATAGAATAATAAATATCATTTCTGATGATACAACACGATTAATTAAGATAGATACCTTAAATAATTTAGCAGAATATTATAAGGAAATAGGCAACCATGATATAGAATATTTTGAAAAACTTATGGACTATGTTAAACCTCGAACTGTTGAAGAAATCTTTGCACTAGCAGATTCTATGTATGAATTTGAATTATTTGATGGTATCCATAGTGTAGAAAGCTATGGAAGATATATGATTTGTGACTCGGGACATTTTGAATATGATTCAAATATTGAAGAATATATTGATTTTAAAAGATATGGCAGAGAAAAAACGGCACAGGAAGATGGAGCATTTTCAGATAAGGGATACATTATTTATCATGGATATAATCAAAAGCTTTCCAATTTACTATTCGAAAATCTTGGAATAATGATTCTTGAAGAAAAAGAACTAAAGACATTAAAGCTATATATGCCCCTTACAGTTAATATTTACGAAATAGAAAATCAGCATGGATATCGTGAAATATCAAATGAGCCTATAGAATTAGAAAGCAGTGAGTTAATATACAATATGGATGAAATTTTACAAGCTATTGAAGTAAGCAATCTTCCGGGAGAAGAGCAAAGAGGACTGATGAAATATTATGATGCCAATGATAGCGTTAATGCTAAGGTTTCAATATATGTATTTACTGTAGAAAAAGTAGGAGAAGAAATAATGGGGGTGGCTGTACTTACCTTAAATGATGATTTAACATCTTCAGAGCTTGAAAAGATCAAGGATGAAATAACTGGCCAAGCTTCAGACGGCTGGGGAGAAGGTTTTGAACAAAGAGAAATAAGCACAGATATGGGAGATCTCTACATTAGTTTCTGGAATAGCAGTAAAAGCTGGTTTATTAAAACAGCTGAAGAAATGGGAATAAATCAAAATCAAATAATGGGAGGGATAAAATTTGAATAATAGAAATCAAGTAGAAAAAATTAAAAAGATGTACCCTGCAGGAACAAGAATAGAATTACTTTCAACCATGGATGATCAGCAGGGGGTTGAGAAAGGGACTAAAGGAACAGTAATTCTCGTAGATGATATAGGAACCATACACATGAAATGGGATAATGGAAGAGGTCTTGGTCTTATTCCCGGAGAAGATAATTTTAAAGTGTTATCTCGTCCGCAGGAAGAAGAGATTAAAGAGTCAGATGAGCCTTCAGAAGAGCAATCACAAGGTATGGGAGGAATGAGTTTATGAAAAACTTAGAATATCTATGGAAAGATATTGAAGGAACAGAGAAAGAAAATGAATATCTAGAAAAGAGATTTGCTGAAATGTCAGTCAAAGAAAAATATATTCTAGAGGGTGCTGTTCAGATTGTGGAAGTCAATAATGTATCAGATTTGATTAATCTAACAGAGCAACTAAGTAATTTTGATTTTCATTACAAAGCTACTGATAATGAATCTCTTGGAGAATATATAGCAAGACATAAGGAATGTGCATCTGATGATATACTTCCCTTTATTAAAACCAAGCAGCTTGGTAGTGAATACCATGAAGATTTCAATGGGATATTTACGGACAACGGATATGTATATCAAAGAAATAGTCTCAAACAAATCTATGATGGCACAAATTTAGATGAGATGACAGGGGATGATTGGACTATAAAAATTAAAGTGGGAAGTAAGGATTATCCTGAAGGTGTATGGATAAACTTGCCTGACTATGAATTTTCTAGTTTAGAACCTGATGAAATGGCAATAGCCTTAGATGCACTTGGTACAAATAAGTGGAGTAGATGTGCTTTATTAGATGCAAAGTGTGTATTCCCTAATATTAAAGAGCTGGCAGAACAATATGACTCCATAGAAGAATTAATATCTGATGGTAATAACTTTGGATATGCCTGCGATGAACAAGGACAAGGCAGAGCTTTCTTTATAGAACATTTAGAGTCAGCGATGGAGCTTGAAGGTTGTACTAGACTTGACTTTGCCCTTGATATTTCACAGAATCTAAACTGTTATGATTTTGCTCCAAAGGAGGACAAACTTGAAAGCTATGGGAGATTACTTGCGAGAAAGAATGGTATTGTAGAACCTGATACCATACTTGGAGATAACTTTGATTATACCTTATATGCAAAAGCAGACATTGATAATAGAGGGTTAGCGCCTTGTAAAAATGGTTTTATAAAATCAAACGGGGAACAGTTTCACTATGAATTCAGTAAAAAACTAGATAGTATGGGAATATCAATGGAGTAGTAAATTTTCTTATTGATATATCCCATAACTTAATATTCTAGGGTAGCACGGAATATATCCGTGTTTTTTTAATATCTAAGAACAGATAAGGCCGATTGTTTACTGTAAATTACAGCATAGCAGTCGGCCTTTTTTTGTTGCCCAAAAACAATCATATCCACAGTGTTATGAAACATGGCATGAGAAAGGAGGCGAGGAGGTGGAACATGATTTTTTAATTTATATAAAAGAGTATCATACAGGAACCTCTAAGGCAGTACCTAGTGCATATCTTCAAAGTAGATTTTGTATTAGTTCAAGAACTGTCAGGAAATTAGTCAATCAATTAAGAAATGATGGCAATCCCATATGCAGTGGTGACAATGGATATTATTATGCTGCTGATAGAAAGGAACTGCTTGCTAGTATAGGGCAGATGACAAGTCGAATTAGGGAAATTGCAAAAGCAAAGAGAGGACTAGTCAAAGCTTTAGAGCATTTTCCAGATGCAAACGGACAATTGAGATTAGACCTTAATAAAGAGGTAAGAGAGAGGTGATGAAGTATTAATAGTTTTATGAGCTGGATAGGTGGAAAGAAATCTTCAAGAGAATTAATTGTATCTCTCTTCCCCTTATATTATGAACGGTATATAGAAGTGTTTGGTGGAGGTGGATGGGTATTGTTTCATAAGCCACCGGGCAAT
>DFOA01000021.1 GCA_002381185.1 Firmicutes bacterium UBA3553 | reverse complement strand
ACTGGCAGGTTTGACGCTTACATATGAAATCTCAATAACCTCATTCTTAGTTATATGTTGAGAAAGTAACCATATAGAATTTAGCAGTTTCTTGTTATGTTTCAGTGGTACATAATAAAATTGCTCATTTCTTATAGTATCTTCTACTTGTTTTCTATCATTTGGAGTTACTTGCATTTGCAATTTTGATAATAAAGGTTCTAGCTCATCTTTACAAAATGCTCTACTTTCCAATAATATTTTACTTAACCCTAATACTTCCTCATTAGTAAGCCATTCTCTTTCAAATTTTACAAGATAGTAACCACTTCTTTTTCTATCATATTTTATCAAAACTTCACTATCACAATAATATGTTTCTGCTAAATAAATTCTCAAGTCATCAATATCTCTTTGAATTGTTTTTTCTGTTACACCATATTCCATAGCAATATCTGATTTATTGAGTATCTCACCCTTATGTAATCTTTCATTAATATTAATCAAGCGAAAACTCTTATTTCCATTATAATTCAATCCATTCGACAATCTATCACCACCTTGTATTTCCATTATACTATTATACATGGACATATATTGGGGTTTTGGAATATAATTTTATTTTCCGCAACATTATTACTATAAGTTTATAGCATAGTCTAATATTTCTCAACATATAATTATATTATTTGACAGATTTTTCAAATACTTCGTTTATTAACATCTATTAAATAAACCAACACTAAAATCCTCATATCTCCTGAGGATTTTAGTCTGAGCATATTCTCATTGCTTCATGAGCAGTAACCCCTTTATCTATCCTAGCTACTGCTCCTGTTATTCTTAATCATAGTAATCAACCATCTGATCCATAACTATTCCTGATTCAAACAGTATCTCCAGTCTCTCTCCCTTATTCACTTTGATGGTGTTTATTAATCTTCTGACTAAGTCTTCATCAAACTCTCTTACCTGTGGTCTTACAGTCTTTAGGGTAGTGTCCATTTCAGTTAGTTTCTGTTTATAGTTCTCGGCCTGTTTCTTCTCTCTTACAAGCTTTAATTTTGCTTGTTTAAGCTCGTTTATCTGCTCTGATATCCTTTTATATGTATCATCAAAATCTTCTGCTACGGCTCCTTGTTTTGCGTTTTCTTCGATTAATGTTAACATTTCCTTTTGCAGGGATTCAATCTGCTCATCATATTTTGTTGGGATGTCTTTTGTGGAGTATCCTCCGATGACTCTTATGACATTTTCTCTAAATGCTCCTATAAAGTCTCCATTGTTTTCTACTACATTGTTAATAGCTGTCATAATGGCATTATGTAGTGGTTCTTCCTTTAGCGTAGGTGAGTGCTTGCAAGATGCCTTTGCACCATTCTTTAGCCTGTTCTCACATCTCCATACTGCACTTTTCTGCCCATACTTTGACCACGTCTGTCTGCGGTATGGATGTCCACATTCGGCACATACTAAAATTTCTGTTAGTGCATATTTGGAGCTAAATTTGCTTTTTTCCTTTTTTAGCTTATTTGCTTTTCTTGTAACTGCAGCCTTATTCAGACTGGCTCTTCTAGCCTTTTCTTCCTGTACTTTATAAAACAATTCCTTTGGTATAATCGCTTCATGGTTATCTTCGATATAATACTGAGGTACGATTCCATTATTCTTTACTCTTTTCTTTGTTAGGAAGTCTACGGTATAGGTCTTCTGCATTAGGGCATCTCCCATATATTTTTCATTGACTAACATTTTTTCAATTACACCAGGATGCCATGTTTCCTTTCCTGTGACGGTTTTGATTTTATCAGCCTCTAAAGCTTTCGTAATCTCCCCAATACTACTTCCTTCTAAGTACATTCTAAAAATTCGTTTTACTATCTCTGCTTGTTCAGGTACTATGACTAGTTCACCGTTTTCATCTTTAGTGTATCCCATAAACTTCTTATGGTTGATGGTAACAATTCCATTTTCATATCTTCTTGTTAAACCCCATTTTGTATTTTCACTTAGGTTTCTGCTTTCTTCCTGTGCCTGACTACTTAAGATAGTAATAAGTAGTTCTCCTGTACTCTCTAGGGTATTAACGCCCTCTTTTTCAAAAAATATGGCGATATTCTTTTCTTTGAGTTTCCTTATGGTCTGAAGGGAATCTACTGTATTTCTTGCAAATCTACTGACTGATTTTGTTATGACCATGTCTATTTTCCCAGCCATACAATCATCAATCATAGCATTAAAATCATCTCGCTTTTTGGTGTTCGTTGCACTTTTCCCATCATCTGCATAAATTCCTGCACTCTTCCAATTTGGGTTGCTTTTAATTTTCTCTGTGTAGTAGGATATTTGAGCCTCATAACTGCCTTCCTGTTGTTCTAAGGTGGTACTAACTCTACAGTAAGCAGCTACTCTTAGGGTCTTTAGCTCCACCCTTACATTCCTGTCATATATGGTTTGTGCCGGTATAAATGCTACATTCTTTTTTGCTACTGCTACTGCCATTTCATTCATCCTCTCTTATTTTCTCATGCTCTTCCTCCATAGTTATGCCATTGATATATTCTACTAGGATTCTTCCATCTTTATAAATAACTATCTGCTTTATTATGTTTATAAATAAATCTTCATCAAACTCTGTTAGCTGTTCTTTCTCAGCCAGTAATTGTTTTATTTTCTCAGTGTTGTAATCATAATCATCTATTTTAGCTATGCCATAATAAGCCTTTGCCCTTTTAAAGATTAGCTCTGATAGTTCCTTTGATGAGAAATGTTCTTCATACTCTAGCTCTTTGATTCGTTCTTCCAACTTTCTAATTTCTAAGGTAATCTTTGGAGGTTCTTTTTTCTTACCTTTGTCTAGCATCCATTTTCTTGATAAGACTTTATTGGTTGCTGATAAAAAGGCATTTACTATATCCTTTTCAGTTAAAAATAAATTTCTACAGTGTACTCTATTTTGGTAGATGTACCTCTTACACTTCCAGTTGCTCTTCTCAGATGGTCTGCCAGCATGTTCAATGTATTTGCGGTAAACATCACCACATTCTCCACACACTAATTTATTGCTATATAAACTTTGATTTTTCATACTATTTGGTTGCAGGGTTCTTCCTAGTTCTTGCTCTTTTTTCTTTCTTCTTTTCTGCACAGATTTAAAGGTTTCCTTATCTATCATCTGAGGATAGAAGTCATCTCCTAAGTACTTAATATTTTGAAGTATCTTTCCTACGGAGCCATGATTCCAATTCGGTTTGTTATTAGCATTTAAAAATCCTGCATTCGTCAGTTCTTTTGCTATGGCATGTAGAGATAATCCTTTATGGTAATCTTCAAATATCTTTTTAATCACTGCTACCTTTTCTTCATCGAATATTATTTTACCATCTGCTATCTTATAGCCCATAGGCATATGTCTTTGCATCATCTACCTCACCTCACTTTCCATAATACTGTCAGTTCTAGGTTGTTTATTAGCTTGAAGGTAATCTCATGATTTTCTCCGATAATGATATTTTCCACCGTATTGAGAAATAGGTTTTCGTCATACTCTTCTATAATCTCTGGATTATACCTTATGATTTCTAGCAGTCTTACTGTTCCTATGATTTCTTTTTCATAACCGTTATCTTCAAGGCATTGATTCCTCATTTTCTTAATGGCTTCAAGTTCTACAGTCAGAGCATTTTGTCTTTCTATAAAAATAGCAGAGTCAATATACCCTTTCGATACGACTCTACTAAGGATATGACTCTGCTCTGTTAATTCCATAATTCTACTATTTAGTTTTTTAATTTTCTCTTCCTGCTCATGATCTGTTCTTAAATTCTTTAATGATTCAAGTAGGGGATAAAGGATATTTGTATGATTGCTTACCAGCTTATTCCACATAGTTAGGAAGGTTTCTTTTATAATATCTTCCCTTACCGCTTTCATACTGCATTTACTTATATCCCTTATATGCTGGACACAGCACCACTGAATTTTTTCATATGGTTTACCGATATAAATCTTTTGTCTCCTAAAGGTGCTACCACATTCCTTGCAGATGATTTTGCTGCTAAATTCATATCTGTTTTGGTATTTTCCACTATCATCTACTCCCATTTGATTTCTTCGATATTCATAAATTTCTCTGACCATCTGCCCTTCTTTTCTTGTAATAATGGGTTCGTGATTGTTTTCAATAAAATACTGAGGCAGTTCCCCTTTATTTGATTTTCTTTCAAAGGGAAGTACCTCAGTTGTATATGTCTTTTGTAATAATAAGTCTCCCTCGTAGATGGAATTTTGTAAGATTTCTTTTACTACACTGTCCTGCCATTCTTCTGCTGAGCGTATGGTTGGGACATTATCGTCATTTAAATACCTTGCTATTACATATGAGCCTTTTCCATTTAGATATTCATGAAAAATCCTACGAACAATCTTTGCTTCATCTTCTTTTATTATGAGATTTCCATCTTCATCCTTGGTATATCCATAAGCAGGATCACTAAGCTTAAATGTTCCATCTTGA
>DFOA01000062.1 GCA_002381185.1 Firmicutes bacterium UBA3553 | reverse complement strand
GAATATAGAAGATGCTAAAGTGCTGGTATCAGGCGGAAGAGGAATGCATGGACCTGAAAACTACCCAATGCTTGAAGAATTGGCAGGCCTTCTTGGAGGAACAATTTCAGCTTCAAGAGCAGCCGTAGATGCGGGCTGGGTTCCAAAAGACAGACAGGTAGGGCAGACAGGCAAGACAGTAAGACCAAATCTATATATAGCATGCGGAATTTCAGGAGCAATTCAGCACTTGGCAGGTATGGAAGAATCCGATTTCATCATAGCGATAAACAAAGATGAAACAGCGCCTATATTTGATGTTGCAGATGTTGGCATAGTTGGAGACATATTCAAGGTAGTTCCACTGTTAATAGATGAATTAAAGAAAGAAAAAGCTAACGCAAACAAATAATAAATTGGTGAATAGCTAAGCTATTCACCAATTATTTATTTTAACTTTTTTACCTTATTTAGTTTGCATTCCGCTAGTTCCGCTCATTTGTCTCTGAGCCATTTCAACCAATCTCTTAGTCATGTATCCACCTACATAACCATTTTGTCTAGCTGTTAAATTACCTTTGTCAACCTGTTCATAGTTTGTTAATCCTAATTCGTTTGCTATTTCAGCTTTCATTTGGTTTAAAGCCTGTTTTGCTTCTGGAACAACGATGTTGTTGCTTCCGCTATTATTGTTTGATGCCATTTTGTTTTCTCCTTTCAATTGTAGATGTAATATTATTATTGTCCTTTAAGTTTAATTTAATCATGTAAGATAATGTTATATTGGTAAATTATACTATGGGCCCAATTAACCTGAATTCAAATATGTACTTCAGGTCAATTACAATTTACAAGATTAAATTTTGAGAAAGTCGATTTAAGTGACTTTCTAACATTATTATTGACAGCATGTTTTTAATAATACATGGCAAATAATTGAATAATAGGTTGGTAGCTGGTAAAGTAAATTTTATTAAAAAATTGCGTACTATTTTCTTATTATGTGCTAAAATATAAAAAATAGCCCTTTACATTGAAAAATGAATAATTTGCATGCCAATGAAAATAAATATGAATACACTTATTCTGAATATTTCTGTCTTAAAATATCTAATATATCCGGAAAATATTCAGAAATAATGAAGGCCTGAACTTTAGCTTCGTGTACATTTTTTTGATTTATTTCCCCTTCTAAACTGATAATTGCATTTTCAATCAAATTAATCAAATCTGTTGGTATTAATTCTGGCTCTGAGATAAGTATTGGTTTTATATCATTAAAGTCATTTTTAATTAAAGTAGCCTTATCAATAGCTTTATCCCAATCTTCATTATCAATATCTTCCATAATGCTTATAGAATTAGACTCAATTTCAGCAGCCTTCTCAGTTATATCGACCGGCACCTGATTATTTGTAATAAAAACTTCTTGACCGACTGATATATTACCGTTATATATAATTTGAGGGTTTAAAGACAAAAGTAATTTAAGCGGAATATCAAATTTATGTGATATTTTGTTTAAAGTATCCATTGATCGTACTTTATATGTGAAACCGGGTATATTGATGATTTGTCCGGCAAAAATGGGTCTGTTGTTAACTTGGGGATTGGATGAAATTATTTGCTTATACTCAAGTCCGAATTTTTGTGCAATACTGAAAATTGTATCATATGGTTGAACAATATATTGAAACATATAAATCCTCCTATATCTTAGATAATATATTTTATTCATCAATAAACAGTTCTGTTCTTAATATAAGTAAGGAATCTGCCTGCTGCAAGATTATATTTAAAGAACAATTAAAGAACATTAAAGAACATTAATATTAAAATTTTGCATTTTTGATTTACATTTGCGCCAGTATGTGTTAAAATATAAAAAATAAAGTAACTATTTTTATTTATTTACATAACTTAATAATAAATCTGAGAAGGAGGTTTAATTAAGGGAAGAAAGACTAAACAGAAATATTATAGCGCCAGAACTGTAAAGTTGACGAGGACAGAGTTATCGAAAATTCGGCGGATGCTCTGCGGTGCAGCTACATCGATATGGTTTTTACAAATTCCACAGGTGACTGTTGAGACAAAAGAAAACCAATAGCTTTCACATCTTAATGAAATAATATCTTATTGTCTATTTCCCACATTACAATTGAATTAAAATATTTAAAAATATTATTTAAATTAATATTCTTGTTTTTATGCCTAAGCAAAATAACCTTATGCTTTATTTTTCTTTAATATAAACATGCGCAAAACCAAGTGTCATGTTATCACTTAAAGTTATAATTTTAATTTGCAAGAATATTATATTTAATGCTGTTGCTTTATTAAAGGCAAGATTAAGCCTATCTTTTAACTTGAAATAAAATATTTCAAGTGACAATAAAAATATTTATAAAAAAATTATAAAATCAGAATGGAGAATTGATATGTGTGGAATAGTAGGTTATATAGGATTTGAAGATGTAAAGGAAATAATCTTAGGCGGTCTGGAAAAGCTTGAATACAGAGGCTATGACTCAGCGGGAATAGCAGTAGCATATAACAATGATGTGTATATATGCAAAGAAAAAGGAAGAATAGCTCAGTTAAGAGGATGTATAGATGATAATATTACAGGGAATTTAGGAATTGGTCATACAAGGTGGGCAACACACGGTGTACCTAATCAAATTAATTCACATCCTCACCAAAGCAGTACTAAAAGATTTACCTTGGTGCATAACGGTATAATTGAAAATGAAGATGAATTAAGAAATAAATATTTAAATGAAACAAAATTTACAAGCGATACAGATACAGAAGTAATAGTCCAACTTATAGAGAAATTTGTAAATGACGGAGAGCCGGTTGAACTTGCCATAAGGCACACCATGAGCGAGCTTAAGGGTTCATATGCACTTGCCATATTAGACAGTGAGGACATGGGCACATTGTATGCCGCTAAAAACAAAACACCTCTTCTGGCAGGAAAGGGAGAAGGTTTCAACATGCTTGGCAGCGATGCAATGGCAATGATCAATTATACAAATAAGTTCTATGAAATTGAAGATAAGGAATTTTTGAAAATCACCAAGGACAGCATAGAAATTTATACGATATATGGAAACAAGGTTGCAAGAGAGCCTTACAAGGCGGATATTGACGCATCTGACACAGAAAAGGGAACATATCCTCATTACATGATGAAAGAAATAGAAGAGCAGCCTTTTGTAATTAGAAAAATCATGTCTGAATATGCAGATGAAAACGGAAATATGTATATTGCTCCGGAAATTATAGAAGATGTCAGGGCGTGCGACAAATTATACATCATAGCATGCGGAACCAGCTACCATGCTGGATTAATTGGTAAGCAGTTCTTTGAAAAAATAGCAGGAAAACCTACTGAAGTTGTAATTGCAAGCGAATTTATTTACAATATGCCGTTATTATCAGAAAAACCGCTGTTTATGTTCATATCTCAAAGCGGAGAGACAGCAGACTCTAGAGCAGTGCTTGTAAAGGTCAAAGAAATGGGATTCAAGACACTGACTTTGACAAATGTAAAAGGATCTACACTTTCAAGAGAAGCAGACAACACATTGCTGTTACATGCCGGCCCTGAGATAGCAGTTGCCTCAACAAAAGCCTACACAGCTCAAATTGCAGTATTATCAATACTTGCAACATTAGTTAACAATAAAATAAATATAGATATTTTCAGAGAATTAAGCAAAATAGCATATACAATGGAAACACTCTGTGATGACAAGGATAGATATAAAGCTCTAGCAGAAAAATACCTTGTAAACAGCAGAAACTGCTTCTATATCGGAAGAAGCATGGATTATTTCATTTGCCTGGAAGCTTCACTGAAATTAAAAGAAATTTCATATATACAGACAGAAGGCTTTGCTGCGGGTGAATTAAAACACGGAACAATTGCTTTAATAGAGCATAACACTCCTGTTATTGCAGTAATAACACAGGAAAACATAAATTTAAACACAAGAAGCAACATCAAGGAAGTCAAGGCAAGAGGAGCAGCGACAATGGCAATATCCATGCGCAGACTCAGTCAGGAAACAGATGATATTGTAATTGACGATGTCAATGAACTTTTATCACCGCTTGCAGCTATAATTCCGGCTCAATATTTAGCTTATTACGCAGCATTATTAAAAGGTTGTGACATTGACAAACCGAGAAATCTGGCAAAATCAGTAACAGTTGAATAAACTGAGGAGAATTATGACAGATGTGTATACTCACAATAAACTCGTCCGAATGACAATAAAGTTGTCCGAGTGACAAAAAAGTTGACCTAAAAATCATGTATCAAGACGGATAAATTTCCGGTTTATACATGATTTTTTTATTTTGAATGGAAAACAAAATGGAAAATGATATTGAATTTCTCCTTGACATTTAGGGTGATTTCTTAATTTCTTACACCTAAATCCTTAACCCTAAACAACCGCATACTTATTCCTGTATTTGCTCTTTTTCGGAGGACTTTATTGTAATTTTTGATGTGCTTTTTTGAAATAAAGGATACAGAAAAGGGTGCTTTTTCGGACGACTTTTTTGTAACTGAAAAAATCGAAGGAATTGTAATTTCTAAATATTTAGATAAGTATGATTTAGTTAAAATAATTGAAAATTAAGCGAAGGCTCTATTTTACAAATATCATAATTTGATATTTGTATTAAAGTCAATAAAAACAATCCCTGCCTAAATGCTGCAGGGATTGTTTTTTGTATTTTTTATTGAAATTCCAAGAAGTTCAACTTCAAAGATATACTTCGATGAATCTACTCTATAGTTTCCATAGAGGGTATATCTATTGCCGTTTTCATTTACAAATGGCAAAAGAAAATTTCCTTCTTCTGTTCCAACTGAAAGCAGGTTTTTATCAACAAAATTGATGATAACTTTTTGAACTAAGGAAGTTGATATTCCCTCAGATTTCAATAAATCGTTCATTTCAGAATCATAAAAAAAATCAATAAATTTTTTCATTTTAAGATCTCCGGCTTTTATTTTTATCTTGTCCGGAATTGAAAAAAGGCATAGTGAGACAAGATAAATAATTGCCTTATTATGCCATTTCTATCATTCTACAATATCCTTAAGCATAAACCAACAACAAATTTAATTAAGCGATTTTTTCTAAATTTAGCCAAATATCAGTTTTTTATCGGAGTTTTGATAAAAAGGTAAAGACAATCAGTATTGCTGATGTTATAATATAAGAAGTGGACCATTTTAAGAGGAGTGATGGCAAATTATGTTAGAGTATACATCAATATTAAAATCAAGACCATACTTATATTTAGAGTTTAAAAAAGCATCAGCCTTGAAGATTCAGGGATTGAACGATAATGATATAAAATATAAAGCAGTAGAAGAAAATATATTTGCGGTTACAACGGAAGCAAGGAAAAGAGAAATTGCTTCAACTGTGATTAACAGAATTAAAATATTGGACGAATATATATTAGACAAAATAATTAGCGGTAACCTGCAGACCAGCAAGCAATTGGCTCTCTACAGCATTCTTAAAACAGACAGGTTATTTTTTGAATTTATGAAAGAAGTATATAAAGAAAAAATTATCTTAAAAGACTATATTTTAAAAGATAATGACTTTGATATTTTTTTCAGGAGAAAAGCGGAGCAGGATGAAAAAATCTCTTCATGGACAGATTACACATTTTATAAACTGGGGCAGGTATATAAGAGAATTTTAACAGAGGCAGGATTTATAAAGAAAGTAAAAAGAGAAGTACAAATTATCCCTCAGATAATAGAGACGGAAGTTGCCAAGCATTTGAAAGATATAGGCGATACGGCATATTTGGAGGCAATATCAGGAGAAGCATATGGACATATATGAAAGATTAGACAAGATTCTTTCCAAGATTCAGGAAAAACGTTTCAGGGAAAACAAGGGTCTGGGAAATGAAATAGGATATTATATCTTTGATTATAATCCTGCTGATGAGTTAATTGTCAGGAATCATATCAAGTTCTTAAAAGATAAAATAAACAGTGACGACTACGGCTTTAAAATCAAGGAATTTGACCTATATGAAATAACATTGGAAATTCTTCAGGATAAGGGATATCTGGACAAGATATTTGAGATGGATAAAGAAAAAGGTACGGAATATATAATCAATGCCATCAAAAAGACTCTGAGGCTTACCCAGAAAAATGACATGGTAGTGGAATATATAAGCAGCAGAACGGAAAAAGATGATATAGTGTTCATTACCGGAGTTGGTAAGACGTGGCCCGTAATAAGATCCCATACGATATTGAACTCGCTGCATTCTGCTATTGATGACGTTCCGGTTATTATGTTCTTCCCGGGAATGTATGACGGGTTTGAACTTAAGTTGTTTGACGAAATAAAAGATGATAATTATTATAGAGCATTCAAATTAATAGAGAGTTAACGAGAGGGGATTACTATGCAATTAAAAAAGATGTTTTATAAGGACATTGAAAGAGATATCAAAGGCGTCATTAAAATCGGACAAGAAGACGATTATAATGTCAGACAGGAACTTGAGGAATATGTTGTAACGAGGGAATTGTCCAAACATTTCGATAGTTTTTTTGAAGCTTACAGAAAAGGCATAAACTCATATACAGATAAAATGGGAGTCTGGATTTCAGGATTTTTCGGAAGTGGTAAATCACACTTCCTGAAAATACTGTCATATCTCTTGGAAAATAAAGAAGTTGAAGGCAATAAAGCGATTAACTATTTTAACGATAAAATCAAAGACCCTTCGGTGCTTGCGGATATAAAGGCTGCGGGTGATATAAGTGCTGATGTGATTCTGTTCAATATTGACTCCAAATCCGATTCTACATCAAAATCAAACAAGGACGCAATTGTTAAGGTATTCATGAAAGTCTTCAATGAAATGCAGGGACTCAGTGCCGCCCTTCCTTGGGTCGCTGAACTTGAGAGACAGATGATAAAGGATAATTCCTATGAAAAATTTAAAGAAAAATTTGAAGAACTATCCGGAAATAAATGGGAGGATTCAAGAGAAGATTTTTATTTTGAAGAAGATAATATCGTAAAGGCATTGGCTGAAACAACAAAGATGAGTGAAGAGTCCGCAAGGAACTGGTACGCAAAGGCCGAAGAAAATTATACTTTAAGCATAGAGAAATTTGCTAATTTGGTAAAGGAATACATAGAGGCAAAAGGTGGAAACCATCATGTGGTTTTCTTAGTTGATGAAATAGGACAATACATAGGTGATGACGTTAAATTGATGCTTAATTTGCAGACCGTTGTGGAAGATTTGGGGACATATTGCGGCGGAAGAGCATGGGTTATCGTTACATCCCAGCAGGACATAGATTCAATCACAAAAGTCAAAGGAAACGACTTTTCAAAAATACAGGGGCGGTTCAACACAAGACTCAACCTGTCTTCTGCCAATGTGGATGAAGTAATAAAGGAAAGAATTCTCAAGAAAAATACTGCTGCCGAAGAAACCCTAAAACTTCTATATCAGGACAAAGAATCAATACTGAAGAACCTTATTACATTTTCAGCGGATACACCGGAAATGAAAGCATATAAGACAGAAGAGGATTTTACCCAGGTATATCCGTTTATACCATATCAGTTCAATTTGCTGCAATCTGTATTTACAGGAATAAGGCTTCACGGGGCAAGCGGAAAACACCTGTCGGAAGGAGAAAGGTCTTTGCTCAGTGCCTTTCAGGAATCCGCCGTAGCCTATGGTGCTTCGGAAACAGGTGCGCTAATTCCGTTTTCAGCATTTTACGATACAGTTGAAGCATTTCTGGATTCAAATATACGGACAGTGATATTAAGAGCGGAAGACAATGATAATCTTAAAAAAAATGATGTTGAAGTATTAAAATTGCTGTTTTTAGTAAAATATGTGAAAGAGATGCCTTCCAACATTGAAAACCTTGCAACATTAATGGCCAAGAACATAGATGAGGATAAAATAGAACTTAAAAAGCAGATAGAAGAATCATTAAAGAGGCTGTTAAAGGAAACACTTATACAGAAAAACGGAAATGAATATATTTTCCTTACAAATGAAGAGCAGGATATAAACAAAGAAATCAAGAATGTAGCCGTTGATATGGGCGAAACCATATTAAAAATCGGCGAATATATATTTGATGACATATACGATGAAAAAAAATATAGATACAATGCAAGGTATTTTTTCGATTTCAATAAAATAATTGATGATAGGCTGCTGTCTGTGCAGAAATATGAAACAGGCATGAAGGTTATAACTCCATATTATGATACAGGGGTGGAACTTAACGAGCAGGAATTAAAATTAATGGCTTCAAGAGAAAATAATTTAATAATGAAACTTCCTATGGATACCACTTATTTAGAGGAAATGGAAGAAATATTAAAAATACAGACATATATACTCAGAAAAAGCGGAACAAAGGCTACCGCTGAAATAGAGGAAATAAAGGTAAGAAAAGGAAGAGAAGTTGAAGAAAGGAAGGAAAGAGTCAGGAGTTTGTTGACAGAAGCAATAAAATCAGCGGATTTTTACGCTAATTCACAAAAATTGGATATTAAGGCTAAACATCCAATGGAAAGAATTAATGAAGGCTTTAAACTTCTTATTGAGGGCATGTACAACAAGTTAAACTACATTAATACTTTTGTTGAGTCCAATAAAGATTTGTATGATATATTAACAGATAATGACATGCAGATGAAACTGACAGATGATGTTCCAAACAAACTGGCGGCAGATGAAGTCAACGGGTATATAGAAAGAAATACCGAAAGAAACATTCCAATGACAATTAAATCAATTATATCACTCTATTCAAAGGCTCCTTACGGATGGAAAGAATTAGATATAGGCGGTATTGTGCTGAGATTGTTTAGGATGCAGGAAATAAAGTTGCAATTGGGTGTCGAATACTTGAATATTCATGATAAGGATTTAATTAATTACCTGACTAAAAAAGAGCATCAGGACAGGTTAGTTGTAAAAAAGAGGATGAAGACGCCTGCGAAATATATTAACAACGTAAAAGAGCTGGCAAAAGAATTGTTCAGTCAAACATCAATGCCAAATGACGAAGACGGTCTGATGGAGAGATTTAAGGATTTTTGTAAAAGCGAACTCACTAAAAGCAACAGAGATACAAAAGATTACGGTATTAAATTTTTAATCGAGGAGTACAGAGGTAACAGACCTTATCCAGGTAAAGAAATTCTGGAAAACGGTGAAAAACTGTTTGAGGAAATAATAAAAATAAAAGATACTAAAGAATTTTATGAAAAATTATATGAATTAAAAGATGATTTGCTCAGATATGAAGAAGATATTTTTGATATTAAAAAATTTTTTAAGAATCAAAGAGAGCAGTTTGACAAGGCAGTGGTCAAACTTGAAATTTATGAAAAAAACAGGACGTATGTTGTAGACAGAGATACAATCAAAGTCGTTGAAGAAATTCAAAGTATAGTTAAATCAAAAGAACCTTATTCACAAATTCACAGATTGCCGGGCTTAATTGATGAGTTTACAGACAGTCTTGTTAAGCTGCTTGAAGTAGAATGTAAGCCGGTACGCAATGTAATCGAAAGTGATTTCCGGAAGGCTCTTGATGAACTTGATAAATATGATTTTAAGGATGAATTACAGCCGAAATTCAGGGAGAGGTTTAATAATCTGCTGAACCGTCTGGACAGTGCCAACAATTTCTATGAAGCAATTGCTATGAAGGAAGAATCCGATAGGATTAAAATACGCTGCTTCGATGAAATAGACAAAGAAAAAATGAAGAGGATACCACAATTTGATACAGGTGCGGAAGCAGTTTTTGAAGGAGAAGGTACATATATTCTCAAGAAAACCGTAAATATAAGCATTGCCAATATGCTTCACGGTGCGAAAACAATTGAGACGGAATCTGATATTGACCAGGTTGTTGAACAAATAAGAAAGACTCTGAAAGAACAACTGAAAGAGAATACAAAACTCAAATTGATTTAGAGGGAGACAGGCATGAACAAGTCCGCTGTAAAAAACTTTGCTGTAAGAGCAAGAAACAAACTTATAGAAGATGTTACCCAAAAAATGTATGAACTAGGTATTACAAATAAAGAAATTAAAGAAATCGAAACCTTTGAAGGAGGGTTCAGGATTCAAGGGTTAAATAACAGCAAGATATATAAAAAATATGAGGTTAAGCAAAGAGAAAAACTGATTTCCAAGATAAAAGAAAAAGGCTATGAGCAGATTGTAGAAGAAGTTGTATATACATGGTTCAACAGGTTTATTGCTCTTCGCTTTATGGAGGTTAATGATTACCTGCCATCCGGTGTGAGAGTTTTGTCTTCTAAAGAAGGAAAAAGAGATCCGGACATTATAAGAGAAGCGTTAAATATAGATTTTGATCTAAACCTTAAAGAATATAATGAGCATATAGAAATAATAAACAGACTAATGGATGCTAATGATACAGAAGATTTGTTCAGATACCTCCTAATCAAACAATGCAATCAATTAGGTAAAATCATGCCCATGGCATTTGAGGAAATATCCGACTATACGGAACTTCTTCTGCCTGACAATTTATTGGTGGAAAACTCTATAATAAGTGTCTTGGTGGCTTCCGTCGATGAAGATGACTATAAAGACCAAGTTGAAATTATAGGATGGATGTATCAATACTATATATCGGAGAAGAAAGATGAAGTGTTTGCTGAACTGAAAAAAAACGTAAAGCTCAACAAGGACACGATTCCTGCTGCCACACAGCTTTTTACACCGCAGTGGGTTGTGAAGTACATGGTGGAGAATAGCTTGGGGCGGTTATGGTTAACCCACTGTCCTTCTGGAATGGCTTGTGGTAATAGTGAGGATGCTTTGCGGGAACTATGGACTTATTATATTGATGAAGCAGAACAGGCGAGTGAAGTTGAAATAAGTCTTAACGATTTTACCAAACAATTTAAGTTCGAAGATCCTACGCAAATCAAAGTGATTGACCCATGTATGGGCAGCGGTCACATTTTGGTGTATGCTTTTGATGTGCTGTATCAGATTTATTTGAGTCAGGGATATTCCGAGCGCGATATACCAAACTTGATTTTACAAAGCAATCTTTATGGTCTAGATATTGACGATCGTGCCGGTCAGCTTTCCTACTTTGCACTGATGATAAAGGCACGGAGCTACAACCGACGCTTTTTTCGGCAGGATATTATTCCGCAACCCACGGTTTATGCCATTCCTGAAATAAATATCAGTAACTTCGATCTGGAGAAATGGTTCGGTGTGAATATGGCTGAAAACAAGAGAAAAGTAGCCTTTGCGGATTTGGAGTACCTTGTAGAACTCTTTAGCAAAGGTAAAGAGTATGGATCTGCAATGAAGATTGAGCGTGAGATTGATTTTAATAATCTCAGGGAATACATACATGACTTTGCAATAAAACAAATATCCATTGATGATACCGATTTTATGACACAAGTGGAAGACTTTGATCGCATAGTTGACGTTGCAGAGATTCTTGCGGCAAAATATGATGTAGTTGTGACAAACCCGCCTTATATGGGGGGCAATGGTATGAGTTCCTTGTTGGCTGAATTCGTAAAGAAATACTATCCATATAGTAAAAGTGATATGAGTACAGTTTTTATGGAAAAGACGCTTGAACTGTGCAATCCGCATGGCTATATGGCTATGATAAATATTCCGGTGTGGATGTTTTTATCAAGCTATGAGAAGTTAAGAGAACAGCTTCTTCTAAATAGAACGTTTATTAATCTGCTTCATATGGGACGAGGAATATTTGGTGCGGATTTCGGTACAACAGCATTTGTTATAAAAGCAAGCTATCAAGCAAAATATGTTGGAACATATAGAAAACTATATAGTCGTCAAGGTGCTGTTGATAATATGGAGAAGAAACTCGATTTTTTCTTTTCTGATTATGGCAAGTATCTAATATGTCAGGACAACTTCTTCGCTGTTCCCAGCTTCACCATAGCTTATAGTGCAAGTACGGAATTATTAAATGCATTTAAGGACGGAAAGAGAATAGATACTTTTGCTGATCCTAAACAAGGATTGGCAACTGCTGACAATAGTCGTTTCCTTAGATTTTGGCAAGAGGTTGATTTTAACAAATGTGGATTCTTAATGTCACAAGATGAAGCGAAAAAAAGCCGTGCAAAATGGTTCCCATATAATAAAGGCGGTGGATTCAAAAAATGGTACGGTAATAACGAGTATGTTATAAATTGGGAGAATGATGGGCTTGAACTTCGTAATTTTAAGGGAAGCGTAATAAGAAGTCCACAATACTATTTCCGAGAGTGTTTGACATGGTGTAAGGTCACTATTTCTGGATTCTCTATGAGATATATTCCAGAGGGATTTTTGTTTGATGTTGCAGGGTGTTCACTGTTTAGCACTCGGGAAAGGATGAATTATGTGCTTGCTTTTGCTAACTCAAAGGTAAACGCATATATTCTTTCGATTATAAGTCCTACTGTTAATTATGAGGTAGGTCATGTGGCATCTTTGCCAATAGTGGGAACAACTAATGAGCGAATTGAGGCGCTTGTCACACAAAACATTACCATCTCTCGCACCGACTGGGATAGCTTTGAAACATCATGGGACTTCAAACGACATCCTCTTATTAAATTTAAGCAAAGCAATGCTCTGTGGGGAGAACCAACGGATGAAGATTTCAGAAATAATGGGTCGATATATTTGAGTTATAAAGCATGGGAGACCTTTAAGGAATTACAATTTTTCCAGCTTAAATCCAACGAAGAAGAACTGAACCGAATTTTTATTGACATTTACGGATTGCAGGATGAATTAACCCCGGAAGTGGAGGACAAGGATATAACCATAAGAAAAGCGGACAGAGAAAGAGAAATAAAATCCTTTATATCTTATGCAGTAGGATGTATGTTCGGGCGTTATTCCCTTGATGAAGAAGGTCTTATATACGCAGGGGGGGAATTTGATATAAACAGGTACAAAAAATTCATTCCGACAACTGACAATGTGCTTGTCATAGCCGATGACGATTATTTTGAGGAGGATATAGTAAATAGGTTCGTTGAATTTGTAAAAATAACATTCGGAGAAGAACCTTTAGAAAAAAACCTTGATTACATTGCGGAAACATTAGGCGTTAAAACCGGGGAAACATCGAGGCAGGCAATCAGAAGGTGTTTTTTAAAGGATTTTTACAAGGACCATGTCAAAATATATCAGAAACGCCCTATTTATTGGCAGTTTGACAGCGGCAGGCAAAACGGGTTCAAGGCGTTGATTTACATGCACCGTTATGATTCGTCAACCGCTGCCGGAGTCAGGGTTGATTATCTTCATAAACTTCAAAAAAAGTATGAGGCGGAAGCCGGGAGGCTCAACAAGATGCTTGAATCTGATTTACCGGCCAGAGACGCTGCCGCCGCAAAAAAGAAAAGAGACAAAATAAACAAGCAGATTCAGGAATGCCTTGAATACGACCAAGTAATAGCCCACGTTGCCAACCTGAAAATAAATATTGATTTGGATGACGGTGTTGCCGTAAACTATGAGAAATTTCAGAATGTAGAAGTGCCGCAAGGAGAAGGAAAGAGACCGTTAAAATTAGATTTGCTGGCTAAAATATAGATGGTACTTATGCCAGATACTATCTGGCATATTTAGCCGGTTAAATTACATAAAGAGAAGAGGTATAATATGAAGCACCCTACAGTTTTCATCAGTTATAGTTGGGATAATCTAAGCCATAAGGAATGGGTTATACTTTTAGCAAACGAATTGAGAAAAAACGGAATAGATGCCACTATTGATGAATTTATTACTCAAAAAGGAACAGTTAACTTAAATAGAATGATGGTTGAAAATATTTCAAAAAATGATTATATAATAGTTGTTTTAACCGATAAATATACCAAAAAGGCAAATGAATTTAAGGGCGGAGTAGGTTATGAAACAACACTATTAATAAATTATATGGCTGATAATATTGATAGAATAATTCCTATTATTAGATTCAACGGAGATAAAAGCAATGTGGTACCCTTTTACTTAAAGGGTGCATCATATATTGATTTTACAGATGACCTTGATTTTGAAACAAAACTTGAAGAACTAAAATACAGAATATTGAAAGTTAATCGTTATGAAATGGAGCCATTAGGACAAATTCCTAATATTAATCCAAGAAAAGTTAGTAGGGATACTTTTAATAGAAGCATAAATTTTTCAGAAGACTTGATACCGGATTTTAAGGAAATAACAGATAGAGATAAGAATAAGTTTATACATGAAAGTTATTCTGAGATATTAAAACATTTAACAGACCTAGCAAATCAGACAAAAGAAAAAAATAATAATTTTGATTTTGAAGTTGAAACTGTAACGAGCAGAAAATCCATAATAAGGTTCTACGTAAACGATATGGAAAAGCGGTCAGTAAAGATATGGCTGGATCGGAAATTTTCGCAACAAGAGAGTATATTATTGTCTTATGATGTATATGGGGTTGATAATGATAGCTCATGTAATGAAATGATTATGATTGATATTGGAGAAAACAAAAAAATGAAATTAGAAATGCCAATGAATATGTTCGCTAATAATAAGAAAATGGACTCTAAGGATGTTGCAATTGAAATTTGGAAACAGATTTTACAATATATAAAATAATTTATACTAAGAGGATTAATACTAATGGAGAATTTCAGAAAATATGATATAGAAGTTAATAAAGACAAGCCCTTTGAAAATGACAGACTTGATAGAAAGGAGCAGATAGAAAATCTGACTAACCTGCTTAATAATATTGAATACGAATTTGTTCTTTGTATTAATGGTACCTGGGGTAGCGGAAAAACCACATTTATCAAGATGTGGCAATGCTATTTAGAAAATAAAGGATATAATACTCTTTATTTTAACGCATGGGAAAATGATTTTGCAGAGGAGCCCTTAATACCTATTATTAATGAAATTACAGGAGTTATAAATTCTGGCAAAGAGAGTGGTGTTTCAAAAGAAGAAATTATCAAAATATCGAAAGAATTATTTAAAGTTATAGCTCCAGCTGCTTTGAAAATAGCTACAGCAGGAATTCTTGATTTAGAAAAAATAAATAACGCAACAAGTGAAGGTATTAGAGATGCAATAACTAATGCAACCGATGATTTTATAGATGAAAGATTTAAAGAACATGAGAAAACTAAAGATGTTATTAAAAAATTTAAAGAGCAATTATCTAAGTATATAACAGAAAAAATAACCAAAGAAGATGAAAACATACAAGAAGATAGAGAAAATGAGGGAACTGAACAAAGCGTAGAATCTTTGAGAAATAAGCTAATATTTTTTATTGATGAATTGGACAGATGTAAACCTACATTTGCTGTCAGTTTTTTAGAAAGAATTAAACATGTGTTTGGAATTAAGGAAGTAATATATGTTATGTCTATTGATAAAGAACAGCTCGGTAAAACTCTAAGCTGTATATATGGGAATGGATTTAATGTTGATGGTTATTTTGCAAGATTCTTTGATTTGGAATATATGCTTCCCGACAAATCCTCCGAATATTTTGATTATTTGCAAAATGATGTAGAGATATTTAATGAATATAGGATTAATGAACATTCTTCTTTAATAAAATATTTCATCAAATTACCACTCAGACAGATGCAAAAATGGATAAAACAGCTTGGATTATCATTGAATATGCTTAAAAAATCTGATTTGGAAAAAGGGGGAGCTTTTTTAATAGAGGTGTTAATGATTGCAAAAGTTATAGATAAGGAATTTTATAAGAAGGTTTTAAATGATCTGTATGATGATGATGATGTTTTGACGTTTGTATGTGATAATTTTGATTCTATTATAGAAAACACTTTACAAGAGGAAATACTTCCATTTTTTACAATAGGATTATTTTCTGGCATTCTTCAAAATATATTACTTACTGATGGAGCATATAAAAATAAAATAAAGGAGATTAAGGATAAGCATAATTCTAAAGATGGCGATATAAGTAATGAAAAAAGATATATTGATGGTATGTTAAATTTTATGAATCATAGGGATTATTTACAAAATAATAAAAGGTTTTTGAAAAGAATATTAAATAAGATTGAACTGACTGATAATTTTGCATTACAATAATAAAGGTACAAATCTTAAGTTAAGAATATATTGAATACATAAAATTTGAAACAATAGATGGAATACTTAAAACATATGTTGTATTTTTTTCAATTCGTCACGCACTGAGTGACAAATTCGGATATATACATTGTCGAATATTTTTAAGTGTGGAAAGCTAATACATAAATTAGTTAGATGAGGACGTATAAAGACTAAATTAAAGCAACTGTAGGATGGGGTGGAATAGAAGCATGAAGGAGATTATGGATAAGATACAATTGACAGAAGTTATTCAGAGTTTTCGTTCCTTTCACCGTGAAGGTGGATATTGGGATTTCAAAAAAGAATGGCATGACAACAAGGCGGAACTTCTCTTGGATATTATTTGTATGGCAAATAACATTGAATATAAGGATGGATACATTATTATAGGTATTCATGATTATACAATGGATGCTGTAGGGGTAGAAAACGACAAGAATAGAAAAAATCTTAATCAATTATCTCAGTTTGTAGCAGGTAAGCATTTTGCTGTATATATTCCTGAGGTTGACCTGCAGACAATTGAATTAGAAGGGCATGAAATAGATGTTATTATTGTTAATAATACTAATCATACCCCATATTATTTGGAAAAAAGTTTTTGTGATGGAGACAAAACGGTTCATCATGGGAATGTATATGTTCGACTTAATGACCGCAAAGCAGGAGTTGATGCAACTGCTCCATATTCTTGTATTGAGCATCTGTGGAAAAAACGTTTTGGAATAAATTTTTCGGTTATGGAACGATTATCTGTTCTTTTAGATGACAGAGAAAAGTGGAAATACGATTGGGGAAATAAAAGCTATGCTTTCCATGAGGACTATCCGGAATTTCGCTTGCAGCTCAGCGGAGAAATGCAGGAAGGCTGGTGGCCGGCGGCAGCTTTTTATGCAAATCCGGGTATGCATTTTTCAAAACTTGATATAATGTATCATAATACAGTAATTTATGAAACTGAGATGTGGGTTTTTGATGAGTATAGAAAATATGTTCCGAAAGCAGCAAATAGTACCGTTAAAGGTAAAAGCGAATTTTGGTATCAATATTACAATTTGAGTACGATAGAAGGAAAACTATTGACTATTTTTACCGATGGAACCAATTGTATAGCAAGCAGATACCCAAATTATAATCAAATTTTAGTATTTAATGATGATTTAGAAAAGGATGAATTTGATGATTACTTATCACAACACTTTGACGACTTCTCAGATGATGTGATTAAGGAAGAATATAAGAATCAAATTAGGGAAGATAATGCAGATAATGGAGGCGGGTTAATATTTTCTGCATTTCAAGTTGCTAAAGTAGCTAAATTCTTTTCAGTGTGGCGTAAACAAAAAGATAAAAGTGGATATGATTAGAATTTTGATGAGGATACAATAACAGATTTGTAGAAATTAAATTTAATTGTTAAAATATAAGGGGAGGTGTCGCAATGAAATATATTGAATCAGTATATATTGACGGTTTTAGAGGATTTAGTAATTTTAGCATTGATAACTTAAGCGGTATTAACATTTTGGTTGGAGATAACAATACAGGAAAGACTTCAATATTAGAAGCAATTCATATTTTACAATATCCGGGGGAAATAGGGCATTATGTAAGTGTTTGCAGTTCCAGGGAAGGAAAAGGTAGGATAAATCAATACAATACTTTTATTAATAGTATTGGCAAGATTGATAATATAATTGGCAAGACAGTAGGTATTACAGGAGAAATAAATAAGAAAGTAATAGGGTGTTGCTTTCATGGAGATATAATTAAAATAGTTAAAAGCGATTTGGGCAATAAAGAAACAGAAGCCTTTGAAGGAACGCTTTATTATGGGGAAGATAAAGGAACTAATAGTGAATACAAAGATGAATTATACATAGATGAAGAAACAAAGAATTTGAGAAAAAGCAGCCGTGACAGTTTTTCTCCAATTAAAATATTAAGAGTATTGCCATTTGAACACATAGAAAAGGAGTTAGATGGTTCTATAATAAGGGAAGGAAAGAAAGATGAAGTAATAGACGCTTTAAAGATATTTGATAAGAACATCATAGGCTTTGATACAATTAAAGATGACTATGAAATAAAAACATATATTCAGCATAAGGAAACTGGTATGCTGCCTGTTTCATCTTATGGAGATGGGTTGAAAAAGGTATTCTATTTGTCTTCTGCATTGATAAAGGCTAAAGGAGGGATTCTGCTTATTGATGAAATAGAAACGTCAATTCATTACAGTGCTTTAAAAGATGTTTTTAAGTGGCTGATAGACGCATGTATTAAGTATAATGTACAGTTGTTTGCAACTACACATAGTTTAGAAGCGGTGGATGCACTTCTAAACTGTGCAAATGAAAGCAAAGGTACAAAATATCTGCAAGAATCAATAAATATAATAACTCTGAAAAAAGATGAAGATGGTGTTGGCACTAAAAAAAGGGTATTGAACGGACTTAATGCTTACAATTTCCGAGAAGATTTTAATATGGAGTTGAGATAATGAAAAGTATAATATTTTGTGAAGGAAAAACCGATGCAATTCTTTTAAGTTATTATCTTGAAAATGTTGCAGGCTGGAAATTCAATAAAAAACTAAATAAGAAAATTGAACTTCCAATAAGAAATCTGGAAAATGAAGAAGTAAATGTTTATACAAAATCAGTGAATGAACTAGTCATATGGGCGGTAGGCGGACAAAACAATTTTACTTATGCTGTGTCGCAAATAATTAAATTAAATAAAAATTTTATTGACGATGAAATTTATGCTAAACTTATTGTATTAAGGGATCATGATTTAGTGTCCGAATTAGATGACATATTAAATGAGTTTAATAATCTGTTTGAACAAAATGAAATTGATATAAGTATTAAGAATAATAATGAATGGACTAAAACAGAATACATAAATGCATATGATGAAAAAAGCGAGATGCATTTTTTACCCGTAATAGTGCCGTTTGATAAATATGGTGCACTTGAAACATTTGTTCTGGATGCAATCTGTGAAATGGGACAAGAAGAAAAAATGATTGTATCTAAAAGCAAGGAATTTATATCTGGCTTTAATCTGAGAAAATATCTGAACAGTCAAAGATTGAAAGTAAAAGGTGAATTTTCAGTGACTCTCGGAACCATGTTTCCTCAGAAAACATTTACTCCTATTGATGAGATGCTGAAAAATATTAGTTGGGAAAGATATAGCACTATTCAGAGTGGATTTAAGAAGTTAGAAGAAATATAAAAAATGAATTCGACAGACACTGTCTGTTAAATTAAGATGACTATATTGAAAAATAATGCAGGTGAAAAAATGAATTTAACTGAAATAAAAAAAATACTCGATGAGAACTTAAATAAAGAGTCTTCTGACGGGAAAAAACGGAATATTATATTCTGGTATGATGCAGAAGGTGAATTCAGAAATGACATTGCTGAATTTGTGCTTGACAACGCAAAAATTATTACTCTCACCGGGAATAACAGTTTTTATATAAAATACCTCATAGAAAAGGAAGATACGGAGTCAAGTTACCTGATATATTCACCTGCTCCAAAGCCGCTGCCCAGAGAAAACTATCTTCTGGATATCGAGAAGTACAGCGGTGAATTTTCCACGGATAAGGCAATGGTAATCATGAGGGATTTAGGGGCTAAGGATGAATCTTTAAGGAATATATTCAGGAAATATATTAAATTTTTCGGCAATAAAGAAAGATACAAGAGGTTTTCATCATACAGCATAAAGGAATTCACGGAAGACAGCATTGATATTGCCGTGCTTTCCGCCATATGCAAGTTGACGGTTCCGGATTTTGAATCTGTTGTGAAAACACTTCTGATTGAGCAGGCGAAAGAAGAAACCAAGTATTATGAGGAAATAGATAAATACGGCGATATTGATGCGTTTTGGAGAATTGCCGGAAAGGTATACGGATACAATTTGCAGGACAGAAGTCTTGAGCAACTGATGATTATGTTCTTAGTTACCGATATAAGTACTTCCCTTGAGACAAAAATGCCGGCAATGTGGGAAAAGTTCATTTCTTCCAAAAAGGCGGATTCAGTTGTGTTTATTAATCATTTTATGAATCATTCAACTGACAGGGAATTTTACGATTTGCAGTCTGACAGAATTGAGCAAAAGTTGAATTTATATGATTATATATCCAAGTGGAATATTGACGATTACATACATTGCGATACGTTCAGAGCCTTTGACGAAGAAATAATTAAGTGGCTCATAAGGAATTTGATTGAAAACATCGGGGAATTTGAAAGATACAGAAAAATTATAAACAGAAGAAAGACTGCTCATTGGTTCAATAAGTATTACAACGAATATGAAGCAATATATTTTGCAATGGAAATATTGAGGATTGAGCAGGAACTCCAAAAAACAATAAAAGGTTCAACCGCATTTGAACTTCTGGATAATTATATAAAAAAATATTATTTATTTGACATGTTTTACAGAAAGTTTTACCTGTACTATGACAGAACAAAAGTTAAAGACAGAATGTCCGGGCTTGCAGAGGTTGTTGAAAACACATATGCTCACTGGTACTTAGATGAATTGTCGGAGAAATGGTCACAGGCTATAGAGGATGAACTTATTGATGATATCAGAATCAACGGTGTTATAAATCAGCAGTGCTTTTATGAAAGTTACCTGCAAAAACAGGTATTGGACGGGGAAAGGATTTTTGTAGTTATTTCTGATGCGTTGAGGTACGAGGCCGCAAAAGAGTTCAGCGATATATTAAACAGAGATATTAGGGGAAAGGCTGAACTTTCGTATATGCAAGGGGTGATGCCTTCATACACGAAATTAGGTATGGCAGCATTGCTTCCTCACGAAAATATCGAAATAAAAGAAAATTCCGACATAATTGCGGATGGTTCGGGTACTGAAGATACGAAAGAACGGCAAAAAGTTTTGTCAAAATACTCGGATGCTGCATTAGCCATACGCTTCAATGACATTAAGGATTTTAAAAGATCCGATTACAGAGATGCTTTTGACGGAAAGAATCTGATATACATATATCATAATGTTATTGATGCGGTGGGAGATAAAGCATTAACAGAAAGAGAAGTATTTGAAGCAGTTGAAAAAACATTTGACGATTTAGGCAATTTAGTTAAAAATCTTGTCAATAACCTCAGTGCCACAAATATTTACATAACTTCGGACCACGGATTCATATACAGAAGATCGCCTTTGATGGAATATGACAAGGTAACAATGGCTGATGTCAAATCAGTTGACTCAGGCAGAAGGTTTATATTGACGAAAGGGAATACAAAACAAAAAGGTCTTTTGTCTCTGTCTATGAACTATTTGCTTAAAGATACAAATCTTTATGCCTTAATCCCTAAGGGATTGGTAAGATTTAAAACAGGAGGCCCGGGTGAGAATTATGTTCATGGCGGGGTGTCGTTGCAAGAAATTGTAATACCTGTAATAAGGTTTAAAAATATAAGAAAAGATGAATTCAGATCCTCCAAAGCGGAAGTTAAGTTGATGAGCATATCAAGGAAAATAACTAACAGGATTACATATTTGGAATTTTTCCAGACTGAAAAAATTGAAGAGAAAAAATTGCCGGTGAGACTGAAAATTTATTTTGAGGACGAGGATGGAAACAGAATTTCCAACGAAAACATAGTTATTGCCGACAGCAGGTCACCTAAACCGGAAGAAAGAACATACAGAGAGAAGTTTACGCTTAAAGACAAATCCTATGACAAGACAAAAAAATATTATCTGATTATGGAAGATGAAGACGAAACTGTGGAAAAAAACTATGCTAAAGTACCGTTCGTGATTGATTTGGCAATTATAAACGACTTTGGACTCTAAACCGGGGTGGAATATGGAACATTCAGATAAAGATATAAGTTTAAATACAAAATTGAATATGCATTTTGCAGGAAGAGTGGTAAGAAAAGATTTAACCAAGAAAATAAAAGAAGGTGCCAATGTACCTGTTTATGTGTTGGAGTATCTTTTGGGAATGTATTGTGCCACAGATGACGAAGACAGTATTAATGACGGAGTTGAAAGGGTTAAAAACATACTTGCAGACAATTTCGTCAGGCCTGATGAAGCGGAAAAGGTAAAGTCCAAGATCAGGGAACTGGGGCAATATACCGTAATTGACAAAATTACCGTAAAACTAAACGAAAGGAAAGATGTCTACGAAGCGGAATTTTCCAATTTAGGGCTTAAAGGAGTTGAAATCTCTTCAAAATATGTGAAAGACTATGAAAAACTTTTATCAGGCGGTATTTGGTGTATCCTGAAAATGAGTTATTTCTTTGATGAGGAAATAAGAAATGTAAGCCCTTTCACTATTACGAATGTAACACCTATACAGATGCCTAATTTAGACACGGAAGAAATATTCAACAGAAGAAAATACTTTACTAAAAGTGAATGGATTGATGTTCTGTTAAGATCTGTAGGAATGGAACCTAACCAATTTGGTGACAGAGTCAAGTGGCATTTACTTGCAAGAATGATTCCGTTAGTTGAAAACAACTACAATGTATGTGAATTAGGACCTAGAGGTACGGGGAAATCCCATTTATATAAAGAAATTTCTCCGAATTCAATTCTTATATCCGGAGGACAAACTACAGTAGCCAACCTGTTTTATAATATGGCGAGCAAGCAGGTGGGGCTTGTAGGATTGTGGGATGTTGTAGCATTTGATGAGGTTGCGGGTATTTCATTTAAGGACAAGGATGGAATTCAAATAATGAAAGATTATATGGCTTCAGGTTCCTTTGCAAGAGGAAAGGAAGAAAAAAACGCATCTGCTTCAATGGTCTTTGTGGGTAACATAAATCAAAGTATAGATGCCCTGTTGAAAACCTCCCATTTGTTCGAACCGTTTCCGGATGCTATGGCATATGATTCCGCATTTTTTGACCGAATGCATTTTTATATTCCAGGCTGGGAAATTCCTAAATACAGACCTCAGTATTTCACCGATGAATATGGCTTTATATCTGACTATATTTCAGAATTTTTCAGGGAAATGCGTAAGAGGTCATACTCTGATTCTATTGACAGATACTATAATTTCGGTAACAACCTGAATCAGAGAGATGTTATTGCCGTAAGAAAGACCGTATCAGGCCTTATAAAACTTATATATCCGAATGGGGAATTTACCAAGGAAGATCTGGAAGAAATATTGATATATGCCTTAGAAGGAAGAAGGCGTGTCAAGGAGCAGTTGAAAAAAATAGGCGGAATGGAATTTTATGATGTTCATTTTTCTTATATAGACAAAGAAACATTTGACGAAGAATTTGTTTCCGTTCCCGAGCAGGGAGGAGGAAAGTTGATACCGGAAGGCATGGGCAAACCGGGTCATATATACTTGGTGGGACGTGGGGAAACCGACATGATCGGAGTCTATAAAATAGAAACGGAAGTGGTGGCAGGCTCCGGAAAATTTGAAAGAAGCGGTTTAGGTTCCAATAGAGAGGCAAAGGAAAGTATAAATACGGCATTTAATTACTTTAAGGCCAACAAGAAGAACATCAGCGGAACCATATCGGTGCAAAATTCCGATTACTTGATGCATATACAGGATTTGCAGGGAATAGGAGTGACAAGTGAACTTTCTATTGCAGCATTTGTTGCTATGTGCTCCGGAGCATTAAAAAAACCTGTACAAAGCCAGATGGCAGTACTTGGGTCCATGAGCATAGGAGGTACTATCACAAAGGTTGAAGAATTGGCGAACACATTGCAGGTCTGCTTGGACGCCGGAGCAAAGAAAATACTGCTACCCATGGTTTCAGCAGCGGATTTAAGTACAGTTCCTTCGGAATTGTTTGCCAAGTTCCAGATATCATTTTACCAGACTGCCGAGGACGCAGTGTTTAAGGCATTGGGAGCAGAATAATTTCAGTTAATCTGTAATTACTGTGAAGTATTAATACAAGATAGTGAAGGATATAGTATATATCTAAACAATATTTTGTTTTATGTAACTTAATATATGAAGAAATTTATTGCTTGTTATTAGCATTATATATCACTAAAGAACTGATGTAATAGTAGTACTATACCTTCTTACGTACAGAAAAATGTACCAGAATTTGTAAAAATATTTTTTAAAGCCCTTTAACGAAAAAGGGTTATTTTTTTGAAAAAAATCAGGTCAAAATTTGAAATTGCATTAAAGTGTTATTAAAATGCCTGCACTTCAATTGAAAGGGAGTGCAGGCTTATGTTGTATGATGTAAAGAAATATAAAAAAATTCAGGAGTTATTTGATAAAAACCAAAATAATAGTTTTATATGCCGGAACTGCGGTAGAGAGTTTAAGACATTCCACAGCAATCACTTGAAAAATGTGGCATAACCAAAGATGAATATATAAAAAAATTTGGATATCCAAATGAAATTGTAGAAAAAAGGTATGTTTTGCAGGAGGTATTTAGTAAGATATCGGATTTGTACATAATGAATAGAAACAAGTGGTTGATACTAAGCGGATATACCAAATCATACATTACAAAGAATAGTGGTAAATCAGATGGCAGGGAAAAAACATACAAGTTGACGAATTTTCAAATTAAGGAACACTTAGTGGGTAAAAATACTCTGGGTGTATTTCCTTCAGGGTTTAATAGTAAATTTTTAGTATTTGATGTTGATTCGTATGTTGGCTTAGACTATGCTAAAGGTGTTGTAAGAAATATAAAATGTTTTTTGGAAAGATATTTTTCATGTGAACAAATTCATATTAATTTTTCAGGTAATAAAGGCTATCATGTAACATTGTATTTTAATGAATTTATTTCTTTGAATGATCTTTATAAATTGTATAGTATTGTGCTGAATGAAATACATATTGAGGGATTTCGAATGTCAGGGTAGAAATGCGTCCAACAACAAAAGGCGAGGACGGCTATGGTGTAAAATTACCAATGGGTGTAAACTTTCTTAACAATGACAACTATAATAACTATGCTTTTTATGTTGATAACGACTTTAATGAAATTGAATATGGAATTGAATACTTATTGAATATAAAAAAATCATCATCTGAAATATTACGGGAAGTATTTAATGACTATAAGGATATTAAACTTAATTATTACGGTAAAAGTTACATAAATGAAAAAGAATGTCATTCTGTAGACACAAAATCAATTGATTTAAAAAATGACTTAAAAGGAAAAATCGAATATGTTATAAAAAATGGGTTAGAAGTGTCGGGCACAAGACATTACTGGTCATTCCTGATTTCAATGTATTTAAAAGAACTGGGATTACATATTGATGATGCTTACAATTTTTTGCTTGAATGGAATATGAAACAGGTCCAGAACAGCATGAGCAAATCCATATCTGTAGAAATTGAGAGAGATTAAAAAAATATGATTTATAAGGATATTTATTGCGACAATAAAAATTATTGCTTATATCGGAATCAAGATAAATTTTATTTGACACATGGAGATATAAATCTTCTGATTGAACTAAACAGATATGCAAAAGACACAGGTAAGGCAATGGTAAATCACCAAAAAGTACTGTTTTATTTATTGCTGTATGGAAAAAAGTATTGCGATGAAAAGGGAAAATTTAATCTATCATATGAAAAGATTATCTATCATACAGATTTTGGCAGTAGAACGACTGTAAATAAATGTATTACTGATTTGGATTCCATGGGATATATAAAGATAGTTTCCAGAAATTCAAGATTCGATAAAATGAGTATGAAAAGGGCTCCTAATGTTTATCAATTAATCAATTACTATATCCTGAATGAAGAAGATGTAGCATTAACCCTTTCATACAATGAGATTAACTGCGATAATTCATTTTTTAAAACAATGGTTAGGTTTTTTGGAAAAGACAATCTGAATATTGTGTTTACAAGGGCTGTTAAGGTAAAATTATTAAATACGCAAATTGCAAGTTAGGTAGATAACTTGTAATTTGCTAAATAAAAATAAATACTTATTCAGTAAAAGAGTTTATTTTTTTGATAAATATAAAGTGCACCCCTTTGTCAAGACAAAAATTTTAAAAAAATAAGGTTGACTTCCAATATCTGTCAATATTTGCGATAAACTATGTGGTTGTCAAGGGCGGGCGTAAGCCCGTTCATCGGAGGCGTAGCGGAGACCCTTTACAACCTTCGTGGTAATATCCTTTTGTCAGCGGTTTTATTTATAAAGCCGCCTGCCTTCTGGCGAGGACAGGGTCCGGGACAGAGTCCCGGGGTTTTTGGGTTTTAAACTGTACCTTGAAAGTTTTATTAATTGTTGAAATATACTTCTTCAGGAGTACGGTATCCAAGGCTTTGATGCAATCATTCATGATTATAATATTTCATGTATTTGTTTATGCCAATGTGTGCTTCTCGTGGACTTTCATACTCTTGGGGATAAATATTTTCATATTTTACAGTACGCCATAACCTCTCTATGAAGATGTTATCATAAGCTCGACCACGGTGATCCATACTTATTTTGCTTCCAGCTGCCCTGAATATTTCAGTGTATTGTGGGCTTGTAAAATGGCTGCCTTGATCACTGTTCATAATCTCCGGAGTTGCTTTTTCAAGTGCATTACGACTGGTTTCAAGCACAAAGCCTATGTCCATTGTATCATCAAGCATCCAGTTAAGAACGTACCGAGAATACCAGTCAATAATGGCTACAAGGTATAGCCAGAAGGAGCGGATGGGAATATAAGTCAAGTCTATGCTCCAGACATGATTTGGATGATTGATATTCAGCCCTTTCAATAGATATGGATATATTAGATTTGCAGGATTAGGCTTGCTTGTATTTTCACGGGAATAAACAGCTTGTATCCCCATTTCTCGCATATGGCGCAGCACCGCTTTATGATTTATGCTAATCCCGTTGTATCTGTTTAACCATGCACAGATTCTGCGATATCCAAATTCAGGGTGTGCAGTATAAAGCATGTCAATGTGCGTTTTAATGAATAAATCATCACCACTTGGAGCAACAGGTTTATAATATAGCGAACTGCGGTTGATTTCAGGCAGTTCAGCTTGTTGCAAAACAGAAAACTGTTTATCCTTGAAATCAACGAAGTTGCGCCTCTGTGATGCTATAAATTCAGATACCAGATTTTTTTTTAAGCCACTCGTTTTGAGTAGTTAATTTGCCAATTTGTGCATAGAGTTCATCCAATTCTGATTCATGAACCTTTTGTTCTTTGCGTTTTTTTGCACTGCTGTTTTCAAACACAGAGGGCAACCCTTCGATAGCTTCTTTCTTCCATCGAGTGAGCATATTTGGATGAATTTCGTTCTCTGCTGCTATTTCATTTATGGTCCGTTCTCCTTTGAGAACTTCTATCACTAACTTGGCTTTTTCATCTGGCGTATGTGGTTTCCGTTTCATAAAATCATGTGCTCCTTTCTAATTTATGATATGGATAACCAAACTTAAAATCAAGCTTTTTTTTGTCTAAAATTATGGGTTCATTATAGAATTCCTACTGAATTTATAATGCATAATATATTTCTTAAAACTTATATCTTTATACTTGACCCTACCTATGTATACTCACAATAAACTCGTCCGAATGACAATAAAGTTGTCCGAGTGACAAAAAAGTTGACCTAAAAATCATGTATCAAGACGGATAAATTTCC
>DFOA01000020.1 GCA_002381185.1 Firmicutes bacterium UBA3553 | reverse complement strand
CAGTTTATGCCGTCATATTCATTGTAATTTTTTGATGTACTTTTTTGAAATAAAGGGTACAGAAAAGGAGGTTTTTTCGGACGACTTTTTTGTAACTGAAAAAATCGAAATTGAATGGAAAAATGAATGGAAGAGAGTTGGGGGAATAGGTGAAAGGGCTGTGGATAAGTGAGATTTTTTCGGGAGAGTTTATTGTAAGTATACAAGATGTGTGTGGTCCCACAATAAAGTTGTAAACTGAAAAATGAATAAATATTAATTAAATATTGATGCTGTTTTAAGTTCTATGTAAACATAACATAGTTAATAGCGTCAGACTAAAATCAAAATATAAATTAACTTAAAAGCACTTTTTGGTTAGAATAAGAGATTGTGAAGAAAAGTTTGTAAATTGAATTGACCAAATAGCTTTCTATGATAAAATAAAAAATCATAGGAGGCTATTTTTATGACAAAGAGAAGAGCAAGATTAACGGAAGGAAAGCGAAACATAATAGCAGCATTAATTAATGAATATGACATTCAAACGTAAGCGTCAGGGCAAAAATTGAGCTTAATAAAGAAGATGAAAAAATGATTAGCTATATAGCAAGTTCGGGAGATAGGGTAAAAGTAGACATATCAGACATGATTGGAAAAGAACGTGCTCATGTAAGACAAGAATTTAAAGATATACTTTATTCTGAATTAAGCATTGATGAAGCCGATAATATAAAGCTTCATAAATTCAATGATATTGTTCATGATGTTGTTAATGATAGTGAAAATAAAGAGCTGATTTAATACAACGAAGATAGAAAGGGAAATATTATTGCAGATAATCTTGACGATATAAATTTCCGTGAGCTTGATAAGTACATAAGCCTGTACAGTATAAACGGCGATATTATTGTGCTGGACAAAAGCGGCAATAAATATCTTGAAGACAATGTGTTTAATTACATTTCAAATAATAATTTAGGCTAAAAAATCAAGAAGGTGTAAATAACATAGAGCTTGGGGTAACAGTATGGGGTAAAAATAATGATAAACTTTATATACTGACTAAAAATGACGACAGGCTAAGAAATGTTTTTGAAGTCAATATAGTTGACAAATCAATCCGCGATTTGGCTTCTGATATTGATTGCAGATATGAGAATATGTATATAGATATATCAGGAGGCTTTGTAGTTTACAGTACTTTTCTCGGCCATATATTTTTTTCATACGTCAAATATTTTATTTCTGGTGAAAAAGTAGAAATAGCACGTGTAAAAGGTGAAAGTATACATTTCTATATATTTGGTAATGAGCTTAATTATAATTGTATAGAAAATGATAATATTCAAGGTACTTATGTTATTTTATAAAGTTACTTGCTGGGGACGGACTTTGTCTCCTAAGGACAGAGCATTAGTTTTCGGCAGGGTGATAGATGAAAAAAGCTACGGTGAGCTTGATGATATTACATATGAGTTTCTAAATATATTAGTTAGAAAAAGTTTTAATGTTACTGAAACGATTGAAAGATTTTTAGATTATATGGATTGGGATAATGGTGAAGGGTTGGCGTTTTTAAAATATTTATTATCACATAAAAAGTATTTGTAGTATGCTATATAATATATTAAATGAACAAGTGTAAAATTTGCAAAACATCTCAAATGCAAGGAGGAGTGAGAATATGGAAAGTTGGGAAATAGCATTGACTAAATTTCTTGAACAATGGGAATCCAAAAAATATGTATTGGCGGCTATTGCTACAGGAAGTTTTGTTGTAGGTAATAATACAAATAAATCCGACATAGACGTTCAAATAATACTTTCTGATGAAGTTGATTGGAGGGAACGAGGTAACAAATACGTAGATGGATTTTTGATAGAGTATTTTGCTAATCCAGTTAAACAAGTTTTTCAGTATTTAGATGATGATTTGAAGTATGGTAATCGAATTGATGCAAATATGTTCTATATTGGAAAGGTTATGTTCGATAAGGTGGGCATAACATCTGAATTAAAAAGAAGAGCAAAAGAGGATTTAGAAGAAGATTTACTCGAAGTAGATAATGCTTCTTTAGAAATGATGAAATATGGAATTTGGGATTATTTCGAAGAAATTGAAGAAGCATTTGAAAACAATTCTCCCTACTTTAATTATTTATATTATTCATATTTAGATCTTTTGTTGGAAAGATATAGTAGATTCCTAAAGATAGTACTACCAGCAAAATATAAAGTTTACAAGTTCCTTAAGGATAAAGAATATCGTCAAAAGTATAATATTAATGATTTCCCAGATGAAAAATTTAAAAGCAAATTTTTAGAATGCATTGAAGAACAAGATAAAGAAAGACGTTATAGATTGGTATTAGAACAAAAGAATTATGTACTAGAAAAAATGGGTGGATTTGAGATTAATGGATGGAATTTGAGGTCACCCTTAACCGTAAAATAAATCAACATCCAGTGTGGCTCGGGATTAATCTTTTATTATGATGATACCGTATTTACCGAAGAAACCGGATTTTCACCAGATATATGTGTAAATGATAAACTTCCGGTATTGGACAGACAGAGTTTTGTATTACGCCTGTAAAATGCTAACCGGCCAGATAAAAAAGGGCGACGATTACGGTATATTTAAAAAATGCATAAGTATAAGCGTATTGGATTTCATTTTATTTGACAATGAGAAATATAAAAGTTATTACAGTTCATACCATATGACAGAAGACAGGGACCAGAGAAAATTCAATGATTTATTAGAATTTCACATAATAGAGCTGCCAAAGATACCGGAGGACAGTATGGGTGTAATTTTTGAGATGCTGTCGGCATTTTTGTATAGCCTGGTGGCAATCATTGAGAATGTTGCGTCCGGTAAGCTTCATCCCTTTAAGGCTGTGTTTTACAGTTTTTTATTAGGATGGTCTTAACGTGAACTTTTAAAATAAGGGAAGAAAATAATCGAAAATTCTTATATGAAAATAAAAAAGAGATTATTAAAACTATACTATTGAATCAAAAAAAGAAATCGAAGAGATGGCTTCATTATTCCCAAGGGTTGGGAGGTATTAAAACAAGGTTATGAATCATCCGTAGCGGAAGGAGATTTAAATAAAGATGGCCTGACTGATAAGGCTTTTGTTGTACTGAAAAACTCATCTGACTATGCAGCACAAAGAAATTTGATAATAGTTTTCGGAAATTCCGATGTCAGTTATGACTTATCAATAACATCAAAAAATGCTATCCTTCTTGCAAATGAGAGTGGAACATTTGGAGATTCTTTTGATGGTATAATCTGGGCCCCCATTTATTACAAAATTTGAAATAAGAAGAGCTATATCTTATAGGCTATGTCATATTCTTCAAATTATGTTGAACTAACAATATATATAAACCATGAATCTTATTTATGTTGAAACAAATATCGCAGTAGAAAATTTTTCCATGATATGGTATAATATAAAAAGTTTAATTCAGAATTGCAATATTATGTGTAATAATCAAATAACTGATTATAGCAAGGAGGATTGTATGAATAGAAAGAGGTGGTTTTTTTTAATTACTATAATAATTATTATAGTGGGATATATTATTTTGTTGCAATCAAAGGATGATATAACTAAAATGGAAAAACAAATATCTAAACATATAAAAGCCAAACAGCTAGTATTAATCTATAATGCAACTTATATTGATAACCATAGATATATGAGCTATATAGGAGGGGAGGGAGATAAATATCAACAGGTTGGATATGCGCATTTTTTAATTAACAATCAAGGAAAATATGAACTTCTTGATATTATAAAGCCAGATAAGGTTATTGAAAAAGCGAAAGATATTACAATATTTGAGTTTTTCAAGTTGAATTTGGAGGATTATAACATATTGGCAAATAGTGATATATTCATAATAAGTAATAACCCTGACCTTGCAGCAATAGTTGATAAAAACCCATCAATAAGTTTCTTTAACGAAGAGAATGAGAATGTTATTGAATATAATTTTTATAATCAAGACGGAGTATTAATCAAATAAAGAACAGAAAATATAGTCTTGCTGTGCATCATTTATATATACAATTGTAGAGAAAAACAATGTACTAAATGATAAATCTGAAAAATTTTAGCATTTCTATAAGAAAGGAGTTGAAATTCATGGAATCATTAACATTCGTTGAAATGGCACTTTCAATTGTTGCTATTATTTTGGCGACATACGCTTTAATCAGAGAAATATACACCCTTAAAAGATTTAAAACTCCAATTCTTATAATAAGCGAAAGAGGATTTTATTTCTATTTCTGGATACTTGTGCTTATTATGTGGATTTTTAATGGTTTAATATCGCATGACAGCAAAAAACTTTTACTTTACTTATTGTGGATAGAAGTGTCAGTAATAAATATTATAAGATGTTTCAGGGGTTCAGGATTTTATGAAAACGGCATATACCATAGAGGCATCTTTTATAAATGGAGTCGTGTCAGAAGATATTCCTGGGTATATGATAATGAGTTAAAACTAAACACAAGATACTTAAAAACTAAAATTTATGTGAAAAATGAGTTGAAGCCTAGAATTGATGAGGAATTGCAAAGATATGTCAGTCTTTAATACTCCAAGCGCCATTAAGGTAAGTCAGAATCTAATAAAATTATATCCCCCTCAAGCTTGCGGGAGGATGTTTATTTAACTATATGAGGTGGAAAAATGACGTAAGCTGTCGACGAGAGGAATTTATGAAAAAAATAAAATTGAATGCCGGAAAGATTATAAATGCGTTTAGTCTCAGGATTAGCCCCCGATAAGGAAAATATTTTTGATGAAAGGAAGTATATAGTAATGATAAAGATATTGTGTGCAGTGGTAAGTTTATTAATATTGGTTGTTCCTGCATATGGTTATAATGGTCAAGATGACTTTCATAGTGAGGTGAAAGTGATTAATGAGCAGCATGAGTTTGAAACCATGCGTGTACCGGATATTGACATCAGGAACTATACACCTGATATGAAAACGTTTGAAGTAGGGTTTACCGCCGAAGAGCTTGAAAGTATGACCGAATACGGCAAGTACAAGGGGGCTGCAAGACGCCTCACATATGAAGAAGCAGAGAATGATTCAAACCTTATATTCAGGGTTTTGAAAAATTGTTATGGAGCGTACTTCTATTTCGGAGGAGATAAGGCCTTTGAAAGAGCAAAGGAGAATGTACTCTCAGATTGTAAGACTGCGAGAGAAAAGTTATCTGTGGGCATTTTGCGTGAATCACTTAAAAGAAATCTCAGCTTTGTAAAGGATGGCCATTTTCGTATTGGCAATGAACCTGTTTTAGAAAAAGCAGTGTATTATTCAAATGAAGAAATTGTTTTTCTTAAAGATACAAATGGATATTACATCGAGCAAGATGGTAAGAAAAACTATGTGTCCATGGTAGACGGTAGCCATGAGATTGAAAAATGCATGAAGCGTTCTATAAATGATGAAGGAATGCTTGTTCATAAGATAGGTATACTTTCCACAGATGCAAGAGGAATGGTGGAGGTTGTGTTTGATAACAGGAGCGAAAAATTTGTATTGACGCCTCCAAAATTTGAAAATAATACAGATAATAATACATACTATTACAACTATGAAGTAAATGGCATTCCCATATTTGCTATACGCTCATTTATGAATGAACAGGACGGCAGAAGATTTGTCTGGTCGGCAGAGGCCGTGAAAAATAGTAAGATTTCAGTTTTGGACATGCGTGGAAACTGCGGAGGAATGTCTAAATATGTTACAGACTGGCTGGATATATATGATCCGATGCTGTCAGGATATGCCACAGGCAATGTGTACGCGTATCGAATAAGCAGGGCTGCCGATTACCTGAAATACAAAAATCTGGGTCAATATTTATCGTATCAGGAAATAGAACAGTTACTGAATAACTATCGTTCGGGAAGCAACGGTTGGGAAATAAAAGAAGCACCGGCTTTTGTGCGCAGTAAAAACAACAGTTTATTATTTGTTCTTGTTGATAATCATACATTTTCCGCCAGCGAATGGCTTATTGCAGCTCTGCGTAATAAGGACAACGTAATTTTTGTCGGAACCAACAGTGGTGGAGGCTTGATTAGCGATAGCGCTATTAAGCTTGTACTCCCCAATTCAAGAATCAACATCCAGTGTGGATCCGGATTAGGCTTTTATTATGATGATACCATGTTTACCGAAGAAACCGGATTTTCACCCGATATTTGGGTAAATGGCGACGCAATGCAGTATACACTGAATATGATTTCATATTACGGATTATAGAGAAAGATGTATGATATGTAGAAAGATTAACTTATTGATATTCGAAAAATATAGATATCATTTTAGGATAATCTTTTTGAAAGTAAAGAGGAACATATGGAACATAATTTTTGTAAATATCTGAAACAACAGCCGTTTGATATTTTTAGTCTATGACTTTATTGTGGGATTCAATTTATACGTTTATAATAAACTCGTCTGAATGAAAAAAAGATTTACCCAAAAATCATGTATCATCAGGATAATACCCTGGTTCATACATGATTCTTTATTTTGCTGACTGTACAAAAATATCACTATAAAAGTTTGTATATAAATCAGCTGTTTTTATAAATATTATTCATGGCTATATAGCTTGACTTGGTATCTTAAAGCTGTTACCCTTTAATAGGTTACAATTAAAACAAATTTGGAGGATAAAAATGAATAAAAAGTACTTATCTTTATCTTTGGTGCTTATGATGATGTTAAGCATATTTGCAGGCTGCAGTGCTAAAACAGATGCACCGCAAGCACCCGCAGATTCACAGCAGGAGGAAGCAAGTTTTCAGTATATGACTGCTGATGAACTAAAGACTATTGTAACAGAAGAAAACAGTGATTATGTAGTTTTCGATGTAAGAAAAAAGGCAGATTACGATACGGAACATATTAAAGGCTCTGTATCTGCCGATGTAGATTCTATAGTATCTAATCAAGATAATGCACCTGCTAAAGCAAACATAGAAAAAGCATTAGCCGAAACAGACGTTGAAGGCAAGAAGTTTGTCTTGCTGTGCTATTCAGGCAAAAGATATGCTGAAGCTGCAACGGGACTTTTGAAGGAAGCAGGAATAGATGCGGCTAATATCTATACATTAGAAGGTGGCTACAAAGGCTGGACTTTCTCAGATTTACTGGAAAAATAAAAATTTATGAATTAATAGAGGGAATGGCTTGTCATGCAGGCCATCCTTTTTTCTGATTTTAAATTATTAAAGATGCCATACATAATTTAACCGGAGGTTAAACAATGAACAAAAGAATTTTTTCTTTATTTCTGATTTTTGTACTAACAGTAAGCGTATTTACAGGATGCAGTCAGAAACCTGCCGAAAACAATGAGCCGGAGGAGCCTTCTAATCCACCTGCAGCAGAAAATCCTGAGACGGCAGCGGAAAAGGCTGATGCTGTGGAAGTGAAAAAGGTATTTGTTTCCCCACAATGGGTAAAAAGCGTAATCGACGGACAGCAGAAAGAATCAAGCAATTATATAATTTTAGAAGCAAGCTGGGGTATAGTCGATGAAAGCCCCGATTACAATACGGGCCATATACCCGGTGCTGTCCATGCAGACATTTCAAGTATTGAGGGAGAACCATACTGGAATATAAAAACACCCGAAGAAGTAGAAAGGGCGATGCTTGATCTTGGAATCACAAAGGACAAGGCCGTTATTCTATATGGAGCAGATGTTTCAGGTACTGCCAGAGTGGCGTATGCATATTTGTGGGCAGGTGTTGAAAATGTAAAAATATTGGACGGCGGCCTGAATTCATGGGCAAAGGCAGGATATGAGCTAGAAACTGCTGCAAATAATCCGGTTGCTGCTGCGGAATTCGGTGCTAAGGTTCCTGTCCATCCGGAATATTGGACATCCATTGATGATGCTGTAAAAAGATTAAATGAAGATGAAAATTTCCGTTTAGTGAGCATTCGTTCATATGTGGAATTTAACGGAGAAACCAGTGGATATACATATATTGAAAAGGCCGGGGAGCCAAAAGGTGCTGTTTGGGGCAAAGCCGGAAGTGACCCTTACCATATGGAAGACTATACACATGATGACGGTACTTATATAACTATGGATGAAATGAAAGAACTGTGGAAAGATTCAGACTTTACGCTGGAAAATCATCTTTCGTTTTACTGCGGTACAGGCTGGCGTGCTACAATTCCGTTTTTGATTATGTATGAAAACCGATATACTAATATGAGTCTGTATGACGGCGGATGGTACCAGTGGCAGATGAATGATGAGCTGCCTGTACAGGTCGGTGATCCAAATAGCGGTAAGGTTGTCTACACGACTGTGGGTGAGCTGCCAAATGACAAAGCTGCAAAATAAATTATGCGGTGCATGCATATTTTTATGCGCCATATTGGAAGCATTATCATTAATAGGTGTCTATGCTGCTGATTATTTTACGAGAACACGCATGGGAATGTTGCGCCATGTAGTCTACATGAACGGGAAATGGGAAAAGCTCTTTCCCATTCCATTCATAAGGGCGGCTGCACTGTGTGTAATTATTGCTCTTGCGGTAATAGCATGCATCAGGTACTTTAAGATGAGGATAAACGGTATGGCATCTCTAACAGCGGTACTGGTTGTTCTGCTCAGTGTATGGACTGTATATTTTCTGGTTTTCTTCAACACGGGAATTAATCGGGCATACTACATTTTAAGCATTTGCTTCATATTGGCAACCATGTTCCAAAACATAATATATCATTGTCTCTGTCATATGAAGGGAAAAAGTATAAAGTAGCACCCTAAACCAACTTAATGTTTTAGAGTGCACTTTTTATTAAAATCAATATAAGGCTTTTTTAAAAATATTGCTTATTTATAAATTATGTTATTAGACTATTGTATTGGTACATTTAGAAATCTGTGTATTGAAGGTGGGGATTCTGAAGAAAAAAATGATTTTGCTTCTCACTGCGATGATTGCTTTGTTAATATTAAATAGATGCAATGTATTTGATATCTTAAGCTTTGAAAATATGAATGAGCTGAAAGCATATATAGGCTCCTTCGGAATATTGGCTCCGGCAGTGTTTATTGCGCTGTTTGCCGCTGCCACCGTGCTTTTTGTACCTGGGTTGCCTGTAACTGTTCTTTCGGGTATATTGTTCGGAGCTTTCTGGGGAACGATATACGTTGTTATAGGTTCAACAATAGGAGTATCGGCCGCCTTTTTAATCGGAAGATACCTTGGAAGAGATTTTGTAAAAAGAATGACAGAAAAAAATGAAAAAATGAAAAAAATTGACAAATATATAAAGGAACAGGGTGACACGATTTTGATTATCAGCAGACTTGTTCCTGTTTTTCCTTTCAATTTGCAGAACTATGCTTATGGAATTACCGATATAAGGTTCAGCACATACTTTTGGTATTCCCTGATTTTTATGATACCCGGCACATTTATATATACAAGCTTTGGCGCACTGGCATACAGCACGATTCCTGTAAAAGAGCTCATGCTTTATTCAGGAATACTTTTGATAGCATTATGCCTTCTCATAATATTGCCGAGGAAATTTTTTAGGATACATAGCAAGAATTAATAATAGCAAATAAATGGAGTGGATATATGAAAAACGAATCGAAACACAAAAATAAACGTACAGCCCAAATTATAATAATTGCATTGCTGGCGGCAGCTGTAATATTTTATTTTTTGGTTCCCGGAGTTAATTCTTTTTTTAACAGGATATTTCTGCTTTTTTCTTCAATGAATGTTGAAACTATAGCTGAATACATAAGATCCTTTGGTATTTATGCCGTAATTATGTCTTTTTTTCTCATGATGTTTCAATCCCTGGCTGCCCCGCTGCCTGCATTTCTCATTACATTTGCCAATGCGGCGATTTTCGGCTGGTGGCAGGGAGCAATACTGTCATGGACAAGCTCAATGGCAGGAGCTGCATTATGCTTCTATATCGCAAAAATACTGGGACGTGACGCTGTTGAAAAAATCACCAGCAAGTTTGCACTGGAAAGTGTGGACGGGTTTTTTCAAAGATACGGAAAGCACACCATACTGATATGCAGGCTGCTTCCATTTGTTTCATTTGATTATGTGAGCTATGCGGCTGGGCTGACATCTATGAGCTTCATACCTTTTTTCATAGCCACCGGAATTGGACAGCTTCCTGCAACCATAGTCTATTCCTATGTTGGAGGAATGCTTACGGGTGGTGTGAGGATGGTCGTTACTGCGCTTTTAGTATTGTTTGCCCTGAGCATTTTTATAATGCTTTTAAAACGAATATATAACGAAAAACAAAATAAACGGAAAGAATTATGATGAATTCTAAAGAACTTATAGTAAAAAGTCATCAGATATTGAGTTTTAATAAAATATTTTCAGCAACAGGAAACGGCAAGGATGTTTTCTGGCCGGGCTGTGCCGTGCTGTCAATGGGCAGTGAAATCACGGGTAAAACATACAGACTTATGAAATATGCAATACCGGGGCTTTCATACAGCACATCCTGCTGCGGCAAGCCTTCTCTGCATATTAACGGCGGAGAGGACTTTAAAAAAAGAAAAGAGTTTTTAGAAAAGACTTTTAAAGAAAAGGGTATCAAAAATATTTATACTCTTTGCCCCAACTGCTTTGTTACATTGAGTGAATTCAGCGGCGTGCATGTGCAGTCGGTATGGCATCTTATAGATGAATATTTTCCCGAAAGCAGCAGCGACATATTGGACGGAAAAGTATTTTCTCTGCATGACCCGTGTCCTGTTGTTAAGGATATAGAGGCTGCAGAGCATGTCAGAAGTATTTTGCGTAAAATGGGAGCACAGGTTGCAGAATTCAAAAACAACAGGGAAAACACCATGTGCTGCGGTAAAAAAAACATGCTCATGGTACTGAATCCGGAAAAGGGAAAGCAGATGTTTGATCTGAGAGCTTCACAGGCTCCTTCTGAAAATATTGTGACTTATTGTGCCTCATGCAGAGATACCTTTAAGCAAAATTCATTTGCAGCATATCACATACTTGAACTTTTGTTTCAGATTGAAGCGGATTCTTCATGGGTGAACAGGTACAGGGCTGTAAAAAATATGAAAAGAGGATATGAAAATGCTTGATACCTACGGCAGAAAATATGTGGATAAATATTTCAACGGCACATCTGACATATTGCTTAAGCTGAATTTCACACCTACGCAGGTTACTGCTGCGGCACTTGTATTAGGCTTGTGTGCAGGCTTATCATACTATTTCGGAAACAGCTTACTGTCCATAGCACTTCTCTGGATTTCCGGATATCTTGATGCTGTGGATGGAGCAATGGCAAGAAAAAGCAAGAAGGTAACAAAGACAGGAACTCTTCTGGATATTTTTTTTGACAGGGTGGTGGAGCTTGCGTTTATTGTGATATTTGCACTGAAGCATGAGGAAGCGGTATTTGTACTGCTGTGTCTTACCTGTACGATAGTTATGTCCATGTCGGTGTTCCTCACAAGCGGAATGCTCATAGAGAATACGGGCAAAAAAAGCTTCCATTACCAGGCAGGCCTCATGGAGAGGACAGAGGGCTTTATTATGTTTACACTCATGATTCTGCTAAACAGATACATGCTGCACATGACAGTTTTATATGCGATATTAATTGCGTTTACAGTCTTTCAAAGGCTTAGAGAATCAATAAGAGTACTGGAGGGAAAAAATGAAAAAAATAAATAAAAAAATAATCATTGCTGCTATAGCCGTATTGGTAATCATAGGTGCGGTATTCTACTTCAACAGCGGCAATGAAAAAAGCGATGTGGTAACACTTTACGGCTGGGGCGGTGACCCCAGGGTCAATGCATGGATTGACAATGAGCTGGCGCCCTATGCAAAGGAGAATTACGGCATAAGGGTTGAGCGGGTGCCCATGAATATAGATGAAATTCTGACAAAACTTACAAATGAAAAGGGAAGCCAAACGACGGGCTCAATTGATGTAATATGGATTAACGGAGAAAATTTCTATTATGCCAAGCAGAATGATCTTTTGCACGGGCCGTTCCTGGATGATGTTGAAAATGCTGAAAAGTATATTAATCTTGCAGGTCCTGCGGCAACCGTGGATTTCGGGTACCCTACAGAGGGCTACGAGGCACCCTGGGGAAAAGCTCAATTTGTATTTGTCAACAACGGAAAACTGCTTCCAGAACCGCCGCTTAACTCTGCAGAGCTTAAAGAATTTGTAATGAGCAACCCTGGAGTGTTCACATATCCAGAGGCTAAGGATTTTGTAGGTTCAGCCTTTATACGGACTATAATATATGATATAATAGGGTATGAGAATATAAAAGACCTGCCTGCTGATTATGATACTGTCAAAGAAGCTGTTATGCCGGCTATGGAGTATCTTAACGAAATAAAGCCTTATCTGTGGAAGGAAGGGAAGACATATCCAAAGGATTCCGCACAGCTTGACGGGCTTTACCAGGACGGCGAGGTGTATATAGCCATGGACTACAATGCAAACAAGGCATTGAGCAAGGTTAATGACGGAAGCTGGGACGTAAGCACAAGGACATTCGTATGGGAAAGGGGAACACCCTTCAACACTCATTATCTTGCAATAGCATCAAATGCGCCTAATAAGGAAAATGCACTTAATCTGATTGATGCCGCACTTTCCCCTGACATGCAGATATCGAAGGCTGATTTGAAGGGCTGGGGAGACTTGCCAGTATTGGAGTATGAAAAGCTCAGCGATTCGGACAAGTTAAAGCTGGACGAAGCATTGACTCCTTCAGAGGAATTGAAGGAAACAATTTTGACTTATGATGAGCTTTCAGAGCATAAGCAACCTGAAATCAAAGCAGATTTGGTGGCAATCATAGAAGGAATCTGGGAGGAAGTGGTTCTTTTTGAAAAGCAATAGGAAGAATATCATAGAGGATTCACTTCTTATTATACCTTCTTTTTTGATAGTGTTTTCAATTACTGCTTATGTTTTTGCAAATACGTTTATAGAAAGCTTGGGCATTATACCCGAGCTTTTTTTAAATGAAATTACCTTTAAGCACTATTTGAAATTGATTGGAGACAGAATTTTTCTGGAAGGTTTTTTGTTCAGCGTGATGATTGCATTGCTCTCAAGCACCATGTCCATTGCTGCCGGAACATATCTGAGCTATACCTTTTCACGGAATAAAAGAGGGTTGACGACCTTTATGTACCGGTACCCCATAATTCTTTCCTACATTGCGGCGGCAGCACTGATATATAATACTTACAGCAGCAGAGGGCTGATTTATCACATATTTTTGATTTTGGGACTCAATGTAAGCTCTCTTGATATTATTTACAATTCCAGGGGTATTGCAGTTATAATCCTGAATATTTTTAAAGGTATTCCATTTGTTGCATTTTCACTATATCCCATATTTCTTAAAACAGACTCGGAATACAGAGAAACAGCCAAAAATTTAGGCTGCACCGATATGATGTATGTATATAAAGTTCTACTGCCCTTGTGCAGGCATTCAATACTTACATCTTTTTTGATTATTTTTAATTACAACCTGTTTTCCTATGAGGGATATTATTTTTTAGGCCCTTCAACACCCGTTTCTATAGGTGTGCTGGCATACAACACATATATAAATCCGGATTTGTCTTTCAGGGCGCTATCCATGGCGGTGAATTTCGTGATGATGGCAGTATCGGTTATACTGTGTGTCATATTTTATAAATCACTTAAACAAACGAAAAAAGGAACTTCTTTATGAAAATTTTAAACAAGCTTATATATGCTGTGTTAATGGTATTTTTGTTTCTTCCGCTTCTGTCCATGCTCATATGGGCATTTTTCTCAAGCTGGGCAGCCGATGAAGTCATGCCGTCTAACTTCACATTAAGATGGTTCAGATACTTTTTTGATTCCGGAGACTGGCTTATCGGAGTGAAATCTGTTGTGTTTTCCGCAGCGGCGGCATTTATTTCACTTGTGCTGAGCATAATGCTTTCAAGGTTTTTTATAAAAAGCAGCTTCAAATACAAGCATCAGCTGGAAAGTATGTTTTATTTGCCCATGCTTTTGCCGGTTGTAAGCGTGTGCATCGGAAGCCATAAAATGCTGTTAAATATGTTTGGTATCAGAGGAAGTGCAGTGGTTCTGATTCTTCATGTTTATTTTGCACTGCCATATGCATTTAAAATGGTTTATTCATTTTATCACGTATGGGGTATGGAACAGGAGCAGGTTGCCAGAGGCCTCGGTGCCGACAGATGGAAAGCATTTTATTTAATAAATGTGCCTGTTTACCTGACTGGTTATATTTCAAGTTTTTTAATGGCATTTATCATTTCATATTCGCAATATTTTGTAAACTTCTTTGTGGGAGATTATAAATCGGTAAATTTTTCAATGATAATGACACCGTATATAACAGGCTCTGACAGAAATATTGCATCCGTATATACACTTTTGTACATGCTGTATGGTATAATAGTGATGGCACTTTGTGCGGGAATCGAAAAAATTTACAATAACAGAAAGAGAAATGAATCGTATGAGTTTTTTGGAGCTGAAAAACCTTAGCTACAGCATAGGGAAAGTTAACATTTTGAGCAACATAAATTTTAGTATAGATGAAAGCTGTTTTTATTCAATCCTTGGGCCAAGCGGCGCAGGCAAGACAACTATTTTAAGAATTATCACGGGAGCGCTTTCTGCCGATGAAGGGCAGGTGGTTCTTGACAATGAAGTTATAAATTGTCTCCCAATGGAAAAAAGGCAAATAGCCATGGTTCATCAATCCAAGCATCTTTTTCCGCACTTGACCGTCATTGAAAACATACAGTTTGGAATGAAGATGAAAAAGTTCGGCAAGGATAAAATTATCGGAAAAACAGAGGAAATAGTTGAATTTTTCAATATGAAGGCACATCTGCACAAATATGCCCACCAGCTTTCGGGAGGACAGCAGCAGCTTGTTGCTCTTATGAGGGCGTTGGCATCAGAGCCGAAGGTTCTGCTGCTGGATGAACCTTTCACAGGGCTTGACAACAACCTCCGTCTCTACATAAGAGATTATATATTAAGGCTGCACAGACAATTCAAAATTACCACAGTCATGATTACTCATGACAAAGAGGATGCATTTTTCATGAGTGATAAAATAGCATTTCTGTTTAATGGCAGGGTGGTGCTGTGTTCAGAGCCTGCTGTTCTTGTTAACGGCACAAATATTGAAGAAGTGGACAGCTTTCTCGGGAAGATTACATCACTGGGAGACGGCAGCATAGTGTTTTCGGATAAAATATTAAGAATAAACAATTACAATGAATGATTTTACTGTAGGATAACAATACTGATTGTTAAAATATTTTCGGTTGCTTAGATATATGGTTGAACACGTATTTTTGTGGTGGTATAATTAATGTACATTTTTAGGAGAGAAGGATTAAATTGGAAGCTATATATAGAAAAAAACACACGGTTCATATCAGTGATGTGGACTTCAGCAGGAAGTTGAAACTTAGCACCATGTTTGTTTATTTTCAGGACATGGCAACAGAACATGCCGAAAAATTGGGTGTGGGGAGAGATGTATTACTAAAAGATAATCTGATATGGGTGCTTGCAAGCGTCAGGGCGGATATTGAAAGATATCCTGTGTGGAATGAGAATATATTTGTGGAAACATGGCCTCTTCAGCCGGACAAGATAAACTTTGAAAGGGATTTTTTGGTGTATGATGAAAATAATGATATAATTGCGAGAGCTGTTACCAATTGGGTTATAATCGACATGAACAGCAGAAGATTAAAGAGGAGCAAGGTAATTAATTCGGAATTTCCTGAAGCCGGAAGGGAACGGTCAATTGATTGCTCTTTGGGAAGGATAAATGCAAGCGGGAGTATGTCAGAGGTTTACAGGAAAACCGTGGGATACAGCGATATAGATATGAATGAGCATCTCAACAATTCTAAATATCTTGACTATATCATGGATTGCTTCACTATAGAAAATCACAAGAATTATTTCACCAAATCCATAGAAGTGAATTATATTCATGAGGCATTGCCGGGAGATACCATAATACTCAGCAAGGGTATCGACGAAGTCAACGACGGCACAGTATATGTGGAAGGAATAAATGAAAGCAGCAATTCAGCAGTTTTTAAATCCAGGCTTAAAGTGCAGGCGAAAAGAATAATCAGCATTTAATAAAACAGGAGTTGGAACTAGTGAAACCATCCGGCGAAATAATACTCTCACTGAATGAGTTTTGATTGGTTCTAACTCTGGCATTTTTAGTTGAAGCATTCTATACAATAATGCCCATATTCAAATACTTTGTCCATAACTTATGCACAGATTCAGCTTGTCAACATAAAATGATTATAGGAGTTATTTTGAAATAGGAGGTATACTTATGAGTATATCATTACAGGCTGAACGTTTAATAGCAGGCGCCGTTGAATCTAACGAGAATGTCATCTTTGATTCAATTGTGATGTCTGATGGAAATATCAGTTATGACAACGCCACTGGCGTTATTACAATACAAGAAGCGGGCAGATATGAGTTTGACTGGTGGGTGGCCACGCAATCCTCTATATCAACCATTGGTGCTGGATTTGCGCTGGTTTCATTGCAAGGAGATGCGATAATAGGCAACTCACCAATCAAAACGGGAGAAGTGGTTGGAGTTGGCATTATAGAGGTTGTGGCAACGCCGGTAACCGTAGTATTGAGGAATAACAGCAATGCTACGGTTTATTATTCAACGATTGTCCCGGTCAAAGCATCTTTGGCTATAATTGGAACAGATGATACAGGCGTGACCGGACCAACAGGACCCACCGGACCAACAGGACCCACCGGACCCATAGGACCAACAGGACCTATTGGACCTACAGGATCCACTGGACCTACCGGACCAACAGGACCTACCGGACCAACAGGACCCACTGGACCCACCGGACCAACAGGACTCACCGGACCCACTGGACCCATTGGATTAACTGGACCCACCGGACCCATTGGACCCATTGGACCCACTGGATCCACCGGACCGACCGGACCCATTGGACCCACTGGACTCACCGGACCCACCGGACCAACTGGACCCACTGGACTCATTGGACCTACCGGACCAACTGGGCCTACCGGGCCAACTGGGGAGGTCGTTTTGGCTTATGGGTCTTTAAGAGGAAGCAGTGTAGAGACACCTGGGGCAACATTCACACCCGTACCATTCAATGTGGTCGGACCTTTATCAGATACTATCACAGTTAGTCTGTCTGGCAACGAATTAGTGGTAGGAGAAAGCGGAATTTATCAAATAACGGTATCTATTAACGCTGAAGCAACTACTGATCCGGATCCGGATCAACCATATCTAAATGCCATTATTACTGTCAATGGTTCGCCGATTTTTGGCGATATTACTACTTTTTTCAAGATATCTAATAGAAGTAGTTCGACGTTTGTCGTTCAAGCATCCTTGGCAGCGGGAGATGAAGTAGGAGCAAGTATTAGTACGGATTTTCCTGTTTTAGGTTATATGAATCGTTCTTTAACTATTGTTCAATTGAGTAATTAAATAATTATGTAAAACTAAGATATATTAGTTAAGAAAAAAAGCATAGGTTCTGGACTATGGTAGTCAAATCTATGCTTTTCTTGTATTGACATATTTAGGGAAAGTGAAATTAAAATTGCTTTCAATTGTTTGTTAGTACACTCAATTCACCAAGTCAGATATACTGTCTTAATTAATAATGTCCCTTTTGGACCAATTTCCTGTTAAATATCTGGAGAATGAAATCATGTAGTTTGCAGTCCATCCCATGGGAACCGCATACCATACAGCCTGTATTCCCCAAACGGGAGCAAAACGAAAAGCCACAAAGACTCTTATTCCGAGATTTACCAAGTTTGCGATTGTAAAAATGATCATATCACCGGAACCACGCAAGACTCCGTCTGTTATAGACTTAAATCCAATCATGGCAAAGAAAAATCCTATGAACTTAAGGTAGCTGTTTCCCACTGTAAATGCTTCCATGCCGCTTTCCTGATCCACAAACGCTGAAATAATCTGCTTGTGAAATAAGCTTAAGACTATGCATATTAATATTGCGAAAGCGACAATAATTTTATATCCGGCATAGTATCCTTTACGTACCCTTTCAGTTTGACTTGCACCGAGATTCTGCGCGGTGAATGTAGAGATTGCATTGCCGGTGGCAATCATCGGAACAATGCATACAGATTCAATACGCATTCCTGCGGAGTAGCCGGCAAGTGCCGAAGAACCGAATCCATTTACCACTGATTGTACAAGCAGCATTCCTATAGATACAATTGATTGCTGGAGTATAGATGGTATGGCGATATATACCATTTTTTTCAGCATAGTTATACTGTACAGCTGCTCTGCTTTCTCTGTTATGCTGCCGTAATTTTTTAATGTTCTCATTAAAATTACAAATGAAATCACAGCGGAGATTCCTTGAGCGATAACCGTGGCAATTGCTACTCCGGCAACTGCCATATTAAGTACTATTACCATGTACAAATCAAGAACAACATTCAGCAGGGAAGAAAATATTAGCAGGTACAAAGGAATTTGTGATTTACCCAGAGCATTGAACACTGCTGATAAAACATTGTACATAAATAAAAACGGAAGACCTATGAAATAAATTTTCAGGTAAAGAACAGAATCCTCAAAGATATTTCCGGGAGTATTCAGCAACAGCAACAGCTGCTCTTTCATTGCCATGCCGAATATCAGCATAATCATGCTTACGGCAAAGAAGCTTATCAGTGCTGTATAAACAGAGGTTTTCATTTTTTTATATTCCCCTGCGCCCATGTATTGGGATGTCAAAACTGAAGCACCGATTCCACCTCCTATTGCTATCATAATAAATACGGTTGTCAGGGAATATGAAGCTCCCACAGCTGCCAGCGCGTCTTCGCCAACGAACTTTCCTACAATGATAGAATCAGCCATATTGTAAAACTGTTGAAAAAGATTGCCAAGTATCATAGGTAAGGCGAAAAAGAATAATGATTTACCTGGGTTATCTTTCAACATATCATACTTTTGCATATTCAGACCTCTCTTTATCTTAAGCAAGATTATATTTACACCGTCTAAGGTGACATTACCTATTTTATTATATATTTAGAAAAAATCAATAATATAATTCAATATCACTAATAATATAAATAAAATAATTCTTTTGCTGTAATCCTCTATGTCAGTTATTTCATAGGATATTTGCAATTAACGGGCATAAAAATTTTTTCTTCAATTTATAAAAATTCTCTTGATAAAAATTTCCCGTTTATTTATAGTATACATCAGAAGTAAACACACAATGGCTATAATTTTACATTATTTTATTTGAAATCAAATACTGAATGCATAGCAGCCTTAACAATAATAATTACATAAATTTATACAATTGCATTACGTAATATTTTTAAATAAATCTAATAAGTTTTATATGATGAATGATAAAAAGAGCGGTCGGCGAAAGTATGTGCTTCTTTATTAATTGGGGCTTTTAAGAATCTGGGGGTTACCATGAGCATTATTATAAAGTTTATTTTAAAAAGTATACTTGAGAAAAAATTCAGGGCTTTTATTATTATTTTTTCCATAACACTTTCTTCTGCACTTTTTTTTACGTCCAGCGGCTTATCCGGTTCTATGAGCAGCATGTATGAAGCACAGATGAAAATGCAGACAGGTAAGGCAGATTTAATAATTGTTCCGGACAAACAGTCTCCTTCAAGCACATTTAAGCTGAGGGCCGAGCCTCTGGAGGGTGTTGATTTTACAGTCGGAGAGATGTCGGCAGGAGGTATCTATAAATTGTCCGCAAATGAAGCTAAGTCATCAAAAGTTAAATCTGAAAATCTGCACATAAGAGGTTTCAATCTAAAAGAGCTGGAAGAATTCAATCCTGTAAATTTCAGTGAGAAGGCAGTTGGTAAAGCATTTGAAGGAAATTGTATTATTTTAAGCAAGCTGTTTGCTGATAAATACGGTTTTAGTGTCGGCGATAGTATTAATATTGAAGTAAATAATAAAAACCGTATACTGATTGTATGGGGAATTTCCAGGCCCACAGGGATTTTTCAGCACAGCCCTCAATCAGATACTATGACTGCATTAATGCCTATTGACACACTTTCTTCATTTTTCAACCTGAGAGGAAGAGCGCAGACAGCCTATGTTGTCCTTGAAGAAGGAGCTGAAATGCCGGCTGTCAAAGAAGGCTTAAGCAGGATGTATCCAAGATATACTGTCCGCGAGCCGTTTTCGACTGAAGAAATAGAGAGTTATATGCAGTTTATTGTCGTACCGTTATTTTTGATGACAACAATGGTGCTTTTTATAAGTATTTTTATTATTTATTCAACTTTTAAAGTAATCACTGTTGAGCGCCTTCCTGTTATCGGTACATTTCGAAGCATCGGTGCCACAAGACGCATGACTGACATAGTCTTGATAGGTGAAAGCTTTACATATGGACTGATTGGCGGAGTTTTAGGAAATATTTTAGGAGTAGGAGTCTTGTATTTAGTAACAAGCATAATGGCTGCCGATCCTTATAACGGAAATATGAACGTTTCAATAAAATATAATTTTGCTCAAATGTTAGCTGCATTCATGCTGGCAATTGTAGTAGCATTGGTAAGTTCGTGGATACCAATCAGCAAGGCTTCGAAAATTCCTATTAAGGAGCTGGTTTTAAACATTGAGCAAAAAAAATCAGTTAAAAAAATCTGGAAAAAGTATGCCGGGATAATTATGTTGATTCTTTCTTTAGTATTGCCACAGGTTGCGCCTAAATCACTGGCACTCCCGGTTAATGTTTTTTGCATGCTTATTACAACAGTTGCGGTAATCATTTGCGTTCCATATATTACTAAGTATTTCCTGAGAATTTTTGAAAAATTATATGGGTTTGTTTTTGGCAATGAAGGGATTCTTGCCGTAAAAAACTTAAATGGAAATAAAAATATATTAAATAATATTTCTCTCCTTGCCATAGGAATCTCGGTTATGCTTATGATTAATACTATCAGCCACAGTGTCGGGATAGAAGTATTAAATGCTTATAAGGACTGGAAGTTTGATATAATGTTAAGTTTAAACGGAGCTGACAGAAATATGGAACAAGTCATTCGCAGTATAGAAGGTGTAGAGGGAACTTATGGTGCCTTCGAATACTGGGGAGGAGTAAATGTAGCAGACAGACAGTACACTATTCGTTACCTGCAGGGGGCGGATATCAATAGATACAGAGAATACGTGGAGTTTCGCACGGAAGAAAACAAAGATGCAGATGAACTCTTCAGGCGATTGAATGAAGCACGAAATATTCTTGTGGCAAACATGGTTAAAGAAAGTTTAAACTTGAAAGTCGGCGATGACATAACCCTGGAGATGGACAGCGGCAATAAAACTTACAATGTAATAGGTTTTTATGATTCTATAATGCAAAATGGAAGTAATGCAATTATTTCCCAAAAATACTTTAAAACCGATATGAAGCGTTCAAATTACGAAAACTTTTTTGTTAAAACTTCAAAAGACCCTGACGAAGTGCTTATGTCCATTCAGGATAAGTTTAAAAGACGTGGTGTGTGGGGAGATACCTTAACAAGCATGGAACATAGAAATCAGGATTCCAATAATCAATTTATGTTCATTCTGCAGGCATTTTCTGTTATTGCAATGCTTATCGGAATATTTGGAGTTTTTAATAATTATATGATCAGCTTTATAGAGCGAAAGCGCTCTATTGCAATTTTGCGTTCTATTGGTCTCAGTAAGAAACAAACATTGAAAATGATTATGATTGAAGCGCTCACGGGAGGATGTATCGGAGGCATTGTGGGAATTATCGGAGGAACGCTGATGATGAGATCAGTGCCCAGGTTGATGCAGACAATTGATGTGCCTATAGCTTTGCACTATTCATTGAGCTTTTTTATAAGTTCAATGATTGGAGGTATCATAATTGCGGTTTTAGCTTCAATCAGCCCGGCATTAAAAACATCCAGGCTGAATATTATTGAAGCTGTTAAATACGAGTAAGAGAGGCTATTTTATGGAGAAAATTATTGAGACAGTAAATTTATATAAAGACTATATGCTGGGTACAGTTTCCGTAGAAATTCTGAAAGATATTAATCTGTCAATAGCTAAAGGTGAATTTATAACAATAATGGGCCCTTCCGGCTCGGGAAAAAGCACACTGCTATATTTACTGGGAGGGCTGGATAAGCCAACATCGGGGAAAATTATCATAAATGGCAAGGACATATCAGAACTGTCAGATCAGGAGCAAAGCATCATGAGACGCAGAGACGTTGGATTTGTTTTTCAATTTTATAATTTAGTTCCCAATTTGACTGTAGAAGATAATGTCATGCTTCCAATATTGCTGGATGGTAAAAAAATTAGTGACTATCGGGATAAATTAGATGAGATTTTGGATATAGTGGAGTTATCAGACAGAAAATGCCATACTCCAAGAGAATTGTCAGGAGGGCAGCAGCAGCGTGTGGCAATAGCAAGAGCATTGATAAATGAACCTGATATTATATTGGCTGATGAACCCACAGGAAATCTTGACAGCAAGACTTCCGAGGAAGTAATGAACCTGCTTCAACGAATCAATAAGGAAAAAAGAAAAACAATTTTACAGGTAAGCCACTCAATAGAAACAGCAAATTACAGCGACAGGATAATTAAAGTAAAGGATGGAAGGGTGTGGGAATGATGAAAGCAAGTAAAAAATTAATTTTGGCAATAATAAGTATTTGTTTATTAATTACAGCAGCAGGCTGCAGTACCAGGGAAGATGAACCTGCCACGGCAGAAGTTGATTTGTCGGGAGGATTGAAAGAAGTTGAAGCTTTTGGATTGGTGAAGGCAGAAGAGTCCAGGGATATTATAATTGATTTTCCGGCAATAGTTTCAGAGGTATTAGTTAAAGAAGGCCAGCATGTAAGTATGCATGACCCTATTTTAACATTAGATTCAGCACAATATGAATCACAATTGTCGAACAAAAAAAGTGAATTAAATATTGCAAAGCTGGAACATCAAAAAGTTATTAACAGTCTTGAGGAGCTGTCATTAGGGAACAACGAGTCAGAAATAAGCAAATTAAAAAATGAATTGGCTCTTTTAATAAAAATTAAGGAACATGCGGCAGATCAATTTAATTCAAATGAAAAGCTTTATAATGAAGGAGCGATTTCAAAAGAAGCATACGATTTATCAAAGCAAAATATGGAAGAAGCGATAAATAATGCAGAAAATATACAATATGAGCTTCAACAGGCCGAATCAAATACAATGCAGTTTACTCTGAAACTGGAGTCTGAAAAGAATCAGTCGGAGATTCAATCGGAACTCATCTCGCAGATTGAAAATAATCTTGCAGATTTAGAAAGAAAGCTTAATAAATCATATATTATTGGAACTCAAATTATTTCCGACTGTGAAAATGCAGCAATATATAATATTGCATATACTTCAGGTGATATAATAGACACTGACAAAAAAGCATTCAGCATAGCAAATCTTGATAAATTAATAGTGGAGGCTGATGTTGTTGAGGAGTTTATTAAAGATGTAAGGGAAGGGGCATCAGTGAGAATAGTTCCGGTTGCCGACAGAACAAAAGAATATAAAGGCATCGTTTCATACATATCCCAAATGGCTTTCAGCAAAAATGGCGAAACAGTTGTTCCCATAAAAATCTCCATAGAAGATACAGATTCATTCCTGCTTCCTAATTACAATGTTGATGTGTTTATAAATGTTGAATAAGTTTTTACAGCACCTGAAAGGGTGCTGTATTATTGTAACTGTACATATTTCCTTCAGTAATTATATTGAGGGAATTTTTTTATTTAATAAAAAGTTGTTGACATAATAAATCAAATAGCATAATATATAACATATTAATCATATAAGAATAGTATGAATTGAAATGCTGGATGATTTTTAAGAAAGGGAAGTAAAATGGATTTTAAATTTATAAATGATATTATTCCACTTTATGTAGAGGCCGGTAAGCTGACATTTCGAATTGCTTCAATCGGTATTGCAGGGTCAGTTATTGTGGGTTTTCTTTGCAGTTTGATAAGATATTACAAAATACCTGTATTAAATAGGATAGCTGGAATATATGTAGAGCTTTCAAGAAATACACCATTGCTTATACAACTTTTTTTCCTATACTTTGGTCTGCCCAAATTGGGGATAATGCTAAGCTCAGAAAGCTGTGCCGTCTGGGGGTTGATTTTTTTAGGAGGAAGCTATATGTCAGAAGCTTTTCGAAGTGGATTGGAGGCTGTTCCTAACATACAGACGGAGTCGGGATTAAGCATAGGTCTCACAAATTTTCAGGTTATCAGATATATTATCATGCCACAGGCAGTTACAATATCAGTTCCAGCTTTTCTGGCAAATATTATATTTCTTATAAAGGAAACATCTGTGTTCAGTGCGGTAGCTTTGGCTGATTTAATGTATGTTTCAAAAGATTTAATCGGGCTATATTACAAGACTGATGAAGCGTTGTTTGTTCTGGTAGTTTCATATGCAGTAATTTTATTGCCTATATCAATAGTTTTTACAATTGCAGAGAGGAAGTTAAGATATGCAGGATTCGGGAATTAATGTTCTGTTCCAAGGCAGAAATTTTATCAGATTATTGGAAGGATTGTGGGTTACTGTACAAATTTCCTTGATTGCGGTGATTATATCTATCGGGTTAGGTATAATTCTTGGAATGATAATGACAAGCAAAAATCCTGCAATAAAAGTTTTATCAAAGGTATATTTGGAATTTATCCGTATAATGCCTCAATTAGTCCTTTTATTTTTAGTGTACTTTGGGATGACAAAAGCCTTTAATGTAAATTTGTCTGGGGAGCTTTCAGCAGTGATTGTTTTTTCTCTTTGGGGTACTGCGGAAATGGGTGACTTAGTCAGAGGAGCATTAATTTCAATACCAAGACACCAGTACGAAAGCGGTAAGGCAATCGGACTTACCACAATACAGATTTATAAATGTATAATAATTCCGCAGACAATGCGAAGGTTGATTCCGCTTGCAATTAATCTTGTAACAAGAATGATTAAGACCACATCGTTAATAGTACTTATTGGAGTTGTTGAAGTAGTGAAAGTAGGGCAGCAGATAATTGAATCATCACGTTTATCAGTACCAACTGCCCCGCTTTGGGTTTATGGAGTAATATTTTTCTTATACTTCGGTGCTTGCTATCCAATATCATTGTTGGCGGCAAGGCTGGAGAAAAGGTGGAACAGTTGAGGTGAGAATAATGGAGACATCAAAAGCATTGCTGGAAATAAAACATTTAAAAAAAGGTTATGAAAACAATATTGTTTTAAACGAGATATCATTGGATATTCACAAAGGAGAAGTTGTGGTTGTTGTGGGGCCATCCGGCTGCGGCAAAAGCACGCTTCTGAGGTGTATCAACGGTCTGGAAAATATTCAAGGCGGAGATATATTGCTTAATGGAGAAATTATAAGCAACCAGACAAAGAACATGCACTTGGTACGCCAGAAGGTCGGTATGGTTTTTCAGAGCTATGACTTGTTTCCGCATATGACAATATTGGAAAATATAACACTGGGACCTGTCAAGGCTCAAAAAAGAAATAAAAACGAAGTAATCGGGGAAGCTGAAATATTATTGAACAGGGTAAATCTGATTGATAAAAAGGATGCTTATCCGAGGCAGCTTTCAGGGGGCCAGAAGCAGAGAGTTGCAATAGTTCGTGCGTTATGTATGCATCCGGAGGTCATGCTTTTTGACGAGGTAACAGCGGCGCTTGACCCGGAAATGGTAAGAGAAGTTCTTGACGTTATGCTGGGACTTGCAAAGGAGGGCAGCACCATGGTGATTGTAACACATGAAATGCAGTTTGCACGCGCCATTGCCGACAGAGTTGTATTTATTGACAAGGGAGAGATTGTTGAGGAGAACAGCTCGTCAATATTTTTTACACATCCGGAGACGGAACGTGCAAGACAATTTTTAAATCTTTTTGAATTTGATGCTGTAAAAGGCGTTAAAAATAAATAATTAATAATAATGATATTTGGAGGAAAATCATGAAAAAAGCAAAAAGAATAATAACACTAATTTTAATATTTACATTTATTACAACTTTGTTTGTTGGATGCACTAATAATGATGAAAAACCGGATAATAATGCTGTGGCACCGGGAAATGAAGCAGCACCGTCTGGAACAGCCAGAACACTTGATGAAATCAAAGAAAGCGGAAAAATTGTAATCGGCGTATTCAGTGATAAAAAACCGTTTGGTTATGTAGATGAAAATGGTGAATACCAAGGATATGATGTATATTTCGGAAACAGAATAGCAAAAGATTTAGGAGTTGAAGTTGAATATGTTCCTGTGGAACCGGCAAGCCGTGTCGAATACCTGGTAACAGCAAAGGTTGATATTATTCTTGCCAACTTCACAGTAACAGAAGAGCGTGCAGAAAAGGTTGACTTTGCACTTCCATACATGAAAGTAGCACTTGGTGTTGTATCACCTGACAATGCATTGATTACCGATGTTAATCAGTTAAAGGGTAAAACGCTGATAGTTGCAAAAGGAACAACTGCTGATACTTTCTTCACAGAGAACTATCCTGAAGTTAAGCTGTTGAAATTTGATCAATACAGTGATGCGTATGGCGCACTGTTAGATGGACGCGGAGATGCTTTTTCAACTGACAATACAGAAGTTCTTGCATGGGCAATTGAAAACAAAGGGTATACTGTAGGAATTGAAACATTAGGAAGCTTAGACACAATTGCACCTGCGGTTCAAAAAGGTAATACAGAATTGCTGAAATGGTTAAATAATGAAATTCAAAAATTAGGAGAAGAACAGTTTTTCCATGCGGATTACGAAGAAACACTGGCACCTGTATACGGCGATGCTGCTGATCCCGGCAACATAGTTGTAGAAGGCGGAATTGTAGAATAATTAATATTAAAAAAGGATTAAGTCTTGTATTAAGATTTAATCCTTTTGTTAGTATTTATGCCTTTTTAGATATCATTACCTAAGAAATAAGACCTGAGTGACAGGTCTTATTTCTTAGGTATATGTTCTATTTATTAGGGGGTATAAATTGCTAATTAGCTATCAATTTATTATCTGCAGTAATTATACTAAAAAATTGTGAAGAAATTGTGGAGATTTAAAAATATATTAACAGGCAGGTTTTCTTCATAATAGCTACATGAGTGTCTATTATAATAAGGGGTGTTAAATAAGTAACATTAAGATTGAAAGGAATCAAGATGCTAAATAAAATGACATTATGGGATAAAATATTAATCAGTTTACTTATAATGATTAATATTTTTTGGCTGGGATTAACTTTATTATTGAATTCAAATGATGAAAATAAAATTATTGAAATTAAAGTTTATGGTGACATAGTCAAGAAACTGGAATTAACTGAGTACACTGAAGATATTTACAGTTTTCAATTTGGAGAAAATATCGGTTATATTGAGGTTAAAAACGGAGCAGTAAGGATGCTGGAAATGGATAAAGACATATGCCCTGAAGGTATATGTTCAAACACCGGATGGATAAAGGAAGAATACGAGACAATTGTATGTATGCCCAATGGCATAATTGTTAACATAAAGGCAGACAAAGAAAGCAATCTGGATGATATTGATGTTATTGCATAAAAAAATAAGACTTCAGAAAGAGCTTATATATTTTGAAGATATGTATTGTAAATTTATTGCATTTTTATATCTGTAGAAACTATATGTAATAATTTATTTTTCAAGCTCTTCATAATTCCTCCATAATATTTTGTTAACATATTTGCAGTACCCATTGGTGGACAGTGTGATGAAGGGAGTGTTGTTAATGTTCAAATTCATTAAAAATTGGCTTGAAAGATTAGCAAAGCAGAATGAAAAGAATTTCGGTAACGGCAGGCTTGACTGCTGTGACTTAAATAAGTCTAAAATTACAAATACACAAAATGTTAATAATACAAATAAGAAATAATACATTGCGCATAGGTAGTTATAGGCTATAATTAAAGTTTCGGAGGGATTAAAATGAATTGTAACGGAGATAATAAAGTAAATAAAGCAGCGCATAGACATAGTCCGTTAAGACATATGCTTCATATGATTCTTTGCTGTGGATTACCTGTATTAATTATAGCATCATTGCCATTCGTATCAAAAGTTAGTCCAGGCACTAGCAGAGCATTGTCAATTATTGCACCATTTATATGTCCTATTATGATGATAGGAATGATAGCAATGATGTCAGGTATGAGAAACAATAAAAAATCAATTTGCTGTGAAAATAATGAAAACAGTTCTAATACGCAAACTGAATTAAGCGAATGACATAATAAATGTAACCAAATAATTAAATTCTTGATAGAAAATGAAGCCGTGTGATTTACAATAACATAGGCTTTTTTATTATTATAAGATTTCTTTACAACTTTAATAGCTGAGCTGTATCGTATAATTAACTGGACAGTTTTTTTATGGTCATGTACAATATAACATATAAATATGAAGAGCATTAATAAAGTATTGTATTAGAAAGGGGCAGGAGAATTATTTTTTCCGTCATAGTAAAAATATGAATAAGATTTCAAAATTATCAAAGCAGTTATACTCAAGTGGTGTTATTGGTTATGTTATGATTTTTGGTGCAGGGACCTTATGGGGAACAATCGGACTATTTGTTAAATTGCTGAGTGGTGTTGGTGCAACCCCTTCATTAACAGCATTCATGAGATTGTTTATGGGATTTTTGATTATGGTACCTGTTATGCTTTTCAAAGGTGGAATAAAATTGTTCAAAATAGATAAGAACGGATTTATTCAATGTTTGCTGTTAGGCACATTATCTCAGGCACTTTTTAATTATTGCTACAATATAAGTATAGGGAGCGTCGGAGTTGCTACAGCTTCAATACTTTTATATACCGCACCCGTATTTGTATGCATTATGTCTAAGATAATCTTTAAAGAGCTAATTGGGATACAAAAGGTTTTGGCTCTTATTTTAAATATTGCCGGATGCTTTTTAATGGTTACCGGCGGTAACATATCATACTTCAAAATATCCATTATTGGAATAACCTTTGGACTGGCGGCAGCTTTTCTGTATAGTCTGGTAACAATCATCGGAAAGATTGCATCCGGCAATATTCACCCCTTTACGGTTGTGTTTTACAGCTTTTTCTTTGGATGGCTGACTCTTGGCATTATTACTGCACCCTGGGGATCAATGGCAGCAGTCTCAGGGATGAAATTCTGGATTTATTCATTTGGATATGGTCTTATTCCGACAGTTGGTTCTTATTTACTTTATATGGGAGGCTTGAGCAAGAATCTGGAACTTTCCAAGGTGCCTGTAATTGCTTCGGTTGAAACAGTTGTTGCCACATTGATAGGAGTTTTAATGTTCAAGGAAAGACTTGGATTCATTAATGCACTTGGAATTATTTGCTTGCTGTCATCCATTGCTATAATGAATTTAAAGTTTAAAGAAAAAGACGAATAGTAGATTTTCTGAATTAAGAACTAGGACTGCTAATAAAGTCAGCAGTCCTAGTTCTAGTATAATATTATTTCATAGCTTTAACAACAAATTAAGAACTTTCATTGTAGTTTTTAGATAGTTTTCTTGATATTGTTGAAGGAGTAACATCTAATACTTTTGCTGCTTTTCTGATACTCCCGTATTTATCAACTGATCTTTTAAGTATATCCAATTCAAATTCTTCAATTAGTTTTTTTAAGGGCTTATTTATTTCAAAATTATTTGTCTCAAAATTAGAAAGATCTTCTATATCAGTCTTCTGACTGATTGATCCTACATATTTTAAATCACCAATAGTTATAACATTGTTTAATGATATAAGAACTAATCGTTCCATTGTATTTTTTAACTCTCTGATATTGCCGTTCCAGCTTTGAGAAATCAATCTGTTTATTAAATCACGTGATAGCTTTTTTGTTGAGTTATATTGATTGTTAAAGTAATTTGAAAAATACAAGGCAAGCAATGGTATATCATCTAATCTTTCTGACAAAGGAGGGATAGTAATGGGAATTACATTTAATCTGAAATATAGATCATTTCTAAATAATCCTTTATCTACTAGGCTTTTTAAATTTTTATTTGTTGCACATATTAAACGTATATTGGACTTAATCTCTTTATAGCCTCCGACTCTGACAAATTTTCCGTCCTGCAAGACCCTTAGGAGTGTTGACTGAAGATTTAAAGGCATTTCACCAATTTCATCCAGAAAAAGAGTGCCATTTTGTGATAACTCTATTAAACCTTTTTTACCGTATTTTGATGCACCAGTAAAAGAGCCGGGTTCATATCCAAAAAATTCAGCTTCTTTAAGGTTATCCGCAATGGCAGCACAATTTACTTTTACAAATGTTTCTTTTTTTCTTTTGCTGTTTTTATGTACCAGTTCTGAAAGCAGCTCTTTTCCTACTCCCGAATCTCCTGTTATTAGAATAGGCGCATCAGATTTTGCAATTCTTAAACAAATGTTTATAATATCTATCATCTTACTATTAGTTGTAATTATATTTTCGGTTTTATATTCTCCGAAATCTTCCGGCATTATAGCACAATTTTCTTCATCAAATAGTACATTAAATTTTTTCATATAAACCTCCAATAAGTTACATACTAAAAATAAAATCCATAATCTTTTGCAATGTCCTCATACTTGTTTAAGTATCTTATGGAGCTTTCTTTGTCAATTTGGCTTAAAAGCACAATAATCATGTTTATCACACTTATTGGAGTAGCATAAAAGTCTGTAATAGAAATTGACTCACATGGTATTGTAAATACGATGTCAGACAAAGGAGAGAGAGCGGACATTAAATTATCTGTTATAGAAACTATTTTAAAATTATGTTTCTTAAAAAAACTTACTGTTCTGATGGTTTCTTTTGGATAACGTGCGAAACCTATAGATAGAACCAGCGCATTAGCATCAAATAATGCAAATTTATTAAAGTTGTCAGTCGCGCCTGAAATTATTTTAGTAGTTTTTTTGCCTAGTCTGTTAAACATATGCTCAATATATTCAGCAATAATACTTGAACTTCTTGTCCCTACCACTATTATTTCAGGAGCTTTTATTATTTCTTCTAAAACGGTACAGAATGTTGCTTCGTCAAAGCTTTCCATTAATTTATTTAAGTTTGAGATTTCTTTTTTTATTATAATATTTTTTATGTTATTGATTTTGGGATTAATATTAATTAATGAAAATTCAAATCTATCTGTTGAACTCAACTCCGACATAGCAAAATCCCTTATAACATTTCTTAATTGCTCATAATCTTTGTATCCTATTTTTTCTATATAAGAATTAATATGCTTAGGGTCTATAGCTAAAATTTTTGATACATCCATCATATCCAGGAAAGATATTTTTTTATAATTTTCTTTAATATAATTGGCTAACGTTAATTCATAATTGTTTAAATTAAGTGAATTGTCAGTAAGTCTGTCAAAGAAATTTTGCTTATAATCCATATTTTATAACTCCCCTTCAAAATAACGTTTTCTTTAATATAGCATAAGCGTTGCAAAAAAACAACTATTAATAAAAAATATATTACAATATATTAAAAAGAGTATTTGCAGTCATATGATATTATCCTATTTTAGTAACGATTAGATTTAGAGTGTTGCAAAAAAACAACATGTTACATAAAAACAACAGTATTAAGGAAATTTTTTTGGAGGAATTAATTCTAAGCGTTGGAATTTGAAGGTTAATAATAGAATGCAATATTGGCATGTTTATTGCTTTATTTAACAGTAGATGTATATATTTTATAGATAGGAGGAATGTATATGCGGCTGTTAAAATCTATAGGATTTCCAAAAATGCATAAGGAGGATAGTGAAAAAAGAGATTTTCTACCGGAACTTTTCGATAGTTTAAAGGAGTATGACGTAGATATATTTCTTGAAGAAGGTTATGGGCAAAGATTGGGGTATACAGCAGAAGATTATATTAAAAAAAATAACAAGATTAAATTTGAATCGCTTGAAAATGTTTTGAGTAAAGAAATGATAATAGTCCTGCGATGCCCTGAAACAGAAGAAATCAATCTAATGAAGGAAGATTCAATATTGATATCTATGCTGCATTATGGAACAAGAGAAACAAGAAATAAAGTGCTTGAAGAAAAAAAGATAAATTGTTTTTCAATGGACTCCATGACTAATGACGAAAACGAAAGAATTTTAGTAAATTATAAAGGCACATCAAGAGCGGGTTCTCGCATAGCTTTTGAGGAGTTAAGAAAGAGAACTGATAATTTTGATAACATTAAGAATAAAGTAATAAATGTAACTATCATAGGGCTGGGTGCAGTAGCTGCAAATTCGGCTAAGGCGTTTGAAGAGTTAGGAGATAAAGAATTTCTGACAGATGAAACAGAAAAAGGAATCATGATACACATGCTTCCCAGAACAATTACACAAAATAACGAAAGTTTGAAGAGAATAATCGGAAAGACAGATATTTTGGTAGATGCAAGTAAAAGACCTGACCCATCTAAGATTATAGTGAGCAATGATATGATAAAAAATTTACCTGAACATGCTATAATACTTGATTTGACTGCCGATCCTTACAATGATAAAATTGATCCAATGCAGGTCAAGGGAATTGAAGGAATACCAACAGGAACATTGGACAAATTTATCATTGAAACTGATGATGCTTTATATGAAACTATACCAAAATCAATCAGTAGTAAAAACAGGAGGATTGTTGTAAGCTGTAATGCCTGGCCTGGTATTGATGCAAAGGATTGCATGAGGATTTATGGAAGACAGCTTCTACCGTTTTTAGACGTTTTACTGGCTAAAGGTTTACAAAACCTGAATATTAACAGCAAAAATATGTACGAAAGATCTCTGGTAAAGTCTTCTTTAGATTATTATTTAAAAAATAAATAGTTAATTAGAGGTGAGAAAATGTATAGGATAGGAATTGATACAGGCGGTACTAATACAGATGTTGTGCTTACAAATGTTGAGAGTGGCAAGGTTTATTATACAAAGACACCTACCACACCTAAAGAACTGTTAAAGGGTATAAACAAAGGTATAAGCAAGATAGTTGATGAATGCAAAATTATACCTCAGGAAATTAAAGAACTGATTTACGGAACTACCATAGTTGTCAATATGATAGCACAAAAAGAAAGTGAAGCTACGGCTTTAATTACAACTAAGGGTTTTAAAGATGTATTGGAAATAGGCAGAGCATACAGAAGTGAAAATATATATGATATTTATATTGAAAAACCTGAACCTTTAGTAAAGCGAAATTTGAGATTTGAAGTTTCAGAAAGAATGAATTTTCTTGGACGAGAACTTGAGCCTGTAAATGAGCAAGAGGTAATAGATATCATTGAAAATCTAAAATGTAAAAATATCAGGGCAATAGCGGTTTGTTTAATGCATTCATATGCAAATCCCGAGCATGAATTTAAAATAAAAGAAATAATAAAGAGGGAATGGCCTGAAGTATATGTATCTATTTCTGCAGAAATTAACCCTCAGTTCAGAGAATATGAAAGAACATCTACAACAGTGATAAATGCTTACATGATGCCGAATATGGATTCTCATATTTTAGATTTTGAAAATGAAATGGAAAAGAGCGAGATTAATGCAAACTGTTATATGATGCAGGGTAATGCCGGAATCATGACATTTGACTCGGCATTAAAAAGACCCGTTTCAGTGTCGGAGTCAGGACCTATAGCCGGGCTAATAGCTGCAAATTACCTGAGTCAAATGGCTGGTGAAAAAAATATAATAACACTTGATATGGGCGGAACCAGTTGCGATGTTGCATTAATACAAAATAATATAATTAAATTCACCACGGAGAATAGTGTAGAAGGATATCCTATTAGTATACCTACGGCAGATCTAAGTTTTATTGGAGCTGGAGGAGGAAGTATTGCTTGGTGCGATGACGGCGGGGCATTAAAGGTAGGACCGAAAAGCGCAGGTGCGGAACCTGGCCCCGTGTGCTATGGAAAAGGAGGAGAAAAGCCTACTGTAACAGATGCCAATCTGGTTACCGGAAGAATCAGACCTGAAATATTCGAAGAAAATTTAGAAAATGCCATGGAAAGAACAAAAGAGGCTATAAAAAAATATGTTGCAGATCCTTTAGAAATTGATACTATGCAGGCAGCAGAAGGTATAATTGATGTTGTTAATTCCAATATGATACGAGCCATAAAATTTGTTTCTGTTCAAAAAGGTTATGATCCCAGAGAATTTACACTTGTGGCATTTGGCGGAGCCGGTGGTCTGCATGCAGGTAAGTTAGCCGAGGATCTTGAGATACCAAAGGTCATAGTTCCGTATTCACCGGGGACATTCTGTGCATTAGGATTGGTTTTGTCAGATATTAAATATGATTGTGTATATACGAGGCTTTTGACTAAAGAACAAATAAATTCAGATAATTTAAACGATATATATAAAAAACTTGATAAACAGGGTATTGATGAACTTAAGAAACAGGATGTGTCTGAGGAAAACCGTGTTTTAATAAGAACGTGTGATATGAGATACTTCGGTCAGGCTTTTGAGATTAGCGTTCCATTACCTCGTAAGATATTAAACAATCAGGATATTGAGGACATGATAGAAAGATTTCATAATTTGCATGAACAGGCTTATGGACATTGTATGAAAGAGGATCCAATAGAGTTTGTTAACTACAGAGTTAGTGCAGTTGGAACATTTGCAAAACCTGATTTAGTAAATAATGCAAAAGAAATAAAACAAAAGGGTGAAAAACAGCAAGTATTTGGTACGGTTGTATTTAACGGAAAAGAATATAACGTTCCTGTAATAGATAGAAGTTCTCTTGATTTTGGAGAAAAAATAACCGGACCTGCCATTATTGCAGAAATGGGCGCAACTGTAGTTGTGTATCCAAATCACACAGCAGAAATAGACAACTTAAAAAATATCATAATGTATACAAATATTAATAAGTAAAGGATGTGAACCAAATGGCAAATGCGATTTTACTGGAAGTTATAAATAATGCACTACGTTCCGTTGCTGAACAGATGTCAGCAACAATGGTAAGAAGCAGTTATTCTACCATTGTAAAGGAAATGATGGATTGTTCATCAGCAATTTTTGATGATCAAGGAAGACTTTTGGCTGAAGGTGCAAACGTTCCTATACATCTTAACTGTTTAGGTCCTTGTTTAAATACCGTACTTACAAAATATTTTGCAAAAGAGGATCTGCATCCTGGTGATTTAATATTGACAAATCATCCTTATGCAGGAGGACAATCCTTAGGAAGCCACCATACGAAGGATTTAATTATGATTGCACCTGTTTTTTCTGACAATAATGACCTGATTGCATTTTCGGTAACGATGCTTCATCACAAGGATGTTGGAGGAGTATGGACAGGTGATTCATGGACTGTTGAGATATGGCAGGAAGGTTTTTTAATGGAACCTATAAAGCTATATGACAAAGGCATCAGAAATGAATCCTTATGGAAAGTAATTTTGAATAACACAAGAAATCCAAGAGACATGAAAGGTGACTTGATGGCTCAAATATCTGCGTGCAATATAGGTATCAAAGGGTTCAGACAGATAGTCAATAAGTACGGGCTGAATTTAATTAATGAAGTGGTTGAGGATTTATTGAACTATTCCGAAAAATTAACCCGAAATGAAATCATGCTGATTAAAGATGGCAGATATGAACATGAGGAAAAAATACTTGATGATGGATTTGAAGGAGGTCCATATACCTTAAAATTAACAGTGACTGTTGAAGGAGATAATATTACATTTGACTACACCGGAACTGATAAACAAATTAGAGGACCTATAAATTCACCGCTTTCTGCGACCATTTCTGCAACATACTATGCTATGAGATGTATAACTAATGCTTATATACCTACAAACCAGGGATGCCATAGACCTATAAGTGTAATAGCTCCGGAAGGTACATTAGTTAACTGTACTATGCCTATCGGATGCTTCCAGAGAATGGTGACGGATCATATACTGGTAGATTTAATAATGGGTGCTATGGCGCAGGCAATACCAGATAAAGTTATGGCAGATTCATGCGGTACGAATTATGACTTTTGTTCAGGTACAAACTTAGAAACTCATCCAAGAGGAGGAGAAGTCAATCATAGACAATATTGGGGAGAAATTGTGCCTGGGGGCCTGGGGGCCAGATCTGACAGTGACGGAGTAACAATCATGTCCTGCCACGTCACTAATTGCCCTATACCACCATTAGAAGCACAGGAAATAGAAGCTCCAATGTTATTCATAGAGAGATCTATATTACCTGATTCGGAAGGTGCCGGAAAATATAGAAGCGGATTTTCTCAAAGAAGAAAATGGATTCTAATGGGTTATGACGGAATATTCTCTCATGTTTCCCAGAAATCCAAAATTCCTCCGCAAGGGTTATTTGGCGGTCTTCCGGGTGAAACAAGCAAGTGGATTATAAATGAAGGCAAGGAAAATGAAAAAATTCTGGATTATGCAATGGGAGATGTAATTTTCTTAAACTACGGAGATACTATAACGTGTATTACGGCAAGCGGCGGCGGCTATGGCAATCCATTTGAAAGAAATATGGAAAATGTTAAAGAGGATGTCGTAATGGGATTAGTATCAATAGAAAATGCTAAAAGAAAATATGGGGTAATAATTGACCCGGAGGCATTAGATATAAATTACGAAGAAACAAATAGGTTTAGGGAAATTAATTAATACTAAATGAACATTAATAGAAGTCAATATTATTAAAATAGGCTAAAAAAATTTATCATTACATTATTTATTAAAAAAATACTATTTATTTGGAGGATATCATGAATCAAGATCAAAATGTAAAAAAAGATAAAGAAATAAGTTTTAGTTTAGCCTTATTATGTATGATAGCACTGGCTGTAATATTTATAGGGGGATTCGGCATATTTAAGATTTCGACACAAGTAGTTTTTTTGCTTTCGATTGTAGCAGCTGCTATTGTTGGGTTATTAAGTGGTTATAGTATTAAGGAAATAGACGGTTTTTTTCTTGACGGCTGCAGTAATGTTATTTTAGCTGCAATGATACTAATGTCGGTCGGAGCAGTTATAGGTTCCTGGATTGTATCAGGTATAGTGCCCACTATAATATATTATGGACTTAGTATATTAACACCGGCTACATTTTTAGTTGCAAGTTTTGCCATATGTTGTATACTATCGTTTTTTACCGGAAGTTCCTATTCTGCTATTTCTACTTTAGGTGTTGCATTTATGGGAATAGGTATCGGACTAAACATTAATCCAGGTATTACTGCAGGTATGATAGTTTCAGGTTCTGTATTTGGAGATAAACTGTCACCTTTTTCTGATTCAACTAATTTAGCCGCAGCTGTCGCAGATGCCAATGTATTTGACCATGTCAGATCCATGCTGTATACTACAATTCCGGCTATGTTAATATCTGCTGTTTTGTATTTTATAATAAGTATGCAATATAGAACCGTTAATTTGGATATGTCTGTTATAAATAATATTAAGGAAGCTTTGGCAGCCAATTTTAATATTAGCCCCATACTGTTAATAGTACCCGTATTTACTATTGTTTTAGCTGTTAAAAAGGTACCTCCTGTCATAGCTTTAGTTTCAAGTGCTTTATTGGGGACAATAGCAGCATTTATTTTTCAAAGCGGCAATTATGATTTTAAAACAATTATGAATGCATTGGGTTCAGGATTTACAATCAATACTGATATTCCGGAAATAAATAAACTATTATCAAGAGGTGGAATGCTTGGAATGATGGGGGCTACAGCTTTAGCATTTTTAGCGGTTGGGTTAGGAGAAATACTGCAAAGAATTGGTGTGTTAAGTGTAGTTTTAACCAAGCTGAACAAGATAATTAATTCTAATGCGGCTTTAATTGTTACTACGCTTATCATAAGCCTCATAGTAACAATTCTATGCGCAAGTCAATATATAGCCATTATTTTAACGGGACAAATAATGAAAAATGCATTTAAAGAATTTAAAGTAAGCAGGACTGTATTATCAAGAACTCTTGAAGATGGAGGTACAATCTTTGCATACTTGGTGCCTTGGTCAACAACAGGAGTATTTATAACAGGAGTTTTAGGGATAGAGGTATTTACATATGCACCTTATGCATTCTTCTGCTTCTTGTGTCCAATAATGGCAATTATATATGCTGTTACAGGTTTTGCAATTTTTAAAGAAAAAGAGGAGGCAGAAGCATAATTAATATGCTTGAAAATATTCTGTTAAAGAGAAAATCAAATTATCATGATTTTCTCTTTTTTATGTCCTAAACTAATTTCTTCGGACATCAGGGAAAAAGATTAGTGCAAACATTTGCTTTTTATGATAAAATATAAATGACATAATATGGGTATATATAAAGTTAGGGGTGATGTTATGTTGAGTGAAATTAAAGAAAGATGGCTGGCATATGTAAATAACGGTATAGCTTCAAAGCAGATAAATCAGGACATATTGAACTCATGGGAAAGATGCAGGAAAATGAAAGTAAATCATCTTGCAGGCTATGGGACAACCGCCAAAGAATCCGTTCTCAAAGGAAGTATCTCAAAGAGGCAGGATCTGATTGAGCTTTCAAGGCCTATAATGGAAAATGTGTTTGAAATGGTTAAAAGTACAAGTTACAGTGTTGTTTTAACAGATGAAAACGGAATAATTATTGATTTAATTATCAATAAGGATATTATGGACATTCACAGCAGCCTGAATTTTGTAAAGGGCTCTTTGTGGGATGAAAAAAGCGTCGGTACAAATGCAATAGGAACATGCCTGGCAATAAATAAGCCTATTCAGGTAATAGGAGCTGAACATTACTGCGAATATCATCATAAATGGACCTGCTCGGCAGCTCCCATACATAACAGCAAGGGAGAAATAATAGGATCCTTTGACATATCCGGACGTGCGGAGGATGTGCAGACTCATACATTCGGCATAGCGGCGTCCAGTGCAAACTGCATTGAAAAACAGCTTGTTATTTCGGAATCATACAACCTTGTGGATACAACCTTTGATTCCATACTTGACGGTATTATGGTTATTGATAATAATCTGAGAATAGTAAAAATAAATAATAAAATACCGGAACTTTTCCATATGGAGGAAAAGGATGTATTTAACATTAACATCAATAAAATATTAAACGGTGTTGATATTGAAAAAAATATTTTTGAAAAGAAGAATAAGCTGGGCTTTTCGGATATGACTATTTCAATAGATAACAAAAAAATTGAATGTTCTTTAAATATTTCGCCCTTAATAGAAGGAAAGGTAGTTACGGGTGCTGTTATACTGATGAAAGAGGCTAAGCAGGTTATAAAGGAAGTCAGCAAATTGGCAGGATTTAAGGCTAATTATACTTTTGACAATATTATAACTGTAAATGATAAAATGTTTGAAATTATTAATACGGCAAAGAAAATTTCCAAAACCAGCTGTTCTGTTTTAATAGAAGGTGAAAGCGGTGTAGGAAAGGAGCTGTATGCCCAGTCGATACATAATGAAAGCCAGCGAAAAAACGGTCCTTTCATAGCAATAAACTGTTCGGCAATTCCAAAGGAATTGTTTGAAAGTGAGTTGTTCGGTTACGAAAGCGGCTCATTTACAGGGGCGATGAAGGGCGGAAGACCGGGGAAATTCGAGCTGGCAAGGGGCGGCACCATTTTCCTGGATGAAATAGGTGAAATACCTCTGGAAGTGCAGCCAAAGCTTTTAAGAGTGCTGGATAATAATAAGATAGTCAGAATCGGCGGAACATATGAAAGGGATTTGGATGTAAGGGTTATTTCTGCAACCAACAGGAACTTGCTTGATGAGGTAACAAAGGGGTCTTTCAGACAGGATTTATATTTCAGGCTAAATGTCATAAATTTAAGAATACCGCCTCTGAGAAACAGAAAAGAAGATATTCTGGAGCTTGCCGGATATTTCCTGAAAAGTCTCAATGATGAGAATAGAGGAATTAACAAGACTAAGACCTTCAGTCATGCATTTGAAGATAAGCTGATGGAGCATGAGTGGACCGGAAATGTCAGAGAGTTGAAAAACATTATACAAAGAGCCTACTATATGACAGAAGGCGAAGTAATAAGAAATGTTGCACTTCCTGTAAGGAATGCTGTAAAACAGAGTAAAGAGGCGGTATCATTAAATCTAAAGGATATAGAAAGAGACAGCATAATGCAGGCGCTGTCCTTTAACAACAGAAATGTTTTGAAAGCGGCAAGGGATTTAAATATCAGCAAAGCTACAATATACAGAAAAATAAAAGCATATTCCATTGATTTAGACAATATTGAAGGATTAGCACAATAAACACGAGTCTCAAATTGAAACTTGGTATGAGACTTCCTAAGTGTTGATATATTAATTATTTCGATAAAAAGTATCAATTTGAGAAAATAGTCTCATATTGATACTTTTTTTATGAGACAATTAGGCCGCAGAAATTAAATGAATATTTTTAACATTGTGGAGAGGCTTGAATTTCAACGCTGTTAATTAATAATGTACAAATTATTATATTGGCATATAAATTGCTTTATATATAGCAGAGATTCAGGAGGTGATGGAGACGAATAGATTCATAATTGAATTTGGAATGGGAATAGATTTTCACGGACAAGACGTTACAAAGGCTGCTGTTAAAGCAGCAAAGGATGCCATATCTAAAAGCTGTCTGGTTGGACTAAGTGAAGTTTGTGGATTTACTCAGGACAATATCAATGAAAATGTGTTTGTTGATGTTATGGTTGCTGTCACGAGGCCGGAGGAAGTAAACACCGAAGAAGTGTCAAAATGCTTTCCTGTAGGTAAGGTAACAGTAAAAGCCGTAAGCGGCGGCTTAAAAACAGAGGGACTTTATTTCACGAAATTCGGAGATAAGGATGACTCTATCGAAGTTGCCGTAGCAAGTGTAAAGGTTGAAATCAAAAATTGATGGGAGGTAATATTTTGAAAATTACAAACGAACAAGTAAAAAATATGTATGAAACAATGTTAAAGATTCGTAAATTTGAAACAAGGGCAAAAGACTTATTTGCCGAAGGCAAGGTTGGAGGATTTGTGCACTTGTACATAGGCGAAGAAGCCGTTGCAACAGGTGCTTGTGCCAATTTAAGAGATGACGATTATATTACCAGCACTCACAGAGGGCACGGGCATATTATTGCCAAGGGCGGAGATTTAAAGCACATGATGGCGGAACTGTATCAAAAAGAAACCGGTTACTGTAAGGGCAAAGGCGGCTCTATGCATATAGCAGATGCAACGAAGGGTATATTGGGAGCTAACGGTATTGTCGGAGCAGGACATAACATTGCAGTGGGAGCGGGACTGGCAATTCAATACAAAAAGACCGATCAGGTTTGTGTTTGCTTCTTTGGGGATGCCTCTACAAATCAAAGCACATTCCACGAAGCACTGAACCTGGCAAGTGTATGGAAGCTTCCTGTTATATTTGTTTGTGAAAACAACGGTTACGGCATTTCTGTGAGCCAGGCAAGGCATCAGGCCATAACTGATGTTTCTGTAAGAGCTTCGGCGTATAACATTCCAGGGGTAACAGTTGACGGAAATGATGTGTTTGCAGTATATGAAGCCGTGGGTGAGGCTGTTTTAAGAGCCAGAAAAGGACAAGGACCTACTCTCATTGAATGCAAGACCTACAGATGGCGTGGACACTTTGAAGGTGATCCGACCGTTTACAGGCCTGAGGGCGAATTAGAAACATGGGTTAAAAAAGACCCGATTCCCAGAATTGAAAAATATATGTTAGAAAACAATGTTATGACAGAAGCAGAAATTAATAAAGAAAATGCCGATGTGGACAGCATGATTAATGAAGCTGAAAGATTTGCGGATGAAAGCAGTATGCCGTCATTGGAATCAGCACTTGAGGATGTTTATACTGATATAGTTGAGGAGGGCAGAGTAAGATGAGAAGAATGACTTATGCTGAAGGTATAAGAGAAGGAATGAGCGTTAAGATGAGGGAAAATCCCGATGTATTCCTTTTCGGGGAAGATGTTGGAAAATTCGGAGGATGTTTTGGCGTATCAGCCGGGATGTTTGATGAATTCGGAGAAATGAGGGTAAGAGATACTCCTATATCAGAAGGTGTCATAATAGGAGCAGCGGTAGGTTCAGCCGCATGCGGGCTAAGACCTATAGCAGAATTAATGTTTGTGGACTTTGTTACTGTTGGTATGGATCAATTGGTAAATCAGGCAGCTAAAATGAGATACATGTTTGGAGGTAAAATTACACTTCCAATGGTTGTTCGTCTTCCAGGAGGCGGCGGAGCAAGCGCGGCGGCACAGCATTCTCAATCCCTTGAAGCCTGGCTCGCTCATGTACCGGGATTAAAAGTCGTATATCCGTCAAATGCCCAGGATGCATACGGATTAATGCTTACGGCAATAGATGATGATAATCCTGTAATATTTATGGAAAATAAAATATTGTACTCAGTAAAAAGCGATGTGGAAGATGAAGTAAAACCAATACCTTTTGGCAAAGCTGCGGTTAAAAAGGAAGGAACGGATGCAACAATTGTGAGCTATGGGAGACAAGTGCTGGATTCCATGAAGGCGGCAGATATATTGTCAAAGGAAGGAATAAATGTTGAAGTAATTGATATAAGAACCCTGTTCCCACTTGACAAGGAGACGATTTTCAAGTCGCTGGAAAAAACCCACAAGGTTGTAATCGTCAGCGAAGAAGCAAAGAGGGGAGCGTTTACGGGAGAAATCGCATCTTTGATTGCCGAAGAATGTTTCTTTGAATTAGATGCGCCCATAAAGAGGATAGGTGCACTGAATACACCGGTACCATTTGCTACAAACCTGGAAAACTATGTATTACCTAATGAGCAGGACATTGTTTCAGCAGTTAAATCATTATTTTAGATAAAACAAAAACGTAGCTTTAATAATATCATTAAAGCTGCGTTTTACCTTAGCCCAATTTTGCAGCACAATGTTGGGAATTGCCGGAATGCAATGAGATTGCCACAAGGAGGTAACAGGTCGTGATTTCAATCGGAATAATTGCAAATCCTGCTTCGGGAAAGGATATTAGAAGACTTGTTTCTCATGCTACTGTAATAGATAATAACGAAAAAATAAATATAGTAGAAAGAATTGTACTGGGGTCTCAGGCGCTTGGTGTTGAAAGGGTTTATATGATGCCGGACTCCTACAATATGGGATACAGAGTTGAGGATAAGCTAAACACTTGTGACGAATTGAAATGTGAAATAAATGTAATAAATATGATGCGCTTTGACGGCATAGAAGACACTCTGAAAGCGGCAGAGTATATGGAGAGTGTAAATGTGGGATGTATTGTCACTCTCGGGGGTGATGGCACGAACAGGGCAGTTGCAAAGGTCATAAAAAATACGCCAATCATAACAATATCTACAGGAACAAATAATGCTTACCCTGTCATGATGGAGGGAACCGTTGCTGGTATGGCTGCTGCAGCAGTTGCCTCTGACCGTTTTAATAAAAGTTTATTTATCCATAAAGATAAGCGCATAGAAATTTACAAGGATAATGAACTTAAGGACGTTGCTCTCATTGATGCAGTAATATCCAAAGATATATTCGTAGGGTCAAAAGCCATATGGGACATGGACAGCATTGAGAAAATATTTGTTTCCAGGTGTCATCCTGCTTCCATAGGATTTTCTTCAATAGCAGGGTGCAGGAAAATCATTTCTCCCTATGACGATTTCGGAGCCTATGTAAATATTAATACCAGTAAAAGCAAAGTTATTGCGGCGGTAGCAGCAGGAGTCGTAACTCCTGTTTCAATTTCGGAACCGGTCATATTGGATTTGAATGAAGAATATGAGTATATAACCCATTACAGAGGAACTATAGCACTTGACGGTGAAAGAGAAATACAGTTTTCAGAAAATCAAAAACATATATTTAAGATTACCAGAAACGGTCCTTTTCACGTTGATGTGAAGAAGGCTTTGGAAACAGCACAGTTGAATGGATTTTTCAGAGCAGAAATGCAATAGATTTATTATATGCACTGACAACAGGGTAAAAGTCAGTTTTAAAAATTAGACCAGGAGGAAAATATGGCGAATTATATAGTAATGCCTAAAATGGGCCTGACCATGACGGAGGGCGTCATTTTAAATTGGAGAAAGCAAGAGGGCGATACAATCAAAAAGGGAGAAATCATTTTTGATGTTGAAACGGATAAATTAACAAATGAATATGATTCAAAAGCAGATGGCATTTTAAGAAAAATATTGGTTGCGGAAGGAACCGTACCGGTTCTGGCCCCCGTTGCAATCATAGGAGACAGAGACGAAGATATAACAGATTTATTAAATCAGGCAGGTGCAGCAGCCAAACCGGAAATAAAGGCTCAAACAGATACAAAAGAAATAAAGGATGATACTTCTGAAGCTTTGACCCCAGCAAAAAACGGAAGAGTTAAAGCTTCTCCGAGAGCAAAGAAAATTGCTCAGGAATTAGGGGTGGATATATCGTTAGTTAAAGGTACGGGTCCGGACGGCTCTGTCACGGAAAATGATATTAAAAGTTTTGCCGAACAATCAAAGGAAGAAAAGAAAAAAGTATCTCCGTCCGCTGCAGTGACAGCAGTCCAACTGGGAGTGGATACAAATGAAATAAAAAAAGATACACGAATAATGAAAGATGATGTTATAAAATATAAGCTTAACCAGGAATTAACCAGGTACGCAAATCCTCAGGAATTCAGAAAACCCATGAGCGGCATGAGAAAGGTAATTGCTAAGAGGATGCTGGAAAGCAAGCAGATATCACCGACAGTTTCATATAATCTAAAGGTTGATACTACTGGTATGAAGCAATTAAGAGATGAAATAAAAGATGCGGCAAAGGTATCATATACCGATATCCTGGTAAAGATTGTGTCTAAAGTATTGCTTGAATTCCCGCTTTTAAACTGCTCGGCAGAAGGCAATGAAATAGTTACAAGAAATTATGTAAATATGGGAGTTGCAGTGGCCTTGCCTGAGGGACTGCTTGTACCTGTAGTTAAATATGCCAATGTAAAAAGCCTTAAAGAAATTTCAGAAGAAATAAAGGCTTTGGCAATTAAAGCAAAAACCAATGAATTAACACCTGATGACCTGGACGGAGGAACATTTACAATCAGCAACATAGGCATGTACGGGGTGGAATCCTTCACGCCCATAGTAAATCAGCCGGAGGTGGCGATACTCGGAGTCAATGCTATTGTTGATGAAGTAAAAGTAATAAACGGAGAAATAACGATAAAGCCCATGATGAATTTAAGCCTGACGGCAGATCACAGGGTTGTTGACGGTGCAGTTGCGGCTGTGTTTATGGCAAGGCTGAAAGAATATATAGAGAAGCCGGGACTTCTTTTATTATAGGAGGTTACAGTGAGAATAGTAATTTTAGGCGGAGGGCCGGCCGGCTATGTAGCTGCCATAAGAGCCGCCCAGCTTGGGGCGGAAGTAATCCTTGTAGAAAAGGATAAGGTCGGAGGAACATGTTTAAACAGAGGGTGTATTCCTACTAAGGTCCTGCTTCATACAACAGTTGAGATTGAAAATATAAACAAGGATTTCAAGGAAATTGGAATCGACATTACGGGAGCTGAAGTAAACTGGAAACAGCTGCAAAAAAGAAAAGACAAAATAATCAATAAACTGGTTGCCGGAGTGGAAGGCTTATTAAAAAGCAATAAGGTTGTAAAGATAGCCGGAGAAGGCAGCTTTATAAGCACAAGGGAAATTGCGGTAAAAAACGAGGCAGGCGAAACAATTGTTGAGTTTGATTATGCCGTAATTGCAACAGGTTCAAAACCTGTAATAATTCCGCTGCCCGGAGTCAATTTGCCGGGAGTTATAACAAGCGATGAGGTGCTTTCACTGGATGAAGTTCCAAAAAGCATGGCTATAATAGGCGGAGGAGTGATAGGCACTGAAATAGCCAGTGTTTATTCAACATTGGGCTGCAAGGTGTCAATAGTTGAAATGCTCCCAAACATAGTATCAAATATGGATAAGGATATCGTCCAGCCATTAAAGGAAAAATTAATAAACTGCGGAGTGGATATTTATCTGAATACGAAGGTCGTTTCTATTTCCGAATCATCAGAAGGGCTTCAGCTAAATGCTGTATCGCCTCAAGGAGATTTGTCTATTCCTGCAGAAAAGATACTTTTGTCAATCGGAAGAAAGCCTGTAACCGACAATCTTTCTTTAGAGAATATAGGAATTAAAACAGACAGAGGAAGAATACCGGTAAACAAAAATATGCAGACAAACATAGAAAATATATATGCCGTAGGTGACTGCACAGGAGGGATAATGCTGGCTCATGCGGCATCAGCCGAAGGAACGGTGGCTGTTGAAGCTATAATGAAGAAAAAATCTCAAATTGATTTCAAAACAATACCTTACTGTGTCTATACAAAGCCCGAGCTTGCCGGTGTAGGTCTGACAGAAGAGCAGGCAATAGAAAAAGGATATGATGTCAAAGTCGGTTCTGCCCACATGTATATTAACGGAAAATCAATGATAGAGGGTGAAACCGGAGGAATTGCAAAATATGTTTCAGATGCGGATACAGGTGAGATATTAGGGCTTCACATAGCAGGACCAAGGGCTACCGATTTGATTGTTGAAGGAGCACTTGCCATAAGGCTGGAAGCAACTGTGGATGAAATTACTTCAACAATTCATGCACACCCTACTGTTGGGGAAATTCTTCATGAAGCGGCTCATGCGGTACGCGGAAATGCAATTCATATTCCTAAAAGATAATTGAAGGTTTTTGGACGAGTGAAAATAGGAAATCAGGTATTATGATTTCCTATTTTTAGTGCGCCTGGCATGGACAACAGCTTGACGACAAATTTACTGGTTGAATTCTATCTTTGATATTGTTTTTTCTGCTTACACCAATGTACATAAAACATTATACTATATATATAATGTTTTATTAAGGTAAACACTAATTTCGCAGCATAAATTGATAAAAAGTTTGCTAATTGCACCAATGTTATATAATATTATTAGAACAGCACTTTGCAAGGAGGTTTTGCATGTCAAATATTAAAATTATAAGAGCCGGTGAAGGCAACCTTAAAAACATTTCATTGGAAATACCAAAAAATAAGCTGGTCGTGTTCACCGGACTTTCAGGTTCCGGCAAATCGACATTACTTGTTGATGTACTCTACAATGAATGCCAAAGACAATACTTGGAGTCCATGTCGTATCAAGGTATTCACAAACCGAAAGTAGAGCGCATACAGGGTGTTTCACCCGCTATTATAATCTCGCAAACCGATGTCAATAAAAATCCCCGCTCAACTGTGGGAACAATGACAGATATTTATACTGATTTACGCATGATATATGAAAAGCTGAGCGTGCGTACATGCCCGCATTGTGGTAAAGCCATTTGTTCCGCAGATTGCAAGGAGGAAACGGAAAAAATAGGCAATGATTTTTACGTTTATATGTACTGCTGCGAGTGTGGCAAGAGAATGGATAAAATTACTCGCACCGGGCTTTCCTTCAATACAAAGGAAGGGGCTTGCCCGAAATGTGAGGGATTGGGGAAAATCCATGGGATTAATAAAAGCAATGTTGTAAATGAAAATCTGTCTTTGGAAGAGGGGGCTATACAGTATTGGGAGCAGAAATATGGTGAATATCAAACCTCTGCGTTTTATGCAGCCTTGAAGCATTATGGCATTCCCATCATGCCGAATACGCCTGTTGAGAAATTTAGCGAGATACAGAAAGCCATTTTGTATGAAGGCATTGAGTGCGAGAATGTAAAAGGTTCTTTCTCAAATATCAGTCCACCTAAAACTGTTGCTTCGGGCAGATTTGAAGGTGCGTTCCCCATATTGTGGCGCAGGCTGTCAGAGAAGGAGGGAGATACAAGTCAATTAGGCCGGTATTTTGACACTGTAGCGTGCCCAAGCTGCAATGGTGAACGTCTATGCGAACTGAGCCGCAGTGTTACTGTGAACGGAACACGTTTGCCGGAAGTCTCAAATTATTCGTTAGAAAAAGTATGTAACTGGATTGAAGAACTGGAGACTTCGCTATCAGAAAAGCAATACAATTTAGTAAGGGCTTATTTGCTTGATATAGAAACGAAACTCAAAAGATTTATAAACGTAGGGCTTGGATATCTTTCTCTTGACCGGCAAACTGTCACTTTGTCGGGAGGAGAACTGCAACGGTTACGGCTTGCGGCAGTTCTGGATTCGGATTTGTCCGGCATAATCTACATTTTGGATGAACCGACAATAGGGCTTCATCCAAAAGACACGGCAGGATTAGTAACAATTCTTCAAAAACTGAGGGATTTGGAAAATACTGTGCTTGTTATCGAACATGATGTTGATATAATGACCGCCGCCGACTATATTGTGGACATTGGACCCGGCTCAGGGAAATATGGCGGTGAAATTGTATCTGCGGGAACACTTGCAGAAATAAAACGTCATCCGCTTTCTGCAACGGGCGAATATCTACGAAATCCACACCCAGGTAAGACTGCTTTCAGAAAAGGAACCGGAAGGGCAATTCATATAAAAAATGCTGACAAGTTTAATTTAAAGAATATAAGCGTTGATATTCCTGTTGGATGCCTTACGACTATTACCGGGCCATCCGGTTCCGGAAAGTCAACTTTGGTATTTGAAATACTGGCAAAAGGAAATTCTAATTCAAAGCACAATAGCGTATTTGGACTTGAAATATTTTCAAAAGTGGTTGAAATCGAGCAATCAGCAATCACGAAGATGAAGCGGTCTAATGTAGCGACATATTCGGAGGTGCATTCTGAAATAAGAAACATCTTTGCGAAAACAGATGACGCAAAAAAAGCAGGGCTGACCGCAAAGCACTTTTCTTTTAATACGCCCGGCGGCAGATGTAAAAACTGTGAAGGGTTGGGCTATATTGACAGTAATATGCTGTTTTTTTCCAATATTGAAGTTACATGCCCCGTTTGCAGCGGAAACCAGTTTAACAATGATGTCCTTTCCGCAAGATATGAAAGTCTTTCAATAAAAGATGTTTTGAAAATGTCTGTTGAAGAAGCGATTGAATTTTTCAAAAAGCATAAAAAGGTGATAAGAATTTTGAAGTTGCTTCAAGATGTGGGGCTTGGATATTTGGAGCTTGGACAGACTCTGACTACCTTGTCCGGCGGCGAGGGACAACGGCTTAAACTCTCTAAAGAGCTAATTGGAACCCGTACAGGGATAACGAATTTATATTTGTTAGACGAGCCAACAACAGGCTTGCATCCAAAAGACGTTGAGCATTTTATCGTACTTATTAACCGTCTGGTGGATGCCGGAAATACTGTGGTGGTGGTTGAGCATAATCAACAGATTATCAAAAACAGCGATTGGATTATTGATCTCGGTCCAGACGGAGGTGAAAAAGGAGGGCATGTTATTTTTACGGGAACTCCAAGAGAATTAGCTGAGATAAGCAGTAGTGTAACAGCAAAATACTTGTAATGAATTTCATTAACGATATAATGCATAAGTAATTTTAAACCTTTAAATATGCTATACTAATTGTATTTGAACAACATTTATGGTATAGTATTATTATGAACGATAATCCATTAATGGAGAATATCTGATTAAGGAGAGTGTCATGCAGTATTCAATTGAAGACGCAGTCCAGGATTTAAACGATGAATTGCGTTATATAAAGCTTTTATCAAAGCAGTTCCCAACCATTGCTTCCTGCTGTACTGAAATAATCAACTTGCAGGCAATATTAAACCTTCCAAAGGGTACAGAACATTTTATGTCTGATATTCATGGTGAGTATGAATCTTTCAATCATGTTCTTAAGAACGGCTCGGGAAATATCAAGCGGAAAATAACAGAAGTTTTTGGCGATATTATGAGCGAAAGAGATATTAAAAGCCTTGCTGCATTAATTTATTATCCTGAGCAGAAGCTGGAAATAATTCATAAGCAGGAAGAAAATATTGATGAATGGTACAAAATCACAATTTACAGGCTTATTGTTGTAAGCAGAAAAGCAGCTTTTAAATATACGCGCATGAAGGTGAGAAAGGCACTGCCTCCGGAATTTGCGTACATAATTGAAGAGCTGATGCACAAGGGCCCTGAGGAATTTGACAAGGAGGAATATTACAGCGAGATAATTAACTCTATTATCAGGGTTGGCAGGGCTGATGAATTTATCATTGCAATGTCTAAGCTTATTCAAAGACTTGTCATAGACAGACTTCATATTGTGGGAGACATATTTGACAGAGGACCGGGTGCCGATAAGGTAATGGATACACTTATGAACTATCATTCTGTGGATATTCAATGGGGAAATCATGATGTGCTGTGGATGGGTGCTGCTGCCGGCAGTGAGGCATGTATAGCAACAGTAATACGAATCTGCACAAGATATGCAAATTTAGATACCATTGAGGACGGCTACGGAATAAATATGCTGCCGCTTGCTACATTTGCGCTGGAGTTTTATGGCGACGATGACTGCATACAATTTAAACCAAAGATTGAAGGAGACATTGTATATAATGAAAATGATTTAAGGCTTATTGCAAAGATGCACAAGGCTATTTCAATAATACAATTTAAATTAGAAGGTGAATTAATTAAAAGACGTCCACATTTTAATATGGAAGACAGACTTTTATTGAATAAAATAAATTATAAGGAAGAAACCATTGACTGGTATGGCAGGACATACAAGCTAAATGACAATAACTTCCCAACTATAGATCCCAAAAATCCTTATGCTTTGACTAAAGAAGAAAGAGATGTTATCGAAAAACTGAAGTCTTCTTTTTTAAACAGTGAAAAACTTCAGAAGCACATAAGATTTTTATTGTCAAACGGGAGCATGTATTTGAAAGTCAATTCAAATCTTCTTTACCATGGAGGAATTCCTGTTAATGAAGATGGTACATTTAAAAAAGTTAAAATAGGTTCGTCAGGAAAAGAATACAGCGGCAAAGCATATTTTGACAGGCTTGAAATTTTAGTCAGAGAAGGGTATTTCCATAAAAACAATCCTGAAGGGAAGCTTTATGGTATGGATATTACCTGGTATTTGTGGACCGGACCTGACTCTCCTTTGTTTGGCAAGGATAAGATGACCACCTTTGAAAGATATTTTATCGATGATAAGGAAACTCACAAAGAGAAGAAAAGCCCGTATTTTAAGCTTGAAGACAGTGAATATATGTGCAATTTAATATTTGAGGAATTTGGCCTGAATCCAGAAACTTCCCACATCATAAACGGTCATGTACCTGTTAAAAGCAAAAATGGAGAAAGCCCCATAAAGGCTAATGGTAAGCTTTTAGTTATAGATGGTGGGTTTTCAAGAGCTTATCAGGGTACAACCGGAATTGCGGGATATACTCTCATATACAATTCCTACGGACTTATATTGGTATCACATGATCCTTTTGAATCTGCCCAAAAAGCTATTGAAGAAGAAAAAGATATTCACTCAACAACTATAGTTTTAGAAAAAGAGGTAGAAAGAAAAAGAGTAGGAGATACAGACAACGGAGAGCAGCTTAAGGAACAAATCAAAGATTTGCAAATGCTTTTGGATGCATATAGAATAGGATTAATTAAAGAACAAATATAATATAATCATAAAGACATTTTATTGTTCATACCTTGTAAAAAGAAAGGTTTGGTGATGAGATGTCTTCTTTTTATACCAGTGTAATTCAAAACTTTTTAATAGCATTCGGAGTGGTTATCGGAGCAAGTTTGTTTTCAGGATTAGGAGCAATAATAACCAACAATCCGCCTTGCAAAGTTATGCTGGAAGTTGCTAATTCCATAAAAATATGGGCGATTGCAGCATCTCTGGGAGGGACATTTTCATCCTTCGCAGTTATAGAAAAGGGTATTTTTGAGGGAGAAATAAAAACTTTAATCAAACAGGCGCTATATATTTTAATTTCCCTGACCGGCGCAAATATGGGATATGAATTCATCAGACTTCTTCAAAGGTGCGGTGTCATATGGGGAAAATGAGAAAGATAGTCTATCCGTTTATCATATGTTTCATAACAGGCTTGCTGTGGGGTTCGATTATTGGTGCAGTATCTATCAGCATGCTGATCAGCTACAGAATGGATTCGTTTTATGAAAGAATAACATATTTGGAAAATACAATAACTGACAAGGATGAGAAGCTTGCTGCACTTGAAAAATCAATTAATAATTCAAATATTGTCCTTAAGGATATAGAGGTGATATTAGAATTTGGAGATTTAAGTGAAGTCCAGATTGATCAAATCGATAATATGGAAATTGAAAAAGCAATTAAAGAAAAGTTCAGGTCTTCTTTGGGCAAGGAGATAAAAGGACTTGATGCAGATATTCTTTTACAGGTCATAGATAAAAGGATATTAAAATTTGACGGAGCAGAGTATCAATTGACCGTCAATAAGCTAGTGCTTACAGACATATTGAAATTATGGGTGAAAGTATCACTGATTGAAGTAGAATCCTAATAATAAATCACGCTTTAAATTTAGGATAATAATTAATAAATCGGCAAATCTAAATAAAAAATGAAAAGGAGGCAGATATGTTAAATTTTGATTATTCCATTCCTACGGAAATATTTTTTGGAAAGGATAAAATTGATGTATTAGGCGAACAGCTAAAAAAATACGGATCAAGGGTTCTTTTGGTTTATGGAGGAGGAAGCATTAAAAGAAACGGTATATATGACAAAGTAATAAATATCTTTAATGAAAGTTCTATAAAATACTGGGAGCTTCCAGGGGTGGAGCCTAATCCCAGGGTGGATACAGTCAAGAAGGGTGCAGATATCTGCAAGGAAAATAATATTGATATTGTACTGGCTGTGGGAGGGGGAAGCTCCATAGACTGCGCAAAGGTTATTGCTGCCGCCCGCTATTATGACGGATGTCCGTGGGAAATAGTAAAGGATTCTTCAAAAATTCAAAAGGTTATGCCTATAGCTGCAATATTGACCCTTTCGGCCACAGGTTCCGAAATGGATGCTGGAGCTGTTATATCCAATATGAGAACTAAAGAAAAGCTCGGAACCGGCCATCCGGACATGGCGCCAAGGTTTTCCATACTTGATCCAACATACACATTTTCAGTTCCTAAAAATCAAACTGCGGCGGGAACAGCAGATATAATGAGCCATGTTTTTGAAGAATATTTTCAGAAAACAGAAGGTGCGTATATCCAGAACAGATTAGCCGAAGCAATACTTAAGACCTGCATAAAGTATGGGAAAATTGCAATTGAAGAACCTGAAAACTATGAAGCGAGAGCAAATTTAATGTGGGCATCAAGCCTGGCTATTAATAACCTTTTGGCATATGGCAAAAATTCCGAATGGAGCGTTCATCCAATGGAACATGAATTAAGTGCTTTTTACGACATAACTCATGGAGTAGGCCTTGCAATTTTAACACCTCATTGGATGAAGTATGTATTAGATGACAGCACATTGCAAAACTTTGTGGAATATGGTGTTAATGTCTGGGGTATTGATGAAAATCATGAAAAATACAAAATTGCATATGAATCTATTGAAATGACAAGAGATTATTTTATTTCTTTAGGAATACCGGCGACGCTCGGCGAAGCAGGCATAGAAGAAGATAAGCTTGAGCTGCTGGCAAGACAGGCAGCCAGATTTGGTGAGGTAGGAAATTTTAAGCCGCTCAATGAGAAGGATATTTTGAATATTTTCAAGTCAGCATTCTAATGATTACATTTAATAATAAATTCAAATTTTATTTTTTCAAAATTAATTTTTTAATTATTTGTTTAGGTAAATTTTCATTTTGCTGTTAAAATAACAGTTAAAAAATTAATTCATTGGAAAATTGATATATGTATCAAAAATTAGATTCAGGTAAAAATAAGATTACAAAAAGAAATAAAAGTGAATTAAAAAATCAATACGACATAGAACATTACAAAGCACATATACGACATAGAACATTAAAAAAGTAACATCACATAGAACAATAAACACTTTTATTTTAATAGCAGCAATTGCATAGGAGATTTTATATGACAGACAATAAAATGAAAAGCACCAAAAACAATAAAAAAGAAGACGGCAAATTCCGTTCCAAGCATATAACACATAATCCTCAGGCAGAAAGCGCAAGAGCGGTGTTTGGATTAAAAGACGATAATTATCAAGACAGAATAGATCATCAGCACCAGAGATAATTAAATAAGGTAAATAAAAAACTTCTGTTAGCCGTAACAGAAGTTTTTTGATTGACGAAAATGGAGTTGAACTATATAATTTAACCGTAAGATAAAATTTTGACGATGTCGCAAAGATAATAAACATGAGGCTGTGTTGATGAATATTAGATTAGGAAGGTGAGTTACATGAGATTTTATGAAATTTTACAGCAATTGGATGACAGCAAGGAAAATGTGGTATTTACATATTTAACAGGGAATAAAATCGGAGCTAAGATGGTTCTTTCTGACGGCGAAATAATTTATTCCACCGGAGATATTGACTGGGAAAAAACAATTGAATTAGTGCCTGTCAACAAAAAAAGCCAGACAATTACGGTTGATGGCGAAAAAGTATATACAGAATTTTTAAGACAAAGCTACAATGTAGTTGTATGCGGTGCCGGGCATGTTTCAATTGCAATTATAAAAATGTGCAACCTGTTGGATTTGCCTGTAACAGTTATTGACGACAGGATGGAATTTACAAATAATGCGAAAGCAGCAGGCGCCGACAAAGTTATGTACGAGCCTTTTGAAAATGCATTGGATAAGATAGAAGGTGACAGCGGCACATTCTTTATAATTGTAACAAGAGGTCACAGATACGACCAGGTGTGCCTTGAGAAAATAATCAATAAAGATAATGCATATATTGGAATGATTGGAAGCAGACTGCGTGTGGGAAAAGTATTGGATTATTTAGAGGACAAAGGAATTTCAAGAGAAAAACTGGACAAGGTCTATACGCCAATAGGATTAAAAATCGGTGCAGAGACACCGGCTGAAATAGCTGTGTCAATAATGGCTGAAATAATAGAAGTGAAAAATAAAAAAGCAGGCTTCAGTGCTTTTGACAATGAGCTGTTAGAAGTAATATTCAGCGAAAGATATAAGAATGTACCTAAAGCTGTTGTAACCATTGTATCAAGAAAAGGGTCATCACCGAGAGATGTGGGAACTAAAATGATTGTCTGCAAGGATGGGACTATGATCGGAACCATCGGCGGAGGTTGTGTTGAGGCAGAGCTGAGGCAGAGAGCGTTTAATGCGCTTGACAGACAAAAATGCGAACTGGTTAAGGTTGATATGACAGGTGTAGAGGCAGAAGACGATGGAATGGTCTGCGGCGGAATAATTGAATTATTTGTGGACCCGATAATTTAAAGAAGATAAACAAGGCGGTTAAGCGCATGCTTAACCGCTTGTTTATTAGGAAGATTTATTTCGGGTTAAGAAATTATGATAAGTTTATATTGAAAATACCAACAAGAATATATTATATCAATTGAAAATATTTGAGTTTTAATATATAATTGTATGTAAAAAACGGAAGAGGATTTAAAACCGTAAGGTTAAAAGGAGAAGAGGTATGTCAACGGAAGAGTTTTGTTATAGCTCATCGGATGGTAAGACGAAGATACGCGCATTAAAATGGATTCCTGAATATGAAATAAAAGCTGTGATGCAAATTTCTCACGGAATGTTTGAACACATTGAAAGGTATGATGAATTTGCATCATATATGGCGGAACATGGCATACTTACCGTGGGCAATGATCATTTAGGCCACGGCAATTCTGTTGCAGGTGAAGACAGCAGAGGATATTTCGGAGAGCCCGATGGTAACCATGCGCTTATTGAAGACATGCATAGGATTATGAATATTATAAAAAATGAAAACCCGGATGTGCCGTACTTCATCCTTGGACACAGCATGGGATCATTTCTTGCAAGGCAATTCATAACATTGTATGGCAGTGAAATTGACGGTGCAATAATTTCAGGAACAGGGCAGCAATCTCTTAAACTTATTAAGTTTGGGATTTATATTACAAAATTAATAGCATCAGTAAAGGGTTGGAAATACAGAAGCAAATTTGTGGATTTTTTAGCCTTAGGCGGAAATAACAATAAATTTAAACCTGCAAGAACCAAATTCGATTGGCTTACAAGAGATGCTGATATAGTTGATAATTATATTTCCGATTCCAGAATAAATTTTATCTTTACACTAAACGGATTTCACAATATGTTTAAAGGAATGCTTGCTATGAACGAACAGGAAAGTCTCAACCGCATACCTAAAAACCTTCCGATGCTGTTTCTATCCGGCGACTGTGATCCTGTAGGCAACTTTGGCAAAGAGGTTGTAAAAGCGTTTGATATATATAAGAAATTGGGCATGAAAAATATTTCAATGAAATTATATAAGGGAGACAGGCACGAAATACTCAATGAATTGGACAGAGAACAGATTTATGAAGATATATTGATGTGGATCGGAGATTTATTGATGAAAGAGGAGCTAATACGAAATTAAAGTATTCATGTGACAGGGAAAATCAGAGCTGCAATTAAAAAACGTCCAACGGGCGTTTTTTTGTTGATATTTATTTGTTATTGCTGTATTATATTAAAAAATCACAGGAGGTGGGTTATGATAAATGATATAAAAATAAGACTAGCAACTGAATCGGACTGCCGGGATATGCTGGACATATATGCACCGTTTGTTGAGAACACAGCGGTATCATTTGAATACAAAGTTCCTTCAATTGATGAATTCAGAAAAAGGGTTCAAGAAGTTCAAAAAAGGTATCCGTGGGTTGTTTGCGAAATAGATAATAAGATTGTGGGTTATGCATATGCCTCGCCTTTTAACAAGAGGGAGGCATATGACTGGTCTGCAGATTATTCTATATATGTGAATCCGGATTATCACGGCAGGAAAATAGGAACTGCCTTATATACCTGTTTAACGGAATTATTAAAGCTGCAGGGATTTTTCAATTCATTCGCCGGAATAGCATCTTCAAATACAAAAAGTGAGAATTTCCACAAAGCGTTTGGATTTATACCAGTGGGAATTTACCATAATGTCGGTTATAAATTTGACAATTGGTATAATGTACAGTGGTTTGAGTATAAAATTGCGGAAATAAAAAGCCCGCCTGATATAATAAGAACAATTAATGAAATAAAATTCACACATCAAGCGAAAGATATCTTAAAGGCGGCGGAAAAAATTATAACGGATTAACTTTAAAATCAGAATAAATATTTATAAATATTGTAATACTGAGGAAATTGTCGAAAAATAGAAAGATATATTTGTATTGAAACATAAAATTAGTTTGATGAAAGAAATATCAGAATTATGAAATAAATATCACAATTTAATCCAAAATAACTGTTGCCATTATTTGCTGTATGTATTATAATTAGGGCAAACGTTTATTAATAACGTTTGCAATGATTATAAATTTATAACATGGAGGGAAAAACATGGAAGTATTTGCACAATTAGTAACAAAGATTGACGGATGGCTCTGGGGCTGGCCGTTAGTAATCCTATTATTTGGAACTCATCTTTTCTTAACATTTCGTCTTAAATTTGTACAAAGGTACATCGGTAAAGCAATTAAGTTGTCAATTACAAAAGACGACTTTGCAACAGGGGATGTAAGTCAGTTCAGTGCACTTGCTACAGCTTTGGCTGCAACAATCGGAACAGGAAATATCGTAGGTGTTGCAACAGCAATAGCATTAGGAGGACCTGGTGCCGTATTTTGGTGTTGGATGACAGGTGTTTTCGGTATAGCAACAAAATATGCTGAATCACTTCTGGCAGTTAAATACAGAGTTAAAACTGCTGACGGCACAATGGCCGGCGGACCTATGTACGTATTAGAGTACGGTATGAAAAACAAGGCTTTGGCATATGCATTTGCATTCTTCGGAAGCGTTGCAGCTTTTGGTATAGGTAATACAGTGCAGGCAAATTCAATTTCAAACATGATGTCAAATCAGTTTGGAACTCCTACATGGATCACAGGTATTGCATTGGCGGTACTAACCGGAATAGTTATTATCGGCGGCGTTAAGAGAATAGCCAGTGTTTGCGATAAATTAGTTCCGTTTATGGCTGTATTCTATGTGTTGGGTTGCGTAGTAATTCTTGCCATGACATATAAGACAATTCCTGCTACTATCGGTTTAATAGTTTCTAACGCATTTACAGGAACAGCAGCAGTCGGCGGATTTGCCGGTGCGACTATAATGCTGACTGCAAGATATGGAGTTGCAAGAGGATTGTTCTCTAATGAATCAGGTTTAGGTTCTGCTCCTATAGTTGCTGCAGCAGCTCAAACCAGAAACCCTGTTAGACAGGCGCTTGTTGCTTCAACAGGAACATTCTGGGATACAGTTATAGTATGCGCTATGACAGGTATTACAATCGTTAACTCAGGTGTTTGGAACACAGGTCTTAACGGCGGAGATTTAACAAACGCAGCGTTCAGCAATATTCCTGTAATAGGACCTATCGTATTGACAATCGGTTTATTGACATTTGTATTCTCGACAATTTTAGGTTGGTCATACTATGGTGAAAAATGTGTTGAATACTTATTCCATTCAAAGAAAGCTATACTTCCTTACAGAATACTTTATACAATAGCTGTATTCTTCGGTGCTGTAATGTCATTGGCATTTGTTTGGGACCTAGCAGACTTATTCAACGGATTAATGGCTATTCCGAACTTAATTTCATTGATTGCTTTGTCAGGCGTAATCGTAAGCGAAACAAAGAAATATTTGTGGGATGACAATCTTGACGAGATAAATAAGGAAGAAACAGTAGAAGTTGATATTTAATTAAGAATATAATTGTAGATTCATTTAAGTCACACATACGAATGTGTGGCTTTTTGCTGCTTAATTTTCTTTAATAATTTTAATTGATAATATGTGTCAACCAGTATAATATTAGTATATAATGCTGTTGGGGGTGATAAGTATGCTGAATAAAGGCGATTTTGAATTCTTGAAGGAGAACTTAAGTTTCTGGAATAAGCTTAATGAAAAAGAAAAAAATATGTTAGTAAACAATGTTATTAAGGTTACTTATAATAAGGGTGAGATTCTCCATAGCACTGATACCGAATGTTTAGGATTTATTCTTATTCAAAAAGGCGGATTGCGTGTTTACATACTGTCAGAGGACGGCAGGGAAATAACATTGTACAGATTGACAGAGGGTGAATCATGTGTTTTGTCAGCATCCTGTATTTTAAATAATATAACCTTTGATGTTATAATAAATGCCGAAATAGAAACAGAAATATTTTTGCTGAATGTCGGGACTTTCAGCAAATTGAACAATGAAAATATCTATGTTGAAAACTTCTCATATAAAAATGCTGTTGACAGATTTTCTGATGTTATGTGGGCAATGGAGCAAATATTATTCATGAGTTTTGACAAAAGACTTGCAACTTTTTTGATAGATGAAACAGCTAAAACAAAAACAACCGACATTAATTTGACACATGATCAAATTGCTAAATATTTGGGAAGCGCCCGTGAAGTAGTTTCGAGAATGCTCAAAAATTTTGAGGCCCAGGGTATTTTAAAATTGTCAAGAGGTTTAATTCAAATTATCGACAAGGATAAATTAAAAAAAATATTAATTTAATATTAAATATATTTATAGAACGTATTGAAAAGATGAATTAACAAAATAAGCGAAAGGATGCTGAAATGCTTACAAAAATAAACATCAAAAACCGGGATGAGCTTTCTGTATTAGGATTCGGGTGCTTGAGACTGCCGGCTGATGAAACGAAAGCAATTAACTTGATTCGTGAAGCTGTTGAAAATGGCATAAATTATTTTGACACGGCATACATATATCAGGCGGGTAAAAATGAAATACTACTAGGTAAGTCACTAGAGGGAGGTTACCGAAAAAAGGTAAAAATAGCAACAAAACTTCCGCCCTACATGGTAAACAGTTTGGACAGTGCAAAAAAAATTCTTTCAACGCAGCTTACAAGACTTAAGACTGATTATATAGACTATTATCTTCTTCACATGCTTACAGATAAAGCTATGTTTGATAAGATGGAATCGTTGGGTGTTCTGAAATGGCTGGAGGAAGAAAAAAGGAAGGGAACCATTAATAACATCGGTTTTTCTTTTCATGGGAGTAAATTGGATTTTGAATTGATAGTTAAAGCATATGACTGGGATTTCTGTCAGATACAATACAACTATTTGGATGAGTACAATCAGGCAACCAGGTCAGGCTTAGAGCTTGCGCATTCCCTGGGGATACCTGTCATAATAATGGAGCCTCTAAGGGGAGGAAAACTGGTTAACAATCTGCCCCATAATGTAATTAAGGCTTTCAATAGCTATGATGCAAAGAGGTCGCCTGCTGAATGGGCATTAAGATGGATCTGGAACCACAAGGAAGTTAATGTTATTTTGTCAGGTATGAACAGCGAAGAACAAATAGAAGAAAATATTCGAATTGCAAGAAATGCAGAACCGGATTCGCTGTCAGATAAAGAGCTTAAGATATTTGAAAATGTTAAAGGTATAATGGCAGAAAAAACAAAAATTCCATGCACAGCCTGCGGTTATTGCATGCCATGCCCTCATGGAGTAAATATACCGGGATGTTTTTCAAGCTATAATGATAAATATCTATTAGATGATAAATCACATAAATGGAAATACATACAGACGCTGGGCGGATTGTCAGCTACGCCTGCATTTGCCTCCCAGTGTCAGGAATGCGGAAAATGCGAAATTCATTGTCCTCAAAAAATACAAATCCGGAAACAATTAAAAACAGTAAGCAGAGAAATAGAGGGAGTGTTGTTTAAGCCAACTATTAAAATAGCGAGAAAAATATTAAAAATAAAATGACAGAATAAAAAACAGTCTATCTGTTTTTTTATTCTGTCATTTTTAAAGGTTATCAAAGAATCTGAAGGGGATTTTTCGCTGCCTTTTAATGAGCAACGGCACCAAGTCATAGTCTTGGGCTGTTTGAGATTCTTCGATACCAGCAGATATAACTGACACAAAGTCAAAGATTTTGGTCATCTTCTGCTTAATTTGTGAACATCTGTGTCCAGTATGGTGTTCCGTTAGAGCTTGTTGCATAACCTACACCAATTTTACCAAAATTTGATGAAAGTATGTTAGCTTTGTGACCTTCGGAGTGCATCCATCCATTTACTACTTCTTCAGGAGTATCTTGTCCTGATGCAATGTTTTCTCCCCATGCTGACCAGTTAATTCCAAAGTTTCTCATCATATCACCGGCACTTCCGTATGTTGGAGACTGGTGAGCAAAATAGTTGTTGTCTGCCATATCTTTTGACTTGGCTCTTGCTACATTAGAAATAGATGAATCAAATACAAGAGGCTGCAGTCCATTATTTTCTCTTTCTATATTTACTAATTGTGCTACTCTTTCTTCATAGCTTACATTAGATGAAGGAGATGCTGCTGTTTTTGCGTTTTTGGTTTTAGTCTGTGCTGTCTGTGCTGTTTGTTCTTCCTGTGTTGGCTGCACTGCTTGCATTGTCTGCTCTGTCTGAGGAGTTTGATTAGCTGGTTGTTGTTCAGTATAATCATATTTTATTTCTTCAGTTGGCTGAGCTGTTTCAACAGGCTGAGTATATGCTGGTTCAAAATATCCAATGTTATAATTTCTAAACATTTCATAGAAATTAAAGTTCGTAGTGTTCAAATCCGCTGCAAATGCAGTAGTAGATGATAGAGTTAAAATTGTTCCTAAGGTTAATGCTAAAATTTTATTTTTCATTATATATTCTCCTTATGTTTTATATTCTTACCCCTTACCTTAACGGAAGTAATCATTTATGGATTAAATTTCCGTTGTGAATGAATTATAGCATGTACAATTTTGAAATGTAACCCTCAAATACTTGTACTGTTGGAAAATATGTCAAATATATTACACATATATGAACTGAAATTAATATATTACAAGTTTATTACAACAACTCAGGGGTGGGTTGTGATGGGTTAAAAGTTGAAATTTCAAGGTTTTTTATAAAAATCATATAAATAAGCCTAGTTTTGTAAATAAAAAATAAAAATCAAAAAATTCACGAAGACTATATATTCTTGTATATACTTTAAAAATTATAAAATAAAATTCGAACGTATGTTTGACAGATTGATTGTTATATGATAATATTAAACTATAATTATTAAATATTAACTGATAAAGCGGTGTATTATGGATGACAATTTATTTAAAAAATTAAAAATATTATCTGATGCTGCAAAATACGATGTATCCTGTGTTTCAAGCGGTGTCGAAAGAAAAAACAACACTGTGGGGGGAATCGGTAATGCATCAGCCGCAGGAATTTGTCACACATGGTCGGCAGACGGCAGATGTATTTCTCTTTTAAAAATTCTGTTAACAAATGACTGTATTTATGATTGCAGCTATTGTCTGAACAGAGTCACCAATTCAACTGAAAGGGCAACATTTACTCCCGAAGAGGTTGCCGAGCTTACAATCCAGTTTTACAGAAGAAACTACATAGAAGGCTTGTTTTTGAGTTCTGCAGTTGAAAAGAGCCCGGATCACACTATGGAGAATATTTACAAGGTTCTTGAGATTCTAAGATATAAATATAATTTTTGGGGTTATGTCCATGTGAAAGTTATTCCGGGAGCAAATCCCTTGCTTGTTCAAAAAACAGGAATGCTGGCTGACAGAATGAGTGTAAATATTGAGCTTCCCACAAAGGAAAGCCTAAAAATGCTTGCACCACAGAAAAAAATAGAAAACATTGTAAATCCTATGTCATTGATTAACAGTGAAATAACCAGAACAATTGAGGATAAAAAGCATTTTTCAAGCACACCCCGATTTGTTCCAGGCGGACAATCAACTCAGATGATTATAGGTGCGACTCCGGACAGCGATAAAACAATTCTTGGTTTATCTCAAAATTTATATGAGAGATTTAATATGAAGCGTGTATTTTTTTCGGCATATATACCTGTGATTTCTTCCCCTAATCTTCCTGCGATAAGCACAATGCCTCCTTTATTGAGAGAACACAGGCTGTATCAGGCAGATTGGCTCATGCGTTTTTATTATTTTCATTCGGAAGAGCTGTTTACCGAGACTGAAGCAAATCTTGATTTGGAGTTTGACCCCAAAATGGTATATGCCTTGAGAAATATTGATAAATTTCCTGTGGAAATAAACAAGGCATCCTATGAAGAGCTGCTTAGAATTCCAGGTCTCGGAGTGACGAGCGCTCAAAGAATAATAAGGGAAAGAAAAAATGCGGAGCTTTCTTATGATTCGTTAAAGAAAATGAAGACTGTTTTAAAAAGGGCAAGGTATTTTATTACGGTAAAGGGAAAATATTATGGAAATATAAAATTTGAACCTGAAATTATTAAAAAAGAATTAAGGCAAAAGGAAGTTCAAAAACAGCTTTCTATTTTTGAGTTATTGTAGAGGTTACCATGGATTATTTGTATGACGGAACATTTGAGGGAATGTTGACTTGTATTTATTATCATTACAAAGAAGAAAACACATCAGGAATTTACGATGCTTCCAGCTACCAGCAGTCCATATTAAACGATTGTAAAATAATTGAAACTGATATTGAAAAAGCAAGGATTGTCTCGGATGCTATCAACAGAAAGATTTCAAAGGAAGCATACATCAATGTTTATTACTGCTATTTGTCCAATGATGAACAAAAAGCAAATATTATCCTTGAATTTCTAATATTTGCTTTTAAATATGGAAGAACAACCATGAATTTTTATACCCATGAAAAGGTGCTACCGATTAATGAGATTTCTTTGAAGGTATCCAGAGAGGTTCATGGATTTCTGGGAATACTGCGCTTTTCGGATATTGACGGCGTACTATTTTCGAAGTTTTCTCCTGACAATGACCTTTTAATATTGCTGGTTGATCATTTTGCAGACAGATATAAATTTGAAAGGTTTATTATTTATGATGAGAAAAGAAAAAAGGCTGTGGTATATGCAGATAATAAGTGGGAAATAAAAGAAAATATCAATATCGAAAACCTTGAGTGTTCCAAGAATGAAAAAATGATACAAAGCTTGTGGAAGCAATATTTTACTGATTTGGCAATTAAGGAAAGAACAAATTTAAATCTTCAGTTCCAGTTTGTACCTTCACGATACAGAAAAAATATGGCAGAGTTCAAATAAGTTATTTTCATTATTCATGGACGGTTTGATGATAAAAGGTACGTTCCTGAATTTTGCAGAAATTGACTTTACTGACATTAAATAATATAATGAAATATGAAAACAATAAAGTTAAGGGGTGCTGATTTTCCTTATGGAACTTTAATTGTCAATATTACAGGAGGAATTATTATTGGCATTATAATGGAGCTCAGTCAAACATCGAATGCAGTATCAGATAATATGAAATTATTTCTTACAACCGGAATCATGGGAGGGTTGACTACATTTTCCATGTTCAGCTATGAAACGGTTTCGTTTTTCAGCAAGGGCGATTACATGCCGGCAATATTAAATACAGGGTTAAATGTGTTTTTAAGTTTTTCCGGTGTTGTACTTGGAAAGTATGCAGCTCATATAATGAGATAGCATTTTGTGCTATTAACAGCAAATTTTAAATTATGAACAGGAGAAGTAAATGAAGTATGGAATAATATTTGATTTGGACGGAACACTGTGGGATTCAACAGAGCAGGTCGTTAAGGCATGGAATCATGTATTAAAAGAAAGTAATGAATCAGATTACAGAATGACTGTTGAAGATTTGAAAAATTTGATGGGGAAAACAATAAAAGAAATTGCTTCGATTGTCCTAAATGATTTGACAGAGCAGAGGGCTTTTGAGATTGTCAAACGCTGCTGTGCAATAGAGCAGATTTATCTGGAAAAGCATGGAGGAATTTTATATCCTGATTTAAAAGAAACGCTGAGTGAGCTTACTAAAAATTACAGTTTGTATATAGTCAGCAACTGTCAGGAAGGGTATATAGAAATCTTTTTAAAGTACCATAAACTTGAAATGTTTTTTGACGATTATGAAAGTCATGGAAGAACTAGTTTATCAAAAGGTGAAAATATCAAGCTAATTATAGAAAGAAATAAACTGGATAAAGCGGTATATGTGGGTGATACCCAAGGAGATTGTGATGCTGCAAAGCTGGCAGGCATACCGTTCATACATGCGAAATACGGATTTGGAAATATTAGAGAAGGAAGCTGCTTTATTAACAATATAAACGAATTGCCGAAGTTGATTGAACAAGAATTTCGTGGATACCTTTAAGTAAAAGGGTCATATGCATTTAATTTATTTGGCATTATATTAAATACAAGAATTAATTCTGTTGAAGTGTTTCAAGGTGTTTCAAAATAAGTTAGGGATTGAAACCTGTAGAAACATTATGAAACGTGAAGTGAAAAAATTGTATAAAAAATTAATTTTGCTAAAAAGCGCTGTTTTAATGCGGCACTTTTTATTTTTTTATAAACGTTGGAAATTCAAATTTAAGTAAATATTTTTTAAAATTATAAAAAAGTTGGCACACTTAATGCAATGTAGTAAATACCTTTTAAAATTTATAAATGCGCGTTTATAAAGAGTAAATTTAATTAAACAATTGGAGGAAAAAATGGGTGAATATAAAGTAAGGAAAGTTGGCTTTATCGTAGGTATTTTAGTAATGATTATGTTGCTTGTCATGCCTGCGCCTGAAGGCTTATCAGAAATAGGCCAAAAAGTTTTAGCGGTATCATCACTTATGATTATTTTCTGGATGACTGAGGCAATCTCAATTCCGGCAACAGCACTTTTACCAATATTGTTATTTCCGTTACTTGGAATTACAGGAGCAAAAGGACAAAATGATATTCAACTGTTCAAACATTATTCTTATCAAACAGTTTTCTTGGTTTTAGGTGTAGGCTTCCTTGCAACAGCAATGGTTAAATGGGGCTTGCATAAAAGAATAGCACTTTGGATAGTTATGAAGGTTGGTAAAAAACCTAAAATGATAGTTTTAGGCTTCATACTGGCAACTGCATTCATATCCATGTGGATGTCAAACACCACAGCGACAGCTATGATGCTTCCGGTTGCTATGTCAATTATTGCTACAATGGATAAACAAATATCAGGCGGATTCAAAAAAGCAATGGTGTTATCAATTCCATATGCCGCAACTCTGGGTGGGCTAGGTACATTAATAGGAACAACAACAACTCCTACAGGCACAAGTATCATTTCAGAAACAATCGGAGTACAAATCGGATTCGCTGAGTGGTTTATGATTGGTCTGCCTTTTGTGATTATAATGCTTCCTATATGCTGGATGTGGATGGTTAAATTCTACAAGGTTGACAAACTTGATGAAATAAAAGTTGATGTTATCAAAAAAGAATATGAAGCATTAGGACCTATGAATAAAGGTGAAAAAATTACAGCAGGTATTTTTACGGTTGCAGTATTAGCATGGGTTACAAGTGGTTTATGGAAAAATCTTATACCTTTTGCAACAGATGAAACAATAGCAATGGCAATTGCAATAGCATTTCTTGTAATTCCAATAGATTACAAAAAAGGCGAGTACGTTTTAAGCGGCAAAGAAGCATTTAAGGATGCACCTTGGGAAACAATGATTTTATTAGGCGGATCAATGGTAATGGGAAATGCTATCACTGACGCAGGAGTTGCAGGATGGATAGCCGGATCATTAAGCGGCTTGGCAGGAATGTCTCCAATATTAATAATAATAGTAATTGGTGTTGTAACAGCATTTATTACAGAAGTTACAACAAACGCAGTTGTTGTTGCATCATTCTTACCGGTGCTTCCTGGAGTTGCTCAGGCAATTGGAATGGAGCCATTGCAATTAATGCTTGTATGTATGGTGGCTTCAAACTTCGCATTCATGCTTCCTCCTGGAACACCTCCGAATGCAATTGCTTACAGTACAGGAGCATTTGAAATTTCTGACTTAATGAAAGCGGGATTGGGCTTAAAGATTTTAGGATTAATAGTATTCCCTCTGATAATGTTCTTCATAACTTTCGGGTTACTCGGAATTGGAGCTTAATCTAAATTGATCAATAAAAAAGGAGTAGATAATTTTAACCTAAAATTATCTGCTCAAAATTGTAATAATCAAACAATTTGTTAACTAGTTAAGATTATATATATTATAAAAAATATTAATGTAAATGTAAAATAGGAGTGAGATAAATGAAAAAAGGAATATTAGACGGTGTTGTAGTTCTTGACCTTACAAGAGTATTGGCAGGACCTTATTGCGGAATGCTTTTAGCGGATATGGGAGCTACAGTGTATAAAATAGAACAACCAATAAAAGGTGATGATTCAAGAGCTTTTGGACCATTTATAAATGGCGAAAGTGCATACTATATGAATCTGAACAGAAATAAATTGGGTGTGACACTGAACTTAAAGACACCTGAAGGAAAAGAAGTTTTCAAGGAAATGGTTAAGAAGGCAGATGTCGTAATTGAAAACTATCGTCCTGGAACTATGGAGAAATTAGGACTTGGTTATGAAACATTGAAAGAAATCAACCCAGGAATTGTTTACGGCTGTGTCAGCGGCTTCGGGCACTACGGACCTTACAGCCAGAGAGCAGGCTATGATATAATTGGTCAGGCCATGGGCGGATTAATGAGTACAACGGGATGGCCGGGTGGACAGCCTACAAGGACAGGTACGGCAATGGGAGACGTGTTAGGCGGTCTTGGCTGTACAATAGGAGTTCTGGCAGCAGTGGTTAATAAAGTAAAAACAGGTGAGGGTCAAAAAGTTGATGTAGCGTTAGTTGACTCAGTTGTTTCTTCACTGGAAATTATTACTCAAATTTATCTTGCCACAGGCAGAATTCCTGAAAAGATAGGAAACAGATATGAATCTGCATACCCATACGACTCTTTCAGATCAAAAGACGGCGATGTAATAATTGGATGTGGAAATGACAAGCTGTACAAGCTTTTAGTTGAAGCTATGAAACAGCCGGAATTATTGACGGACGAAAGATTTGTAACAAATGCGTTAAGAGTTAAAAACCATGAAGCTTTAAAACCGATTATAGAAGCTTGGACAATACAATATGGAGTTGATGAAATAGTTGACATCTTGTTGGCAGTGGGAGTTCCGTCTTGCCCTATCAATACAATAGACAGAGTGGTTAAAGACCCTCATATTGCAGGAGCAAGAGAAATGTTTGTTGAAGTTGAACATCCGGTTGCGGGAAAGACTACCTTAACAGGCGACCATATTAAGTTCAGTGATAAAAAGGCAGGAATCAGGACTCCGGCGCCTACGCTGGGGCAACATAACTACAGCGTTTATGAAGAATTTATAGGATTAAGTGAAGAAATAATTAAAGAATATATTGAAAAAGGTGTATTCTAATTTATAAAGGGAGTATATTATGAATAAAGTACAAATTGTAGAGGTCGGACCAAGAGACGGGTTCCAAAATCTGAAGGATTATATACCTGTAGAACAAAAACTTAAGGTCATAGAAGATCTGATAGGTGCTGGCGTAAAACACATACAGCACACATCCTTTGTAAGTCCGAAAGCTATACCTCAATTGAAGGATGCAGGAGAATTAACAAAAATATTATTGGAAAGATATCATGATTATGACTTTTTTGCACTGGTTCCAAACCTTTATGGCGCGAAAAGTGCTTATGAATTGGGACTTAGAAAAGTATCGTATGTGGTTTCATTAAGTGTAAGCCACAACAAAGCAAATATAAACAGAACTCATGATGAGTCATTTTCAGAATTGAAAACAATAATGGACACATATAAAGACTTAAATGTATGCGTAGACGTTGCAACAACGTTCGGATGCCCCTTTGAGGGCAAATATTCAACTGATACGGTTCTTAAATTCTTAGACAGAATTGCCAACATGGGTGTAAAAGAAATGTCTCTGGCTGATACAATCGGAGTAGCAAATCCAAAACAGGTAAGAGAAATTGTAACAGCGGCAGTACAGGAATTTCCTGAAATAAAGTTCCAAGTTCATATTCATGATACAAGAAACATGGGTATGGTAAATACACTGGCAGCTATTGAGTCAGGAATAACAAAGGTCCAATCAACACTGGGAGGCTTAGGCGGATGTCCGTTTGCTCCCGGAGCTTCGGGAAACACCGCAACAGAAGATTTAGTTTACATGTTAAATGACATGGGGTATGAAACTGGTATTGATGTAGATAAGATAGTTGAAGCTGCAAAATATGAAAAAAGCTTTATAACAGGAAATTTCAGCGGACACTTGATGAACATTCAAAAAGGACAGCAATGTATTAATTAATATATAGGCGGATATTATCAGGTTACTGAAAATATCCGCTGTTTTCTTTTTATAAATTCAATTGAAAATTTGGTGTAAGAATATGTTGGACTTAATTATTTAATTATATTATAATAAATAATTAATAATTTCATTATATTTAAATTCTTTATTTAAAATTATCATTTAAAGAAAAGCTGAAATTCTATTCAAATAAAGAATAAGAAAGGAAGTTTCATGATTGATTCAAGTAGAAAAAGCAAGTTCAAGGCATAACAAGAATGTTACGGAAATATCACTTATAGCACCGACTGAACAACTGGCTCAAAGAACCATGAAAATAATAGAGCAAAGAAATGAGGACATTAATGTCTTTGTGCCTATGTCAAAGACTGATGTGCTTCATGATGCGTTAAGGATTGCAAAGAATCTGGTTAATGAAGGCGCCAGGGTTTTAATCAGCAGAAAAGGCACTGCAGCTGCGATTAATGAAGCAAGACTGAATGTACCGGTTGTAGCTATAAATGTTTTACTGTCTGACTACATTGAGTCTATTGAAATCGCTAAAAATGAAAATGGTACAATAGCATTTTTTTCGTATGGAGATATTACAGATGACGTCAAAAGCATATGCAGCATGCTTAACATTGATGCCAGATACTATACATTTAAAACAGATAAGGATTGCGAAATAATTGTTAAACAAGCCTTAACAGATGGAGCAGTGCTTGGAATCGGCGGTGTCATGACTCAAAAATATGCCGATAAATATAATTTAAGGCACATAACCATTGAAAACTCAGAAGATAATATCAATAATGCCATTGATACCGCAAAACAGATTTTACAAATACAAAAAGATGAACTAAATAAGCAGAATGAATTAAAGATTCAGCTTGAAAGATATAAAGCAGTACTTAATTTCACTCATGATGCCATTATTGCCGTTGATGAAAACGGTACTGTGGATGTAATCAACCCTATAGCTGAAAATATTGCAAAAGTCAGTCCCGGCTATGCCATAGGCAAGAACATCAAGCATGTCATAAGAAATACCGATATGATAAAAGCCCTTAGTTCCAAAGAAAAAGAATTGAATAGTCTTATGGACATCAACGGCACCTTAGTTTCTACAAACAGGATACCAATAGTAGTAAATGATGAGGTCAAAGGGGTGGTTGCAACATTCCAGGATGTCAAAGTAATTCAGGAAAATGAAAATAAAATAAGAAGAAGCCTTCATGAAAAAGGTCTGGTAGCAAAGTATAATTTTGAAGATATAAAGGGAGAATCAAAGGAATTAAAAAATACAATATCAATTGCAAAAAGCTATGCATCTTCAGATTCCACAATTTTAGTTCGTGGAGAGACCGGAACAGGTAAGGAATTGTTTGCTCAAAGTATTCATAATTCAAGCGACCGGAAGGATGGACCATTTGTAGCTATAAACTGTGCATCTCTGTCATCTAATCTTTTGGAATCCGAATTGTTCGGTTATGTGGAAGGTGCCTTTACGGGTGCTGCAAAGGGCGGTAAAATGGGTCTTTTTGAATTAGCTCACAAAGGAACTATATTTTTGGATGAAATCGGCGAAATACCAATTGAAATTCAGGCACAGCTGCTGAGAGTTCTACAGGAAAAAGAAATAAGAAAATTAGGCTCTACAAAAAAGATGCCTGTTGACGTCAGGGTAATAACAGCGACTAATAGGGATTTAACAGCTGCCATAAAGGCTAAAACATTCAGGGAAGATTTATATTATAGAATAGGTGTACTTAATTTGTCACTTCCGCCTCTCAGGGAAAGAAACGGAGATATAATTATTTTGAGCAGATTTTTCTTTGAAAGAAATTTAGGAGAAAGTTATAGTAATTATATAAACACATTTTATGAAATAATGAAAAAGGTTGAAAATTATAAATGGTACGGAAACATCAGAGAACTGCAAAACTTTGTGGAAAGGATTTGTGTTTTGCTGAAATATCATGGGGATTTATATAATTTCAGTCAGCTTATATCAGACTTACTGACCAATCATGAAAAAAATGACAGCAGTAATGTAGAATGTGAAAATATTGCAGGTGCATCGGATATAAGTGATATAAGCAATAACCTGAACAAATGGGAAATGGACAGAATAATTAATGCACTTAAACGAAATGACCTGTCAGTACAAAAGGCAGCTGACGAATTGGGTATGAGCAGGACTACCTTGTGGAGAAAAATGAAAAAATATAATTTGAATTTATAAGATTTGTGAAAAATCCGGATACATACCTTTTATATGAGGTATGTATCCGGATTTTTAGTCATAGCCGTATTTTTTATTGTTTTTACTTTTTATATATTTTCGTGCATTTTTCATGCCGCCGAAGTCTTTAAACATTTCATTTAATTTTTTATCTTCAATTTGTTTTGAATTTAAACCGTCATACTTTGTTTCTTTTTTTAATTTAAAAAAACTTGCAAGTCTTTCTTCTGACAATATCCCATTTTCTATAGCTTCTCTTACGGCACATCCTGGTTCGTTTTTATGGCTGCAATCGCTGAAACGGCATTGTTTGGACAATTCATCAATATCTGAAAAAGCTTTGGACAAATCGGCACTTTCAATTCCAAGCTCCCTCATTCCCGGGGTATCAATGACAACACCTCCGGACGGAAGTGCTATAAGCTCCCTTTTTGTTGTTGTATGCCTGCCTCTGTCATCATTTCTTGTTTCTTTTGTTTCATATATATTTTTGCCTATAAGTTTGTTAATAAGCGTAGTCTTGCCGACTCCTGATGAACCGATAAAAGCAACCGTCTTACATTTTTCTATATATTTTTTTACAGCAGAATAACCGTCTTCGTTTATGCCCGATGTTACAATTATATCAACACTTAAAGCAACCGTTTCAAGCTCGGAAAGAATATCATCCAGATTACCGCACAGGTCTGATTTCGTAAGAACCACAACCGGCTTCGCACCGCTGTCCCATGCTACTCCCATATAACGTTCAAGCCTTCTGAGATTAAAATCATTGTTAGGGGACATGCAAATAAAGACTGTATCAATATTTGCGGCAACAACTTGGTTCTCATTGGATGTTCCGGCAGCTTTTCTGATAAACACGCTCTTTCTTGTCAACACATGATGAATGATTGCGTTTCCGTCTTCATTTTCATCAAGCATCACAAAGTCGCCGACAGCTGGATAATCAGACAAACTTACCGTATTGTAACGGAACTTGCCAGAAACTTCAGCCCTTTTTTCGCCGTTTTCTGTTACAACCTTATATAATCCTTTGTCTTGAGAAGTTACCCTGCCTATAGTAAATCCTTCATACAATTTGGACTCGTTAATAAATCTTTCGCTGAGTCCGTAATTTTTCATATCAATTTTAATCAATGCATCCTCCAGAAATAAATGTTAAATTGTTTATTGGAGGCATAAAACTATGATTTATATACCTCCGCTTTTGCTGCAATATATGCAATAATATCGTATATCATAATACAACACTCCTTTCGCGTCAGTTTATATGGCTATGTCAAATATTTTACAACAGAATATTAATAAATACAATTAAAATTATAATTAAATAAAAATATTTACTGAGAAAGTTTCATTGTTTATATTATAATTTTGAGGGTATTTATATTTATAAATATATTAATATGGAGAAGCCTATTGAGAGAGGATAAAAACAGGGAAAACATTTCTTTTAAGAAAATTATAAATTTATACAGTGGTAATGAAGCATTAAATATTGTAGCCAGATATGGTGTTTTTGGAGTGCTTTGGATTTTGCTGTCGGATACCTTTCTAGAGATGTTTGCAGGTGATTTTGAAGTATATAGGCATTTGCAGACATACAAAGGCGGTCTGTTTGTTTTAATAACCATGGTTTTGGTGTACATTTTAGTAAACAACAGGGTAAAGAAAATCCAGGATGTTACAGGAGAATCCTTCAAGGCCTTGAAAGAGTTAAAGCATATGGCATATTATGATACATTGACGGGATTACCCAACAGAGCCATGTTTGTAAGTAAAATTAAAAATTTGATTAATAAATCCAAAGAAGAATTTGCGATTGCTTTTTTAGACATAGATAATTTCAAATATATCAATGATACTTTAGGTCATTATATAGGTGATGATTTTCTTAAATTCATAGGAAATAAAATATCAGCAGAAGTTAAAGTTCCGGATATGGTTGCACGTCTTGGGGGAGATGAATTTGCGATTTTGATTAAGGGCTTCGAATCAAAGGAAAAGGTTTCAAATAAATTGGAGATGATACTGAATAATATCGGCAATACATGGAATTCAGGAAGCAGAGAATTTTTCATATCCATGAGTATTGGAGTGGCAATATATCCCTATGATGGTTGTGATTTTGATGAATTATTAAAACATTCGGACATAGCAATGTATGCCGCAAAAAAGGAAGGAAAAAATAAAATACTATTTTATGAAGAAGAAATTCATGAAGAAACTTTACGGCAGATACGAATGTCCAACAAGCTGCAAAAAGGCTTGGAGAAAAAGGAATTTGAGCTGTATTACCAGCCGCAGGCAGAGCTTTCCACAGGGAAAATAATCGGGCTGGAAGCCCTGGTAAGATGGAATAACGCTGAAGAAGGTTTTATTTCTCCTGATGAATTTATACCAATAGCAGAAATTACAGGGCAGATATATGATTTAGATAGGCGTATAATTGAAAACGTATTGGTTCAAAAGAAAAAATGGGAAGATCAGGGATTGAACAATATAGAAATTTCTATAAACTTATCAAGTAAATCCCTAATAAGCAGCTCAAGTTTTAGTAGAATAGAAACTATTTTATCTGACTATAATCTCGATTATACCAATATAGTTATTGAAATTACCGAAACAGCAGCAATTTCCAATATAGAAATAGTCATTGAAAGGCTGAATACTTTAAGAAACAAAGGAGTTAAAATAGCTTTAGATGATTTTGGGACCGGCTATTCATCCATCACTTATTTGAAGATGCTCCCCATTGATATAGTAAAGCTGGACAAAAGCTATATTAATTCAAAAAACAATGATATTAAGGATCTTTCAATAGTTAAATTCATTGTTTTGCTGGCCCATGACTTGGGATTCAGAGTTATAGCAGAAGGCATTGAAACACTTGAGCAGCTGGACTATCTGAAAAGCATAAAATGTGAATATGGCCAGGGATACTTTATAGGCAAACCAATGCGCATCGGCGATATAAATATAATGTTGTATGAAAATAATTGTATAGTAACCCCGGCTGTTGACTAATTCTAAGAGCAGTGCTAATATATTATAAGAGATAACGTTTTTAACTATAAAAATAATATCAATATTAAATATTGGCTGAGGGATATAAGCGCAAAAGCTTGGGATGATGATTCTCAAGCTTTTGCTTTGTATAAATATATTTGAACATGAAAGTATTTTATTTAAAAGAGATTACATTTGTGCTATAATATGAAAAAAACATTAATAGGAGTAAAAATTGGATACTGAAAATTACAAATTCTTTCAAAACATCAAGTGCGAATACTTTCCATGTCATAAAACTTCTGATGAAGAAAATTTCAATTGTCTTTTTTGTTATTGCCCGTTATATATGTTAAAGGGAGACTGCGGAGGCAATTATATTAAGAATCATGGCATCAAGGATTGTACAAACTGTCTTGTACCTCATTCAAAAGGCAGTTACGAAAGAATCATGTCTAAAATGAAGGAAGTTGTTAAAAGAGGCAGCGATTTTTAAGTTTTGACTCCGGAGTATGACAAATCTGTCTCTCCGGAGTTTCTTAATTGAGATAAATTGAATTATAAAGGTTTTGAAATGTTTAATAAAGATAAAAATACATATGATATTAAAAAATGAGCGGTGGATAATATGAATGATTTAAAGTTTAAAACTTATGCAGTTACAAATGAAATTGATCTAAATAAAATAGCCGTTGAATGCAACATTAAGAAAAAATATACATGGGAAGAACCTCTTATACTTCAGGATGCTGTTCTAGAAAGAATACTTGGAGAACAATCAGGCGAAAATGAAAAGATATTGGTGTTTTCTTTCGGAAGCATTGTTTTTGTTAATTCCGATAAGAGCCATACAGAAATATTCATGAAATATCTTAAAACAATAAAGAATGACATAGATATTGAACATTATGACAGATTTCAAGATGATTATGATCTTCATTTTACAGAAGGAGAGGATATTGATTTTACCGATAAGTATGTCCAGATTTCCAGCAGGGAATTGTTTTATCCTGAACTTGTTTCCATAATAATTGCAAAATCCGTAGCGCTTGAAAGAATAGAAGAACAGCTCGGGAAGATACTTGACAACATAGAGAGCAAAATTGATAATCTTGAAAAAGGAAAACTAAACATTGGAAATAAAGAACTTGCCAGAACTACATCCAGAATTGTAAGACATGAATACAACACAATAGCATACATAATGATTCTTGACAAGCCGGACATTACATGGGCCAACAGTGAGGCAGCTCTATTTTATGAGAAAATGTCAGAATTTTTTGAACTGAACGACCGTTATGAAGTAATTAAAAGCAAGACTGAAATATTAAAAAGCATAGTTGACGGTCTGTCCGATATAAGCAGTTCCATACGGGGATTGTTCCTGGAATGGATAGTAATTATCCTTATTGTCATCGAAGTTATTCTTATGTTTCTTGATTTGGTTAAATAAGAAAGAGGATATTATGGATATAATAGTTTTCAATACATTTAAAGCTGCAACTAAACTGCCTCTTCCTCAAATAGCTTCATATTTTAATTTAAACCTGGAGGCAGGCTGGAAAGAATACATAAAAATCGATGGTTATGCGATTGAAAAAATATTTATGTATGAATCAGTTAATAAATCTGTTTACCTGTACAAGTATGGATGCATTACTTTTGTAAACTTTAAACATCATGAAATTAAACATTTTTTAGAATATCTAGCAAAAATATATGTAGAGCTTGATAACAGGTTTATGTCAAAATTCAGTGAAGCCCACATTATGGTTATAGAAGACAACATGGTAAGGTTATGGGAAGATTCTGATGAAATGTATAAATATAATGAAATATTGGTTGATATAGCTGCTACGGTTTTGGCTAAGTCAACAGAGCTGTCTAAAATAGAGACAGAACTCAACAAGGTTCTGGACGAGGCGGAAAAGCTCATTAATTATTTAAATACCGGAAGACTGAGGGCTAATTCCCAAAAAGTAATCTCCATTATAGCACAGTGCACAAGGTTTAAATACAGAACCATTGAAAGCGTAAGGCTGCTAGACAGGCCGCCTGAATTTGGCAAAACAATGGAGATAAGAAAAATATTCGATGAAATGAGTAATTTCTTTGAATTAAACGACAGATATTCGGATATGTCAAGCAGGACTGACGTTCTGGATTCAGTAACAGAAGAATATTTTGAATTTAAACACAAACAGTCTGAACGTCGATTGCTGATATTTGAAATCTTGCTGCTGGCAATATTTCCTCTTATGCATTTTATTTCATAACAACGGGAAGGAAATTTTAATGATATAAAATATCATCAGGTGCAATGGATAAGCGACATAAAATGAAATCTGCAAGATTTTATTTTTAGGACCAAGCTCTCCATTATATGAATACAATAACGGAAGGGCTAAAAGTGAAAATTGCTGAAAAATTGATGCAGAGAAATTAACAATCAACATAATAGGTACGATTGTTATAAATCTTTTAAACTTATCATAGTTCCTGGTAAAGTAAAATACAAGTATGTAAATAATTCCAATGGCACTATAATCAACAGACAATAAAGTTGCCAGGACGCAGGATATTAAAATTACAGCGGTTTTTATTAAAACCACAGTATTTTTATTGAAGTTATATTTTCCTTCTCTATTATCTAAGATGTAAATTGCAGCCAATCCTATAAATAATGTGAAAAATATATTTTGATGAACAAATCCAAGCTTATTGTAGAAAGCCAAGTCAAAAGGAACTTCGGAGATTAATGCAAATATAAATAATCTTTTGGCATACTTCTTAACATCACTTGTATGGAAGTATCCTTCCACAAGCAGGAAACAATAGATAGGAAATGCAAGACGCCCTATCATTCTGAAAAACATTGTATCGCCTTGAAAAATCGCACCGTAATGATCTATTATCATGGTGGTGAGAGCTATTATTTTTAAAATAAATACATTCATTTTTTTCTCCTGTCAACATTCTATTTAATTATATAATGTATTTTATTTCTATACAAGTATTTCCGAGGCAATAGGTGAAATATTTTAACAATTATATTAGAAATTATGGTATAATTAGTTACTAAAAATTTTACTGGAGTGATGATATGATAAAAGAATTTGAAGGAATATTACCCATAATCAATGAAAAAGCATACATAGCGGAAGGCGCTCAGTTGGTGGGAAATGTTATAATGGAAGAGTACAGCAGCGTTTGGCACAATGTAGTTGCAAGGGCTGACATAAACACTATTAAAATCGGAAGATATACAAATGTTCAGGATAATGCAGTGCTGCATGTCGAAGACACTATGCCGACAATAATCGGTGATTATGTAACAGTTGGTCATGGAGCAATTCTTCATGGCTGTCATATAGAGGATCATTGTTTAATAGGAATGGGTTCCATAGTTTTAAATGGAGCTGTAGTAGGAAAAGGAAGCATTATTGCTGCAGGAGCGTTGGTCAGAGAAAATGATGTTATACCACCGTTTTCAATGGTTGTGGGGGTGCCTGGAAAGATTGTTAAACAGCTTCCTGAAAACACGGACCGCATTCATGCCCAGGCAGTAAAATACAAGACCTTATGGACTGAAAGATACGGATATTTGCCTGATGCAGGCGGGGAAGTGTATAACGGAGAACATATAGTATGAAACAAAACGGCAGTTATCTACTGCCGTTTTTCAGAGTGATTTATTTCTACGCTAATATTTTTAATATTGATGCCTTAGGCTTCACTCCAACCATTGTCTTAACAATTTTTCCATTCTTCATAACGGCCAGAGTCGGTATGCTCATTACATTGAAAGCAGATGCAAGTTCCGGCTGTTCATCTATATTTACTTTTCCTACCTTAATATCCGTTAGTTCTTTTGCAATTTCGTCCACAACAGGCGAGATCATTTTACAGGGCATGCACCATGTCGCCCAAAAGTCTAACAGCACCGGTTTATCTGATTTCAATACTTCCTGCTCAAAATTTGATTTTGTTATTTTAAGTGTATTCATAATTTCTATCTCCTTAATATTATTATGTCTTAACTATACCATATTTAAATAATATGACAGTGATTAAGTCACGTTAAAGAAAATATTAATTTTTTTATCGTTTTCAGGCAATACTAAAAATATATTTTATTGCGGAGGCAGAAATGAAGGAATTATTTTTAAAGACGGAGCATGGACTACAGCCTATAGATGAAAAATTAATTGAAAAATATAATTTAGTTGAAGGCAAAATAGCACCTTTTAACAGGTACTGGATTGTAGATAAAAATGGGAGCACGGGAATCAATAATCCCGATGATGATACTTCAAGTCCGGGATTGGATGAAATGCCTGAAGGTGAAGGTCTGGACAATGATGAAATAGAAGAATTCTCAGAAACCCATGCTATTTTTTCTCAATCTGAAATAATAGATTTCTCCCATGGAACAGATTCGGAATAGTAAGTATTAATATTTAAGGGCGATTCGCCCTTTTTTTGTGCAAGTGTTAAATATTTGTAATAATATACATATTGACAGTTGAGCGCTCATTCAACTATAATTAGTTTAACGATTGAACAACCATTCAACTGAGAGGAGGAATAAAATGACAAAGGAAGATTTGGTTTGTGACTGTGACGTGATACATTCCGATATAGTTGATAATGCGAAGGCAAGGATGCCAGATGAGAATGATTTATATGATTTGGCCGACTTTTTTAAAATATTCGGAGATTCTACGCGTGTGAAAATAATATGGGCGCTGGATGAAAATGAAATGTGTGTATGTGATATAGCAGTTCTTTTAAACATGACAAAATCAGCCATTTCTCATCAGCTTAGAACGCTGAGACAGGCGGATCTGGTGAAATACAGAAGAGAAGGCAAGACTGTTTATTATTCACTGAAAGACGATCACGTTAAGGATATATTTGAAAAGGGCATGGAACATATTAAAGAAAAGTATATGCAGAAATAGCATAATAAATATTTGGAGGATGATAAAATGAAGAAGAAATTTATACTTGAAGGATTAGACTGTGCAAATTGTGCGTCAAAGATTGAAAGAGAAATAAACGAGCTGAACGGAGTGGACAACGCTTCAATTAATTTAATGACTACAAAGCTTATTATTGAAGGCGATGAGGGAAAGATGCCTGAAATAGCAAGAATAGCCGAGAAAATAGTAAACAAATATGAACCGGAAGTAATATTCAAGAAGGCATAATAAGGAGCATGTTATGAAAAAGCTAATTTGGAGGCTGGCAATAAGTTCCGCATTGTTTGTTTCTGCATTGATAATTGAAAGTGAATGGTTAAAATTAACATTGCTCGTAGTCAGCTACATTTTTGCCGGAGGAGATGTTGTTAAAAGGGCGGTTAGAAATATTTTAAGAGGAGACGTCTTTGATGAAAACTTCTTGATGGCAATTGCATCAATAGGGGCATTTTTAATAGGCGAAGCACCGGAAGGCGTAGGCGTTATGCTATTTTACCAGGTTGGTGAATCATTCCAAAGCTATGCTGTAGGCCAGTCCAGAAAATCAATAGCAAGCTTAATGGACATTCGTCCTGATTATGCAAATGTAAAAACAGGTGATGAGCTGGTAAAAAAGGATCCGGATGAAGTGAGAATTGGAGATATAATCGTTGTTAAAGCAGGAGAAAAAGTTCCTCTTGATGGAAAAGTAATAGAAGGAACTTCCATGCTGGATACTTCAGCACTGACCGGGGAATCTGTTCCAAGAGAAATAACTGTTGGAAGCGAATTATTAAGCGGGTGCATCAATATAAATGGTGTTATAACAGCAGAAGTAACAAAGGAATTTGAAGAATCAACAGTCAGCAAAATACTGGATTTAGTAGAAAACGCCAGCAGCAAAAAATCAAAATCAGAGCAGTTTATTACTAGATTCGCAAGATATTACACTCCGGTGGTAGTTATAATAGCTGCAATTCTTGCAGTCCTGCCTCCGTTAATCATTGAAGGTGCAGCATTCAGCGACTGGATATACAGAGCATTGGCGTTTCTTGTAGTATCCTGCCCATGTGCGTTGGTAATATCAGTTCCTTTAAGCTTTTTCGGAGGTATCGGGGGTGCTTCTAAAAAGGGTATACTGGTAAAGGGAAGCAATTATCTTGAAGCATTGGCTAAAACAGAAGTTGTTGTATTTGATAAAACCGGTACATTGACTAAAGGAGTTTTCAACGTTCAGGAAATATATGCGCAAGGAATGTCAGAGCAGGAGCTGCTTGAACTTACTGCTTATGCAGAAAGTTATTCAAATCATCCAATTTCTTTATCGCTAAAACGAGCTTACAACAATTATATAGATAATGATAAAATAACAGATATTGAAGAAATATCAGGCCATGGAGTTTCTGCAACAATAGACGGCAAAAATGTTCTGGCAGGAAATATTAAGCTTATGGAAAAGAATAATATTCCGTATGACAAGGTTGAACTGGACGGTACAGTCGTGCATGTTGCGGTTGATAAGGTATATGCAGGATATATATTGATAGCGGATGAAATCAAAGAGGATGCCGTTAATGCCATAAGCAAATTAAAGCAAGCAGGCATCAGACAAATTGTGATGCTCACCGGTGACACTAAAGCATCAGGTGAAAAGGTCGCAAAGAAACTTGGCGTTGACCGGGTTTACACAGAGCTTCTGCCTGCCGATAAGGTGGAAAAAGTTGAAGAACTGATAGCAAAGAAATCTTTAAAAGGAAAGCTTGCCTTTGCGGGTGATGGCATAAATGACGCTCCCGTGCTGGCAAGAGCTGATATAGGAATCGCAATGGGAGTATTAGGCTCCGATGCTGCAATTGAAGCAGCAGATATAGTGATTATGACCGATGAACCTTCAAAAATAGCATCAGCAATAAAAATTTCCCAAAAAACATCAAAAATAGCTTTTGAAAATATAATATTTGCAATAGGTGTAAAGGTAATTATACTTGCATTAAGCGCCGCAGGATTTGCTTCAATGTGGTCCGCGGTGTTTGCAGATGTAGGAGTAACAATAATCGCTATATTAAATTCATTCAGGGCGTTGAATGTTAAAAATATTAATTAATATTCTATAAAAAGCATGCTAAGGCATGTTTTTTATCATTGTACAAGAAAAAGTTTTGTACAATTTCATAAAAATGTTATAATAAAAATGGTAATTTTCTGTTTGTTTTATAAAGATACCTGTCTTTTACTAAAATTTGTATTGCATTAATCGCCGCAGGATTTGCTTCAATGTGGTCTGCGGTGTTTGCAGATGTAGGGGTAACAATAATCGCCATATTAAATTCATTCAAGGCGTTGAATGTTAAAAATATTAATTAATATAAAGCATGCTTCGTGCATTTTTTTTATTAACAATAGAAAACGTTTTGTACAATTATGTAAATATGTTATAATTATATTAACTAAAACTTCGCAGTTTTAAAACTGTATATGAACCTTGAAAATTCAATATTATTTAAAAGAATCTGATATCAGAACGCTTGGTGAAACTTTCTATTTCTTTGCTGACGAATTGTCTGATATTACTTGGATACAAGCTTTTCATGAGTGTACAATCTCTGATGCACAATATGAGAACCGAGTACGGCACTTCTATATATCCGTTACTCCGGTAAAATGCTGTAACAAGGGCGGTATTGCTGAATACAATAATAGTACAATATATTTCATTAAACGGGAATTTGTACAGAATGATAATATTGCATAATTCACACGATTTTATACAATTTTTCGAAAATTATTTCTTGAAAAAACACGGAATTTAGTTAAACATATTGCCAAAGCTCTTAAAAAACTTTTTTCAGGAATTTAAATTTCGTTGGAATTATCACATTTGTTAAAAGCAGAAACCTTCGATAATAATTATGCAAAATTTATGTATATAGGAATGATGGTCTATGTTAAAAATATTGTTGTCCGGCAGTGCTGAAGAGCGAAAAATCCTTGAAGAAGCAATTAAAAAATTAGTTTCTCAAAGAATATTGCAGCTATGTCAAGAAAATGTTCAAATAGTTAATCCGGGCATCTTCATCCATATTTGAAGTTATACTTAAATCGCAAGTGTCACAGTCATTTTTTATCACTCTTCCATTCTTTCAAAATGGCTTCCAGCCTGTCAAGTGTCTCAATATCCTCATCCTGTACAAGTGCGGATGCAAGGCTAACTATCAGAATTTACGGTAAACGCTGGGATATTGAGGTTTTCTTCAAAGTATATTTATTTTGTTAAATATTGAATTTTCAAGGTCCATATTGCTTTATTTATGTGCGAAGTTTAAGTTATATTAATATAAAGGACAGTCTTACATAGGGGAGGATTTTATGGAGTTAAAAAACTTTCAGGAACTGATTGCAAAGGTTCAAAATAGTGATAATAAGAAAAGGGTGGCTGTTGCTGCGGCACATGATGAACACACGTTGGAAGCAGTGTTCAGAGCAAGTAATGATAAATTGGTGACTCCTGTTTTAATAGGAGACAAGGTTAAAATTACGGAAATACTTCACAAGCTTTCCATTCAATTTGATGAAGATAAAATTGTAAATACTGAAAATGATACAGAAGCTGCGGAGAAAACAGTTGAGCTGATTAATGAAGGAAAGGCCGACTTTATAATGAAGGGGAAGCTTCAGACAGCCGATTTGCTGAAAGCTGTGGTAAATAAAGAAAAGGGTCTTCGCACAGGCAATGTTATGTCACATGTGGCGATACTGGAGATACCTGCATATCACAAGCTTATAGCTGTAACAGACGGCGGTATGATGATGTACCCAAATGCTGAGGAAAAGAAACAAATAATCGAAAATGCGGTTAATGTATTTTTGAATATGGGGTATGAGTGTCCTAAGGTAGCAGTGTTGGCGGCTGTTGAAACAGTAAATCCCAAAATGCCCGAAGCAGTCGATGCAGATATTCTTAAAAAAATGAATGAAAACGGAGAAATTAAAAACTGCATAGTTGAAGGACCCATATCGGTTGATTTGACATTCAACAGGGAATCTGCAAAAATAAAGGGATATGAAAGTCCTGTAACAGGAGAGGCAGATATATTGATAGCTCCGAATATTACAACAGGAAATATTATGAGCAAGGCATTGCTTGAATTTGCTGGCGGTACAATGGCAGGAATGATAGTTGGTGCAAAGGTTCCTGTAGTCTTAACTTCAAGAGGAGCAACCTCAGAAGAAAAATATTTGTCACTGGTATTATCAGCATCAGCTGTGAAATAAGATGTTGGCGAAAGTCATCCTAAGCATACGAAAGGATGACTTTTTACATTCGTGCAATTTTAATCACATAAAAATGAGAACTTTCTAATATAAATTATAATAAGCAGATATGCTATATATTGGGGGGATTCTTATGAAGGAAGGCTATGAAAAAATAAGAGATACGGTTAAAAAATTAAAAGATACGTATAATTTTAGTGGCCCGCTTCATTTTACCGATTTTTCAAATTTAAATTCAATAATAAGCATCGGATATTTAAGCAGCAGAGATTTATGCTATGCAAATAATATAGATTTTTATGATGCCTTGGACGAAGAATCAAGTAATAAGATACCTGGCAAGATTAAAGGGAGTACACGGTTTTATTATGTGGAAAAGAACAACTATGACGTCATGCAGCGATTAAATATTCCCGTGTATCTTTTATTTAATGAAGAAATATTATACTTGGATTTGGCGGTTTATACCGATGGTAATGCAGAGCATGAGAATACTATTTTTGGTACTGATTTTGATTTTTTTTGTTATGATATGGACTGGGAAGTTATTTTTAATAAAAGAAATGCTTCACAATGCCTGAATGGACCTGTCGGAGATTTGTTCTGCAGCAGAAAACAGTCAGAGCTTTTGATTGATGAACCGATTCCCCTGAATCAATTAAAAAATATTATATTCAGATGCAATACCGATTATAAGAGAGCATGCAATTTGTTTGGTAAAAATAAGATGTTCCAGGTTGATCCTTACATGTTTTTCAATGACAAAAATTATATAATAGATTACAATATTGTATATAACAGCCAATTTGACAGAGAAGTATTTATACTTCACTTCAGCACAAATGAGCCTGTGAAAAATGATGACAGGCATGAATATCGCCTGTATGATATTAATGACAGATTGATCCGCATAGCAAAAGTAAATTATTTAGAATCAGACAGAACAGATTTTCATGTTGAAGTGGCTGATTTACCATGCCTTCCCGTAAAATTCAAGTTTTGGTTTTATGGAACCATGTGTATAGAAGAAATAGTAGGGTGAAATTTTGAAGAAAGTCCCCAAATTATCAAGATGAAAATTTGGAGACTTTCCGCCGTTTCAGATTTATAACGGAATCCTTGGTAAAATAATTTGTCTTTCTCCTTCCGGGTAAGGGTCTGTAGATGGAACCGGAGTCATGTTTACATCGAATTCAGTTGTAATGCCAGGAAAGACCTGAATGTTGTAAATAAGTGTTGGATAATAATAATTAAATGTTGCGTTTAAATTATAGTTGGTATAAAAGTATACCGGATCCATTTCTCTTATTTCCGGATTATATGACACAGGCAATGTAATTAATGGTGCATATCCCATTGAATCCGTAGTTACGGTCATAATTGGAACTAACTCTTCAAGTGACGCATATACAGTTACAGTTGCACCACTTATGGGGTAGTTTCCCAATTCTGTCACAACCCTTACCTTCAGATATCCGTTTTCATTTGCATTGTTTACAGCCGTCTTTTCTAACATTATTTTATCGGCGCTATTAGGATTAAGTGCTTTATTTTTTGTGACCATATATTTTTCTCCATTTCTATCTTATATAATTAATATATGCGAAGATGAAAAGTCGGGGACAGTCCCCAATAATTCTTTTTATTTATTTAAATATATGATATAAATAATATATGACTATAAAGAAATAACTAAGCGGAAGGATATTTTTTTGGCAATGATTAATATAAAGTATGATATAGACACCATAAACAACAAAAGGTCAACAATAAAAAAATTACTGTTTGAAGGTTCGAAAAATATAAAAACAGAAAACTTCTCACAAATAGCTGATAAAGATTTGTATATTTTATTTGAGCTGTATGATGAAATTTTTCTGAAGTCATGGTTTAAAGATAATTTTAAGGGTAAAATCATATTTAAGTTGTCAAAACAATTATCGAGAGCAGCCGGAAATACAAGGACTAAGAAGAATATAGCCGACATACGTCCGGAGAATGTGGAATTTGAAGTGAAAATATCCTTAAATCATTTGGCAAATTTTAATAAAATTGACAGGTTAAAATATGTGGGCGGAATTGAAGCAGTTAGTGTATTGGACACTTTAATGTTGGTTTTTGAACATGAACTGTGTCACGTTATAGAATTTTTGATTTGCTTTAAATCAAGCTGCAGTAAAAAACCATTTAAGGATTTAATTTTTAATTTATTCGGACAAACAGAAACAACGCATAAATTAGTCAGCGCAAATGAAGTGAATATTCAATCATACGGATTGAAGCCGGGAGACAGAGTAAAATTTCAATTTAACGGAAAAATTGTAACAGGGTTTATTCAAAGAATAAATAAAAGAGCAACTGTAATGTGTCAGGACAAGCAGGGCAGCTATGTTGATAAATCAGGGAGACATTATAAGAAATTTTATGTTTCGTTGGAAAGCCTGACAAAAGCTGATTAATTTTAATATTTTTTGTAATGATAATGTTATTGAAAGGGGAATATATGAAATTAAATTTATTTATGACTGCAATAACCCCCGGCATTGCCTTGGGACTGACAATTTATTGGTTTGACAGGCATGACAGGGAGCCCATCAAGATGCTTTTGAAAGTGTTCATAATGGGGATAATTTATGTAATTCCAACACTGGTTGTGGAAAACATATTATCTTTTTTTAATGTGTATCCAGGTATTTTTGGAGTTGGTTATACAGCATTTATTGTTGCAGGCTTAACAGAAGAATTCATGAAGAGACAGGTCGTGTTAAAACACGTATATTTCAATCCGGTTTTTAATGAAAAGCTTGATGGTATAGTCTACTGTGTTATGTCAGCGCTTGGATTTGCTACTATTGAAAATATTATGTATGTAGTATTCAAATTCTCGGATGTTGAATCAGTGGGACTTTACAGGGCATTTTTATCGGTTCCCGCTCACATGCTTTTTGCTATAACAATGGGATACTATCTGTCACTTTCAAAGTTTTCCGCAACGCCTGAACAAAGCCGATATTTCTATAAAAAGTCACTGACAGTTCCTGTTATACTGCATGGAATTTTTGATTTTATCTTAATGTCCGGAATAGAGCTGCTGATGCTTTTGTTCATACCTTTTGTAATTTATTTATGGATAACAAATTTAAGAAAATTAAATATTTACTACAATGAATCCAAAAATGATTATTATGAGGATATAAAAAATGATTATGATGAATGAAAATGGTAATCTGAATCAGATTACCATTTGCTTTTATTTGTTGTTTTTTATCATTCCCATTACAACTTTTTCGCTTGTAATAGGAAGTTTTCTTATGTTGACCTTTGTTGCGTTATAAACCGCATTTGCAATAGCAGGAGCAGGAGTGTTTATTACCAGCTCTCCGATTGATTTTGCCCCAAAAGGTCCTGTAGGTTCATAACTTGATTCAAAATCAATTCGTATAGTTCCCACATCAAGACGAGAAGGAATTTTGTACTGCATGAATGAATCATTGAGCATTCTGCCCTTTTCATCATATTTTATATCTTCATACAAAGTCATTCCAATTCCCTGGACAATACCGCCTTCAGCCTGGACTCGCGCAAGATTTGGGTTAATTACTGTTCCGCAGTCTATTACCCCCACATAGTCAATTATATCAACTTTTCCTGTGAGCTTGTCAACCTCTATTTCCACCAGACCTGCCATGAACGGAGGCGGAGAAGTGGGAGAGTAATGAGATTCACTTGCTGTAAGATATTTATTTGTTCCGATGTAGCTTAGATTTCCTATTTCAGCCAATGAAATACTTTTGTTATTTTTTGCATCAAACACTTGTTTCCCATCAAACTCGGCGTCTTCAACAGGACAATTTAAAAGTCTTGCACCTTCAGCCAATATTTTGCTTCTTAAAATTTCACAGGTTTTTACAACTGCCATTCCGGTGATATAAGTTGTACTTGATGCATAGGAGCCTGTGTCATATGGAGATAAATCCGTATCAACTCCGTGAACAACAATGTTGTCATAATCTGTGTCCAGGCAGTCTACAGCCATTTGCGCAAGAATTGTATCGCATCCTGTTCCCATATCAGTTGCACCAATCATCAGCGTATAGAATCCGTCGTCGTTCAATCTGATTTCAGCAGCTCCCACGTCACAGGATGAAATTCCTGAGCCCTGCATTGCAACGGCACAGCCCACAGAGCGGACCTTGTTGTTGCCCATATCTCTTGCCGGATATTTTTCATCCCATTTAATCATTTCTTTTGCTTTTTCCAGACACTTGTCAAGGGAGCAGCTTTTTAATTCTTCACCATAGTAGGTAGGCATTATCTTTCCTACACTTTCCTGAGTAAGCATGTTGTTCATTCTTAAAACTGTAGGGTCCATATCAAGCTTTGCAGCTAATTCATTTATAGCAGATTCCAGGGCAAAGAACCCTTGAGTAGCTCCGTATCCTCTGAATGCTCCGGCTCCCATTGTGTTTGAATAAACAACATCATTTTCAAATTTATAAGCTTTGGCATTATAAATTGTCATTGCCTTGTGTCCTGACAGTCCAACTGTTGTAGGACCGTGGTCTCCGTATGCTCCTGCATTCCATAATGAATACATCTGAATTGCTTTAATGATTCCGTTTTCGTCAGCACCAAGCTTAATATTAATTTCCGCTTCATGGCGGGGGCTTCCGTTTGTGAAGCTTTCCTTGCGTGAAAAAATCATTTTAGCAGGCTTTCCTGTCTTCCATGTTACTATGGCAGGGAAAATTTCACTTACTATTGACTGTTTAGCTCCAAAACCTCCTCCGATTCTCGGCTTTATAACACGAATTTTAGATTTTGGAATTTGAAGAGCATTGGAAAGTATGCGTCTTACGTGGAATGGAACCTGTGTAGAGCTTACAACATTCAGTCTCCCGTAAGTGTCAATGCTTGTGTGAGTTCTGAATGTTTCCATCATGGACTGGTTGTTTGCTCTTGTGCTATAAGTTTCTTCTATAACATAGGTGCAATTTTTAAATTCCTCTTCAACATTGCCTACTTCCATTGTTTCGCAGGAGCATATGTTTCTCTTGTTGTCAGCTCCGACCTCGCAAAGAGCTTTAAAATCTTCTTCCGGGTGTACTAATATTTTATTATCCATTGCTTCTCTGAAATCAAGAACCGGTTCTAATACTTCATACTTTACCTTAATTAATCCAAGTGCCTTATCAACTGATTTTTCATCCGAGCCGGCAACAATTGCAACAGGATCTCCGACACATCTTAATCTTTGGTCAAGGATGAGCCTGTCATAGGGGCTTGGTTCGGGATAGGTCTGACCCGCCGTTGTAAATCTTGCATTAGGAACATCTTCATATGTCAAAACACATTCTATGCCCGGCACCTTTTTTGCTTTCTCCGTATTTATATCTTCAATAATAGCGTGAGCATGAGGGCTTCTTAATAACCTAACAACCAGGCAGCTTCCGCCGGTGATATCGTCCGTGAATACAGGCTTTCCTGTTACCAATGCCATTGCATCTTTTTTTCTGACACCTTTACTTACTGATTTCATCAGCAGCCTCCTTATTATTCTTTAAATCATAGTATTTCTTAACGGCTCTCAGCTGTCCCATATAACCTGTGCATCGGCACAGGTTTCCTTCTAAATATTTCTTAATTTCATCTTCTGTGGGGTTTTTTAATTCTTTAATCATTGACAGTACATTCATAATAAACCCCGGACTGCAGAAACCGCATTGTTCAGCACCTTCATCAGCCAGGAATGCTCCGAAATCTTCGGCTTCTTCCTGTAAACCTTCGATTGTTGTAACATGAAGTCCATTAGCACGGAGGGCCAGTGAAGAACATGAAAGTATGGGCTTGTCTTCTAACATAACAGTACATAAGCCGCAGTTAGCTGTTTCGCATCCGCGCTTTACGCTTAAGTGCCCATTTGCTCTTAAAAAATCAATAAGCAGGGTATCAGGTGCTATGTCATCAATATATTCTTTACCATTTATCCATAACTTAATTTGCATAATTTCCTCCGTTTATTATTTCTTCAATATTTCGTTTTGAAAGGACATCTGCAAGTATTTGTCTGTATTCCTTGCTGCCGCGTATGTTTGTCCCGAAAGAAGTTTCGTCAACAACCTTAGAAATTGCTTCATCAATTTCTTTTGACCCGGGAGTTTCACTTAATTCAAACTGTGATAACTTAGCTTTCATAGGTCTTGCCCCATAAACTACAGTCCACTTGGCTCCGATGTTTGAAACTGCACAGGTGAGCACGGGAAAATCCGTTGCACTTAGCCTGTGACTCAGGTAAGAAACCTTTCTGCTATCCTTTTTGATTATAATCCTGACCAGTATATCATTGTCCAGAGGCATGTCCATATATTTATCTAAAGTTACAATGCCTCCTTTGTATAATTCCACATAAGTATCTAATGCCAATAAAGCTGTCAATATATCAGAAAAACCGAATCTAGAATAAATGCCGCCGCCGATTGTTGCGAGGTTTCGCATCTGAACTCCTACAATACTTTCAACAGATTTTGCCAACAGGCCGTTGAAGCAGACATTAAGACCCTTGTGAATCTCAATATCTCTGAGAGTACACATACATCCGATTTTAAAACTCTCATCATTTTCTTCTATTGAATTCAAACCCAAAGCAGAAAGGTCGATAGCAGTACCAATTTTTTTTCTTCCCATTTTAAGCCACAGTATTCCGCCGATTATCACGTTACGTCTGTTTTTATTTAATTCAAAGGCTTGTTCTAAGCTTTCAGCCACAACATATTTATCAATTGTAAACATATTATATCCCTTTCGTATTCTTCGTTTTCTTATATTTTATTCCTCATAATTTTTTTCATCACAATTTTATTCAACTTATTTTACCTTAAAACCCGGCAACAATCAAGACCTATTTTATTTTATTATTCGTATTAACACGAATAATAAAATAGAGAAATGCAGTTAAGGTATTGAAATTGTAAATATAAAAAGACCGCTCAGAGAGCGGTCGTTTTGACTAAATAGGATAATAATTAATATTTAATAAATTTTGAACCGGGAACGCCACAGATGCTGCATTTATCTGGTACTGATTTTTCAATGTTACCGCATACAGGACATAGATAATAGAACACTTCTTCTGTCTCGTCAATATTTTCTAAAGCTTCCTTGTATAATTTAGCATGAACCTTTTCAGCTTCCATTGCTAATGTAAATGTATTTATTGCTGCTTTGTTTCCTTCAGTTTCTGCTGCTTTTATGAATTCCGGATACATGCTTTCAAATTCGTAAGTTTCTCCTGCAACTGCATCTTGCAAGTTTTCCTGAGTTGATTTTATTTTGCCTGCAACTTCTAAATGTTTCTGAGCATGCAATGCTTCTGCATCAGATGCTGCTTTGAAAAGTTTTGCTGCGTTAATTTTTCCTTCTTTTTCTGCTTTCTTAGAATAAGCTAAGTATTTTCTGTTTGCCTGTGATTCTCCTGCAAAACCATCCATTAAATTTTTAAGTGTCTTGTCTTCCATTTTCAAATCCTCCATAATATAAAATTTTATTGTTCCTGCACATTGATTTTTGTACCTGGCAGACAGTCGGGACATATGCCTTTAAAGTATACATTCTTATCATTAATTTCAAAATTATCTAACTCGTGAGTTTTAAACAAATTAATATCAATGTCAAAGTCATAAATTTTTTTGCATGATTCACACTTAAAATGACCATGATCATCAGTGTTGACATCATATCGGATTTCATTATCCTCAATGTTTATAGCTCTCACTAAGCCAGCATCTGCTAATGAATTTAAAGTATTGTACACAGTTGTTTTCGATAATGTGGGAACATCATCGTGCAGCCCATTGTAAATCTGATCTGCTGTAGGATGATTATAATTTTGTGCAAGGTATTCTAAAACCTTTAACCTTTGATGGGAGAGACGAATTTTTTTGATTTTTAATTCATTCAGTAAATCCTCAAATTGTACCTTCATAATCCCTCCTTAATAACAACTTTGTTGTAACGGTTTCTAAGTTGTAATGATTACAATATAATAATACATTTAATTCATAGAAATGTCAAGTATAAATTTAATAATTTTATTGAAAAATATTTTGTAGTAATCATAATATTGTTTTAACCATTTTGTATCAGGGTATACTTAGAAAAATATAAAACAAGTGATAAAAGAGGTAAACATGAAATATAAATTTATATGCTACAACAAATGAACAACATGCAAGAAAGCCAGGACGTGGCTTGATGAAAACAATATTGAATATGAAGAAAGACCAATAAAAGAAAACAATCCGACTGAGGCAGAACTGAGAGAATGGATTTCAAAAAGCGGAAAATCTTTAAAGAAATTTTTCAACACCAGCGGCAATCTATATAAGGAACTCAATCTTAAAGAAAGACTGCCAAATATGACCGATGATGAGCAAATTAAACTATTGTCAACTGACGGAATGTTAATCAAAAGACCGGTTCTCATAGGTGAAGATGTTGTATTGGTCGGTTTTAAAGAAGAGGAATGGAAAACATTAAAATAAGCAAAAAATAAAACCCGGAACCGGGTTTTATTTTTTATAGCCCTAACCCCATTTTTCAGTGCTTTTTCTGAAAAATGGCGGTAGGTCTTATGCAGCGTAATCCCAATTTGTGCGACCATAAGGAGCAAACAAATTGGTGATGTAGCCTGCGATAAGATTAGTGTAAAGAGTAATTATCCAGGTTATTGCCAGAAGACATCTGATTGTTTCTGTTATTAATCATGTTTCTGACAACAGGAGTCATTGCTACTGCTGCTGCAGTCAAACCAATGCCAAGCATAAGCTTTCCAGGTGTTTTCTTCATTTTCATATTCATATTATCACCTCAGCAATATTTTCTGCAGATATTTTTTTTATATACTGTATTTAAGCTTCCATATTAATCACAATTAAATAGAATTTAACTGAGTTAATGAAATATTTCTAAATTTTATTTAAGCCTTATATTTGAAATAGGCTGTTTACTTCTTCTTTTGTAAGTGAGTTTATTAAAATTTCGCCTTTTCTGATTACTGAATCAGCCAGGTCTTTTTTGCTGTGCTGAAGCTTTTCAATTTTTTCCTCAATTGTATTTTTAGTAATAAGCTTAAAAACCTGAACTTTGTTGTTTTGTCCGATTCGGTGTGTTCTGTCGGTTGCTTGGTTTTGAGCGCTTATGTTCCACCATGGGTCGAAGTGAATAACAACATCTGCCCCTGTAAGGTTGAGTCCTGTTCCTCCGGCTTTTAATGAAATTAAAAATACAGACGTTTTGTCAATGTTAAATTTATTGGCAAGGTCTAGCCTCTCAGCACTTTTGGTTGCTCCCGTCAGAACGAAATACTCAATATTATTTAATTTCAAATTATTTTCAATAATTCTCAGCATAGAAGTAAACTGTGAGAATATTAAGACTTTGTGGTTGTTTTCAATGCTGTTTTTAACTATTTCCATGCACAAATCAAGCTTTGCACTTCCGCCGTCATAATTATCAAAGCAAAGAGCAGGATCGCAGCATATTTGCCGTAATCTTGTAAGCATTGACAAAATTTTTATCTGGCTTTTTTCATAACTGTTTTCTTTGATTTCATTTTTGAATTCCTTGTTCAATTTCATAAGCTCTGCTGCGTAAAGCTTATTTTGTACAGCTTCCATTTGTGCGTATGTGACAGTTTCAATTTTATCAGGAAGTTCTTTCAGAACATCTTTTTTAAGCCTCCTTAAAATAAAGGGCTGTATTTGTCTGTTCAGCCTGTACAGTACATCTCGGTCTTCATTCCTGACAATGGGGATTTCGTATTTATCCTTGAACTTTGAGTAGCTGAGAAGAAAGCCAGGCATAATGAAATCAAAAATCGACCATAAGTCAGCCAGTGAATTTTCGATAGGAGTACCTGTGAGGGCAAAACGAACTTCGCTTTTTAACAGCTTAACTGCCTTTGCATTTTGAGTAGATGAATTTTTAATGTACTGTGCTTCATCTAATATGCAGTATTTAAATTCATAATTTTCATAATATTCTATATCTCGCTTTACTAAGTCATAAGATGTAAGTATCAGATCATAGTCATTAATTGATGATATTAGGTCACATCTTTCTGAGGATGTTCCTGATATTATCAATGCCGAAATATTTGGTGAAAATCTTTCAATTTCACTTTTCCAGTTGTAAACCAGGGAAGTGGGGCAAACAACTATTGATGGCTTACTGTTCCGGTCAGATGATAAAAGGCTGATTACCTGAAGGGTTTTTCCCAGACCCATATCATCAGCAAGAATACCTCCCAATGAATATTTTGACAATGAATTGAGCCATTTAAATCCGGTAACCTGGTAACTTCTCATTATTTTCTTTAAGCTTTCCGATATTTCAAAATCAGATTCGTCAGATTCATTTATGCTGCGAATCATTTCCTTAAAACTCAAGGCCTTTTCAGCTTGTATCCAGGCATTGTTTTTTATCAGACTGTCCAAGTACAGCGAGCGGTATTTGGGCATTTCAATATGACCCTCTTCAAGCTCTTCCTCAGTTACATTCAAATCTTCAACCAGCTTTTGCAGAGTATTGAAATATTCATTGTCAAGGTTTAAAAATGAGCCATCTTTTAATCTGAAGTATTTTTTCTTTCTTTTATATGATGCTAATATATCCTTCAGTTCTGCGGGGTCGAATTCCAGTTTGCTGATGTCGATTTTAATCAGGTTTGAACTGAGCTTAACGCCCATGGACATAGTTCTTGGGTATTTAATGTTAATTTTCTTAAAATCATCGCTTATGTTAACTTCACAGAGGCCGGTAAGCATACTTACTCCTGAAGTCAAAAATTCGTAAATTTTATTTTCATCTGCCATGGAATATTTGGCTGTGGTTTTTTCAAAGCCTGCGTTTTCTATTGTCACAAGTATTCTTGTTTCCTCCAGTAAATGTCTTACAACAGTATTGTCCGTGGGTGACTTTCTGAAAGGATTTATTTCAATGTCACCATAGCTGAATATTACAGAAGCATAGATGTGTCCCTGGCTGTTGCAGTCAAGATATATGCTGGGAGATAATGGCATGACATTCAATTTGTCTGATATTTCCAAGTCAGTTTTTACTGTTGAGTATCTCGATATTTGCGGCAGCACCGCTGAGCAGAATTTTCCCATGTGCTCTTCAGTCAGTGCAATTGATTTTGCAGGCTGCATCATAATTTTGTTTACTGCAGGCAGGATAGCATTTTCAAATTCCTTTGAGCATTTATAAAGTTTGTCATCCACAATAATGTAAGTGTGGGTTTTGGAATTTATCATAAATGAAAAATATAAATTAGTTGAAAGAAGATATTGTTCATTATTTTCTTCGCTAATATAAAATTCAACCTCAGGGTCTTTATTTATAAATGTAAGACTTGAATAAGGATATTTGTACCCGTGACATTCAATTGTCTGACCTTCAAACAAATTAAAAAAGCTGTCAAATGAGAATGGAAAGATTCTGAAAGCTCGCCCGTTTAAAGTGGAGGCATTAAATAATCCGGAAGTTTTTTTGACAATCTGTCTGTAGATTTCTGCTTCATCTCTTAAAAAAACGGCCAAAGGCTTAGAGCTTTTTTCAAAACCGCTCAGATCGTGGTCAAATTCTAATCCCTTGCCATAAGATACAGTAACTCTGTTTTTGATATTATCGGCCAGTTCATATGCATCCTTTACAACATACTGCCTTTTGCTGCCAATAGTAAATTCAATGCCGATGTCTTCCTTGCCGGACAAAAACAGAATGGGCTTGAGAACAACAGAACCTTCCTTTTGTTCCGCTTTTACACTTTCTTTTATTTTATTCTCGAATACATATATTAAATCCTCAAGGGGAAAATTCCTCTTTTTCGGTTGATCTTTATTTTCCTTAAAAACAACATCGCCGTAAGAAATTATTTTCGGATGATTGCTGTAATAAATTTTAAGCATAGCAGCTACTATGTGCTTGCAGCTTCCCATGTTTTCCATAAAGGCCGGGCAATCGCAGTCAAAGTCAGCAATGTCACCCTTATCATTTAAGATTACCGTAGTATCATAAGATGAGTAGCTTTTTCCTTTAACCAGCACCGAATATTTTGTGATGCAGCCTTCTTCGGTCGTGTTTTGAATTTTCTGTGTGCTTAATTTTACAACCATATTGTTGTTGTAATATTCAACGCCTCTTTTGTAGGTAATTGAGTTTTCAGCACAATTTTTTATATCGTTTATATTGAAATTAATTTTTCTCATCATTTCACCTACATTAAAAATAATCTAATGAATTATTATATCTTATTTGAAAAAAATTATAAAGAGCGAATTTTGAAAAATTGTGTACAGTAAATTTTTATCTTTCTAAAATTTCGCTTATTATATATAATAAAATTATATTTAGTTTAAATAATTGAAAATCTTAAGAATGAAAGGGAAAATAATGATAGAAGAAGGAAAGAAATACAGACACTTCAAAGGTAATGAATATATGGTGCTGCATCTGGCAAAGCATTCTGAAACGGAAGAAGAAATGGTTGTATATCAGGCATTATACGGCGAAAGGGGAATATGGGTTCGTCCGTTGAATATGTTTTTAGAAAAAGTAGAAGTAGGCGGAAAGTCTGTGGACAGATTTGAAGAAATAGAATAAATATCATTATAAATGTAGAGCTTTTTTCATTCATATGTAAAATTATAGTCTATCAGATAAATACATGTTTAATTTCAAAAGATTATGGTAATAATATTTGTAGAATAATTTTTGGGGAAGGTGATTATATGTATTCAGTAATGGCTATCAAGGTGGAAGAGCGTGCGGCAAAGGCACCTAATCTGCAGGAGGTTCTCACAGAGTATGGATGCATAATCAAAGCAAGAGTTGGATTTCATGAAACAGATACGGAAAAATGTTCAATGAGCGGAATAATATTGTTGCACCTGTATGGTGAAAAAAATGAATTTAGGGAATTGTATGACAAAATAGCAGGTCTTGACGGCATAACACCCAAATTTATTGAATTCTAAATTTAATTTAGGATTCTTTTTTTGATATATATTTATAAATTTCCAATTTAGTGGTATAATATTTTAATAAATATTTGAGGGAGTGACGTAGGATGAAAGAAAGCAAGAAGGTTGTATATTACATTTGTGATAATCATGATTGGGGTTATGTAAGCTATCTTGTGTGGGATATATTAAAGGAAGAAGGATTCTTAAACAAATCTGCAGGTTTTACTTTTGAAGGCAGAGAGGTTTTTAAATATTCAGATGACAAGAACAATGAATATTATTTTGCTCCTACTGATATAGCAATTTGCCGGGATTACCCCAAATACCTTCCGGAAATGAATAAATATTTCGGTGATTTTGATATGTCGGGCATGGTTACCTGGCATGAAGGGACAAATGCGCCTGAAAAAGTAATTACCGTTCATACAATAGGAGATGTTAGCTCCGGTTGTTACGGACCTGCAAATCCTCTATATAATCATAATCTGATGCATGCAATGAATGAAATAAAAAAAGAAATGGGATTAGCTGATTTCAGTGTTGTAACCGAGGCCACACATTGGTCGGGGGTACATGACGGCAAAGGAGATCCGGAACTCATACTTAAATATCCTGTTCCCATGGTGGATATAGAGGTAGGAAGCGAACCGGAAAGCTGGCAAAATAAACAAGCATGTAGAGTGCTTGCCCGTTCGCTGGTTCACATATTTGATGATGATAAGGCGCTTCATAATCTCCTTTGCGTAGGAGGCGTTCACTTTGACCCTAATTTTGCAGAGGCGGTTCATACAGAGTGGAATGATGGACAAGATTGCTTTGGTATTTCCCATATAATCGCAAACCAGTGGCTTGTATCTGGAGAGTATGAGGGCGAAAGCGGAATAAAAAAGGTGTCTGATTGTATTGATTCAATTATAGGCGGAATTGAAGGAATTGTATTTCACGATAAATTAAAAGGATGTTATAAGGATGTAGTGCGGTCATTAGGAGAAAAATATAATGTGCCAATTTTTAAACACCAGTCATTAAGGAATCCTAGCCAAATCAATTGGAGCTAGTCAATATACAGAAAATGGAACAATAAAAGAAACTGTATTATTAAAAACAAAGTTTGAAAAATATATTTATGGGAATATATAGAATAGAGTTGGGCATGTCCCATATTACAAGGAGTGATAAAAAATGCATTGTGTTCATAAAATCAGTGAAAATATTTATTGGGTAGGCGGCAATGACAGAAGACTTGAGCGTTTTGAAAACATGTTTCCGATTCCCAATGGTGTGTGCTATAATTCGTATTTAATTTTAGACGAAAAAACTGCATTGATGGATACTGTTGATACGGCTATCAGCAGATTGTTTATTGATAATATAACTCATGTATTGAACGGAAGAGAACTGGACTACCTGGTTATAAACCATATGGAGCCGGACCACTGTGCAAACATTGAGGAACTTGTCAGAAGATATCCAAACATTAAAATTGTGGGAAACAAAAAAACATTTCAGTTCATAGGACAATTTTACGATTTTGATTACAGCATGAATATGCTGGAAGTAAAAGACGGCGATACGTTGTGTCTGGGGAAACATAATTTGAAATTCATGACTGTTCCCATGGTTCATTGGCCTGAAGTAATGTTTACATATGAAGAAACAGAAAAAATCCTCTTTACCGCAGATGCCTTCGGCACATTTGGTGCTTTGGCCGGAAATATATTCAGTGATGAAACAGATTATGAACATTTTTACTTAGAAGAAGCAAGGCGTTATTATGCAAATATAGTAGGCAAGTACGGTCCGCAGGTCCAAACTGCATTAAAGAAGGTAAAATCTTATGAAATAAAAATAATCTGTTCGCTGCACGGACCTGTGTGGAGAGAAAATTTATCATATATAATAGATAAATATGATAAATGGAGCAGGTATGAGCCGGAAAAAAACGGTGTTATTCTTGTTTATGCTTCCATGTACGGAAATATGGAAAATACCATGAATGTTATTGCCAACAAGCTTGCACAAAAAGGTGTCAAGGACATGCGCATGTACGATATTTCCAAAACACATCCGTCATATATTGTGTCTGACATTTGGAAATACAGCCATGTTATATTTGGCTCCGTGACATACAATAATGGCTTGTATTACGGAATGGAATCATTGTTAAATGAACTTAAAGCACTTAATCTTCAAAACAGAAAGGTTGGCTTGGTTGGAAGCGGAACATGGTCGCCGCAGGCAGTTAAAGTCATGCAGGAAATAATATGCTCCATGAAGAACATGGAGGTTGTGGGAATTCCTTTTGAAATAACATCTTCCATGAAGCAGGAGCAGGAAGAAATTGTTGATAAATTTGTAGAAGAATTTTATAATTCAATAAATTAATTAACGAAGATTTAAGATTGCAAAGAGTTTTAGAATAGGAAACTATGTATTAGAATTCACATTCATTTCATAAATTATGTCCCTGATTTAAAAACACATGTATTAAAATATGAAACAAAATATATTGAAGTAATTAAAATGCCGTGTTATAATGTGTAAATATCAGTATCAGGAGGGGAAAATGAAGTTTGAAACAAAATGCCTTCATGAAGGTTATCATCCAAAAAACGGAGAGCCGAGAGCGCTTCCCATTTATCAAAGCACAACCTATACATATGATTCTTCTGACCATATAGGAAAATTATTTGACCTGTCTGTTGAGGGGCACATGTATTCACGTATATCAAATCCCACAGTCGCAGCGGTTGAAGAAAAAATTGCCTCCATGGAAGGCGGGGTAGGTGCTATGTGCACCACATCGGGTCAGGCAGCATCATTGTTAAGTCTTTTAAATATTTTAAAAGCAGGAGATCACTTCATAAGCGTATCTTCAATTTATGGAGGTACTATTAATCTCTTTGCAGTTACGTTGAAAAGATTTGGCATTGAATGCACATTTGTAAGCCAGGATTCAACAGACGAAGAAATTCAAAAAGAGTTCATGGAAAACACAAAGGCTGTTTTCGGAGAAACCATTGCAAACCCAGCGCTGGCTGTATTTGATATTGAAAGATTTGCAAGACTCGCCCATAAAAACAGCGTGCCGCTAATAGTTGACAACACATTTGCAACGCCGTATCTTTGCAGACCTTTTGAATTTGGAGCAGATATTGTAACTCATTCGACTACCAAGTACATGGATGGCCATGCTGTACAAGTAGGCGGCGTAATTGTTGACAGCGGAAATTATAACTGGGAAAACGGAAAATTTCCAGAGTTTTCGGAGCCTGACGAATCATACCACGGCGTTGTATACACAAAATCATTTGGAAAGGCTGCATATATTGCAAAGGCCAGAGTTCAGCTAATGAGAGATATAGGAGCCTATCCATCTGCCAATGCGGCATTTTTATTGAATCTAGGACTGGAAACACTGGCTGTAAGAATGGACAGACACTGCAGCAATGCTTTGAAGGTTGCGGAATATTTAAGTAAATCAGATAAAATTGAGTTTGTTAATTATCCCGGATTGGAAGGCGACAAATATCATGAGCTGGCTAACAAATATGTTCCAAGAGGATGCGCCGGCGTAATTTCTCTGTCAATTAAGGGCAGCAGAGAAAATGCGGTTAAATTTATAGATTCATTAAAGCTTGCTTCAAACGAGGTTCATGTCGCAGACATACGCACCTGCGTGCTTCATCCGGCAAGCTCCACACACAGGCAGCTTTCAGACAGACAATTACATGCAGCAGGTATAACTCCCGGTTTGGTAAGGCTTTCAGTGGGAATTGAAAATATCGATGACATATTAGAGGATATTGAACAGGCATTAGCCCAAGTGGATTAAATTTTACATAAATAATATAATCCACACAAAATTTTAATATAAACGCAAGTTATATTAATAATCAATAAAGCTAATTTTTTCAAAATTCCTCTCAAAAGCTTAGCACAAAGCTCAAAAGCCGGTTTCGGCTCTTGAGCTTTGTTATTTTATTTTTACTCAAATAAAGATACAATTTTTTGTTCCAAAACATCAACAATCCCCAAATCAGACATTTTAGCTTTAGGAATTACAGGCAGTGCCAGCGTTGCTATTCTGAGGAGCGGATTTTCACTTTCTGTTAAACCGAGGCTTCTCAGTGCGTTTTTCATTTTGTCTGCCTCCAGTGCCAGTTCTTCGCAGGGTTTGCCGGACATTAATCCGCCAATGGGAAGAGAAAGATTTTCCAATGCCTTACCTCCGGCTGCACAGCTTATCCCACCGCCTGTTTCCATTATCTTTTCAGCAGCAGCATAGGCATTTTCAGGAGTGTCATAAACAACAGTTAAATTGTGGCAGTCATGAGATACCGTGCTTCCGACGGCACCGAAACTTGTTCCGAAATTGCGTACAATTCCGAGCCCTTTGGTATTTTGGCCCCTGTGCCTGTTTATTACTGCCGCAAATTTTAAATCACTATCAAATGAAATGTCGATACGTCCATTTATAACAGGCAGCTCTTCAAACAAGAATTCGGTATCTGCGGAATTAAAATCACTGTATTTAATAACTCTTGTTTTAATTTTACCTTCCATGACCGGTGCGGTGATTATAAAATCTTCGGCCTTCAGTTCATCAATATAGACGGTGTTTCTTTCTTCCAGTTCAAAGAACATATCGTCAATATCAACGGTCAGCTTACCGTTTAAAGCTGCTAATTTTCCTTCGAATAATACAGCTGATGGAATTAATTCCTCTAAAGAGTCCACAAGCACCATATCTGCTGCAAAACCCGGAGAAATGGCACCCAGGTTTTTAATGCCTATTTCTCTGGCAACGTTGATTGTTGCGCTTCTTATTGCATCAATGGGGTGAAGTCCGCACTTTATAGCCTTTCTGACTACGTCATTCATATGGCCGTTTTTTATGATGTCCTCAGGTTCTCTGTCATCTGTGCAAAGAGTCAGATTATCAAAATATCTGAAATCCCTTACTCCGTTTATTATAGCTTCAACATTTTTTGTTATGGAGCTTTCTCTTGCATCAACAAACATTCCTGAGCGGATTTTTTCCCTGGCTTCAATTGAAGATACACTTTCATGGTCACTGTTTGGACCTGCACATAAGTATGCTGACAGCTCCCTGCCTGATAAACCGGGAGCATGGCCTTCTAAAAATAGATTTTTTTCATCTACCGCATCTATGATAGCAGCCATTCTGTCGTTATTGTTGATTACACCTAAAAAATCCATTACCTCTGCCAGACCTATTACTCTGTCAAGATTTAACAATGACTTTACTTCTTTTTCAGAAAATACTGCTCCTGAGTTTTCCAGTCCAGGCACCGCAGGCACACATGAAGGGATTAAAATAAGCTGTCTCATTGGTATGCCCGTGCTGCACGCATGCATGTATTCAACTCCCTCTATGCCGCATACATTTGCTATTTCATGGGGGTCTGTGACCATGGTTGTTGTTCCGTGGGGGATGACTGCCTCTGCCAGATTCCTTGGAGTCATCATTGTGCTTTCAACATGTGCATGAGCATCAATAAAGCCCGGAATTAAATATTTGCCCTTTGCGTTGCAATAATTTTTTCCGATTAATTTTATTTCATCTGTGTGTCTTCCATCAGGGTCACATTGTATGTGAGCAATAAAACCATCATATATCCCAACATGTCCCTTATATATTTCGCCGGTAAATACATTTACTATCTGAGCATTACTTATTACCAAATCACAAGGTCTCTTCCCTAATGCAGCTTCAACTAATGCTTTTCTGTCCTTAGGCTTAATTTTCATATAACACCCCTTTAAATATAATACAGTTAAAAAAATTCATTTCTTTTAATAATAATGCTTAACTATCCTTTTGTAAAGGAAGTATTTAATAGAATTTATGAATTTAAGCGGAATATATGAATAAATAATCAGGCAGCTGCCAATAAATCAAAATTTTTATAAAAAAATGATTTGATTAAGGTTTTCCTGGGTAATAATTTTCTGAAAATTATATTAGGAGGATGACAATGACGGTTAAATGGAACGGAGTAAATTTATTAAAAACCATAGCTGAAAATGAAAAATCAGCAACAGAGCTTTACAGGGCTATTGCCAATGAATCAAGAATCGGAGAGAAATTTTTTGGACAGTTGGCTGATGATGAAGAGAGACATGAACAAATTTACAATGCATTATTAAAAAAATTTGAAAAGAATATCGAAATAGAAATTGAAGAAAATGAAGCGGAATATGTAGATTTGCTGATTGAAAGCAATTCACTGTTTGATGAAGAGCTTATTGAACAAGCAAAAAACATATTTACAAAAAGTCAGATTTTCGATATTGCCGAAAAAGCTGAAAGAGATGCAGTTTTGTTTGTAACTGAGCTTCAAAGATTGTATCCTGATATGGCAGCGGAAGAAATATCAATTATTTTAAATGAAGAAAAAAGGCATTTAAAAAAAGTCCTTGAAAGGAAAAGAGAAAGTCAACCGTTATTTGGCAGAGGAATGTAGACAACATACGCAGACTCCGCCACAAATCCACAAATTTGCTTGCACGCTCGGTCATTACGGTGAGGGTATATAAAAAATGAAGAGTACATAAAGTATTCTTCATTTTTGTTTAATCATTTGAATCTTTTTTATTTGATCTTTTCCTGTGCTTGACGCATTCATTCAGCAAATATTCAATTTGTCCGTTGATGGAACGAAAATCATCCTCAGCCCAATCAGCAAGCTCTTCCCAGAGGCTGGGAGACAATCTGAGAAGCACCTGCTTTTTTTCTTTATCTTTTTTATCCATCTATTCACCATTAATAAAGTGAACCGGAATTTACAATGGGCTGGGCGTCCTTGTTGCCACATAGAACAACAAGCAAATTGCTTACCATTGCAGCCTTTCTTTCTTCATCAAGCTGGACAATTTCATTTTCACTAAGTTTTTCAAGAGCCATTTCGACCATCCCGACAGCACCCTCCACAATCATTTGCCTTGCATCAATTATTGCAGAAGCCTGTTGCCTCTGAAGCATTGCGGCTGCTATTTCAGGAGCATAGGATAAATGGGTTATTCTCGCTTCTATAATTTCTAACCCTGCAACCTCAACCTTTTCCTGTATTTCGTCCTGCAGTTTTTTTGCAACCTCTATACTGCTGCCCCTCAATGTTTTTTCATTGTCGTTACCAAATAATTGAAACACATTAAAAAAGAGTTGCCAATGCAACTCATAGTCTGTTTACAAATCATTTTATGTCATCCAACTGATACTTTATATTTTTTCAGCTAAATCGTTAATATACGGCATATTGGATGATTTGTATTTTGCTCTCAAAGCCGAAAATATTTTTTTACTGCTTACGCCGTTAATACCGCTTCTTTGAAGATTTATATCCACAATTTCGCTGATTTTACTGGTTTTATTTTGAAGCACCACACTCACATTCCATGGTGTTTCAAGTATAACTTTTCTGTCGTATTCAAATTTTTCAGCAATCTTATACTTTGTGTCGCTGAATTCCATTTCTTCAATATCACTTATAATTAATGGCACCTCTTTTTCTTCAAGGACAATGCGTACTAATTTTTTCTGCTTTTCTGTACCGTCAATTTCTCTCATATATTAAAAAATCTCCTTTGAAATTATTGTTTGCTGTATTCATTATACTATTATAATTTATTAAAATGCAATTATTTATTTTTTGTTAAATACCGTCAATAATATAATTATAGTTTTAAATATTTGAATACAGGGTATAATTTCAAATATTACAAATAATTCACTATCAGGAGGTTCTATGAGATTAAAAGGCAAGACGGCAGTTGTTACCGGGGCAAGCTCCGGAATGGGAAGAGATATAGCTTATTATTTTGCTAAAGAAGGCGCAAATGTGCTTGCGGTTGCAAGACGCGCAGAAAGGTTAAACCAGTTGGTGGAAGATACAAAAGATTTTGACGGAAAGGTAGTAGCATACGCAGCTGATGTTACTGACAAGGTCAAAGTTGAAGGTATGATTGATGAAGCTGTTAAACAATTCGGAAAATTGGATATATTGGTTAACAACGCCGGAATCATGGATGACATGAGCGGAGTCGGTGATGTAAGCGATGAAATGTTTGATAAGGTTTTTGATATAAATGTTAAATCTGTTTTGTTTGCTATGAGAAAAGCCGTTAAATATTTTGAGGAATCCGGCGGGGGAAATATCATCAATGTTGCATCCATAGGCGGACTGCACGGAGGAATCGCAGGCTCCACATATACGGCAAGCAAACACGCGGTTGTGGGATTAACTAAGAATACAGGATTTATGTATGCCAAGAAAAATATAAGATGCAATGCAATTTGCCCCGGAGGAATAGCAACAGAAATTGGAAGCAGCGAATTTATGAAAAATATCAACCAGGAGGGTGCAGCACTGACTTCTCTGGGTTTGGCTTTGAATCCCAGATATGGAATGCCGAAAGAGATTGCATCAGTTGCAGTGTTTTTAGCAAGCGATGAATCGGGATTTGTAAATGGACAGTGCATTCAGGTAGATGGCGGTTGGTCAGCATACATGTAGAATTTTATATTTGATATTTTTATAAAAATATGGTATTGTATTAAAGCAGCCTTTCAGGCTGCTATTAATTTTTTGATAATAAAAATTTTTAAGCTTTTTTTAAGGATAGAAGTGATATTATATTATGATGTGCGTGTGCAATAATCTAATACAATCTAATTATTTTATTAATTCGGGAAAGCATATAATTATATTAAGATAGGAGTGAGATTTTGAAAAAATTATTGCCTTTTATGAAAAAGTACATTAGCTATGCAATACTGTGTCCTATTCTAATGATATTAGAAGTAGCGGCGGACATTATTATTCCGTATCTGATGTCGCTTATAGTGGATGTGGGTATTGCCGGACGTGATATCAACTATGTGGTTAAAATAGGCTGTATAATGATTTTAGCTGCATTGCTGGGGATGACTCTCGGAATCGTAAGTTCACATTATGGAGCAAAAGCCGGATTTGGTTTTGCGTCGGAAATAAGAAAAGCAACATTTAAAAAGGTTCAAGGATTTTCTTTTGCCAATCTGGATAAGTTTTCGGTATCATCTCTGATAACCAGACTGACAAATGACTGCAATACTCTCGGGCAGGTAGCAATGATGAGTCTTAGAATGGCGGTAAGAGCTCCATTTATGATGATTTTTGCACTGATAATGGCTTTGAGTATAAATGCTCCTTTAGCCGGAGTATTTATGATTGCAATTCCGGTTACAGCTGTATTATTAGTAATAATAATGTCGAAGGCAAGGCCGCTTTTTATTAAGATGCAGTCACGCGTTGACAGGGTAAATGCAATTATTCAGGAAAACTTAACAGGAATAAGAGTTGTTAAGTCTTTTAACCGACAAAGTCATGAAGAACAAAGATTCAAGGAAAGAAATGATTCACTGCGAGATACTGCATTAAGTGCCATATCTCTTATTATGTTTCTGTTTCCTGTTTTAACTGTGGTAACATATACGACTATAATAGCAGTATTGTGGTTCGGAGGAAAACAAGTGGTTGCTGGCAGCATGGGAAGCGGAGAACTTGTATCGTTTATTACATATATTACTCAAATATTGATGTCATTGATGATGCTTTCATTTTTCTTCATGCAGTTTTTAAGAGGTACAGCTTCAGCAGCCAGAATTAATGAAGTGTTAAGCACAGACTCAGAAATTAGAGAAGATAAAAATCCGGTTATGGATATAAAAGATGGCTCCATAAAATTTAGTAATGTGAGTTTCGCATACCCTTTAAGCTCTGAAAAAGCGTTGAAAAACATCAACCTTGAAATTAAATTTGGTGAGGTTATTGGAATGATAGGTTCAACAGGCTCGTCAAAATCTACGTTGGTTCAGCTGATTCCAAGACTTTATGATGCCACTGAAGGTAGTGTAACGGTTGGCGGAATAGATGTAAAAAGATATCACATAAAGACATTAAGAGATAAAGTAGCATTTGTGCTGCAAAAAAACGTGCTGTTTTCAGGAACCATCAGAGAAAATATGAAATGGGGAAACGAAAATGCAACGGATGAGCAAATTGTAAATGCATTGAAACTGTCTCAGGCATGGGAATTTGTATCCAAATATGAAGACAGATTAGATCACAGAGTGGAGCAGGGCGGAGACAATTTCTCCGGCGGACAGAAGCAGAGACTGACCATTGCAAGGGCATTATTAAAATCTCCTAAAATAATTATTCTTGACGACTCAACCAGTGCAGTCGATATGGCAACGGATGCGAAAATACAAAAAGCATTTAAAGAAGAACTTGGCAATGTAACTACAATAATAATTGCTCAAAGAATTTCATCAATTCAGCATGCCGACAGAATATTTGTCATGAATGAGGGAGAGATAGAATCAACAGGAACACATGAATCATTAATGGAGGTTTCTCCTATATATAAAGAAATCTATGAATCACAGCAGAAAGGGGTGGTTGGGCAATGAGCGAAATGAAAAAATCTGAAAATAAGCAAACAGAAATGAAAGCCCCTGATAATAAAGGTCCGAAGCAGCTTAAGCCTTCAGATCCAAAGAAAACATTGATAAGGCTGTTCAGCTACTTCAAGTTCAATAAACTACTGTTTTTCAGCGGTATACTATTCATTGTCCTAAGTTCTGTTGCGGAAATAGGGATAAACGGAATGTTAAGCCCTGTAATTGATACGCTGGTTGGTGATTTTGAAAAAAGCAGATTTATAACATACCTTGCAATAATGGGCGTAATGGTTCTGGTAATTGCTTTATCTCAATACTTAGGAAATTTGTTCATGGCAAAGCTTGCTCAGAAAACAGTGCACAAAATTCGTGAAGAAATGTTTTCTCATATGGAGAAGCTGCCCATATCATACTTTGACCGGCATTCGCACGGGGATTTAATGTCAACCTTTACCAATGATGTTGATATGCTGAACCAATCCCTGGAGCAAAGTGTTTCACAGGTATTGATTTCGGTAATAACAGTAGTAGGAACATTTGCGATGATGTTGTTTTTAAGTCCGATTATGACATTGATAGTAGCAATAATGCTTGCATTAATATTGGTTGTGGTTAAAAATGTAGGCCAGAAATCGTCTAAATATTTTCGCAGCCAGCAGTCATCTCTGGCGGGTATGAACGGATACATTGAAGAAATGATGTCCGGACAAAAAGTAGTCCAGGTATTTAACTATGAGGAAAGGGCAATCGAAAAATTTAACGAAAGAAACGAAGAACTGAGAAAGGCTAGTACTCAGGCTTCAACATACGGTGTAATGCTGATGCCTATTATGGGAAATCTTTCTTATGTAAAATATGCGGTAGTATCAATGGTTGGAGCATACCTTGTAATGATTAACAAGTTCAGTATAGGCAATCTTGCATCATTTCTTCAATACACAAGAACAATTTCAAGACCCATAACACAAGTTTCTAACCAGCTTAACACTTTGTTTGCGGCATTGGCAGGAGCTGAAAGAATTTTCAGGGTGTTGGATGAAAAAATCGAATTAAACGAAGGTGATGTTACCTTGGTTGAGGAACGAAAGGGAGAAAAAAATCTTTGCTGGAGGGTTCCGCAAGAAAATGGTGAATTTGAACTGGTTCCTATAAAAGGCAGCATCACACTAAAGGATGTTGACTTCGGATATGAGGCGGATAAGAAAGTATTGAAGAATATTAATCTTTATGCCAAGCCCGGACAGAAGATTGCATTCGTTGGCTCAACAGGTGCAGGAAAGACGACAATAACAAATCTTATAAACCGTTTCTATGAAATAAATGAAGGAGCAATCCTGTATGATGGAATAGATATAAAAAGAATAGACAAATTCGATTTAAGAAGTACAATGTCCATAGTTCTGCAGGATGTACATTTGTTTGAAGGAACAGTTGCGGACAACATCAGATATGGAAGACTTGATGCTTCTGATGAAGAAGTTGTAAATGCAGCAAAGCTTGCAAATGCACATTACTTCATAAAACATCTGCCTAACGGCTATGATACAATGCTGACCTCTGACGGTCAAAATCTGTCACAGGGCGAAAGACAGCTTCTATCTATTGCCAGAGCAGCAGTAGCTGATCCGACCATACTCATACTTGATGAAGCGACCTCTTCTGTAGATACAAGGACTGAAAAACTTATTTCAGAGGGTATGGATAAGCTGATGGAAGGAAGAACAACATTTGTAATTGCACACAGATTGTCAACTGTCCGCGATTCAAATGCTATAATGGTTCTTGAACAGGGAGAAATCATCGAAAGAGGCGACCATGATGACTTAATGAAGCAAAAAGGCCGCTACTATGCATTGAACACAGGAGCAGTTGAATTAGAATAAATGAATCCCTTGAATAAAGGGATTTTTTTAATATAGAGCTAAAAGCTAGCATAGAAAAGATAAAGACCTGATACAGTATATAAAATTATTAAATTTAGTCATATATATCTCTGAATAAATATATATTATCTATAAGGAATATATTATTTAGTATAATTGAGGAGGATTTATGAGGAGGTTTAAAAGCAAGCTGTCCAATAAGCTGTCGACTAAATTTTCAAAGCCTATAAACTTAGACAGAGAAGAATTGAAAAACAATATTTTAACAATAGGATTATTTGTTTTTATAATAATAACAACATTCTGGCTCATAGACATAGTCTTTTCCCTGTTAAGCGATTCAATAAACTTTTCGGAAATTGAAAATACACTTCTTTTGATAAGAGATTATGTGATTTGGTTTGTACTGGCCCTTCTGTACATACTGGTCGCAAGGAAAAAACATTTCAACAATGAATCAGTTATAGCATTTACGGCATTAGGTTCAATTTATACCGCAATCAAGCTGTATATGGCAGACTTGGGAGCAGTTTGGATTTTCATAGTTGAGTGGATAATCATTACAATGGCAATTTACAACATAGTTAAAATCATATTTTCGCATTTTGCAAAACCATTGACGGAATAAAATATGTATAATGTATGAAACCCCCGGATAGCTGTCGGGGGTTTTACGTATGGTTACAATAAGCTGTGTACCTTTTTCCCGTCAACATATGTTTCAACAACATGTGTATCAAGAATTTCCTCATCATTGCTTAAATTAAATAAATCCTTATCAAGCACAATAAAATCCGCAAGTTTTCCTGGTGATATTGTTCCTTTAATATCTTCTTCTCCGGAGGCATACGCTCCTTCATAGGTATATGCTCTTATTGCCTCAAACATGCTCATTTTTTCATCGGCCAGATAAACCTTTTTTTCATCTCCTGTTATGTTCTTTCTTGTAACAGCAGAATAAATATTTGGCATTGTATTGAAGGTTTCAACGGGACAGTCTGTTCCGAATGATGCATGAATACCTTTATCAATCATTGTTTTCCATGCGTATGAAGTTCGAGCCATATCATTTCCAACCCTGTCAGCAACAATATTCATATCGTAATCTATAAATATGGGCTGTATGAAAGCAAGAACATTAAGTTCTTTAAAACGGTCGAGTAAAGTATTATCAGTAATTTGACAGTGAACGATGCCGTGTCTCGGATTATAACCTGAATCTGATTTTTGAGCATATTCAATTGCATCCAATGACATTTCTATAGCTCTGTCTCCTATAGCATGAATTGCAACGGGACAATTATGTCTATGAGAAGTAAGAACTAGTTCATTTAGTTCACTTTGAGTAAACATCTCTAAACCTTTAGTGCTTGAATCATCAGCATAAGGGTTTCTTAATGCAGCAGTTCTTGCTCCAAGAGAGCCATCGCTGAGTATCTTGACGCAACTCACACGATATTTGTCATTGCCGTACCCATAACAATATCCTTTGTTAAAGAAAGTTTCAACAATTGACTTATCTGTAAGCAAACATTGCTCTCCTATGCGAATATGTAAATTATCAGATGTATCTAATTCTTTAAAGGCTTGAAACAGAAGATCGTAATCACTGTCAGGCGTATAACCCACATCATCGCTTTGTACTGATGTCAATCCTTGTGCAAAAGCCTTATATTGAGCATCAATCAATATTGTTTTTAAAGTCTGTAAATCAAGTGTGGATATTCTGGCCTTAACACTATCCAGCAGGCTTTCCTTTATTACACCGTTTGGTTCACCATTAGGCAATAGCTCAACTAGATTTCCATACTTGCCTGCGGTATCTTTATTAAGTCCTATTGTTTTCATTGCGGCCGAATTAAGAACTCCGATATGAAAACACGCCCTCATAACCAATGTGGGAACTTCACCTGTTATATCATCCAAGTCAAACTTAGTAGGGAATCTTTTTTCATCAATGAAATAATCGTGATTCCATCCTTCGCCTTCAACCCAGGTATTGCTGTCAAGATTACGGCTGTTAATCCATCCTTGTATACGCTGTCTTATTTCTTTAATGCTTTTTGTGCCTACAAGATCTACACTTCTCAAGCTCTTGGCAAAATGCACAAAATGCATATGTGAGTCATTTAATCCAGGTAAAATAAGACGTCCCATTAAATCCACTTCATTATAGGAAGATTTATTAGCACTTAAATATTCCCGTGCACCATTTTCATTTCCCACATATATAAATTTGCTGTTTTCGACTAAAAAAGCATCTGCTTTAGAATTTAAATTTTCCATTGTATGAATGTTTCCGTTTTTAAATAAAGTAATCAATTATTAGCCTCCAATTGCACAGTATTTATGACATTATACTCTTTTTACAAATATTTGAGTACATTATTAATTTGCTCTGCCTTCTTTTTTAAGCTGCTTATCAAAGTATAAATACACTAAGCAGCCAAAGGCAGGAACTATAAAACCGATAAGAGCTGTAACAGGGTCTTCTATAAATGTATTAATCATTAATCCTGCAAATATTAAAATAGTAATAATTACAGTAACAGGATATCCCCACATTTTGTACGGTCTTTCCAAATCCGGATATTTTTTGCGGTAAATCAGTACAGCTACAACGACTAGGACATTGAACAGCATACCTGAGAAAACAACCATTGATGTTAATTGATCAAGGTTTCTGAACAATACTAAAGCAACTGATATAACGCATTGACCGATAATTGACACATGAGGAACTTTATACTTTGGATGCAATTTTCCATAGCTTTTGAAGAAGTGTCCTTCTTTTGCCATGGCATAATAAGTTCTCGGGAAAGCAAGTATCATTCCGTTTAAAGAACCAAACATTGAAATAATCATACCTACAAGAACTATGGTACCGCCCACATTTCCAAAAATACGTTTAGCAACTTCAGTTCCTAAATAATAATTTCCTCCATTAATCATAGTTACTATTTCAGTGTGTGGTATTACTCTGTAAATTGAATAGTTAAACAAAGTATAAATTACTAAGATTCCGCCTATAGCTATTACTATGGAAAGAGGCAGGTTTTTCTTAGGGTTTTTCATTTCTTCAGCTACAGTGTTTAAATTTGTCCAGCCTTCATATGCCCACAATGTCGCCACAGTAGCAAATGCAATCATACCTATCATTCCTGTGAATCCTACGCTGCTTCCGTCCGCAGGAGCCAGGCTCAAGTCAGGGCTTTGATTGCCGAACATCAATGCTCCAAACATAATTATAGCGATTGGGATTAATTTTGCAACCATTGAAACATTCTGCAATATAGATGCTTTTTTAACTCCTAAATAATTATAAACAGTAAGTGCAACAATTAGTGCGATTGCAATAACCTTTACTCCCATATCACTAACACCAAAAAAGCTTCTCAATGCAGTTGGCAGTGCTACGGCTATAGCAGCAATAGATCCTGCGCCGCTTATTAACCAGCTTGCAAAACCGAATAAAAATCCTACTATGGGATGGTAGGCTTCATTTAAATAAACTACCATTCCGCCTGCTACAGGCCTTGAAGCACCCAACTCCGCAAAACATAACCCTCCGAGCAGCGATACTATACCACCGACTATCCAACATAATAGTGCAAGGCCTAAACTCATGCCGGTACGCAGTAATACGTAGGAGCCTAAATAAAATATACCTGAGCCTATCATTATGCCGCCGATGATGCTAACTCCGCCAAATATTCCGATTTCTTGCTTAAATTCAGATTTAGACGGCTCAACTGATTTAATGCCTTCATTACTCATCTTTCATCTCTCCTTATTATTAGTCTATATTATGTATTTTTATTAATGCAATTTTCGTGCCAATAATTAAATTAATAACAAAGTTGTGCAGGGTTGGCATTTCAACGTACAATTTTCAATTACTTATAATAATAGGATGAAAAAGCAAAATAATCCTATTAATTAATATTATATATGGTAGAATGTAAATAATTAGCATTAGAATTAATTAATAGGGGATCTATATGAAAACAATAATGATAATTTACAACAACAGGGAAAACTGGCCGGTAATAGAATATTTAAAAAATTGCGTGGAATCTATTTTTGAAAAATATGCACAGGTGAGAAATGTTTTTTTAAACGAACTGGGTGAACATGAGAAAATAGAAGGTGATATATACCTGGTTTTATATGAACAAATGATATATCCTTTAAAAAAACACATTACGGATTTTGATAATGTCGTAGTGATGACCAGAGGAATTAATAAAAAATACATCGCGGAAATAAGAAACATTAAAAGTAACACAGATGTACTGGTAGTAAATGACTCTTATGAAAGCACAATACAAACTACAAACACTTTTTATGAGCTGGGCATAAGCAATATAAATTTTATTCCTTATGAAAAAAGGCTTGACGTGAATGATTATTATAAGGACATTGAAATTGCCGTAACACCCGATGAGGTGGGGTTAGTACCTGAACACATAAAAAAAATAATAAATATCGGATACCGTGAAATCGGATATGACACAATAATCAAAATAATGCAGAAACAAAGATTGAGCTATAAGTCAATAAACAGAAATATTATTAGACACATGAATGAAATTGTTGAGCCCAATGCTGCCTTTAAAAGCAATTACCTGAACAGTTACCTGAAAAGCGAAATGTTAAACACATTTATCTTTAATTCCTATGAAGGAATAATGCTTACGGACAACAGCTACAATTTGGTATATTCAAATGACAAATTAAATAAGATTTTTAATATTGACGAGGACTATAGTGACAAGTGTATTGATAGTTTTATAAGCAATGAAATTTTTCGTTTGATAACAGGAACAGACTTTAAAATTAAATTAATCAGAATAAATGAAGAAAACTATACAATTGAGAAAACGGACGTAATGCTTATAGACCAAACTATCGGCTATAATTTCATTTTGAGAAATGAAAAAGACATAAGAGATTTGGAAATAAATTTGAAAAATAATCTTGTAGAGAAAGGACTTTTTGCAAAATATAAATTTAACAATATAGTTTATAAATCAAATTCAATGATGCAATGCATAAAGATTTCAAAAAAGGCTGCCCTCACTGATTATACAATACTTATTCAGGGAGAAAGCGGTACGGGAAAAGAACTTATCGCTCAATCCATACACAATTTCTCCAATCGAAAAGCCATGCCCTTTGTCGCAATTAATTGTGCCTCATTGCCTGAATCACTTCTGGAAAGCCAACTGTTCGGTTATGAAGGCGGTTCGTTTACCGGAGCAAATAAAAGCGGGAAAATAGGCTTGTTTGAGCAGGCAAGTACTGGAACATTGTTTTTAGATGAAATAGGTGATATATCCCCGAATGTACAAAGCCAACTTTTAAGAGTAATCCAGGAGAAACAAATAATGCGTATAGGAAGTGACAGGATTATAAATATTGATGTTAGAATTATAGTGGCTACAAACAAAAATCTCGAAGAAGAAGCACATAGGGGAAGGTTCAGGAGTGACTTATATTACAGGCTTAATGTTATTCCTATTAACATTCCTCCTTTAAGGGATCGAAAAGAAGACATATTTCCTCTTGCGGAAAATTTTTTGGGGACACGCTATTTAAATTTAGGTGATGAAGAAAAAGATGCACTGCTGGAATACAAATGGCCGGGTAATGTCAGGGAGCTGGAAAGTGCAGCTAATTATTATAAAACTCTTGATGAATTTCCTAAATATATAATTGATAAAGCTAATAACAAGGCAGAAGAGAGTACTTTAAATTATAACATTATTGAACTGTTAATAATTATAAATGAAAACACGGACAGTTTCCATGGAATAGGAAGAACAAACTTAATATACAAGTTAAGAGAGAAGAACATAGTCATGAGCGACGCAAAAGTGAGAATGCTGCTGGAGCTGTTAAATAAAAAAGGGTTTATTGAAATCAGGAAAGGAAGATCAGGAAATAGAATTACGCAGCTTGGAATAGATTACTTAAAAAAAGAAAAAAGTAACTGTCTATGAAAACTTTAGGATACTGGAGGTAGAACGGCAGTTGAGAATTGTAAGCATACGAGAATACACTCTTAAATATTTGTATGTGAATTATGCATAAATAAAAAAAAATTAAAATTTTTATTGACAAGTATTATTAATTGGTGTTATACTCCTAAAAAATACACAAGTTAATGAGCAACATAAACGCAGTGATAAGGAGCAGTAAGCATTATTCAGTGATTTCAGAGAGTTGTTGGTTGGTGAGAAACAATGTCAAAGAGATGCCGAACTAGCCTTTGAGCGGATTTGCCGAAAGTTATAACAAGTAGGCAGGTACGGGAGCCAATCGTTAAAAATGGCAGGATATCGATTAATAATAATCCGTATCTAGAGGGCATTTCGTATGAAATGAATAAGAGTGGTACCGCGAAAGATCATATATCTTCCGTCTCTTAGGGATTAGTTTCCCTGAGGGAGGAAGATTTTTTTATATTTTAAACCTTTCTCATGGACAACTAGTAGTGTATTAAAAAAATTAATCATGAGAGGTATGAAAATGGAAAAACAATCTAAAACAAAGAACATGGGCTTCACAGGTGCATTTGCGGTTGCATGTGTACTGTTCAGTTCTCATGCGGGTGGAGGCTTCGCAACCGGAAATCAGGCAACACAATACTATGTGCAGTATGGCTGGACTGCACCGATCATGGCTGTTATTGCTATGGCACTTTTAACTTTAACTATAAGAGAATGTATAATTATGTACAATTCCAGAGGGCTTTCAAGTTACAAGGAGCTTTTTCAAACTTTGTACCATCCTTTTGACAAATTATCAATTTTGTTTGATATTTATTTTTACACCATGGTTTTATGTGCAGTAGGAGCTGTTATAGCAGGAGCTGCATCACTGTTAAACAAGACATACAATATACCATATGGATATGCCGTTATGTCAGTCGGAGCAATACTTTTGACAATGACAATTTTCGGAGCATCCATGGTTTCCCGTGCATCAACAATCATGTCCATAGGAATTTTATCCTCATGTGCAGTAATATTCATATTGGGAATTAATGCAAGGATGCCTGAAATATCAAGTATGTTTGCTGTCAGAGCAAGCAGCGGGAATATAGCAAAAGGAATATTAAAAGCATTCACTTACGCAGGCTTTCAGTCTGTAGTAATTCCGACTATGATTTCATGCGGCAAGGTATTGAAAAGTCCAAAAGAAGTTTCCCGCTCCATGATGATCTCATTTGTAATAAATTCAATTGCATTGGTATTGTCCGTTATAATGCTGTTAGGATGGTATGCGGAGTTTACCCAGGCTGGTGAATCAACACTGCCGTCACTGTATGTAACTAAACAGCTGGGGAAGACATACGTCTTCTGGGCATACAACATTTGTTTGTTCCTGTGCTTCATTTCAACAGGTGTAACAACCATATACGGATTTGTTTCAAAATTTGAAAAAGCTAAGGCATTGTCACGAATCAATAAAGTTATTGCAAGAAGAATTGTGGTTTCTTGCTTTATAATGTCTTTGTCAATGGGAATTTCCATGGCAGGCTTGGATAAGATTATCAAATACGGCTACGGATACATGGGATATCTGGGAATCGCGATTATAATAGTTCCATTCTTAACTGTAGGTGCGTATAAAAACCGCAAGTATTTAAAACAAAAAAATAATGAAGAAGAAATAAATTCAGATATTAATGTACCCTTTGCAGAAAATGCAGAGTTTTAATAAAAATCTTAGGAATATTATATGAAATTCAGCATGCAGTTTAAAATGCCGGATGAAAATTAAAATAAGGAGTAAATAGAAATGAATACACAATTTTTTCCGGGTTACACCATAGGACCTGACGCATACAAGGAAATAGTTAAAATATGCATTCCGCATGGAAATAAGGCTGTTGTAATAGGCGGTGAAAGGGCCATAAAGGCGGCCAGAAATAAAATAGAAAACACAATTGAAGAAAGTCCGCTGAAAATCACAGGATTCTTTTCTTTCGGCGGCGAAGCATCCATAGAAAACATTGAGAGACTTAAAGCAATGCCTGAAGTTCAAGAAGCAGATATGATTTTTGCAGTAGGCGGAGGAAAAGCCATAGATACGGGAAAGGTGCTGGCACAAACAACAAACAGAGCATTTTTTACATTTCCGACCATTGCATCAACATGCGCATCTTGCACGAGTCTGGGCATCTTATATCATCCGGATGGCTCGCTGAGAGAATATTCATTTTCCAACGTGCCGCCTGTGCATATTTTTATTGATAGTGAGATTATTGCAAATGCTCCTGACAAATATTTCTGGGCGGGGATAGGAGATTCAATGGCGAAATATTTTGAAAGCTCAGTATCAAGCCGTGGAGATGAGCTCGCACATTCACAGGCCATGGGCGTATATATCGGCAACATGTGCAGCGGCCCTTTTGTGAAATATGGAGAAAGGGCGCTTGGAGACTGCAAGAAGAATACCGTTTCTACGGAGCTTGAAGAAATAATACTGGGAATTATCATATCAACAGGTTTTGTTTCAAATTTTGTTAACATAGATATAACAACGGGATTAGCTCATGCAGTATATAACGGATTTACAGTTATACCTCAGATAGAGGAACATGGACACCTTCATGGAGAGATTGTTTCTTACGGAATTTTGATATTGCTGATTGTTGACAAGCAAAAAGAAGAATTTGAACGTATTTATAAGTTCAACAGAAATCTGGGACTGCCGACAAAGCTTTCAGATTTGCACTGCTCAATGAAAGATGTGGACAAAGTTATTGAAAAAGCATTAAAAGGAATAGATGTAAGACATTATCCATATGAAGTCACACCGGCTATGATAAAGGAAGCCATTGAGTTCTTGGAATTATATAATGTGAGTGTGGCAGCAGTATAATAAGAATTATGCTTTTGGGTATGCTGCACTAAGAAATTAGTGCAGCATATCCATAGATTAAACGCTGCAAATAGTAAACTCTCACTATAATATGTTTTTATTTTTATATTGCAGCGGAGAAAGTCCGGTATAATTTTTAAAAGCTCTGCTGAAATAATGCTGGCTGCTGTATCCTACCATTTCAGCAATTTCATTTATGGTGCAGCTTTTGTCTTTATCCAGCAGAATTTTAATTGCCATATTAATTCTTAAGTTGTTAAGATAATCTGTGAAGTTAGCACCTGTTTTCTGTTTAACTATTTTTGTTATGTATGATTGGCTTATATGCAGATGTTCCGACATCAGGTTTAATGTTAAATCATTTTGAGTAAAATGTTCTTTTATATAATTTACAACCTGACAGCTTATGCTTTTATGACTTGCCATATCATAGTCTGATTCTTTTATTTTGTTTATTTCCCACATCCTTTTACTGTAGGAATCCATAGCCTTGATAATTATATTTTTAAATTCTCTAAATTGTATTGGTTTCAGCAAGTAGCTGTAGACGCCTAACTCTAATGCTTTTTGTGCATAGTTGAATTTGTCATATCCCGATATTATAATTATTTTTGCATCAGAATCCAATTCTTTGATTTTTTCTATAACCTCAAGGCCGTTCATGAAAGGCATGTTAATATCCATTAATATTATTTCGGGCTGGTACTTGGTTATCAGCTGCAGGGCTTCTTCGCCGTCCTTCGCAGTTCCGGAAACAGTCAAATTTAAATCATAAGACTCAATCAATTTTTTTAAACCGTTTCGAATAGTTTCTTCATCATCTGCTATAACTGCTCTAAACATTGGAACCCCTCCCTAATCTTTGGTATTTTTAATGACACCCTTGTCCAGTTTTTGAATTCACTTTCAATATTAATATTGTATTTGTCTTTGAATGTAAGTTTTAAGCGCTCATTGATATTGTATAATCCATAATGCTCAGATTCAACTGAATTGGCAAGATTGTTCCTGAGTTCATATAATTTTTCTTTGTTCATACCTAATCCATTGTCTGTAACTTCAATAACTATATAGTCATTTTCTGATAATATGTTTATTTTAATATTTCCAGTTTGTTTTTTTAGTTTAAGTCCATGATAAATGGAGTTTTCAACTAACGGCTGAATTATCATCTTAGGCACAAGATTTTGAGATATTGATTCTTCCATATGAATATCATAATTTACTTTATCTTTATAACGTATTTTCTGTATTTCCAAATAATTTCTCACATGTTCAACTTCGTCTTCGATAGTTATGAATTCTTTGCCATCACTTAATGATATTCTGAAAAATACCGATAATGAATTGATCATGTCAGCCGCATCATAGGCATTATGTTCCAGGGCTTTCCATTGAATAGTATCAAGAGTATTATATAAAAAATGAGGATTTATCTGGGACTGCAATACTCTTAATTCAGTATTACGCTTTTGTGTTTGCACTATATAAACCTGGTTTATCAAATTTTTAATATCGGTCAGCATTTGATTAAACACTTTAACCAAGACTGATATTTCATCATTGCCCCTGTATTCGTAGAAGGAATCAAGGTTCCCGCCAGAAACCTCCAACATATGATTTTTTAATTTATAAATAGGTCTTACAATGTTTACGGAGACAATGACTGCATACAAAACTGCAAGTATTAACAATACTATCCCTATGATTACTACTAATTCTATTATGTAGTTGGTTTGAGCATGTATATATTTATTTTCAATCATGGTGCATAAAACCCAGTCTTCTGTGTATGGAACAGCGGAAAAAAATACGGTTGCATCATTGCCTGTATTATTTTTTATGTGAATTGTCCCTAAATTTACATCCGTTGATTTGTCCACTATTTTTGCTAAACTCTCATATGAAATATATTTTTTAGTCAAGTCACTTTTATCAATAGAATATATGTCTAAATTTTTATTCATAATCCATGAGAAACCGTTGTAAACATCAATGCCTCCTGCTATTTCAGAAATTTTGTCTAAATTGACGGCACCATTAATAAATCCTATTTTTTCATTTTTATCATTAACAATCGGGTAACAGATGATAAATACAGGAGTACCATCAGATTTGGAAATTATGGGCTTGGAAATTATATATTCCATATCACATGACATTACTTTTTCAAAATAATCACGGCCGGAAATATTTATGGTAATGCTGTCGTTTACCCAGCCATATCCATCAAGTGCTCCGATTGCAAATGTTTCATTCAGGTTTCCATACTGTGTACTGAGGGTTTTGTTCAAACGGGCTAAGTATGGTTTTAAGGATTCAAGATCCATTCCGCTAGTTAAGGCATATTCATGTATTATACGTATTTCACTAATACGTTGGTTTAACCATGAACTGATTTCATTTGATTTAGAATCAACCAGCTGCAGTGTCTGTTTTTCTGCCTGTTCCATGTTAAATGGTTTTACAGTTGTCTCCAGTACATAAAGCAGAGGAAAAATTATAATTGTTATACATAAAACAAAAGCTATGATAATTTTTAAACGTAAGGACATAATTTTATACCTTTCAGATTTTTCAGAGAGCATAATAACAATTATATTAAACTTTTAATAAAATTCAATACATTTCAATACATTTTTATTTGCAGTATCTTAAAGTACAAAAATATTGTTATACAGTGTAAATACTTATTGGAACTGCTATGTTAAACTGACTAAGACTTAAGTAATTATTTAACAAGCAGGAGGAATGAAAATTGAAAAAAATTTTAGCGTTATTATTAATTATTGTTATAGCTGTAAGTTTGGCAGGATGCAATGCAGCTGAAAGTTCAGGTACAAATGAAACAGCAGATGGAAAGACAACACAGATAAAGGATGGTGTTTATGAAGGTGTCGGATTTGGAAAGGGCGGAGAAATAAAAGTTGAAGTAACTATAAAAGAAGATGCCATTACTGAAATAAAGACAGTAAGCCATAATGAAACACCGGGTTTTGATAATGCAATTGAAGACTTAACAGAAAAAATAATTTCTGAAAATACTTTAGATGTGGATATTGTTTCTGGCTGTACACTTACTTCAAAGGGATTCAAAGAGGCGGTAAATGCTGCATTGACATCCGCAGGTGCAACAAAGGATATGCTCAGGAAAGTTGCTGCAAAACCTAAAGATGAAACTAATAAAGAGGTTGCAGAGAAACATGATATTGTAATAATAGGAGCAGGCGGAGCGGGTCTTACTGCAGCCATTGAGGCAAAAGCAGCAGGAGCTGATGTAATAGTCCTGGAAAAAATGCCGATGGCTGGCGGAAATACTTTGATATCAGGTGCTGAATATGCAGCCGCCAACAACTGGCTGCAAAAAAAGGAAGGAATAGAAGACAGTGCCGAACTTCATATTCAAGACACGCTAAAAGGCGGAGACTATAAAGCTAAAGAAGAGTTAGTAAGAATTATGGCTGAAAATGCTCTTGCCGGTGCAGAATGGCTGAGAGACGAGGTCGGTGTAGTATGGGAAGATGAATTGATGTTCTTTGGCGGACATTCTGTAAAAAGAAGCTTAATACCATTGGGAGCAAGCGGAAGAGAAATTATATCTAAGTTAGTTGCCAAAGCCGAAGAAATGGAAATTCCTATTTTGTTAAACACAAAAGCTACAACTTTAATTACTGATGAAAACGGAAAGGTAATTGGTGTGGAGGCAGCAGGTGAGGATACCAATTATACCTTTAACACAAACAAAGCTGTGATTATAGCATCAGGAGGCTTCGGATCAAATGTAGAAATGAGAGTAAAATATAATCCTGAAATTGATGAAACTATTTTATCAACTAATACAACAGGCAGTACAGGGGACGGGATTATAATGGCAGAAGTAGTAGGAGCCAACTTATTAGGCATGGAATACATCCAGACATATCCAATATGTGATCCTTTAACTGGAACACTACTTTATTATGATGATGCAAGGCTGTACGGGCATACAATTATCGTCAACAAGGAAGGCAAAAGGTTTGTAGAGGAATTAGGCAGACGTGATGTGATGTCTATGGCTATTAAAGCTCAAACAGGAAATGTATGCTATGAACTGCTCGATCAAAATGGATTTGAGGTCAGTAAATTGCAAGAAAACCATGAACCTGAACTTGAATATCTATATAAAAATAAATTACTGGTTAAAGCAGATACTTTAGAAGAAGCTGCAGATTTCTTTGGAATTGATGCAGCTGAATTAAAAAATACAGTTGACAAATATAACAGCTATGTAGATGCCGGAAATGATTTAGAATTTAATAAAAGAAGCTTGCCGTCCAAAGTTGAGACTGCACCATTTTATATTTGTAAAGCAGCACCGGCTGTTCATCACACAATGGGCGGTATAGAGATTAATGGAAACGCCCAAGTCTTAGATAAGGAAGGAAATGTTATAGAAGGGTTATTTGCAGCAGGTGAAGTAACTGGAGGAATCCAGGGGACTAATAGATTAGGAAGCAATGCCCTTGCAGATATAACTGTATTTGGAAGAATAGCAGGACAAAATGCAGCAAAATAGTTTAAGGTTATAAATCTAGATTTTAACTGCCAGAGATCAATCTTGCAGACAGAAGTCAAATATAATAATTATAAAATAGCGCCAGCCAACCTATATTGGTTGGTGTTATTTTATGAAGAAATAAAAGACTGCCTAATAATTCTCGGTGAATGGGCAGATACCTATTGTCTTATATTCCATTAAAATACAATTGACAAAAGCTAATAATATTAATATAATATATTTAGACATTTATCTAAATGTCTAAATGAAGTAGGACGGTGAATATATGGGATTTCAAGAAAGCTTTAAGGCTTTGTCGGACCCGACAAGGCGCCGGATAATTGAACTGTTGAGGAACGGCAAAATGTCTGCAGGTGAAATATCAGATCATTTTCAGATGACGGGAGCTTCCATTTCTCATCATTTATCAATATTGAAGAATGCAAATTTAGTAACAGATGATAAGCAAGGAAAGTATATCTATTATGAACTGAATCTTTCAGTGGTTGAAGAAATATTAACATGGCTTGCTTCTTTAAAGGAGGAAAAATAATATGAACAAAATATTTAAACACGACAACATAAAATTATGGATTCTGCTAGCATTGACATTATTAATAGCTATAATTTCATATAGCCATCTTCCTGAACAAATTCCTATACATTTTGATGTAGCGGGAAATGTTGATAATTATAGCGGCAGGATATATATTTTTCTTGAACCTTTTGTAATATTGGCTATGATTATTCTGGCAGAGGTAGCCAGAAATGTCGATCCCAAGAAAAATGCATATGGCAAGTTTAATAAACAGTACTATTTAACATTCTTTTTAGTATCTCTGCTTATGCTCGCAATACAACTATATACGATAGCGGTCAGTCTGAATATTAAAGTACTAAATATCAGCATAATAATGCCGTTTGCCATGGGGCTTCTGTTTACAATGATAGGCAACTCAATGCCGAAGTTCAAACAAAATTACTATGCGGGAATACGCACAAGCTGGACTCTATCAGATGAGGAAGTGTGGTACAAAACACATAGATTAGGTGGAAAGGTATGGTTTGCCGGAGGATTATTAATGATGATATCAGCAATCCTTCCTGACTATTTAAAAACTAAAGTCTTCTTTGCAGTAATTATTATTATGGTGCTGGTACCAATAATTTACTCATATGTCGTATACAAAAATAAAAATAAGTAGCAGAGAATTTCGGTATAACTTATTTTTATAATTTATCCGTAATATATGAAAAACATGAAATTGACTTGAATTCTTACTGCATGATATTGTGATTATGCTAATAAAATCACAACAAGGAGTGTTATTATGAACAGTAAGAATTCAAGTTTTAAATTGGTCCTTTCAGCATTAGCAATAGCAATCAATATTGTATTGGGAACTGTAGTCGGATTACTAAATATACCGTTGCTGTTTTTAGACACAGTGGGTACAATTTTTTCTGCTGCATTATTCGGACCATGGTACGGAGCAGCAGTTGGAGGGTTAACAAACGTAATTCAGGGAATATTAACAAATCCAAAGGATATTCCATTTGCACTGGTTAATATTGCAGTAGGTATTATAGTGGGATTAATAGCAAGAAGATGGAAGTTCAATATTGTTACATCAATTATTACCGGGTTAATATTGTCAGTGGTTGCTCCGCTTATAGGAACACCTATAGCTACTTATGTCTACGGAGGAATAACAGGAGATTTTAACGATGTATTTTTTACTTGGCTTGTTAAATCGGGACAATCAGTTTTTACAGCGGCCTTCCTGCCCAGAATAGCAAGCAATATCGTTGATAAAATTGCAAGCTGTATAATAGTGTCGCTGTTAATAAGCAAATTGCCTGTAAAATATACTCTAGGATCAAATTAAATGGAAAGAAGCAAACGAGTTGTATTGGTTTCACACTGTATTTTAAATCAAAATACGGTTGTCCTTCCGTTGGCGAGAGCAAAGGGCGCCTACAAGGACATAGTCAAGGAAGTTATGAACGCCGATATAGGAATACATCAGCTTCCATGCCCCGAATACAGGTATTTGGGATTAAAAAGAGAATCCATGACAAAAGAACAATATGAAGACAGCAGATTTAGAAATATCAATAAAGATATTGCTCTGGATACGGTTAATATTATTAAAGAATACATTGACAACGAATATGAGGTAATAGGAATCATAGGCATAAATGAGAGCCCGACTTGCAGCATCAGCGGGGAAAAGGGAATTCTGATGGAAGAACTTATAAATATAATAATAAAAGAAAATATCAAGCTCAATTACATAGATGTTCCGACAGATTATCATGATGGAACAATGAGTGAGAAATTTATAAAAGAACTTCGCAATTTTATAAAATGACATTACAGTGGCAGCAGGGACAATCCATTGCTGCCATGTTTTTATGAGATTATGTATTTGTGCAATCGTGAGGGAGAGCAGATAAATCAGTGCTGAAGCTTGCAAATTTTGTTGTTAAATTAATAAGATTTGTTTATAATATAATCAACAATATTTAAATATCAGGAGGGGTATATGATAATTTCAACAACACCGACATTAGAAGGAAAAAAAATAGTGGAATACAAAGGTATCGTATTTGGTGAGATAGTATCGGGAGTAGACTTCATAAAGGATTTCGCAGCAGGACTTACAAACTTCTTCGGAGGAAGATCAAATTCATATGAAGGAGAATTGATTGAGGCAAGGCAAAATGCAATTGAAGAAATGAAAAATAGGGCATTTCAAATGGGGGCCAATGCAGTTGTAGGTGTGGATATCGATTACGAAATACTGGGAAGCGCAAACAACATGATGATGGTTATTGCATCTGGAACGGCTGTTGTGGTAGAATAAAAATGATTAAGCACTTGAAATGTTATCTTGAACGAAAGTGAAGGATCATATCCGGTGCTTATTAAATGCTCTAAATATAGACGAGGAGAGCTATGGACAACATAATAAAAAGCAAGACGTTATTTCATTCTAAACCGAATGAAAGCAGATTGCAAAAAGAATTGGATACATATGACATATTAGAAAAACTGGAAATACCGTATGCAGCATTAGATCATGAAGTTGCAATGACAATGGAAGACCTGCAGGAAGTAGAAGCGGCTCTGAATGTAAAGGTAAGTAAGAACTTATTCCTCTGTAACACACAAAAAACAAAATTTTATATGCTTATAATGCCGGCGGACAAAAAATTTCTAACTAAAAACCTGTCCAAGCAGATAAACAGCTCAAGGCTTTCCTTTGCTGACGGCTCATACATGGAAGAATTACTGAACATAACACCAGGCTCACTGAGTGTATTCGGGCTAATGTTTGATAAGGACAATAAAGTGAATCTGGTAATAGACAAAGATGTGTTAGGAGAAGAATACTTTGGCTGCCACCCATGCATAAATACATCAACATTGAAAATAAAAACCGCAGATATATTAAATAAATTTCTGCCATATGTGGTACACGAACCAACTTTTGTAGAGCTGCAGTAATATATTAGATTCAATGACAGTGATATTTTTCGAAGTAAGAAATTAGTTATTTGCAATTGTAAAAAAATAAATGTATTATTTAAACATCATGATGAACGGAATTTACGAAAGGATAATATATATGAGCAATATACTGATTGTTTATTATTCACTTTTTCAAAATACAAAGAATTTAGCGCTGGAAATCGCAAAACAGACGGGTGGGGATATAAGAGAATTGATTCCTGATAAGAGTTATTCCTTTGATTATAATACTGCCGCCAAAGAAGTTAGAAATGAAATTTCCCGAGGATTTTGCCCTAAGCTGATCTCCGGAAATGAACCCATAGACGACTATAAGATAATATTTATAGGTACACCTAACTGGTTTAAAACATTAGCTCCACCCGTTATGAGCTTCATTAAACAGCATAATTTCACAGGCAAAACAGTAATTCCATTCTGCACTCACGGAGGAGGCGGATTTGGCAATATTGTAAATGATATTACCAAGGAGTGCCCAAAAACTGTAATTCTGCCCGGTATTGCCATAAACGGCACTGCTGTACGGGAAGAGGTTGCTAATTGGCTTGATTCAACAGGATATGAATCGTAATATTTTGAGTATAGGGGGATTAATGTGCTTAATCATACAGGAACAATTACACTGGAAACTGAAAGATTAATTTTAAGGCGTTTTACAATTGAAGATGCTGAAGATGTATATAACAATTGGACAGGTGATAGCGAAGTCAGTAAATATATGAGATGGGAACATCATAGAAACATAGAAGAAACAAAATTAAAAATAAAAGACTGGCTTTTAAGATACAAAAATAATAATTTTTACCAATGGGCAATAACATTTAAGGATACTGACGAACCAGTTGGTGCAATTGGTTTATTTGTGGTTAATGAAACCGACCTTTGCGGAGACTTTGGTTACAGCATAAGCAGAAAGTATTGGGGGCAGGGGATTGCTACGGAAGCATTAAAAGCAGTGTTAAAGTTGGCATTTGAAACAGTCGGATTTAACAGAATTGAATCCTATCATTCAACAAAAAATCCTGCATCAGGTAAGGTAATGCAAAAGGCCGGCATGAAATTTGAAGGTCTGGCAAGACAAAAATATAAAAGCAATGTAGGATTTGAAGACAGCAATTTATATTCAATTTTAAAGGAAGATTATTTTAGATAAAATAAGATTCGGGATAGCGATAAAGAGTTTAAGACAAAAAATAATGTGTATAAGAATGATAATGACCTAAATAGTTCATCAGCATTTATATACACTATTTTTTTGCCGTATTATTACTGACGTCTGGGTTCTATAATAAATTCGTAGTGAGTAAGCGGGCTTTCACCTTCACTGATAAGACGTAAATTTATTCTGTATGTAGTAGTTATGTCAGGGTAAATTTGAATGTCAAAGGCATATGCACTAAAATAGCTATCCGCATTTACAGCTATCATATACGATCTGTAAATGCTGCCTTCATTTTCAGATTGTTTTAATCTGTTTAATTCAGGCAATTTTAAAATAGGTGCATATCCATCAGAGCCTGTAGTAACTGTGGTGATTAATTTTCCTTCTCCTCTTTCCTGATATACTCCGGATATGGTTAATAGATAAACACGTACTTCTGCATTTTCGATAGGTTCGTTTAAATCGTTATGAAAAACACCTATTTTTAAATATCCAAATTCATCACTTCCGACAATATCAAAAATATCTGAATATTCAGGTGTGTCGGCTTTTCTTAAAATCATATTTCTGACGCGATATGGATTCGTATTTTTCATCAATATACCTCCTGTAATTGAGATAAAAAATAAATATGTTTAAATATTATATGTATTTATTAATAATATGTCAGATATATAAATTACCGCATATTTAAATTAATATTATAAAGTGGAAAAAAGTTCTAAGATATTATATAATATGTTAAATATATTTTAAAAAGTCTTGATTAAGGGAAAAAGGCAAAAAAGTTTGGAGGAGCTATGAATAAATTATCAAATAAAACACTTACAACAATTGAAAATGAAATAGAGTATTGGAAAATACCCGGTGCGTCCATAGCTGTAATTAAAGACGGTAAGCTTTGGAATTCTTTTGGAGTTGGGTACAGAAACCTGGAAGATAAGCTTCCTGCAGATGCCGATACACAATTTGGAATAGCGTCCTGCTCAAAATCCATGACGTCCGCTCTTATAGCAATTTTAGTTGACAAAGGCATACTTGATTATGATGAACCGGTTACTGCATATGCGCCAAAACTTGTAATGCAGGATCCTTCAGCAAAGGATATGTCATTAAGGGACATGCTGTCTCATGAAACAGGTTTTGGAACTCACGATGCCATATGGCCGGGAGAAAGAACCAGGGATGAATTGGCAGAAAGCTTAAAGTACATCAAACCATGCACAGGCTTCAGGGGAGAAGCAATTTACAGCAATGTAATGTACGCATTAGCCGGTTATGTGGCAGAATGTGCGACCGGAGAGACATGGGACGATTTGATGCAGAAATACATTTTTAATCCGCTTGGTATGGCGAGAACCAATTGTTCTGCAGATGTTATGAAAAAGGATACCAATTATTCCATGCCATATCGATACAGAAACGGCAAATGCAATCAACTAAAAATATGGAATGTGGATTTGGCCGGTCCTGCAGCATCTGTCAATTCCACTGCCAATGATATGGCTAAATGGATCATGATGCATATTACAGGCGGGAAGACCGAGGACGGCACAGTACTGATTCAGCCTGAAACTTTCAGAGAAATGCATTCTGTACAGTCTCAATTTGAGGATTCAATAGGAAATGGCGATTTTTATGAATGTGTAAATTACTCAATGGGTTGGAGAACTGGAACTTACAAAGGGCATGAATTTCATAAGCATACAGGAAAAATTGAAGGCTACAGTTCAATACAGGCATTTTTACCTAATGAAGGAATAGGTGTTGTAATTCTGACTAACTTCCATTCGCCCACGGTCCCCTTTATGTATGGAACTCTATATACAATACTGGATGAGGTATTGGGGTTGGAATATGAAAACTGGATTGAAAAATTTCATGGAGATGAATTGCCTAAAGAAGAAGATTATTATGACTGTGATGTTAATTATTTTAAAGAAGAACAGATTTTAGGTACACAGCCCACTCTTTCTTTAAACCAATACACAGGTACATATCACGACAAAGGGTATGGAACTCTTAGAATTATTGAAAGGAACAATGAACTGTACATGCAGTACCGTGACATGGATCTTCCTTTGAAACATTATCACTATGATGTTTTCAAAGCAGATGATGTTTTGGAAGATATACTTATTATCACTTTACCTGTAAGCTTTATTGTCAATAACGGGAAGACAGAAGCTGTAGCCGTACGTTTTGAACCAATGGTTCCGGATATTGCGTTTGAAAAAATATATGATTAAACAATAAAAATAAAATGCGAGGTATTAATGATAACATTAAAAGAAATAACAAGAGATAATTTTTGGGATTGCGTAAGCCTTGAAGTTGCACCTGAACAATCAGATTTCGTAGCTTCAAATGCCGTTTCAATAGCACAATCGAAGGTTCAGCCGGAATGCATCCCACTTGCAGTATATGATGATGACTTAATAGTTGGGTTTGTTATGTATTGTATTGATGCGGATGACAGCGAATACTGGATTTACAGAGTGATGATTGACAAAACCCATCAGTCCAAAGGCTATGGTAAAAAGGCCATGAAATTATTGTTGGAGAAAATCAAAGAAGATAAATCTCACAATAAAATATTTCTTGGGGTTCACAAAGAAAGCTTTGCAGCAAATTTATATAAAAGTTTCGGATTTGAGTTTAACGGACAGGTCTTTGGCAGCGAGCATATTATGAGGTTAGATTATTAAAACGGTTGATGAATAATATAATAAAACGAAAACAACTTTTATAGGAGTTTATCTGCATCGTTAATAGTTTATTTATCAATAAAGTGGAAATAATTTTAAATAATCATGAACAGATGAAGCTTCAAGAGGTACATATAAATCGTAATCTGGTTTTGTCAAATGCAGATTAATACAGGAAATCAATTTATTAGTGAAAGCAGGTATTGTTTTGTCTTCTAAAATAGTCAGAAGGGGATTTGACCCTGGAGATGTAAAGAATTTTTCCGAGGAAAATATTGCAGGACTTAAGGTTGCTCAGGAAGAGGTACAATGGCTTTTGGACAGAGGATATAAAATAAAGCCGATCATCGAGCTGGTGGGTAATCATCACCAGCTTTCAGCAAGAGCAAGAACATCCCTTCAAAGAACAACGGCCTCAACAGTCGAATATGAAAAACGAAAATTAACAATGCTTTCATTCGAATGTGCAAAGGAAGGATGTTTGTTTATTGATGGGTTTAATTTAATTATTACATTAGAAGTTGCTCTGTCAGGCAGTCCCATATTGCTTGGAAAAGACGGAGTATTAAGAGACCTGGCAGGGCTTCGCGGCACATATAAATTGATAGACAAGACAGACATCGCTTTGGAGCTGATGGGAAAAACATTAAAAGAATTAAAAGTTCCTATGGTCAGGTTTTATTTGGATTCCCCTGTTTCCAATTCAGGCAGATTAAAAAGCAAAATACTGGAATATTCGGAATCATGGAATTTACCGGTTGAAGTTGAGCTTATTCCAAATGTTGATGCTGTACTATCAGATATGGAAAGAATTGTAACAGGTGATTCAATTATACTGGATGAATGCAAAAGCTGGTTCAACCTGTCGAGAAAGATCGTGGATGATTATATACCATACGCATGGATTGTAGATTTAAGCTAAAGATATTTTAAAATTTGACTTCAGATAATTTATCAGCAGCCTATATTGTCACATTTCTTAAAAAAACTGACGAAAGACAGGATTATTTTATTAAGAGGAGGAGCCATGAACGAAGTAATAAAATTGTTAAAATCACATACGTCAATAAGAAAATTCAATGAAAAAAAGATAACGGACGAACAACAGCAGCACATTATAGAGGCCGCCATGCAGGGCGCATCTGCCGGAAACATGATGTCTTACAGCATTATCAAAATTCAATCAAAGAGTACCTTGTCAAAACTTGCGAAAAGCTGTGATAATCAGCCATTTATTGAAAACGCCAATCTGGCTTTGCTGTTTGTTGCCGACAACTATAAATGGCATAAATATTTTAAGCAAAGAGGTATTTCCGATACATTCACTGATTACAAGGGACCAAGTATAAGCGATCTTATGCTTGGCACCGAGGATGCCATGATTGCAGCCCAAAATGCTGTAATAGCAGCAGAAAGCCTTGGAATCGGAACCTGTTACATAGGTGATATTATGGAAAATTATGAGTATCACAAGGAACTTTTCAATCTTCCAAAATATACAATGCCCATAGCCCTTGTAGTAATGGGAAACTACGACACCAAGCCTCAAATCAGGGACAGATTCGATAAGCAATTTGTTGTATTTGATGAAACATATCCTTCAATAACAGATAAATTTATTGACGATATGTTTTCAAAAGAGGAATCAAATGATGCAGACTTTGCAAAAAAGTTTTATAAAAGAAAAATTGATGCGCCGTTTTTTAAGGAAATGATAAGGTCTATAAAGCTTTACCTTAATGAATGGGAGAGGTAAAGTAATCTGGAGACACGGGGCGTATGGTGCTGTTCGGGAAGGCGGTCGTGCAAAGGACAGCTGACTGAAAATTATGTATTACAGCAGCTAATAGGACAGTTTGAGGTTTCTCCTCGTTATTATGCAGATAAAAGAGGAGAAATCGATTTCGTGCTGCAGAATGAAACAGAGATTATTCCCATAGAAGTAAAGGGGGAGAAGGTAAGTCCGCCCCTTCCTTTAAGAAGTATGTCAGTGAAAATGAACCGAAACACGCTATACGTTTTTCAAAACGGAGATTATATTTCATAACATTACCTCAGACTTGAAACAAACTCTAAAGGCTTAATGAGAGATTTATGCTGAAGGTATAGCTGAAGACTGACAAGCTTCGTAATTATTGATTTTTTCAATTCCTGATTCGGTAATTTTCGTTCCGCTTCTGCCTTTACCGATTGTTATCAGGCCTTTTTCCTGTAAGCTTTGAAGAACATTGCGCAAACTGGAATCTCCTATATATATTTGCGATGATTTTAATTGAGCGTTCAGCTGCATTCGCCCGATTCCATGATATAGCTGTGTATTTTCCATAATTATTTTTAGAATTTCTATCTCAACACACATGCAATCCACGGAGCGTGCGGGTTTATGGACGCCTGCAGGTGCGGCAGGAGTATCCAAAAGATATTTAGGCAGCACTGACAGTGTTTTGTAATGTATTGCTGCATTTTCAAGCTCGCGCACATTGCCGGGCCATGTATATGCATATAACAGGTTTTTATCAAAATCAGTCAGCTGGTTATACTTAGTACCTAAAAAACATGACATCAGAGGAAGTATGTCTTCTCTTCTGTTCCTTAGAGGTTCAATGCATATGGAGATTACATTTAAGCGATAATACAAATCTTTTCTGAAATTGCCTTTTTCAACCTCACTCATCAAATCTCTGTTTGTTGCGGCAATTATTCTGGTGTCAATATTTATCATTTTATTACTGCCGATACGCATGATTTGGCGTTCCTGCAAGACACGAAGAAGTCTTGACTGAAGGTGGGGAGAAATATCCCCTATTTCATCAAGCATGATAGTTCCTCCGTTGGCCTGTTCAAACAGTCCAAGCTTTCCGCTTTTCTTTGCACCGGTGAAAGAGCCGCTTTCATATCCGAATAATTCACTTTCCAATAATGATTCAGGAAGAGCTGCACAATTTATGGCGACAAAAGGCATTTTTTTGCGTTGAGAATAATTGTGGATTGACTGAGCCATCAACTCTTTTCCCGTTCCGCTTTCTCCTGTTATCAAGACGGTATGATCTGTCAATGCCACTGTTTTTGCAGTATTAATACATTCTTGCATTGTAAGCGAAACGTGTATTATATCAGAAAAATTATATTTAGCATATAGGCCCTTTTTTTCGAATAACTTCTTTGCATTGATTTCTATATCTCTTATGTCTTTTTCATTTTGAAAAATAATGCAGTAACCCATTATTTCGTCCATCAGCATAATAGGTGTTTTTTCAACAAAATACTGAGTTCCATTTAAAACAATGCCATCCTTAGGCATAATTTCTTCTTGAATTTTTGCGGATATATCACTTTCCATCATATTGGAAAGAGGTGACATGGCATTGTTGTTTTTTATATCGAACAATGTCTTGGCTTTGTTATTTGAAAAAAGCAAAAGGTATTTCTCATTAGTAACAATCAAAGCTGTAGGTGAATCATTGATAACACTGTCAAAAACATGATTTTTTACAAAATTGTTCAAGTAGTTATTGTAAATATAAATATCAGGTTCAGCTATGGAGCGTATATGCCGTACCAGATTCCTGTTTGTTAATTCAAAATTCAGATCCAGCCTGTTCATAAGCTGTATAAGTGTATTAAAACTTATTTCTCTGTAACCGATGTTTATAATTTTTTTTATATACTTGGGTACCAGATGGGCTTCGTTTGGTGTTATGCAAATTTCGAAGTCTTTGTATTGATAGTTATCTGCGTCATTAGGGTCATAAGGAACCAAATTAATATGATTCATACCTAGCTCATAAAGTGAACATAGTGTTTCCATAGCCGTTTCGTATATGTCATTGACAACCAACACGTTTGTATCTTTGGGAATCTTGGAAACTTCATGAAGATGCTGTTTTTTTATGCTCCTGTACATTGTTACGACGTTGTTGTAATTTGTAATTCTTTCTTTAATAGGATACAGCATTGTTTCGTGTGTGATTATATAGGCATCTGCATCTATTTTAACATTGTCGCCAAGTTCGGATAAATAATAGTTTTCAACGGTTATATAATTCTCAAATATTCTTTCCAGATTATCTTTTAAATATTTGATGACTTCCTGATTATCGGGGTTGTTATAAATAACTGCAACTTTTTTCATATTCGTCTCCATTATTCACGGGTTACCGATTATTCAAATAAGAGGCAACCCAATTTAATAGGTTTAATACTAAATTAACTTAAGATAGCAAGAGTGTACAGTCATAGAAGATAAATAAATCAGGATTCAACGGGTTAAAACTCATTAAATCCTATTGATTTTTTAAAAATATATTTTTAAAAATAAATTAAAAATAAAAAATAATTTTATTTGTCTATTCTTTGAAAAACCCTGGTGTAGCATCTTACTCCCCATGCTTTGCCATTTCTGATCAAGAAGCGCATAGTGGTGCGTTGTTCATTGGGATTATCGGCAGTCCGTGCGCTGAAAAGAGTTTCTTCACAGTAATGTAATATTAAATGTTCTTCGTAATAATCTGCAAATAAATTTCCGTCTTCGTCAGCGGTCACGATGCAATACGACGGAACGGCTTCTCTGCTGATATAGGTGCCAACTACCGCCTGGGGCATGCTGAATTTTTTGCCTGAAGGAATTGCAAAAGCATGAGATGTATCAAGAGGTAGTCCCAAAATTAAGTTATAGCAGGCCCAGATAAAAGGCTCTGTAGAAACATCTCCCTGGTTGCACAGGGCTGTCATTGAATAGCCTCCCATGATTAATCCTCCATAAGTCGAAACTCCATGAAGTCCTCCGGAATGTTCACATATTACTTTTCCATTTTTTAAGCGCTTGTTTAAACCAAAGCAGTAGAAAGGATAATTAGTTTCCGGAAATTCACGGCCTATGAGAATTTCTACAGCCTTTGGATCAATTATTTGCTTCCCTTCAAATTTGCCATATTGAGAAAGCATCTGATAATATTTTGTTATATCTCTGGCGGTTGATTTTACGCAGGCACATCCACGGTAAGGCGGAAGAACAGACCATATTTGATCTGAATATAGATTTCCCTCGTCATCTAAATCAAACAAATCGGCTATATCACCATTTGCCAAAGCAATAGCTTCTTTTCCGTCCAGGTCAAGTACTGAACGAGTCATGCCGAGTGGTTCGAAAATTCTTTCCTTGAGAAATTCTTCAAGAGGCATTCCGGCTGCTTGATCAACAACATAGGAGAGAATAGCATAAGTATCGTTTGAGTAACTCATGCATTCACCGGGAGCGCCTAATGGTTCATACTCCCCGCTATTGGCAATATAATCTATAATATTTTCAATTGTATCCATTTTATTTGGTGCGCTCTCTCTAAGCTTACGAGATGCTTCTGTATCTCTTCCCGGAGTATTCATTGCGATGGACCATTCCAACGGGGGAATAGGAGGTATTCCTGCAGTATGCATTGCCAAATGCCGCAAGGTGACACTTTCCCTTGGAGTTCCGGGTATAGTAAATTGAGGGAAATATTTTGTTACAGGGTCCGAAAAACTTAACTTTCCTTCTGTTTCAAGAATTGCACAGGCAAGTGCTGTCATAGATTTGCTCATAGAGGCAATACCATAAACCGTATCGGTTCCTGCGGCCTTGGTTTTCTCAAAATTGCAGTAACCATAGCCTTTTTCAAAGATAATACCTTCAGGCCCTCTTATGCATACTGCCAGGCTGGGAAATTGTCTTTCTTCAAATAATTTTTTTAAATAATTATCAAGTTTTTTTGTTTCGTACATACAATCACCTTCTCAGTACTTAAGTTTTGACGTTTATGCAAATAGTACAACAAAGAAAGTTTTGTGTCAATAAATATATTTTATAGAAAATTATACTAAAAACTTGGCATAGATATTGCATAATTAATATTATGTTCTGAAATTGTTTTGTCTTGTATAAACAATCTATGCTGAAAGTAGGAGGTCAGCATTTATTTGAAAACATTTTCATAATAATTAAGTGTAATTAAGAAAGGAGAAGGCTCATTATGCGAAACTACATAATGAAAAGATTGGGAGTTGGAGTATTGCTGCTTCTTAGCGTATCATTTTTGGTTTTCAGTATGTTATATCTGATGCCGGGTGATCCGGTGACTCTCATGGCAGGACCATTAGTTAAGGTTGAAAATTTAGAGGGGTTAAGGCATGAGTATGGTCTGGACAGGCCTTTATTGGTGCAATATTTGGATTGGATGTCACGCATAATTTTTTCTGGTGACTTTGGTATTTCATATAAATACAGAATAGATGTTTGGTCGCTGCTTAAAAATTGCATACCAATAAGCCTTAAGCTTACGGTTACAACTTTGATAATAAGTACAATCGTTGCTATTCCGCTGGGATTAATTTGTGCATACAAAAAAGACAGCTTGTTTGATCGTATAACGGTAAACACTACCTTGGTTTTTACAGCCATACCTTCTTTCTGGCTGGCGGTGCTGCTGATGCTTGTTTTTGCAGTCCAGCTAAAGTGGTTTCCTCTCAGCGGTTATGAGTCGTGGAAAAATTACGTAATGCCAATAACAACGGGTGTAATAGGAGGGCTGGCCAGCACCATACGTTTAACTAAATCAGAAGCTCTGGATGTTCTGCGGGAAAAATATGTGACTACGGCATATGCAAAGGGATTGGATAACAAAACTGTGCTGACAAGACATGTGCTGCGAAATTCATTAATTGTAATTACTGTAAATTTATTTATGTCATTACCGTGGCTGATTTCAGGATATATAATCATCGAAAAAATATTTGGAATACCAGGTATGGGAAACTTAATGATAAACTCCATTATTCAGCAGGATTTTAATGTTGTACAAGCATGTATATTAATCATTACTGTGTTGACAATCATTTGTAACATACTAAGCGATATAGTCCTGGGGGTCTTAGATCCACGAATCAGAATTTCAGTTACGGGTGGTGAAAAATAATGAACTACAGTCCATTTAAAGAATTTTTAAGTTCTTGCTATAAAAATAGAAATTTTATGATCGGTTTAATAATTGTATTGAGTGTAATTATCTTCGCGGTATTCGCAAATCAAATTGCTCCGTATAATTATGACGAAGCGCACCCTGAAGATATTCTGGCAGCTCCGAGTGCTGAATATATATTCGGCACAGACAATATGGGCAGAGATTTATTCAGCCGTATAATTTATGGAAGCAGAATTACACTGCAGGTTGCTGTATTAGGTGCAGGCCTTCAGCTGGTTTTTGGTGTGACTATCGGCTTGATATGCGGATATTTTGGAGGGATTGCTGACAGAAGCCTGACTTTTATTGCCGATTTGACCTGGTGTATTCCCGGAATGATTATGGCACTTGCTGTTGTAACCATTATCGGTACAGGGCTCACTAACGCTATAATTGCTATTGCCATAGTAAACTGGGCTTCATATGCCAGAATGGTACGAGCTAAAACAATGTCCATAAAAAATCAGGCATTTATAGAAACGGGAATATCCTTTGGCGAAAACCCTGCAGCAATAATGGTTAGATATATTTTGCCCAATATAGTTCCAGTTTTAATTGTAACAGTTTCCATGCAATTGCCCGGAACTATAATGTCAACTACTACTCTTAGCTTTCTTGGTGTTGGTTCACAACCGCCGTCACCCGACTGGGGACTAATGGTTTCTGAAGGAATAAATTTCATATCCCGTGGGCCGTGGCTCTGTATTTTTCCGGGGCTGGCATTAGTTTATACAGTATTTGGGTTTAATGTTTTGGGGGAAGGCCTTCGTGACTTGCTTGATCCAAGAATGAAATCACAGTAGAAGGAGTATATATGAGCGGAGAATTGTTAAGGTTAAACAAATTATGTGTGGATTACAAGGTTAAGGAAGGGTACTTGTCTGCAGTGAAAAATGTTTCTTTTTCTATAAACAAGGGAGAAATTTTTGCGATTGTGGGAGAATCCGGATGTGGTAAGTCAACAATTGCACATTCTATCTTACGGCTTTTGCCTGAACATAACGAAATAATACAAGGAAATATTTTTTTTAACGGAGAAGACATAAATGAATATTCAGATAAACAGCTTGAGAACATTCGCGGAAGAGAAATAGGAATGATTTTTCAAAATCCTCTTGATTCCCTCAATCCTGTGTATACTACGGGGTTCCAGGTTGCCGAAGGAATAATGCTTGACAATGTTTCAAGAGAAGAGGCATGGAACAGGGTTATAAAATTATACAATGACGTTAAGATGCCTGATGCTGAAAAGCGTTCTCAAAGTTTTCCTCATGAGCTGTCAGGAGGAATGAGGCAGCGTGTTATGATTGCCATGATGCTGGCAAGAACACCGAAGCTGCTGATTGCGGACGAGCCTACCACAGCGCTTGATGTTACCATTGAAGCACAAATTTTAAATATTATAAAAAATCTGAGAGATGAATACAATACGGCAGTTATGCTGATTACTCATAATTTTGGTTTGGTTGCGGAGGTTGCTGATAAAGTTGCGGTAATGTATGCCGGAGAAGTGGTGGAGCAGGGAACAGTATTTGATATATTTGATGATCCAAGACACCCCTATACAAAGCTGCTTATGAAGGCACTGCCAAGAAAAACTAAATCAGAAGGCCGTTTACAGACGATAGATGGAAGCGTTCCGAGATTAACTGAGAACAGACCGGGCTGCAGATTTGAAAATAGATGTCCATATTCCATGAATATTTGTAAATCAAAAGACACTGAAAGGATAATGGTTACAGAATCACATTCCTTCAATTGTCATTTAAATAGGGAGCTGATGAATGATGAGTGAAGCAGTAATTGAATTAAATAACCTGAAAAAGTACTTTGCAATAAATAGGGGGATGACAAATAATAAGGTTTATGTTAAGGCGGTTGACGGCGTTACACTTACCATAAACAAAGGTGAAATTGTAGGCTTGGTTGGTGAATCAGGAAGCGGAAAGACCACATTAGCCAGAGTGCTGTTAAATCTTACAAAACCTACGGACAGCCATGTTGTGTTTAACGGGGTGAATCTTTCAAAAGCAACCCGTAAGGAAATGAAAAAATTTCGCACCGAAGTTGCAGTTGTTTTTCAGGACCCGGCATCAAATTTAAATCCGCGTGACACGGTTATGAATTCCATTATGAGACCATTGATACTGCATGGCACACCGAAGAAGATTGCAAGGCAAAAGGCAGCAGAATCATTGGAGCTTGTTAAAATGGATTCCAGATATCTAAACAGCTACCCTCACCAGCTATCAGGAGGTCAATTACAACGTATCGCTATTGCACGGGCCTTGGTCCTTAACCCTAAGGTAATGATATTGGATGAACCTACATCTGCACTGGATATTTCAGTACAGGCGCAAATACTGAATTTGCTTCTTGACCTGCAGGAAAGTTTAGGTTTGACATATCTGGTTATTACCCATGATCTCAATGTAATCAGATATATAAGTGATAGAGTGGCGGTGATGTACCTGGGTAAGCTTGTGGAATTTGGTTCTACCGAGGAAGTGATAAAAAATCCCAAGCATCCGTACACAGAAGGTTTGATGGCAGCTTCTCCAATACTGGATCCACATGACAGGCACAAAGAAAAGTATTTAATGCAGGGGGACCCCGGAAGTCTGATTAACTTGCCCACAGGCTGCCACTTCCATCCGAGATGCCCTTATGCGACTGAACATTGTGCAGAAGAAATGCCCAAAGATATTTTACTTCCGGATGGACATCAGGTAGCTTGCTTTAAATATGAGTCTGATGTAAAAAACTTTTAGAATATATTGGATAGTCTAACTATCATATATTATAAATTCAACTTATTAAATCAGAGGAGGAAAAAATGAAAAAAAACAAGATACTTTCACTTACTTTAATTGTGGCTTTAATACTTTCCCTGGTAAGCTTTACTGGTTGCAGTAAAAGCACAGACGCCGGTGCAGCAGGAGGAAAAACCTTGATAATTCAGGATTCTGCATGGGAGGGCGTAGATCTTTTCCAGGTATCTTCATGGAATGATATGCAGTGTTTGCTGGCAGACCCTATTCTTGAAAAAGATCCCGTAACAGGGGACATGCTTCCTGGAATCGCTACAGAATCTAAGTGGAGTGAAGATGGCTTGACATGGACACTTACTTTCCCGGAAGGAATGAAGTATTCAACAGGTGAGCAGGTTGAACCCGAGGACTTTATAGCAAGTGTTGAATATGGTCTGGAAGTCAGTCCATATGCTGATGGATACAGAGCCATTGAGTCAATGGAAGTTGATGGACGCAATGTTATTGTTCATCTGAGTGAATATCAGGCCGATATGCTTTATAATTTCCAAAGTGTTTTTGTAGGAATGATCGACAAAGATGAAATTGAAAAAATGTCGGCTGATGAAAGACTATGGGGATGCCATCCTTACGGAGCATATTATCTTGACGAATATCAGCCGGGAGCATATGCAATATTGAAAGCCAATGAAGGATACAAAACCAATAATCCTATGCTGAAAAATCAGGGGCCTTCACCGATAAAAACCATAAAGGTTGTATTCTCCGGCGAGAGCTTTACACTTGCACAGGGCGTCAAGAACGGGGACTATGATGTTCTTTCAACAGTGCCTTCAGAATACTATGATGAGCTGAAAGCGGCGGAAAACATTGATATGTTTGAAGCTTACGGCGCTGAAGTCAATTATGCGGAGCTTAACATGACTGATCCTCTCTTCCAGGACATTAATATACGTAAGGCAATTATTCACGCTATCAGCAGGGATAACCTGGCAAAGTATTTAAGCGAATTTGAAACACCTGCACACAGTTTGGTTTTACGAAAATGCCTGAACTATTCAGAAGAAGCGGTTGATTATTATGATGCAAATTATGGATATGATGCCGAGTTGTCAAAGAAATTATTGGCTGATGCCGGGTGGACAGATACAAACAATGATGGCTTTGCAGATAAAGATGGAAAAAACTTTGTATTCGAGTTTAACTGCAGAGATTCAGAAACTGCAAAGAAAGTTGCACAGTCTCTTCAAATTGATTTGAAGGCAGTTGGTATTGACATGCAGATAAAGACTCAGAATTGGTCATATGTAAACCAAGACGTGGTTGATGGCAATTTCCAAATGGGATACTTAGGATTAGGCTGGTCAGAGCCATTTTTGCTGGTTGATAATTTCTGCAACAGAAACGTTGAATGTACTAATCCAGATCCTGAAAACTACAATGCAATGGTGGCTAAAGCCAGAAAGACAGTCGATTATGATGATAGGACTGAACAGATTACCGCTATTCAGAAAAAACTGTTCGACTACTGTACAATTATTCCACTTGTTGACAATAACGGGTATCGTTGCTGGAGATCTGAAATACAGGGAATTGTACATACACCTACCGGAGGCTTCTACCTTGGCGATGTAGTTACTGATGCGGATGGAAATTTTAGAAATGTTAAATAATATGAATGAAGTTTATTCGTTATAAAAAATAAGGGCAAGAGGTATAAGTCTCTTGCTCTATTTTTGTGCTTCATATTATAAATAGTCTCTTAATCCCCTGACTTCTTTATCCAAATAGCCTACGGTGGTTTTTGCATGGTATAGAGAGCTTATTATTGCTTCTTCCACAGCTTCTACGGAAGCTTCGAAGACCTTGTCCATACTATCGTCAAAAAACATCTTTGTTTCAATAATATCCTTATTGCTATAGTGAGGAACGCGGTTCGCGGTTGTAAAGGCTATGGCAACATCTCCGCTTCCGTTGCCCATGTAGGAGCCTGTCCTTCCGAGAGATATGGCAGCACGCTTTGCAACTCTTTTTAACTGCCTTTCAGAAAGAGGAATGTCTGTGCCGATGATTATAATAATAGAACCCTCATCCTTTTTCATGTCTTGGACTCCTTTTATTCTTATGCCGACATGGTCTCCTCCTATTGTCAAATTTCCGGAAGAACCAAAGTTGGACATCACTAAAGCACCTATGGCATATTCCTTTCCGTCAGCATCTAAAATTCTTGAAGATGAGCCTAATCCACCTTTCAGACCAAGGCAGCACATTCCGGTTCCGCTGCCGACAGCGCCTTCTTCAAAAACTTCAGAGGGTGAGCTTAAGGCACTCAAAACATCCTCTTCTGTTACATGAAGGCCACGGATGTCATTTAATCTGCCATCGTTGCACTCCGTGACAAGACAATTAACAGTCCCAGTGGTAATACATATATCTTTATTTTGCTCCAGCATATATTTTGTCAAAGCTGTTGCTGCTGTTCCCACACTGAGAGTATTGGTCATGATTATTGGAGTTTCAATTGTTCCCAATTCTTCTATTTGCATCAGGCCTATACTTTTTCCAAAACCATTCAGCACAGCTGCCGCTGCCATTACTTTATCCTGAAAGATATTGCCCTCATGAGGAAAGACAGCTGTAACACCAGTATTAATATTTTCTTTTTGCAGGGTTATGCTCCCAACCTTTACTCCTTTTACATCTGTTATTAGATTTCTCTGACCTTTCTTATACTTTTCATATAGATTTAAGCCGCTATTATTTGGTAAACCCATAATTGTTCCTCCTATTAGTTATAATTATAGTTCAGATAAAACATTGCATATAAATATGTAGCAATTATTATGCCAACTATTTATAAAGGTTAAATGTCAAGGCTACCGCATATAAATTAAATGCCTGTATCTGTTTAAATTATGTTTCATCCTGTTTAATCCGATTAACTCTGCAATGTGTATTGCTTTTCTCATATCAATAAACCCGCAAATATCACTACAGTTTTTTTAAAGGGGTTGAAAAAATCACTGTAATTTTTCTGAAAATTATCAAAAATATATTGACACTGATTTATCAAAGTGTTATTTTATTATCGAACGATGTTAAAAAAATAAACGGTGTTCAATGAAAGGAACAATATGTATACCAGAAGAGAAAGAGAAATAGAGGCTATGAGGGAATTAATAATTTCTGCAGCCAGAGAGATTGTTGCTAAGGAAGGATTTGAAAATCTGTCAATACGAAAGATAGCAGCTGAAATTGAGTACTCGCCCTCAATTATATATCATTACTTTAAAGATAAGGATGAAATTATGAATTCTGTCATGAGAACTGGCTATATGAAAATAGTAAGTGCAGTTTCTAAATCAGATTGTGAAGACTTAGCTCCGACAGAAAAGTTAAAACGGATGACCAGAGATTACATAGAAGAAGCGTTGAAAATGCCTGATGAATTTCTGGCTGCACAAATAAACCAGTCGCATCAAGCACTAAAACACACATCATATCTATACAAAGGAGCTTCAAAGGAAAAACCGGCGTTAAGCGCTCTTTGTAAATGCTTAAAAAGTATTTACAGCAGCATTGATGAGGATAAGGTCGAACTAAAGGCACAAATTATTGCTGCTTCTGCCATGGGGATGATATTGAAGTTAATAATTGAAAAAAACATAGAAGATGAACAAAGACAATTATTAATAAATTGTTTTATAGAAGATGTTGTATTAAAAATTTAAATAAAGGGGCTAGTAAATGAAGGTATTAAAAATTAAGGAACAAAACACCACAGTTGATGCAATATCAGGAGCTACAGTTACCAGCAAGGCATATCTGAAATCTATTGAAAACGCACTTATTAAATAATATGGAGGAAATATGAAAACGCTAATTGCTTATGGAACAAAGCATGGCTGCTCACAAAAATGTGCCATGGAGCTGTCAAGGGAGTTGAAGGACAAAATTGAAATAGTAAATTTAAGGGATAAAATTAACATTGATCTTTCAAAATATGACAGAGTTGTGTTGGGTGGGTCTGTCTATATCGGAAGAATACAAAAAGAAGTAACCGACTTTATAAGCGGCAATCTTGAAGAATTATTGAAAAAGGAGATAGGACTATTTATCTGCGGTATGCAGGAAAATGACATGATTAAAAAAGAAATAAATGAAAACTTTCCTGCTGAACTGATTAATAAAGCAAAAACAGTAAAGCATTTTGGAGGAGAATTTAACTTTAATAAAATGAACTTCATGGAAAAAGTAATTGTAAAAAAGGTTTCTAAGGTAACATCTGATAAATCAGACATACTGCATGACAATATAAAGAAATTTGCGATGGATTTAAACAGCTAGACAATGTGCACATATAGCGCCGGTGAAATATCCGGCGTTTTTAATTTGAGCTTTCGATTATAAGTTTATTTTTTATTTTCTCAGTTTATCATAAAAAAGATTCATTTCATTTAAACAATTTATATAAGTATAATAAATATGGTATAAAATTAACAATTGGAGGAATCATGAAAAAATTATTATCAATTATCTTAGCTATGCTTATGGTACTTAGCTTTGCAGCTTGTTCTAATAAACAGCCTGAAAGCACTCCTGCGAATGCTGAAAATGCAGAAGAACCGGCGGCTGAAGAAGCTGGTGAAACACTAAGAGAAGAAAGAGTATTGCGAATGGATGGAGACAACTTAGGGTATCCTTCTGTATACACTTCATCACCTAAGGGAAGAGGCTATTTGCTGGTAAGCTTTACATTTGATACTCTTGTATGGAAGGATGAGACAGGCACTATTCCGCTTCTGGCAAAGGAATGGAAGGTTTCAGAGGACAACAAGACATATACATTTTATTTAAATGATAATGTAAAATTTACAGATGGACAGCCTCTCACTGCTGAAGATGTTAAATTTTCATTTGATTACTTGAAAGAACATCCATATCAATGGGTGAGTGTTGACCCTGTGGAAACAGTTACTGTTATTGATGAAACAACGGTTGAAATTGCTTTAAAAGACATATTTGTTCCGTTTTTAACAGATGTGGCAGGAAATGTTCCGATTATGCCAAAGCATATCTGGGAAAGTGTAACAGAACCTGAAAAGTTCAATACAGCGGAAGCTGTTGTGGGCTCCGGGCCATTAATTCTTGAAAGCTATGACAAGGAATCAGGAGTTTATGTATTCAATGCAAATAAGGATTATTTCTTGGGGGAAGTTCAAATTGACAAGTTGATAATGTCATCTATTGAAAATACAAAGGAAGCCTTAGTTGCCGATGAAATAGACATGGCAGCCAATATCAAGTACGGCGAAGCAATGAAGCTGAAAGAGGAAAACAGCAAGTACAAGGTTATTGAAGGTCCCGGACTGTGGGTCGGAAGAATGTATTTTAACTTCGGTGTTGAAGAATTAAATATAAAAGAATTAAGACAAGCCATGTATTATGCTATTAACAGAAATGAACTGGTTGAAAAGGCACGTAAAGGGGCAGCTGATCCCGGAAACCCGGGCCACATTCATCCAACATCAGAATGGTATTCATCAGATGTTAAGGCATATGACTATGATGTAGATAAAGCTAAGGAATTGTTGACATCTGTTAACATAGCGGATTCAAACGGTGACGGAATTGTTGAATACAATGGCAAGGAATTAGCTTATGAATTTATTGTTTCGGAAGAATATGTACCTGTTGCTGAACTGTTGAAAAAATATCTTGGGGATATTGGTATAAGCATCGAGGTTAAGGCAATGGATCAAAATTCCGTAGCTTCATTAATAAAAGAAGGCAAATTTACCCTTGCATTTAACGGACATGGTTCATTTGGCGGAGATCCAGTATTATTAAAGGGTTTTGTATCTGAGGAAACTCAGGCTTCTACTCCGCAGGTAACAACACAGGGCGGCCAGAGCTGGTACAACAAGGAATTCAATGAAATATTCAACCGGCAGTTAAGTGAACTTGATAAGAACGCCAGATATGAATCAGTAGCAAAGCTGCAGAAAATAATTGCTGAGGAATTGCCTACATTGACGCTTTATTATAATAAATCATGCAGTTCGTATAATCCGGAAGTATTTGACGGATGGTTCTATACTAAGGATGGCGTTGCATTAGCAGTTCCAACAATACATAATAAATTGGTATTCGTAAGAGGACAGTGGAATAAATAATGAAATTTAAGATTTTAGCTAAGTATTCTGCTTATATTTTCTTAATATTATTTATCAGCTTTATACTCCCGAGGATAATCCCCGGGAGTCCTTTATCATATGCTCAATATGATACCTATATTTTAAATCAGTCATTGCCGGAAGAGACCTTTAATGCATTTAAAGAGTACTATGCACCGGATAAGCCTGTTTATCAGCAATTTATTCTTTATCTAAAGCATTTAAGTAATTTTGATTTAGGCTATTCCTTTTACTACCGGTTGCCTGTTATAAGTCTGGTAAAAGGCAGATTGCCCTGGACCTTGCTGCTGTCATTTTCTTCATTAATAATTTCATCAATAACAGCAATAACCCTGGGAATCAAGACATCATTAACAGGAAAATCAAGCAGGCTCAAAATGATGCTTATGATAGGTGTTCAGGCGATGCCGACTTTTTTAGCCGCAGTTCTTATACAGGGGATAGCGGGCTACAGGCTGAAGCTTTTTCCTGCATGGGGTGCTTATACGCCGGGCATTGAATTCTTTACACCTGAATTTTATAAGGACGTCCTGCTGCATTTTATTTTGCCGTTTTTTACATTGACTATCTGTGAAATACCGGGTATGTACATTCTGGCATACAACAGCACTCAAAAGATAAAAAAGGAAAACTATGTGACATTTGCAAACTATTTAAATATTGATGAGAAACAAATTCAAACTAAATTCATATTTAAAAATATCATTCCGGAATTATTGGGAAAAATTAATGTTCAGTTCATTTATGCAATTACCGGCTCAATCTTTATTGAAGCTATTTTTTCATATCCGGGTATAGGGCTGCTGTTAAAATCAGCCACATCCGGCAGAGATTATCCCCTAATGCAGGGAATACTGATAATAACTTGTTTGTATGGCTTAGCTATAAATTTGATATTTGAAATAATTCTTAAAAAGAATACGGAGAAATACTAAGGACTATGATAGCAAAATTAACAGTTACTAAAAAGGTATGCCTGATAATATTAGTTCTATATTTTATTACGGCACTGGCAAGTGATTTTATAATGCCCTTTGAAACAGATGATTTCAGCCATGATGCGCTTTTGAGACCTTCATCCAAGCATTTGCTCGGCACCGATGAAATGGGACGAGATATATTTTCTATGCTGTTAAACGGTTTTAAAACAACAATATTTATTTCGCTGGTATCAGGGTTGTTAAGTACGTTAACAGGTATAACTCTGGCTTTTATATCATGCTTATATAAAGGAAAGGTAGATGGCGTAATTTTTCATTTGTCTAATTTATTTCTCATAGTGCCGGAAATTATAATTATAATGTTTTTTACGGTTTTTTCTAAGCCTGATATGATCAATACAATACTTTCCATAGTATTTTTCTCCTGGTCGAAGGTTTATAAAATAGCACGCTCAAAAATAATGGGCTGCATGGAAAAGAATAAGGTTAAATACACAATGCTTATGAAGGGTAATATCGTGGATTTGTGTAAGAAATTATATTTTGACTTATACCCGGTTGCAGTCACATGCTTTATATTGCAATGCAATAAGGCTGTTATGTATGAAACAACTTTATCATTTTTCGGAATAGGGGATCCCTTATCTAAAACATGGGGCAAACTGATAAAATCAGCAATGAATTACGAAAATTTATTTTATGATGATGTTATAATATGGTACCTGATTCCTGCTATATTGTGTGTATTTGTTTATGTGCTGTCACTTTCGCTGTTAACCTTTGAAGAATAGAGGGGAAGTAATGTTAGAATTAAAGGATTATAGTATTGCTTACAATGGCAACAAAATTATTACATATGAAAATATAGAAATTAAAGACAGGGAATTTATCGGTTTAAGCGGAAGCAGCGGCTGCGGCAAGACTTCCTTGCTGGATTCATTGTTTGGAATAGATTTCAAGGGCAAAATATCCTACACAAAGGCTGAGCTGTTTCATAAGGACTTAAACAGCATCGGAAAGGAAAAATATAATTATTTAAGCTATTGCCCTCAATTCTGCCAGGATGCCTTAAACCCTAAAATTACTTTAAAAAATCATGTACAGCTGTTATTACGAAGCAATAATATTGGTTACAATGAAGATGAAATATGCAGTATGCTGGAAGGCCTTTCTTTAGAAAAAGATTTATTAAATTATTACCCATACATGATGAGCGGCGGGCAAAAGCAAAGAGCCGCAATAATGCTTTGCGTGCTGAAAAAACCAAGACTATTGGTGTTGGATGAGCCCTCATCGGCACTTGATTTAATTACCACAAAGATAATAGCTGACTTTCTGAATAAAATCAGAAATCAAACCTCAATTATAATAGTTTCACACAATTATGATTTTTTAATGAAGCTCTGTGACAGAGTAATAAAACTATAAGAAGTGATAAAATGCTTAAGATTATAAATCTAAATAAAAAATACGGAAACAAACAGGTGCTGAATAATATCAGCATGGAATTTGCCTGTGGTGAAAGCACTGCAGTAGTTGGTGAAAGCGGCAGCGGAAAAACAACACTTGCAAAGATTATTATCGGATTAGAAAAACAAGACAGCGGGCAGGTGCTGCTAAACAATAAGGAGCTTGCTGATTTAAAACACAGGTCATTTAGTCAATGCGCCGAAATTCAATATATATTTCAGGACCCGTACAGTGCCCTGGAAAGCAATTATACAGTATTAAAAACATTAAAGGAAACAACGGCTATTTGCAAAAGAAACAATTACGAGCATATATCCATTGAGGAAGCGCTTGGGTATGTAGACGAAAATCTGTTAGATTACCTGAATGAGAAGGTTGAGGTCCTCAGCGGAGGTCAAAGGCAAAAGCTGTGTATAGCACGCTCTTTGATTACTAACCCGGCTATTATAATAGCTGATGAATGCACATCAATGCTGGATGAAAAAAGCAGTGAAGAAATATACGGGCTGCTCAATAAAATTAAAGAGGATAAAAAGATAATTTTAATCTCTATATTGCATGAAATAGATTTCTATAAAGGCCGCTGGAATAAAATTGCAGTTATTAAAGACGGAAACTTATTAGAGCATAAAGAATTTAAAAGCTTTTATGAAACTGCCGAAACTGAATACGGTTTAAAGTTAATAGAAGCTTATAAATATTTCAAAGACAGATAAAAGGAGCTGAACATGAGTAGAATTTGCTATGTAGACTTAACAAACAAAGAGATTTCCTATGAAGAATATAATATTAATGAAATAAAACATCATGGAAGAGGTCTTGCTGCGTATTTGTGCAGTAAGCATACCGCTCCTTCGACAGACAGATTTGACGAGGATAATGCAATTGTGTTTACGATAGGATTATTTACCGGAACAACTGCTCCAAGCTCGGGAAGAATAACCTTGGCAACACGTAAAGGAAAGGGCCTGGGCCTTCAAATAATGAATATGACCGGAGCTTTTCCGCAGAAATTTGCTTCAGCCGGTATTGAGGCTCTGGTTATTACAGGAAAATCAGAAAACAATAACACAGTTATTTATATAGATAAGGATAAGGCAGAAATACGAAATATTAATGTCAATGAAAATTATGTTCCAAATATTATATCAGAAATAAGGTCAGGCTGCGGAAATGACTGTGCCATTATAGGGACAGGTCCGGCGGCAGATATTATGATGCCCATATCTACATTGTTCAGCACATACCCCGTAGGCTATCCTGAGTATTACTGTTCCAGAAACGGATTTGGAGACATTTGGGGCAGTAAGAACTTAAAGGCAGTCGTGATTAATAATAATAAATATTTTGAAAATGAATGTTTTGATAAATACAAATTCTCCATAGAAAGCAAAAAGCTGTCGAGGATAATAATCGATAATCCCATTTGCGGGCAGGCGCTGCCGGGAAATGGCTCAATAACATTAATCAAATTATTGAAGGATAAAAATATCTCCATAATAGAAAACAACGCTGCCTTGACTAAGACGGAATACAATAAATCAAGCAACAGGAAAATAAATAAAACCTGTTCGCCTCTGTGTGTTGTGGGGTGTCTGAACAGGCATTGCAGAAATAATGAAGAAGCATTTTCTGCTCCTGCCGAAAGCGAGGTAAATGCAGCTTTACAGCATTGTTACGGTATGGAGGATATTTCGTTTGCCAAAAGAGTAAATGCAAAGGCATTTGAGTTAGGAATAGATTCAACAGAATTTGTTTTCAGCACTAACATATATTTTAAAGCAATTAATAAAAAACCTTATAAAAATGAAATTTATGATTTATTGCATGAAATTGAAGCAAATTCCATTCTGGGAAAAATAATAGGCTCCAGGACAATCGGAATATATAATTTATTCAAGGAAAATACAGCTCTTAAGTCATTGGTAACAAAGCCTGTAATCAGTGAGGAAAAGAAGTTCAATATTTCTGTTGATAAGTTTTTCGAAGAATTTAAGGATGTGGATGATTTAGAATTGATGTACAGACAGATATTTCTGCTGGAAAATATGGGATTCTGTATTTTTACGTCCTTTGCCTTAATTAATAACAAGGAAGCGCTGAATATAATAGCCCATATGTTCTATTACAAAACAGGCATAAAGCAAACAGTTGTGGAAATGCTGAATTATTCCGGCGAATGCATCAACCGGGAAATTGAATACGAAAGAAACAATGCAATACAATCAATACAGAAAAACATCCCTGAATTTACAAAGGTGCTGTACAGATATTTCAGTTAAACCCCCGGCTATGCCGGGGGAAGCAAGACACTTTGGCTGCAAGAGGGGACTGGAAGGCTAGTCTAACAATATTTATCCCTGGCCTAAATACTGTTTTAGATGAACACTTGTAACGGATTGATTACAATTAAGCAGTTCTTGGGGTGTTCCCTCAAACATAATTTTGCCGCCCTGCTCTCCGGCTCCGGGACCTAAATCAATCACCCAGTCCGCATGACAAATCACCTCTAAATTGTGTTCGATTACAATTAGAGTACTGCCATGATTTAATAATTCTTCAAACACAGTTGACAGTGTTTCTATATCAGAAAAATGCAGTCCTGTCGTTGGTTCGTCGAACACATATATTTTTCCCGGCTGTTCTAATTCAGTGGCTAATTTTAGCCGTTGCAGTTCTCCGCCGGATAATGTGGTAAGAGATTGCCCTAAGCTCAAGTATCCTAAACCAACTTTTTTTAATCGGTTTAAGCTGTCGGTTATTTCCGGTTCCATGAAAAATTTCACCGCTTCATCAACATCCATATCAAGCACGTCACTGATGCTTTTTCCGTGCCACAAATATTTCAGCACTTGTTTAGTAAAGCGCTTCCCTCCGCAAATCTCGCATACATCTGTCACGCTTTCCATAAAGGCCAAATCAAGTTCGACTAAACCAAGTCCCTTACAATTGGGGCAGGCTCCTTTTGAATTGAAGCTGAAACATGCATCGCTCACACCGTTCTTACGCGCAAACAAGTTCCTGATATTATCAAAGATGCCGGTGAAAGTGGCAATGTTGGAACGGCGGTTCGTTGTAATTGGTTTTTGATTGATAACAACACATTCAGGACAGTGCTGCGGAAGTATTCTATCAAACAAAGTGCTTTTACCGGACCCGGCAACACCAGTCACCACCGTTAATACACCTTTTGGTATCTGTACATTTACATTGTGAATGTTGAACATGGAAGCATTGTTGATTTTCAGCCAGCTGCTCGGTTTTCTGTTATTTCTCTTAATACTATGCTTTTGCAGCATGTATTTGGAGGTCAGGGTGGATGTTGCGTAAAAATCGTTCATATCGCCTTGAAACATAACTTGCCCGCCGTTCTTCCCTGAATGAGGTCCTATTTCAATTAGGCTGTCTGCAATTTGAATAACGTCCGGGTCATGTTCTACAATCAGAATAGTATTGCCCTTATCACGCAGTTTGAAAAACAGTTGGTTAATTTTATAGATATCAGCCGGATGCAGACCTACGCTCGGTTCATCAAAAATATAAATAAGTCCATTCAGACTGCTCCCAAGCTGCCGTATCATTTTTATACGCTGTGATTCGCCCCCCGACAAAGTAGAAGTGACACGATTCAGCGTTAAATATCCAAGACCAACACTTTCTGCAAAGGCAAGCTGCTGTAAAATAGCCTGTTTTACAGTATCAACTTGATTGACTTGGATAGCCTCAATAAAAGCAATCAGTTCTGAAATTGACATATTGGCGCAATCTGTAATATTTTTCCCTTTGATTTTGCATCTGGATACCTTAGGGTTCAGCCGGCTGCCGGAGCAGGACGGACAAACTTTTTCTATTACAACCCGGTTAATATCTGCTTGATAAAGCTTTGCGTCACGGCAGCTTTTTGACAAATATGTTCTTTTAATACGCGGTATCACTCCTTCGTATTTTGAGGTAGGAGGCCATTCACTTGTCGGATTTTCAGGTTTGAACCCGGATTTATAAAGCAAGGTGTCAAGTTCATCAGGCGTATAGTCTTTCAGCTTTTTATCATTGTCAAAAAGTCCTGTGTGTATATAACGTTTCCAACGAACACCACCGGGATAAAAAGTAGGAAACCGAATAGCACCTTCATTGAGTGATTTCTCTTTATCCAATAATTTATCAATATCAAAATCCTGCACAACTCCAAGCCCCTGACATTCTTTGCACATCCCCTGCGGATTGTTGAACGAAAAAACATCAGAGTACCCGGCAAATGGCGTGCCTATTCTTGAAAACAAAAGCCGCAGCAAGCTATAAATATCTGTAACCGTGCCAACCGTAGAACGATTGTTGTCACCAAGCCTTTTTTGATTGATGATAATGGAAACAGACAGGTTTTGTATGGACTCCACGTTGGGCTTTCCGTAGTGAGGCAGGCGATTCCTGATAAAACTGGAGTAGGTTTCATTTAATTGCCGTTGTGATTCTGCTGCAATAGTATCAAACACCAATGCTGATTTTCCGGAACCGGAAACACCGACAACGGAAGTTATCTTGTTTTTGGGTATGGATACGCTCACATTTTTTAAATTTTTTTCTTTTGCTCCGCTAATAATTATTTCATTCGTAATGATAATAACCTCCAATCTTGATTTGTTCTGACTCTTATTGTATACTAAAACCATGACAATACCTGTCGTGGTTTTACAAAGAAGGTGAAAAAATGAGTAAGACTACAAAGCTGTTTGATTTATTGCTTTATGTGAATACAAAACGAAGTTTTACGGCTAACGATGTTGCTCAGGAATTTTGTATTTCCGTCAGGACAGCACATAGATATTTGCTGGAATTAGAAGAAATGGGCGTGCCGCTATACACAGAGCCGGGCAGAAACGGGGGGTATCGTATTTTATCCAGCCGAGTGATACCCCCTGTCATTTTTAACGAGGACGAAGCGCTTGCAATCTTTTTTTCATTTCAGTCTTTGAAATATTTCAAGTCTTTGCCTTTTAAAGTGGATATTGAATCTGCATCCAGAAAGCTGCTGGCGCGACTGCCCGAAGATGTAAAAAAACATGTGAGCAATTTAGAAACCACATTGCTGTTTTGGAATCATAAACGAGATATAGAAACGCCTTTGCTGAAAGATGCAATTCAAAAAGCAGCCGATAAATCAATAATTGAAATCAAATATCAATCAAAGCAACAGCTCACTGCCAGAACAGTAGCTCCCATCGGCGTATATACAAACAACGGAATATGGTACATGCCCGCTTACGACTATCACAATAAAGAAGTACGCTTATTCAGGATAGATAGGATTTTAGAAATTACCGATTCAAAAAAAGAATATTCTTTCCCCGATACAACCTTGGAAGATATATTGTATTCATATAAAATAACGGAGCCAGTTCACCTGTATGTGAAACTATCCGATAAAGGGATGATTTCCTGTAAGGATAATCCGTATTTTGAAATGAGTGTTTGTGTCAATGCTGACGGTAAAGGCGGATTTATTGAACAAACAATTGACCAAAGGGACTTCGATTATGTCAGCCGCTTTTTCATGAGCCTTGGTGCAGATGCGGAAGTTATTGAGCCTTTAGAAATGCGTAAAAGCATTTATAGTATGGCGCGAAATATACAGAAACAATATAAATAAATCATCAAAAGAGATACGGGAAAAATTATTAAGTAAGCTTAAAAAATGTGTTCCTTAAAGTTAAAAGCGCCAGCGGCATAGGCGAGATAAACAGTAAAAATTACATCCGATTGATGAAATTTAATCTTCAGAAAAATGTCTGTCATATAATTTGAAAATAAACAAATAATGAATGATAAACAACAAAAAAAATTGATATCTGGAGAACTGAATGATTTTTAAGCATACGGAAGAACAAATAAAATATCAAGGAACAAACAAGAAAAGGAATTATTTTGAAGGCTGGTATTTTAAGCATGTTTCAGCGGATTTAAAAAACATAGTATGTGTAATACCCGGAATATCCTTTGACAGAACAGATTCGCATTCATTTATACAAGTATTGATTAAAAGGGACTATGACGGAAAACCAGGACTTATGACAGAGTACTATAAATATTCTGTGGATGATTTCAGTTATACCGTCAATCCTTTTTGCCTGGCAATCGGAAATAATAAATTCAAAAGTGATGGCATAGAATTAGATTTGAATTCAGAAAATTTAACTTTGAAGGGCAGTATTGAATATTCAGGTCTTACCGGTATAAAAAGAAGCTTTATAAGCCCCAATGCAATGGGTTGTTTTGCATATCTGCCAATAATGGAGTGTTACCATGACATCATAAGTATGAATCATAAATTAACAGGTTCATTATTATTGAATAACGAAGTAATTGAACTTGATAGTGGCAGCGGTTATATGGAAAAGGACTGGGGCAGTTCATTTCCTAAGAAATATGTCTGGCTTCAATGTAATAATTTTGAAAATAAAGATGCCAGCATAATGTGTTCTATAGCTCATATACCATTCCTGGGTACATCATTTCAAGGCTTTATTTGCAATATTTCATTTAACAATCAGGAATACAGATTTGCAAGCTATAATTTAAGTAAAATATTAGAATTTAATTATAAGAATAACATGGTCAGTTTTAATATTTCCAAGGGGGATATATTATTAAACGTTAAAGCATATATCAGTGAAGGAGGTATGCTAAAAGCTCCTAAAAACGGTAAAATGGATGTTGTAATTAAAGAAGGCTTGACTGGCTCAGCAGATGTAAGTTTATCTAAGGTATCCGGGGAAATTCTATTTAAAAGCAGAGGGAATCACTGTGCCATAGAAATATTTAATATTAATAATTAATTTGATTTCTGAAGAAGTGTTTCAACTACTAAAGCTAACAAACAATTTATTATACCTTGCTTATCAGTTATAGAACTGAAAATAATCAATGGAATTTTAATTTGTAAAGGTTGATTAACATTAAACAAATGGCTATACTAATAAATAAGATGGAAGATAAATTATATGTAATGAAAATTTGCCGGAGCTTGCAGAGGGTAATATGGTTAAAGAAAATTTAGATAACTACATTTTAGGAAACGTTGATGAAATATTAATTTCAGAATTTAATAATGATAAATGTTTTTGCTTGACTGAATTGGATGATGTAAAAAATATTATTAAAAAACGCAGCAGAAATTCTCATAAGGGAACCTACGGAAAAGCAGGATTTGTATCAGGTTCTAAAGGAATGGCAGGTGCTGCCGTGTTAAATCTTAATGCTGCATTCAGATGCGGTTCAGGACTTGTTAAGGCATTTATACCGGATGAAATATATACGGTTGTTGAATCCATGTCATTAGAAAGCATAACATGCACTTATGATGAAAATAACTTTTCCTTTGAAAAGCTCCAAAAAGAGATTATTGATTATTCTGATGCAGTGGCAACGGGTTCAGGATGCGCCAATATATCTAATTATGCTGATATATTGGAATATTTGCTGGATAATTACTTAAAGCCATTGGTCATTGATGCAGAAGGCATAAATCAGCTTGATTTAAATCGTTTAAAAAATCATAGACAACCTGTTATACTGACTCCTCACTATGGAGAAATGGCCAGGCTTCTTAAAAAGGACATAGGCTATGTAAAAACAGATATTGTTGACAAGTCAGCCGATTTTTCCAGTGAATACGGTGTTTACCTGGTATTAAAGGGTGCACGGACAGTAATTGCATGTCCTGATGGCGAAGTATATATTAATACTACCGGAAACCCGGGAATGGCAACTGCCGGCAGCGGAGACGTATTAACGGGAATTATAACGTCTTTAATCGGTCAAGGAATAGATATTAAAAATGCAATAAGAGCTGCAGTATATATGCATGGTTTAGCCGGAGACATAGGTGTTAAATATAAAGGAGAGTATTCCTTAATAGCAGGTGACATTATTAATTATCTGCCAAATGTCATAGTGGAAATAACTGAAAAATAAAAGAGGCTGACCTTGCCCTCGAGGAATAGCAAGATCAGCCTCTTTTTGTCATGATTTTTTGTTGTCTGATAAATAGTCTGTAAGTTTTTCAATAATTACTTTGTAAGTGTTTGCACGGGATGAGAGCAGCATAATAAAAAGAAATATAATTTCATCATCATCAAAATTACGACAGTCCTCATATATATTTCTTGCCAACTCTTCAAGATCATTTTCAAGCTTTAATACTTCCCTTTGCTCAGACAATAAGAAAACTTTGTATAAATCATTGATGCTCTCGCCATCAAAATGATTTTTCTCATATTGATTCATTATAATTTTGACATCTTCAAGTGATAATATTTGTTTTAAATAAAATATGTAAATTAAGGATATAATATGCTGAGGATAATATTTTTTGTTTTCCGGCTTTGGAATAAGCTCGTTTTTAACATAATTATTTATCATTGACTTAGTCAGTATTTTATCTTTTGGATTGCGTTTATAATTTTCCAGATTTTCATTCATGAATGAAAGAGCCTGATCCATATATAAATTAATATTAGGAATTTTTGTACTTTCAATTTGATTTAAAAACTCGTTATTATTTAAAAAATCTAATAGTTCCTCTATTTGCATATAGCGCTCCTCATATCTGTATTGGTAATATTAATATTATATGGTATTAAAAAATTTTTTTCAAGTAAGCATTGACATTTATTAAAAGTAGGAATATCATAACTATATGATATAGTTTTAAAAACTACCTCGGAGGTGTTACTATGAATATTAATTCTGATAAAAAAGAATTAACAAGTGCTTTTACGCACTTAGGGGGTGCCATATTTGGAGTTGTGGGAACAGCTTTGCTGCTAAACACAAAAAATTCCAATGGAATAACTCTAGCGGCTTTTCTGATATTTGGCATAAGTATGATATTAATGTATTCAACAAGTACGATTTATCATTTTATTGACAGATCAAAACAAAAAGCCAAGCTGATAATGAGAAAGCTTGACCACATCATGATATTTGTCTTTGTGGCCGGAAGCTATACACCTATTTGCCTGCTTATTCTGAACAATAGCATAGGTTACAAGCTGCTGACACTGGTTTGGTCAATAACATTAGTTGGCGCTTTTATTAAACTCTGCTGGATTACGGCTCCCAACTGGGTCAGCTCTTTGCTGTACATATCTATGGGCTGGTTGGCCGTATTGGTTTTATCCCCTCTAGCAAGTAAAATGCCGGCTGGCGGAATGTACTGGCTGGTTGCAGGCGGAATATTTTATACAATAGGCGGTGTGATTTACGGATTGAAAAGACCGAATATAAATAAGACCTATTTTGGATTCCATGAGCTGTTTCACATATTTGTGCTGGCAGGTTCTTTATGCCATTATGTTATGATGTATTTTTATGTGGGGTAAGTAATCATTATTTTAATATAGAATATTTTACCGAATATTTTAGCGATGCTTTAAATATTCGGTTTTTTTATGTTTTAATACTTACTGAACAAAGAAGCTGCTTCCTCAATTAAGATAATGGAATAGTGAGGAATCGTATGCATATAAACAAAGAAGTGTACTAATAATTATGCAATATTATAATAAATATTTATTCAATAAAAGTGTTGACATAATTCTTGTATTGTATTAGAATTACTAAGAATTGTTCCTGATTTTGAAATAAATTACTTTATAAAAATTAATACAATAGAACAATTATGCAATTATATATATTTTGAATTGGAATATAATTTAAAAAATAAAGAGGAGTTAAAAATGAAAAATAAAAAAATTAAAAAATTTATTGCCTTATTACTTTCGGCAGCAATGACTTTAACTGCTTTAACTGCATGCGGTTCTGGTACAAGCCAGGCAGATGCAGCCAATGAAGTAAAAACAAATTTAGTATATGGAATAGCTGCAGAACCCAGTTCTCTTGATCCGATGACTTTTGCAATGATGAGCGGATTTACAGTTACATATGCATTATATGATTACTTGGTTGAGATGGATGAGAATGGAAGCTATGTACCGAGCTTAGCTGAAAAAGTGGATATTTCTGAAGATGGACTTGAATACACATTTCCTATAAAACAAGGGGTTAAATTTCATGATGGAAGCGATCTGACCGCGGAAGATGTTGTTTTCTCATTGGAAAGAACAATTGAAAAGGGTTGGGCAGCCGATATGACAGTGTTTATAGACAATGTTTCGTTAGTGGATGAAAATACTGTTAAAATTACTTTAAATAAACCTTTCGGAGGTATGATGGGAAGCCTGGCGTCACCGTTCTTTGCAATAATGAGCAAAAATTATGTTGAAACAAAAGGTGATGATGCTATAAAACGTGAGCCTATGGGAACAGGTGCTTACAAATTGAAAGAATGGGTAGCAGGGGATCACATAACATTGGAGGCTAATGAAAATTACTTCCAGGGAGCTCCTGCAATAAAAACAGTAACTATAAAGCCCATAACTGATAAAAATACAGGATTAATTGCACTTGAAAACAAAGAAATAGATGCTTACCTGAATATAAATACTTCAGATATTTCAATAGTTGAAGGAAATGAAAGCTTAGCTTTTTACAGCACAGACCAGGCTGCCGTATTAATGCTTAACATGAATATTGAAGCAGGCCCTTTACAAGATGTAAAGGTTAGACAAGCTTTAAGTTATGCAATAAATAAAGATGATATAATTGCAGGTGCCTTGGAGGGTATAGGAAAACCTGCAAATTCTCCTATACCTCCTGTGGCAGACGGATATTCTGCTGATGTTAAAGGCTATGAACATAATGCTGAAAAAGCCAAAGAATTATTAAAAGAAGCAGGATATAGCAATCTTACGTTGACCTTAAAATTAAAAGAAGATTCAAAAAATCAAAAAGTAGCACAAATTATACAGTCAAACTTAAAAGATGCAGGCATTACAGTTGATATTGATGTAATGGAATCAGGGGCATATTCCAATGAAATTTATGTAAATGGAAACTATGAACTTTCAATAGGTTCATGGTCTGGAATGTTTCTAGATGCTTATTCGGTAATTTACAGTCAGTTCCATAAAGACTGCAACGGGCCTACCGGTAATATAACTCATGTTAAGGACGATGAGTTATCCAATTTGCTAGATGAAGCTTTATTAGCTCAAGATGATGAAAAAGTTAAAGCCTATGAATCGGTAGTTGAAAATATTTATGAAAATGCGTATAACATACCATTAGTATTTGAACAGACAACAATTACAACTAATGCTGATTTAAAAGGCGTTAAGCCAAGTCCTCTGGGCATTTATATGTTCAAAGATATATCATGGTAGTATAAAAAAGTATAGGTGGTTTTGACTTAGTTCAAAATCACCTATAAGTTATTGTAAATACAACAAGAGCCCTTGTCTTGTCAGCAATCTCAGGTTGATGTGTGCGGGTTCTTATTTTTAGCAAGGAGAAACATATGTATAAGTATATATTAAACAGATTGTTTATGATGTTCTTTGTGGTAATTGGTATTTCCTTCATAATATTTCTTATTATGAATCTGACTCCTGGTAATCCGGCACAACTTATTTTGGGACAAAGCGCCACACCTGAAAATATAGCAAAGTTAGAAGCTGAGCTGGGACTTAACCGGCCGCTGCTGGTAAGATATTTTAATTTTATAATTAATGCTCTGAAGCTGGACTTTGGTTTGTCCTATCAAACACGTCTGCCGGTATTTGAAGAAATACTGACAAGATTTCCTGTTACCTTTAAACTTTCAAGCATTGCAATGTTTATAGCAACGTTGATCGGTATACCGGTGGGAGTAATTTCTGCAGTGAGACAATACTCTTTTACTGATGCAATAAGCATGGTATCAGCTATGTTGTTTGCTTCAATACCTTCATTTGTTATGGGATTGATTTTGATGTTAATATTCAGTCTTAACCTTCACTGGTTCCCTGCAACCGGAGCAGATTCCTGGAAAAGTTTCGTGCTTCCTTCTATAACACTTTCAACAGCCACTATGGCAACACTGGTTCGTATGACACGTTCTACAATGCTTGAGGTAATTAAACAGGATTATATAAGAACAAGCAGAGCAAAGGGAGCTAAAGAAAAATCAGTTGTTTTAAAACATGCCTTAAGAAATGCACTATTGCCCATTGTTACTGTAATCGGGGTTGATTTCGGTTATCTTTTAGGCGGAACTGTTGTAATAGAATCTGTATTTGCAATTCCGGGACTCGGAACACTGTTGATTAATTCTATTCGTATGAAGGATACACCTTCTGTAATGGCGGTTGTAATGTTTGTTACATTAGCATACAGCTTTGTAAATTTAATAGTTGACATCATATATGCCTTTATCGACCCACGCGTCAAATCACAATATGTAAGAGGTTAGCACATGAAAAACAGCAATGAAAACCTATATAAAAACAAAAGCCAGATAGCATCGGTATTACACCGTTTAAGCAAGAACAAGCTGGCAATGTTCGGACTTTTATTATTGATAATTATGATATTAATTGCAATTTTTGCAGACCTTATTGTTGACTATGATGAAATGGCCATAGGACAAAATATACAGGAGCGTTTACAAAGGCCATCAACAAAACACTGGTTTGGCACAGACCATTTCGGAAGAGATATATTTGCAAGAATAGTACACGGCACCAGGATATCACTTTCATTAGGTATTTTTGCCATGGTCATAGCTGTAGCAATAGGCTCGGTACTCGGAGCAATTTCAGCATATTACGGCGGCAGGACAGATAATGCTGTTATGCGTTTTATGGATATTTTGCTTGCAATACCTCCGATATTAATGTCAATTTCCATAGTTTCTGCTTTAGGTCAAAGTATGACTAATTTATTAATAGCATTATCAATTGCTTATGTTCCTGTTTTTGCCCGTGTTATCAGGTCGTCGATTTTATCGGTCAAGGGCCAGGAATTTGTTGAGGCAGCCAAGGCTTGCGGTACAGGGGATGCAAGAATTATTTTCAAGCACATTATACCCAACGCTATTGGACCCATAATTGTACAAGCCACTCTTGCCATGGGATCTACGATATTGATTATATCTTCCCTGAGCTTTATGGGACTCGGTGTTAAACCGCCTGCTCCTGAATGGGGAACCATGCTTTATGAAGGACGTGACTTTATACGTCAAGCTCCATATTTAATTTTGTTCCCGGGAGCTGCCATTACAATATCGGTTATATCACTTAATTTATTGGGCGACGGTTTACGCGATGCTCTGGACCCCAGGTTAAAAGATTGATAGTGGCTGAAAAACGGAAAGGAACGAAATATATGACTAATTTATTAGATATAAAAGATTTAACAGTTGATTATAAAACAGATGATGGAATATCTCATGTTTTAAACAGAGTATCCTTATCTATAGATAAAGGTGAAACCCTAGGGCTTGTAGGAGAAACAGGAGCTGGTAAGACTACAACAGCACTTTCAATAATGAGGCTGCTGCCAAGAAAAACCGGTTTTGTCAAGAACGGAGAAATAGTATTTGAAGACCAAGACTTGTTAAAGCTCACTGAAGCAGAAATGCGCTTAATAAGAGGAGAAAAAATATCTATGATATTTCAGGATCCTATGACAAGCCTGAATCCGGTAATTAAAGTAGGCAGTCAAATAAGAGAATCTCTCGAAATTCATCGAACTGACATGTCAGGAGCCGAAATGGATAAAAGAGTGGATGAGATATTAGAAATGGTTGGAATTCCGGCTTCAAGAAAAAATGAATATCCCCATCAGTTTTCAGGAGGCATGAAGCAGAGGGTCGTTATTGCTATGGCTTTAACCTGCGAACCTGAGCTGCTTATTGCCGATGAACCTACAACGGCCCTTGATGTAACAATACAGGCACAGGTGCTGTACCTGATGAACAATTTAAAAAAGAAACTTGGAACATCCATGATATTAATTACCCATGACCTTGGAATAGTATCGCAAATGTGTGAGAAGGTTGCTGTTATGTATGCAGGCACAATTTTAGAGTACGGAACGGCGGAAGATTTGTTTTCAGGAACAGAGCATCATCCCTATACAGTTGGTTTATTCGGTTCCATACCAGATCTAAAGGTTTCTTCTAAAAGATTATCTCCAATAGATGGATTGATGCCTGATCCCATGAATCTTCCAAAAGGCTGCGTATTTCATCCGAGATGTCCCAAATGCTTTGAAAAATGCAAAACAGCAGAGCCTGCGGTTTCAGTTGTAAAAGGTGAACACACAATCAAATGCCACCTTTTTGAGAAAGGAGAAAAACATGAATAATGCTCCTCTTTTAAAAGTAAACGGATTAAAAAAATATTTTGATACTCCTAAAGGAAAATTACATGCCGTTGATGGAGTAAATCTTACTATAAATAAAGGAGATACTTTAGGAATAGTGGGAGAATCAGGCTGTGGTAAAAGCACGCTGGGCAGGACGGTACTAAGACTGATAGAACCAACAGACGGAGAAATATATTATAAAGGCGAAAATATATTAGACTATAATAAAGAAAAAATGAAATTGCTGAGACAAAAAATGCAGATAATCTTCCAGGACCCATATTCTTCATTGAATCCCAGGTTATCCGTAGGGCAAATTATTGCTGAGCCAATGATAGTAAACAGGTTGTATAACAGCAAGACAGAAATGAATAACAGAATACGTGAATTAATGGAGACTGTGGGGTTAGCTCCAAGATTAATGAATACCTATCCTCATGAATTAGACGGAGGGCGGCGCCAGCGTATCGGAGCAGCCAGAGCACTGGCAACAAACCCTGAATTCATAGTTTGTGATGAACCTGTCTCCGCATTAGATGTTTCAATTCAGGCTCAGATATTAAACTTAATGATGGATTTACAGGAAGACAAAGGACTTTCATATATGTTTATAACTCATGACTTAAGTGTAGTAAAACATATTTCCGATAATATAGCTGTTATGTATTTAGGGCAATGCGTGGAATTTGCAGCTACAAATGAATTATTTGAAAATCCAGTGCATCCGTATACTAAAGCATTGCTATCTGCCATTCCTGTTATCGATATTACAAGAAAAGGCCTGGAGCCTGAATTGCTGCAGGGTGAAGTAACCTCCCCCATAAATCCTCCGGCAGGCTGCAGATTTGCCTCAAGATGTAAATATGCGGCAGATGCATGTAAAAGAGAAGATATTGAACTTAAAAGGATTGGGGAAAACCACTTTGCAGCTTGTATTTTGGCATGATAGATATTACACTATGATTTAGGATAACAATAAGAATTAAGAAAGGTTGAATTATGGACAAACTATTATACAATTATGCAGACCTTATTTTGCAAAGAGGTCTGGCTTTAGAAAAAGAACAAATATTAGTTATAGAAACCACAGTGGAAACTATAGATTTTTTAAGAATATTAACAAAAAGAGCGTACGAACTCGGTGCAAAGGATGTCATTATTCATTTTTCAGATGCGGAACTTACAAAAACAAGGCTTCAATATGCAAGCGAAAAAACCATCACTGATGTACCAAATTGGCAAATAGAATCACAAACATATTACGGAGATAAAAATGCATGTTTTTTGAGACTGATAAGTGACGACCCGGATGGCTTGAAAGGTGTGGATCATGAGAAGCTTTCTCTTTGGAAAAAAGCTGTATCCGCACCTTTAAATGATTTGAACTTCAAGAAAAAAGAAAATTTACTAAAATGGAGCGCTTCTGCAGTACCTAATAAAAAATGGGCAAAAAAGGTATTTCCTGATTTAAATCAAGAAGAAGCTGTCAAAAAACTTTGGAACTCTATATTAAAATCATGCTATGTAACTGAAGACAGCGGTTTGGACGGCTGGGACAAACATGTGGAGGAATTAAAAAGAAATGTTGAGAAATTAAACGGCTTAAATTTAAGAACTCTTCATTTTAAAAACAACAAGGGAACTGATTTGGTTTTGGATATATGTGATGGAGGGATTTTTGCCGGAGGTATCTGTCATTGCCCAGAGCCTGATGGTGTTATATTTGCTCCTAACATTCCATCTGAAGAAATATTGACAACTCCCCATAGATTAAAGGTAAACGGAACTGTGTATAATTCTTTTCCTTTATCTTATTCAGGCAACATAATTGACGATTTTTATTTGAAATTTAAAGATGGATTGGTAGTGGATTATCATGCGGGGACAGGTGAAGATATTTTAAAAGGAATACTTGAAACCGATGAAGGTACAAAACGTTTGGGTGAAGTTGCTTTTGTCCCTTATGATTCACCAATAAACAAACTTGGTTTTATTTTTTATAATACCTTGTTTGATGAGAATGCATCCTGTCACCTTGCGTTAGGAGCCGGATATACTGATGTAATGAAAGGTGAAGACAGAAGCAGAGAGGCTTTAATAAAGCAGGGTCTGAATACATCAGCGCTCCATGTAGACTTTATGTTTGGAACCTCTGACATGGAATGTACAGGAACCACAAGAGATAATAAGATAGTATCAATATTCAGAAACGGTCTGTTTGATGTTTAATACAAAATGAAGGAGGAAATTAATGAAACATCGATTTATATCCAGGAGATACTGGAATTCAATTGAAACTGCCATGGGTGAAAGCGGCAGCTTTCTAAATGAATATGATGACCTGATAAACTTAAGTCTGGGTGATCCGGATTTAACAACAGACGAAAGAATAATTGATTTGGCTATGAGGGACGCAAAGCTGGGGCATACTCATTACACGGAATTTACCGGAGATGTAGAACTTAGAAATGAATTGACGAGATTTTTTAAAGAAGAATATGATTTAAACTATAACAATAAGGAAATCATGGTAACTACAAGCGGATGCCATGCTATGTGGCTCGTGTTAGAAGCAATATTAGATGATGATGATGAAGTGATTATACATGAACCATACTTTACACCATACCCTCAGCAAGTAAAGCTGGCAAGGGGTAAGGCTGTAGTACTGGAAACATATGAAGAAGAGGAATTTCAAATAAATGTAGAAAGGCTTGAAAAGCTTATTACAAACAGAACAAAGGCTTTAATAATTAATACACCGAATAACCCAACAGGTACATGCTTCAGCAGAAAAACAATGGAAGATATTTGTTTTATTGCCAAAAAGCATGACCTGATAGTTATAGCTGATGACATTTACACATCTTTCAGTTATGCGGAGTCTTTTATTCCCATAGCTTCATTTGAAGGCATGAAAGAAAGAACCATAACAATAGGAAGCTTCTCTAAGAATTTTGTAATGACAGGCTGGAGAATTGGCTATGTGGCAGCACCTGATTATATAATCAGTACTATTGTAAATATTAATGAAAATAATGTGTTTACTGCTCCTTCCATATCACAAAGAGCTGCAATATATGCTCTCAGAATGAGAAAAGACATAAACACCTATATAGTCGAAGAGTTTAAAAAAAGAATGTTCTATGCCTATGAAAGAATATGCAATATACCAAATATGTCGGTTCTTCCGCCCAGAGGAAGTATTTATTTGTTTGTAAATATAAAGAAAACAAATTTAAGCAGTGAAGAAGTCTGCGAAAAGTTGTTGAGAGATGCTCATATATTAGCTCTTCCGGGCAATACCTTCGGTAACTGCGGCGAAGGATTTATAAGGATAGCATTAACAGTGAATACAGATAAATTAAAAGAAGCTTTTGACAGAATAGAAAAGATGGATATATTTAATGCAGCTACTGTTTAAAGCTGTTTATTTACCTCACCGTGTCTGAAGCAGCTTACCAGGTGGTCGTTTATTATGCCTGTTGCCTGAAGATGTGCGTAGATTATTGTTGAGCCAAGGAATTTGAAGCCTCTTGCCTTTAAATCCTTGCTCACTTTGTCTGAGAACTCAGAGGCAGCAGGCACTTCCGAAATATCATTCCAGCAATTAACCACGGGGCTGTTATTTACAAAGTTCCAAATATATTTATCGAAGCTTCCGAATTCTTTTTGAATTTCAATAAAGCGTTTAGCGTTGTTTATTGAAGCCTCAATCTTTTTCCTGTTTCGTATAATTCCGGCATTTTGCAGCAGTTCTTCAACCTTATTTTCATCGTAATGAGCAACCTTGTCAACATCAAAATCATCATAGGCTTTTCTGTAATTTTCTCTTTTTCTGAGTATTGTGATCCAGCTTAAACCGGCTTGAGCCGACTCCAAAACCAAAAATTCAAAATGCTTTTTATCATCACGTACGGGTACTCCCCATTCCTCATCATGATATTTAACATATAATTCATCATTTCCGCACCAAGGACACCTGTTCATAAACATACCCTCATTTTTATATTTTTGCTGTTATTCTTTTCATATAGTATAACAGTTTTTAACCAGTATTACAATAAGACGATTTATTAAGCAGGTACGGAAGGATATCTAAATGTTTCCATTGACATAAACGACAATTTTTGATATTATTATTGAGTTACCGTTTTCATAACATATCTATTATTTAAACTATTATAATCAAACATGATTCTATCATCAGAATTACACATTATAATTGCAAAATATACTAATGAAAAGGAATATATAATTGATTTTTAATTATATTGGACATACATATGAAAATAATCAGGAAAACGCTATTAATTGCAGGCTTCTCATCTGTTTTATTATGCTCTGCCGCATTTGCAGCCGAAGTCGAAATTGCTGTAAATGATCAAAATACAGAAGAAACTGTTCAGACTGAAATTCAAACAGAAGCTCAGCCACAGGAAAATATTCTGGCAGAAATAATAGAGCAGACAACTGTTAAAAAAGGAATTGTTACGGTTGATATTTTAAATGTAAGAAGCGGACCTACAACTGAAACTGAAATATTGGGCAAGCTATCACTTGGGACAACCGTTGAAATATTGTCAGAGGGTGAAGGCTGGTATGAAATAAACTTTGATTCTAAAGTTGCGTACATATGCGGTGAATATGTAAGGGTTGTTGGCAGCACAATGGCTGAATCACAGAATTCAGGAATCGGTATTGTGGAATACGCAAAAACATTTCTTGGAACTCCCTATGCATATGGAGGAAACACACCGAGAGGTTTTGACTGTTCAGGATTTGTTCAATATGTAATGGCTAATTTTGGAGTTACAATGCCTCATTCATCTCATGATCAGTATTCAATAGGAGTGAGAGTCGAAAAATCGCAGCTTATGCCTGGAGACCTGGTGTTTTTCAAATATTCAAGCTCGTATCGTTTGAATCATGTGGGAATTTACGTAGGCAACGGCAACTTTATTCACTCTCCTGTACCGGGACAAGCAGTTAAAATTGATTCTTTGACAACAGGATATTTTTCATATTATTACTACGGAGCAACAAGGGTAATTAAATAAGAATGTAAGCGGTTAAGAAATCTTAGCCGCTTTTTTGTACATCGCATATGTAAAAAATATCCTTATGTTACATGTAATGGATATATAGAATTTGAAAAATATGTTGTAAATTATCGAACATTTTGTTATATTTAAATAAAATAATTCGTCCTCTCATATAATTTCGATAATATGGTTCGAAAGTTTCTACGGGATAACCGATAATTATCCTACTATGAGTTGAATAACAGATATTCTTTGCAGTCAATTAAAGACTGTTTGTTATATTGTCTGGAGTTCTCCTCATGTGGAAATTCAGATTTTTTTGTTTTCCCATGCATAACAGAGGGCAATGCTTAGGAGGAAATATGGATTTATTAAAAGATTTACTTGCAGCATTAAGTGTTGTTCTTAATGGATTGCCACAAGGGTTACTGGCACTATCGTTCGGATTTGCATCCGTACCTACGGCTTTTGCATTCATAGTCGGAGCTGCGGGATGCTTAGTTCTCGGTGTTGTTGCGCCGGTATCATTTCAGGCCGAAACTATTACGCTGGCAGGAACAATGGGGAAAAACATGAAAGAAAGAACATCTATGATTGTTGTTGCTGCTGTAGGAATGACGGTAATAGGATTGTTCGGACTTTTAGAAAAAATTGTTGCATTTATAGGACCTGCCATAACAAACGGAATGATGGCCGGCGTGGGTATTATGCTTGCAAATGTAGCATTAGGAATGGCTAAAAGAAATAAGATTATTGGATTTTGCTCAATTGGAATTAGTTTTGCTGTCTATATGATTACTAAAGATTTAGTCTATACGGTTACATTGTCTGTTGTAGGCTCTAGTTTTCTTGCATTGGCATTAAAACAAAAAACTGATATTAAAATTACGGAAAGAGAAAAATTAATTTTTCAAAAACCTGTTATTAATGCAAGTGTAATACAAGGGGCACTGGCTTTAATTTGTTTAAATATCGGAGCTAATATTGCATTTGGAGAAATTACAGGTTCAATAGCAAACACAGAAGTAAATATAGATCATTTATCAATTGTAAGCAGTTTGGCTGACCTTGCTTCTGCTTTATTTGGCGGCGGTCCTGTTGAGTCAATAATTTCTGCAACCGGCGGTGCTCCTGATCCGTTGCGTTCTGCGGTACTGATGATGAGCATAATGGCAATAATATTATTTGCCGGACTCCTGCCTAAGATAGGAAACTATGTGCCGAGCGAATCAATCGCCGGTTTCCTGTTTGTTCTTGGTGCTGTTGTTACTGCTCCAAGCAGTGCCATGGCTGCCTTGAGTGTGGCTGACATACCCGGTGGTGCTATGGTGGGTGGAATTACAATGACTGTTACGGCGATTTCCGATCCTTTCTATGGAATGCTTGCAGGAGTTATATTCAGAACTGCTGCCATGTTGGTTGGAATGTAGAATTTAAAGGAGGATAAAAATTGAAAACATATAGTATTGAGGTAGCCGGAGTTAAAAGAGAACTTCCGATTGTTCAAATTAGTGATAAATTGAGTATAGCGAGCTTTGTTATTTTGGGCGATACTGAAATTGTCTGTGCTTCAGCCCAAGAAATAGTAAAAAGATTGCCTGAAGTGGATGTCTTAGTGACTGCCGAAGCAAAAGGAATCCCCTTGACTTTTGAAATATCAAGATTATTAAAAATGAAAAAATACATAGTTGCCCGCAAAAGCATTAAACCGTATATGGATTCACCAATTATTGATGAAGTTGTTTCCATAACCACACAAAAGAAACAGATGCTGGTTCTGGATGAACAGGATGTTTTAGAAATTAAGGGGAAACGTGTTGCCATAATAGATGATGTTATCAGCACCGGAGAATCCTTGTCAGCCATTGAAAGGTTAGTGGAAGCTGCCGGAGGAAATATTGCCGCAAAAGCTGCCATACTTGCCGAAGGAGATGCAGTAAAGAGAAATGACATTATATATTTAGAAGTATTGCCGCTTTTTGAAATGGAATAATTAAACGTGAATTAATAAGTATTTCGGCAGAATAATAATCTAGCTTAACTGCTTTTAGTTAAATAGTGATAAAGGAACATATTGAAATAAGAGTAAGAAGCAAGAATATTTTACATGGATTCTTGCTTTTATTTCTGAATTACAGGGTTTAATATAAATTCATATCTTGGAATTTTAGAACTGATACGAGACAAATTTATGCTGTAAGTAGTGGTTATATCTGGATATATCTGAATGTCCACAACTAAAACACTGTAGTAATTATCTGCTTGAACACTCATAGCATATTGTGTTTGTTCACCTAGACCTCTGGAAAATTGATTGTTGGCTATTAGTTCCATTTTGGGTATATTGCCGTTCTGGTCAGTTATAGCCATTGTTACTAATGTTCCTTCGCCTTGCTCCGAGTATGTTCCTGATATAGTAATTCGGAATAAACTTACAATCGCATTAGGTATAGGTTCCTTATTAGCTCGATTTACAACATTGACACTTAAGTAACCAGTTTCGATTATATCATCTTTTTCGGTTTTATTGGAAAACATATTTTTAACAATGTAAGGCTTATTCATATCCTTCATTATACACATCCTTTCTTACTGCAGTAAATCATAAGGTATAAGTTATTATATGTATGAGTATGGAAAGTGTCATATTAAATTCTGCTAAAAATCTTCTGTAATTTGATATAATATGGTATAATTTGAGCAGCAATGTAAATATTCTTAAATCAAAGTATTATTATAGGAGATAAAATTGATTACGAGCGAAAAAAAATTTCAGGAAAATTCTTACCTGGCTGAACTTGAAGCAGAAGTTATAAGCTGCATTAAAAAAGAAGACTACTTTGAAGTAGTATTAGATAAAACAATTTTCTATCCTCATATGTCCGGGGGGCAGCCAAAAGATGAAGGAACTATAAACAACATAAAGGTATTTGATGTACAGGAACTTGGAGATGAAATAATTCATAAGCTTAAGGAACCCGTAAGCGGAAAAGTTCATCTGTCAATAGATTTCAGCACAAGGTTTGACTACATGCAGCAGCATACAGGTCAGCATATTTTGTCATATGCATTTGCAGAGCTGTTTGGCGGAAACACTGTAGGTTTTCATTTAAGTGACAATTACACTACTATTGACCTTGATATAGCGTTGACTGATGAAATGACAGAACAGGCAGAACAATTGAGCAACAAAATCATATATGAAAATAAAGCAGTTACAGCCAGTACATATGCATATGAAGATGCATTGAAGTTGAATTTAAGAAAAGCTCCCATAGATCTGGATTTCTTGAGAATAGTTAGCATAGAAAATTATGACGAATGTGCATGCGGCGGAACTCATGTGAAGCACACAGGCGAGATAGGAATAATTAAAGTAACAAAAACAGAAAAATATAAAAACGGCACAAGGGTTGAATTTCTTTGTGGTAAAAGAGCATTAAACGACTATATTGCAAAAAACAAAAATATATTTGACTTATCGGCAATTCTCACTTGCAGAACAGATATGCTGCTGGACAATTTTGAAAAAATACTAAATGAAAATAAGAAGATGAAAAAGGATACTGCTAATTTAAACAGCCAGATTAATGATTACAAATCAGAAGAATTTAAATGTAACGCAGTTGTTAAAGAAAGCATAAATTATATATTTTTAAAATCTGACAATGACGTAAAAGATTTAAGATTTATTTGCTCAAAAGTTATAGAGGACGAAAGTTTTGTTGTTGTCTTGGTTTCCGAAATTGACAATGTATGCAATCTTGTCATAGGACAGTCAAAAAATTTAACACTCGATATAAAAAGTATTTTTGAACAATGCAAATCAATAATCAACGGCAGGGGTGGAGGCAGCAACTATTTGCTTCAGTGTTCCGGGGATTCGCTAAAGGGCGAAGAATGCCTGGAGTTGGCAAGGAACATTTTGCTCAGCTAATATTTTGAGGAATAAAATAAATAATATGGTAAAAAACTAAAAAATAATCGGTATAATGCTTATTTTGTGGTATAATATTTTGCAGGAAAGTGTTAACAGTATAACAAAATAAATCAAAAGCCCAAATTATTCAGGAGGTTCCAGCAGTGAGTATTAATTATGAAGTAATTTCCGAAGATAATCTAATCAGCATCAAGCCATTATGTAATGATCTAATGCTGTATCAAAAATCTAAGGCAAGTATTCATCCTGAGTTCTTTGACAGTATGTGTTTTGAGACAATAATGGTTCCAACCGTAAAAGAATCTAAAGCTAATTACATAGCTGTAGCTAGGGATGAAGACGAAATTGTAGGATATGCTTATAGTACTGTCGCTCCTAAAACTACTTATTCAGATGGATTTGCAACTTTGTATTGTGAGGCGTTCTTTGATTTCAATTCAGTTAAAAATGAGGACGTGGGAAGTCTTTCTCAGTTCTATATCAGACCTGGATACCGGAACAGGGGCATTGGCAGCGTGTTGTACAATATGTCAATGGATTGGCTCAGAGGCTTTGATTCAATTGATGATATATTTATTTTTGTATCTAATGGAAATGATAATGCTTTGAAGTTTTATCTGGATAAGGGATTTAATGTAAGTCATAAAATATTAGATGGTTTTATGACGGTTTTAAGAAATTAAAATTTAATTTATTTAAGCAGTAATTTTTATAAGTATGAGGTGAGGCATGATTACATTTGATGATTTTGCAAAGATAGATATCAGAGTGGGAGAAATTGTTAAAGCGGAGGTTTTTGAAAAGGCAAGACGTCCTGCTTATAAACTTTTAGTTGACTTCGGAGATGAAATAGGAGTGAAAAAGTCCAGCGCACAGGTAACGGATTTATATAAAATTGATGAATTAATAGGAAAGCAGGTTCTTGCTGTAATTAATTTTCCTCCCAGACAGATTGCAGATTTCATGTCTGAGGTCCTTGTTCTGGGAACATATTCAAAAGACGGGGTTGTTTTGATTCAACCGGACAGAGCAGTTGAAAGGGGCGATAAATTAGGATAATATTTATTCCCTCACTTATTAATGGGAAATATAAAACTAAATTGTTTAGGTGAACAAAGAAATGGATATATAAGTAATGAGGAGGGATGTTATGAAAAAAATATTGGTTCCTGTTGATGGTTCAAATGCATCAATCAGTGCTGTAAAGAAATCTATTGAGATAGGAAAAAAATATAATTCGGTCATAAAGCTCATATCAGTTGTCAAATCAACGGAAAACAGAAAAAAAGACAGAAATGAAAATTTATGGAATGCTGTTGACGGTTCAATAATAACAAACAACGTAGAATTAGAAAAGAAACTGGAGAGCACATATGTGGAAAATTCACAGATGCTGTTGAATCAAATAGTTACAAAACTGGATTTCAGTGGTATAAAGGTAGAAAAAGAAGTATTGATAGGTGAACCATTTGAAAAAATTGTGGAAACAGCAAAGAACGGAAACTATGACTTAATTGTGATGGGAAACAGAGGTTTTTCTAAAATAAAGCGTTTCTTCGTGGGCTCTGTTACTCAAAGAGTAATTTCAGAAGCTCCTTGCCCTGTACTGGTTATTAGAAGCAATTTTGAGCCATAATATTTATTTTTAAATAAAAAAAGCTATCTTATCAATATTTTAAGATAGTTTTTTTATAGTTTTAACCCAGCATGACTTAACCCGATTTGTGCGACCGTAAGGTAACAGGCAAATCAATGATGAAGTCTGCGAATGTGTTAAAGTTAGTTGTTGTATAACCCAATATATTTGATATAATTATATTATTGATTTACAAAATTTGGTTTGATATAAATACGGAGGAGAGCTATGAAAAATTTAGTAGTATATTATTCAAGAAGTGGAAATACAGAGACAGTGGCACAAGAAATCTCAAAGCTGGTTGATGGTGATGTTTTTAAAATTGAATTAGTGAAGCCAATTGGTTTTGGCTGGGTGGGGTTTACAGCATTGGCGGGTCTCCGAGGAAAAATTAAGCCATTAACCGTTAACATAAAGGCTTATGACAATATATTTATTGGATCTCCCGTATGGGCAGGGAAAAGTTCAACTCCCGTAAATACATTTTTGCATGAAACTGATTTTACAGGCAAAAATGTATTTGCTTTCATTACTCAGGCTGATTTTAAAACGCCTGGTTCAGTATATGAATCTATTGCAAAGCGCGTTGAAGGAAATGGTGGAAAGGTTATAGATACGTTCTTTATTAAGACAGATATGAAAAATCCTCTGACACCTGAGCAAGCAAAAGAAGCTGTTTCTAAATGGACAGATAGTATCCATTATGACAAATGATACAGGTAAAAGGAGAAATATTTTGAAAATATCGGTTATTAAAGATAAGGATGTAATAACTTCAGAATGGGCGGGCGGCGAAAGCAGGCAATATTACATATATCCACCTGGTTCTGATTATGGATTAAGAAATTTTATGTTCAGGGTCAGTATGGCTGCTTCATATTCTGATGATAAAGCTAAATACAGCAATTTGGAGAATTTTACACGGTACTTAATAATGCTGGAAGGAACAGCGCATGTATTTCACAAGGATCATTACGACGTAGTAATGAATCCATATAATGAAATTGATGTGTTTGACGGTGGATGGGAGTCGTATGCAACAGGAAAAGTAATAGATTTTAATCTAATGACTTCAAAAAATTGCAAAGGAAGTATGTCTGTAGTTAATAAAAGCTGTGTTATTGAAATTGAATCCGGCAAAAACATCAATCATAACTGGCTGATGTTTTTCTGCGGGAACGGAAGTGCTTCATTTGATTTATCTTCAGGAGAAAATATTAACCTTTTAAAAAATGACCTAGTAGTTTTTGAAAATATTGAATCAACTCTTAAAATAAATATGCACTCAGGCAATGCAAAGTTAATTAAAATGTTTATACATTGTTAATGAATTAACAAAAAACATTTAAAACGGTATAATTAACCATTAATATGTTGAAATTTTATCAATTTTGTAATATAATTACAATAATACATAATTGTGCAAACGAGTGAGGATAAAAAATGACAATAGAGGTTAGCGAGCAAACGTATGCTCTCCTTAATAAACATTTTATTGGTGACAGCTTTTACAAACAATTATTTGAAGAATTGCCGATTGGATACGCATTTTTCAAAATTATTTACGATGAAGAAGGCAATCCTTGTGATTATGAATTTAAAGATGCAAACTCTATTTTCGAAGAAAAAACAGGGCTTAAAAGAGATGCCATATTATGCAGAAGAATTTCGGAAGCGGTTTACTCACTTGATAAAAATGAGATTGATAAATTAAATTATAATGTGAAAAAGACTGTTATTGAAGGAAAACAGGAGTTTGAACTTTATTACAGGATTATTAACAAGTGGTACAGAATAAACTTATATTCTCCAAAAGAAAGTTATCTGATAATGTACTTCATCGACATTACAAATGAAAAAAATCAATTGCTGGAGCTTGAACACAGCCGCAGAAGAATGAAGAACATAATCGAAGGCACCAATGTCGGAACATGGGAGTTGAACCTGCAAACCGGTGAACATTTCTATAACGAACGCTGGGCGGAAATGCTGGGCTATACCTTAGAAGAACTTGCGCCTATAAATGATAAAACATGGCATAAGCTGGTTTATCCTGAAGATTTGAAATTGCAATTAGTCAGGGACGAAAAAATATATAATAAGGAATTAGAGTTTTATGATGACGAGTACCGAATGATTCATAAGGATGGAAGTATTGTGTGGATACAGGACAGGGGAAAAGTGATTTCATGGACTAAAGACGGGAAGCCTCATATAATCAGCGGAACTCATACAGATATTACAAAGCGAAAAAATCTTGAACTTGCGTTAGCACATGAGAAAAATTTATTAAAAACCACTTTGATTTCAGTAGGCGATGGCGTAATTTCAACTGACAACAAAGGAAAAATTGTTTTTATGAATAAAGCTTCTGAGCAGTTAACCGGATGGGCACAGGGGGAAGCTATAAGTAAACCATTTGAAAAGGTATTTAATACCATTAATGAGCATACTCGTGAAAAAAGTAAAAGTATCATAGAAAAAGTGCTTCAAACCGGAGAGAAGCATGAGCTGGCAAATCATACAGTACTTATTTCAAAGGATGGAACAGAAAGACCTATTGAGGATACAGCCGCCCCCATTATACAGGAAAACGGAGAAATCGTAGGAGTAGTTCTTGTATTCAGAGACTGCTCTGAAAAAAAGAAAAAGCAGGAAGAAATTATTTATTTAAGCTACTGCGACCAATTGACCGGACTTTATAACCGTAGGTATTTTGAAGATAAGTTAAAAGAAATTGACACAGCTGAAAATCTCCCCATTACATTGATAATGGCAGATGTTAACGGATTGAAGCTTGTAAATGACTCATTTGGCCATAGTCTCGGGGATGAACTTCTTAAAAAGGCTGCGGAGGTTTTGAAAAGGGGATGCAGAAAGAAGGATATTATTTCAAGGCTCGGCGGAGATGAATTTGTTGCAATATTAACTGAGACAAGCTCATTGCAGGCAGAACAGATAATAAAAAGAATAAATTCTATTGCAGCAAATGAAAAGGTCGGAGCCATAGATATTTCTATTTCATTTGGATATGAAACAAAAAAAAGCATGTCGGAAAATATACAGGACATATTTAAAAATGCGGAAGATTACATGTACAGGCATAAATTGTATGAAAGTTCAAGCATACGTAACAAAACAATCGACCTTATTATGAATACATTGTATGAAAAAAGCGACAGAGAAATGCTTCATTCTAAAAGAGTCAGCGAGATATGCGAAGCCTTGGCTGTGAGAATGAATTTTGATAAAGATAAGGTAAATCAGATTAAAATCGCAGGTCTCATGCATGATATAGGAAAAATGGGCATAGATGAAAATATCCTGAACAAGCCTCAAAAATTAAATGACGAAGAGAGAAAAGAAGTAAAAAGGCATCCGGAAATAGGTTACAGGATACTGAGTTCTTCTAATGACTTTTCTGAAATTGCCGAGTACGTTCTTAAACATCATGAAAGATGGGACGGTAAGGGGTATCCCGGAGGATTCAAGGGTGAAGAAATATCCATACAGGCCAGAATAATTGCAATTGCAGATGCATATGATGCCATGACAAGCGACAGGCCATACAGAAAAGGCCTGCGTGTTGAAGAGGCGCTGACAGAACTAAAAAGATGTTCAGGAACACAGTTTGATGCAGATCTCGTCGATATATTTATAAATATGGTTTTAGAGAAGCTCATTAATATATGCTGTTAGACATGTTAAGGATAAACAAATGAATGTAATAACATAGCAGGCTTGCATTGTTTAAGCCCGCTATGTTATTTTTAAATCATTATTTTTGCAATATAGAATAATATTATAAAATGGGACTTGAGAGTATTAAATTAAGATAAAATTAAACATATTGGAGTAAAATAATGGTGGTAAAATTAGAGTAAACAGGAGGTATTAGTTTGGAAGCTATTTTTAAAAGAAGAAGCATACGAAAATATACTAATCAAGAGCTATCTGATGAAATAATAGAAAAAATTTTAAAAGCAGGAATGGCGGCTCCTTCGGCACAAAATGAGCAACCATGGCATTTCGTTATAATTAAAGATAAAAATATATTAAGAGAAATTCCAAAATTTCATCCTTATTCGAAAATGCTGCCGGGAGCGGGCTGTGCAATAGTGGTATGTGGTGATACATCTCTAGCAAGGGGTGACAAATGGCCACAGGATTGTTCAGCAGCAACACAAAACATGTTGCTTATGGCAACCGAAGCAGGTATTGGTTCAGTCTGGCTCGGAATTTATCCTGACAAAGACAGGATAGAGCCTTTGAAGGAACTTTTAAATCTGCCGGCATGTATTATTCCGTTTTCAATAGTATCATTAGGGTATCCTGCTGAAACCAGAGAACCGAATGACAGGTATGATGCATCCAGGGTACATATAAACAAATGGGAGAATTTATAATTTTCATACCTTGAAAATTATTTTTGAATAAAGTATACTAAATTAGTTATGTATGTATTTAAGTATTTTGTATAATGTCAGAAGGGACAAGGTTAAATGAAGACTATTATTATAACCGATTCATGCTGTGATTTATCATACAGTTATATTAGTGAAAATAATTTGGAAGTAATACCATTTCCATTTTCGATTGATGGAAAAGAGTATGTAGATGATTTTGGCAGATTTTTAAGCTACGAAGATTTTTACAATGAGCTTAGAAACGGAGCGACACCTTTAACTTCACAAATCTCTGCATTTACATTTGAGCAGGTATTTAAAAAATATGTTTCAGAAGGAAATGCAGTTATCTATATCGGTTTTTCTTCTGCGCTGAGCCAGACATTTAACAATTCCATACTTGCAAGGAATATTGTGTTAGAAGAAATTCCGGAAGCTGATATTACCGTGATTGATTCCAAAAGTGCTTCTGTCGGCCTTGGAGCAATAGTATTTTATGCAAATGAACTTTTGAAGCAGGGTAAGCCAAAGGATGAAATTATTGAGTGGATAGAAAACAACAAGTTAAAATCCAACCATTGGTTTATCATAGACAGCCTGGAACATTTAAAAAGGGGCGGAAGGATTTCAGCAGCAAGTGCGGCGGTGGGTACAATGCTTGACATAAAACCATTGCTAAACGTTGATGATGAAGGAAAGCTAAATGTACTCAAGAAAATAAGAGGAAGAAAAAAAGCAATAAGAGAATTGCTTGATGAATTGCAGAATATTAAAAATTCCGAGGAACAAACAATTTTTATCAACCACGGTGACTGCCTCAAGGATGCAGAGCAATTGAGAGATCTGGTTTTAAATGAAGTTAATGTAAAAGATGTTGTAATAAATTACATAGGTCCGATAATAGGCTCCCACACAGGTCCGGGAATGCTGTGTCTGGTATTTATGGGAAATAAGAGGTAAATAAAAAAAGTCGTACGTAGAATATTATTACGTACGATTTTTTATCACATAATATTAACCGATAGTTTAATTTTAATAAATATGTGGTATAATGATACAGATTTAGTAAAATTCGAAAGGATATATATGGACTTTAAAGAACTTGGAATAAGTAAAGGTATAATTGAAATATTGAAAAGCTCAGGGATTACAGAGCCGACACCCATACAAGAGAGGTGCATTGGATTAATAAAAGAAGGAAAGGATGTAATAGCAGAGGCTCAAACCGGTACCGGCAAGACACTGGCATTTTTACTTCCTATTTTTGAAAATATATCCATAGAATCAGAGAATGTACAGTCATTAATTATTACACCAACACGTGAGCTTGCTATTCAAATAACAGATGAAGCAAATAAATTAAAAAAAGCAAAAAATATAAATATATTGGCGGCATATGGAGGCAAAGATATATCTTCTCAAATAAAAAAATTGAAGAACAGCACACATATGATTATAGCAACTCCGGGAAGGCTCTTGGACCATATCAGAAGAGAAACCATAAATCTGTGCAGCTTAAAAACATTGGTATTGGATGAAGCAGACCAGATGCTTCTAATGGGTTTTAAAAAAGAGGTAGAAGATATCATCAAGGAAACTCCTGAAACCAGACAGACATTATGTTTTTCTGCTACAATTGATTCACAGGTTAAAAAGCTTGCATACAAATATATGAAAAGCCCTGTTTCCATTGCTGTTGAAAAAGAAAGTTTAACTTTAGAAAATATCAAGCAGCATGTGGTAGAAACAACAGACAGAAAAAAGCAGGAAGCATTGCTTAATGTATTAGAGAAAGACAGACCTTTCATGGCTATAATATTTTGCAGAACAAAGGTGAGAGTTGATGCTCTTGAAGAAGCAATGCACAACAGAGGATACAATTGCGAGAAGCTTCACAGTGATATTCTCCAGTCTAAACGTGAACGAATTATGAAATCCTTCAGAAAAGGAGATATTCAATATTTAATTGCCACTGATGTGGCCGCCAGAGGTCTTGATATCGGCGGAGTAGGGCATATTTACAACTATGACATGCCTGAAAACACAGAATCCTACATCCACAGAATAGGAAGAACCGGAAGAGCCGGAGAAAACGGTTATACCTGTTTGTTTGCTGCTCCGAAGGATATGGGAGCTTTGGCTGAAATTGAAAATTCCATAGGATGTAAAATTGAAAGAAGAAACATTGATTAAAGGTAATGAAATGAAATATATTTAAAAAGACGCAGTGAATCTTTTAATTCACTGCGTTTTATTATTGCTCTTTGATTAAAACCTTTTCGATTTCTGAAATGTAAAGTGTATGAAAATCTTTGTTCGGGTAATTTTTTTCTATGAGATTCTTTTCGATAAAAGATTCAGGTGTGAGCTCCTGTGCAAAGAGTTTTTTACAGATTATTACTATGCGGGCCTCTTCAAAATAAGGAGTGCCGTCACAGTGGACTACAGTTAAGCCAGTCTTGGAAATTTTGTCTTCATCTCTGCCTGATACTGAACCTAAGTAAGCCAACTGCTTTTTGTAAATATCGTCGAAAAAACAAAGAGAATAAGTATCTGAATTGTCTACAAATTCCTTTGTATACCGCTGCGGCCTTAAGACCATGTATGCTACATTTTTGTTCCACATAACACCAAGTCCGCCCCATGAAGCAGTCATTGTGTTTGTTTTATCGCCCTTTTCTGCTGTAATGAGCATCCAGTCGCCTCCTATGAGCTGAAATGCACTTTTATTTAATTCCTCTGGTTTTATTTCTTTAAAGTTGCTCAAGTTATCTCTCCTTTAAATTTACATTTATTATATTTTATGTTTATTATAACAAAATAATTAAATATTTCAATAATATCTCTGTAAAGAATCCGGGGATGGACATTTTATTTAATGTCCATCCCCGAGGATTTCTGGTTGTATAGTTTAAGAAAATCTGTTGGTTGTCGGTTGAGAAATATTTTTCAATGCTTGTTCTGCATTATCCTGCAGTCTTGGTTCAACTGAAATGTCACCCAATGATACGATTCCTACAAGACTGTTGTTTTCAACAACAGGTAATCTTCGAATCTGTTTTTCTCCCATTAATTTTGCTGCTTCATGTACATCCATGTCAGGTGTTCCGGTAACCGGATTTTGGGTCATTATATCTCCTACTGACTGGTTGTACTGACCGTTTGCTACAGACCTGAGAGCAATATCTCTGTCTGTGACAATGCCTATAACCTTATCTTGGCTGCAAATTGGAATAGAGCCAACATTGTACTGCTTCATTAATTGTGCTGCCTTTTCAATAGAGTCATTAGAATTTGCACATGCAATTTCTTGTGACATTATATCCTTTAATTTCAAGATATTCACCTCCAAATATATATTTCCCATAGAATTTTATATTATTACATGGAGCATGCATGGAACATATTTTTTAACGTTCACTAAATTTTAGATGACGGAAGTAATCTGCTTTTTTTCTTGCATTTTATCAATTAGTTTGATATCATAAATATTTATAAAAGTTTGTAAATTTAACAGCGATAATAATTAGAGGAAAATTTATGGATAAGTTAAAGAAAATGATAGTTGAAAAAGGAGAAATCAAAAAAGGTAATGTGTTAAAGGTGGACAGCTTTTTAAATCACCAGCTTGACATTGAATTTCTTTATGAGATGGGTGAAGAGCTTTACAACCTTTTTAAAGATAGAAACATAACTAAAATATTAACAATTGAGGTAAGCGGCATTGCCATCGCATCTATGGCAGCACTGCATTTTAAAGTTCCTGTGGTGTTTGCAAAAAAATCTGAAAGTTTAAATTTAGATAATGATATATATAAGGGAAAAGTGATATCGTATACTAAAAATAAAGAATATAACATAATGATAAGCAAAAAATATTTAAACGAAGATGACAGATTGCTTATAATAGATGATTTTTTGGCGGAAGGCAATGCAATCAGATGCCTGATTGATTTGGCTGATGAAAGCGGTGCGACTGTTGAAGGAATCGGAATTGCAATAGAAAAAGGATTTCAAAAAGGCGGAAAATGTTTAAGAGAAAACGGATATAATTTGAAAAGTCTTGCAATTATTGATAAAATGGAAAATGGAGACATTACTTTCAGAGAAGATTAATTATTTGTTATAATAGAATATTTAATTTAATAATGATTAAAATAATAATAATCTGATTTTGTAAATTCAGAACCATTTAAATCAGCGTGGAGGCATTGACATGGATAAAAAATATAAATTGGCAGATATGAAGCAAAAAGATAGTGAGTATTTTAAACGTATTGAAGAACAAATGAAAATGGAATTGGGAAAAGACATTGTACTGATTGCCTGGGAGAAGGAAAAATAAGAATAGAAATTTAGACCGTTGAAAAACGGTCTTAATTATCTGACTGTTCCGCCGTATCTCTGCCTTCTGTAAACATCTACTATTGCATCCCAGGTTTGCTGGTCTACAATACCCGTTGGTTCAAGATTTTCCATTCTTTGAAAAGCAATAACGGCATTTTGAGTTGTTTCATCAAAGACGCCACTGGGTTCAATATAAGGAATAATCGGAATGATTAAAGAAATATATGATAGCATTTCTTGGAATAAATATACCCCTGGAGATTCATGGCCAAGTTCATATATTACTCCGGTCCATCTTAAAAACGGAACAAAGACCTGTTCAGAAGGTAATGTATTAAGTATACCTACCGTTGTTCTGTACATTGCTTGAAGCGTTTCTATGTCAGCTGCTCCGGTTTCAGGCAGATTCATGGTTCTTTGAAATTCTATAACAGCATTTCTTGTGTTGTCATCAAAAATACCGGTAATCGGAACTCCCTGGATGGTTGGATAGTAGGCTGATAAAATGTTTAAAGCAAACTGTAACATTTCAACAGGCGGACGAACATCACCTTCCAACAGCACCTCAGATGAATATCTGCTGATTTCATCTATCAGTAAACCTTCACCGGTCAATTCTGATAATCTTTTTACGGCTGAATAAATACGAATAATTCCATACCATGTTCCTTCATCAATTATGCCGGTAACCGGAAGGTTAAATACCCTTTGAAATTGCATCACCGCGTTTCTTGTGTCTTCTCCAAAGTATCCATCAATACTGGGAATTCTGGGTATTCCAGGATAGTTTAATGAAATCCTGTCTAAAGAATATTGCATTCTTAACACATCCATACTTGAATCACCTAACTGCATGGGTTCTCCCGGATATGTATCTTCCACATTGCTTATTGGTGCATCAGTTATAATTTCTATGTCTTCCCCATAGTAATATTTTAGTATTTCTAAAGGTGTATAACCTTCATTTGCCAAATCAACTGTTCCCCATTGATGAAGACCCTCACACAATGATACCCTGCCATCACAGAATTGTGCAAAAAAAGGCTGCAATTGTCCCTCGCGAACTATATATTGACCGAATATTTCATTTACGATATCTCTGATGTTTTCGAAAATACCTCTGTTATGAACGTACGCCTGGTCATATTGAGGGGAATTTGTAATGTCAAAATTATATCCTCTCGAGCGATACCATTCCGTATAAATTCTGTTCATTGCCATAGATGTGATAGCGAGAATATTGGCTCTTAAGGCATTTTCCGGCCATGTAGGATACAGTTCGCTTGAAGCGACATTTATTACATAATCCAGAAATGGCACAGTCACATTTTCAGCATTATCTTCAGGGGCTCCCAAATGCACAGTTATTTCAGTGGGGACAGCTACAACAGGAGTTACAGGGCCAAGAGTAATTTGCTGCATTGCGCTTATATTTGAATTGTATTTTTTTTGATTGCTATAACGCACTCAATGGCCTCCTCTCTTAATCATTATTATTATAATTAAAATTATCATTAGATAATATTAATTATTCATATAATTTGCAGGTATTATTAATTTTGTTGAGAAGATTCCATGTTTCTCTGTCTAACGCACCGGTAACAGGCAGATGGCTGAATTTTTGAAACTGCTTAACTGCTTCTTCTGTTTGCTCATCAAATACTCCTGTCAGACGGACATCCGGATAGTTTTTGTATCTTTGATGATAATTTTTAAGTATTATCTGCAGTATATAAATTAAGTTTCCATCGGCGCCTTTTTTATATTCATACATATTACCCGGATAACAGTAAACACTTTGAGGTGGTTTTATGCAGTGCATGCATTTTTGATGTTCCTTTGATATTGCATTCCAAGTTGCGAAGTCAACTTTTCCTGTTACAGGAAGATTAAAATTTTTTTGAAATGCACTGACCGCCTCTTGAGTTTCGGGATCGAATCTTCCTGTAGGAAAAACCTTGGGAATGTCAGGATGCATTTGAGATATATCTCTTAAATTAAACTGAATTTCTAATATTGGATTTGCTGCCTTTACAACATCTAATTTGCTTTTCATTTTTACCTCCTTGAATTATTTTTAATCTGTATAGGGATATTGACAGTTTCCTCTCCGCCTTGCTCTCCCCTTGGAATCGGAGTGAGATTTACATTGAACTGATTTCTGATATCAGGATAAACTTCAACATTTATTATTATAACCGTATGATATCCTTCAGCTTCAACTGCCAGATGATACTCTGTGTGTCCTTCCGGAGAAGAAATTCCCTGCCCGAGCAGCACCGGCAATTCAATAGCAGGAGCACTACCGCTTTCATTTGTTGTTACAGATCTAATCAGAGTTTCACCCTCTTCTTCATTCCACGTATATATAGATACTTTTGCATTGCTCACCGGAAGAGCTCCTAAAGCAGTGAATACGCTGACATTGACATATCCTGTTTCATCGGCCGTTTCCATTTTTTTAACTAACATATTTTTAGCAATATAGGCTGTAGTTACTTTGTACATATTACTGTCCCCCTATATCATTTCCAGGAAATTGACCTAAGTTTCTTGTGTTTCCGAATCTTAAATTGCGATATATAAGAACTATTCTGTTCCAGGTGTATTGATCTACCACGCCTGTTACATCTATGCCGAAATATTCCTGGAATTCTCTTACAGCCTGTTCTGTCTCCGGTCCATAAATACCATCCGGCTCTGCAGGGGGAATTCCTTCTAAGACAGAAGAAATATAAGACAAATATTGCTGAATGAGATATACATTTGGTCCTTCTGAACCTAGCTGATAAACCGTACCAGGCCACAATAAACTTGGAAGAGCAATTGCCGATGGCGGTAAGGTGTCTAATATACCTACTACACTGTTATACATTGAATTCCACGTAGCTTCATCTACAATGCCTGTAATAGGCAGACCCATAGTTCTTTGGAATTCCATTATGGAAGTTCTTGTCTGTGTATCTAATACACCGTTAATGTCAACAGAAGGAATTGTATTGTAATATGCTGACAATACATTAAGAAAATATTGAACTGTTTGGACTCTTGCGGTTGCATCTCCTGCTACGGGCTCAAGCAAGAACTCAGGAATATCGCTTAGAATGATTCCTTGTGAAGTTAATTCAGCTAAACTTGTTACAGCCGTATATATCCTTCTTATTCTGTACCATGTTGCCTTGTCAATAATACCGGTGACGGGAAGGTTAAATATTCTTTGAAATTCCTGCACCGCAGCCTGCGTAGCAGCATCAAAGGTTCCTGTCGGATTCGGTATTTTTGGAATAGCCGGATAGTTTGTAGATATAGTGTTTAAAGCAACCTGCATCTGCAATACATAAGGATTGTTATCACCTAGCTGAAGAGGAGTACCCGGAAATGTTTCGTATGCTTCTGCCAACGGAGTATCTGTTTGAATATTGATATCATCCCCATAATAATACTGCAGAATTTCATATGGAGAATAACCCTGATTTGCTAAGTCGACTGTACCCCATTGGAGCAGACCCGGACATTGGGCAACACGGCCGTCACAGAATTGGGCATAAAGAGGTTCCAAACGTCCCTGCCTTACAATGTAACTGTCAAAAAGTTCATCAGCAATGACCGATACGGTATCAAAAATACCTCTGTTATGTACAAATGACTGGTCATAACGAGTATCGTTTGTTATATCAAAATTATAACCTCTGGATCTGTACCATTCTGTAAAAACTCTGTTCAACGCAGTAGAAGTTATGGCATAAATGTTAGCTCTAAGCGCATTCTCCGGCCAAGTAGGATACAATTCACTTGAGGCAACATTTTTTATATAATCAAGGAAAGATACTGTAACATTTTCAGCAGGTTCATCCGGTGCTCCCAAATGTACAGTTATCGCAGCCGGTATAACGACTTGAGTAAGTCCTGGAATTTGAATACTCATAATAACACCACCTTATTCGTTTGAAATATCTATTGGACTTGGAGGCACAACATATGTTGTGTCAGGGCCGGCACCTGTAGGACCTGCCGCCACCGGAATCATTTCTATCGTAAAATTTGTCGTCGTATCAGGAAAAACGCGAAAATCAAGTATATTAACCGTATAATAATTAATTGCCTGCACCCTTAAATTATAGGTGCTAAAGAAGTATTTAGAGCTTTCCAGAGGATTATAGCTGTCATAATATACAGGCAGTTGTATGGTTGGAATTTGACCGTTGGCATCTGTGACCAAATGCGAAATAACATTTTCGTCACCTTCGTCGTCAAGTATATAGACTGTTACCACCGCATCTTCTACTGGCAATGCACCTGACGCGGTAAAAACACCAACAGATATGTATCCAACTTCTTCTGGTTCCTCTTCAGGGAGTGTTCCCGGTGGTGCAGGAGCTGCAGGTTCATCTCCGAGAGGAAGCTCCTGTTCAGGAGGGGATTCCGGAGACGGCGGCTGCTCAGCGGGAATTTCTTGCTGGGGTGCTTGTGCCGGTGGAGTTTCCTGAGCAATAACAGATGCAGAATAAATGTTGTTTGAAAGAACGTTTCGTGCTCTGTAGGGTTTGTTTCCTTTAAGCGTATTGTCTATTAAATATGAATCAGGAATAAATGGAAGATTTTTGCTATGCAATTTAGTGTTCACACCTTTCTCTTAATTTACATTGCAAATAATATTTATTATATGCACGGAAAACCAATTTGTTTATTTCATTTTTATGCCAGTTAAAAATTCATAATTGGGAATGTATCAAAATTGTTAGTTAATAAATGTAATAATGTGGTATAATAATAAAAAAATATATGGAGTATTTATATGATTAGTTCAAAAATCTTGTTAAAAAACGCAAACGTTATTGATAATAACGGAAAGCTTGAAAAAAATCTGAATATATATGTGGTTAACGGTAAAATTGAAAAAATTACTGAAGGATCAGAACAAGCAGATTGTGAAACTGTTGACTGTTCCGATTTATACATAACTTCCGGTTTCGTAAATCTTCACACTCATTCTCCCATGAATATAATGAAGGGAATCGCAGAGGATATCTCAATTGATAATTGGTTTAATGAAAAAATATTCCCATATGAAAGTAAGCTTGAGGCTGAGGATGTTTATTGGGGGGCAGTAATTGCAGCCCAGGAAATGATAAACAACGGAGTTACCGCATTTGCAGACCATTATTTCAGCCAGGAATCAGTATATAAAGCAGTAGAGGATACAGGAATAAGAGGAGACATAGCACCTACAATATTTGGTTTGGCGGCTGATTATGATCAACAATTAAAGGGTGCCACAAGCTTTGTTGAAAAATATAAAGGAAAAAACTCCAGGATAAATTTGAGATTAGGACCTCATGCTCCATATACATGTCCCGGAGAAAAATTAAAAGAAATAATAGATTTAGCTAAAAAGCTTGAAGTAGGTATACATATACATGTTTCGGAAACTAAGGAGCAGGTGGAAGACAGCATTAAACTTACAGGGAAGACTCCTGTGCAGGTTCTTTATGAAAGCGGAGGATTTGATATAGATGCAATTATAGCTCACGGTCTTTGGACAACAAATGAAGACTTAAAGTATATAAATGACAATGCAGTATTTGCTTTCTGCCCGAAGACATATATGAAGCTCAGCATGGGCAATGGCAGCATTTATGAGTTAAAGGACAAATTAAATTATTCATTTGGCACAGATGGAGCAGCAAGCTCAAATACTTTGAGTCCTTTAGAACAGGCAAGATTGTTTGCATTGAACGGGAAATTCATAAAAGGCGATGCAACTGATTTTAAAATAACAGAAGTCTGGAAAAGCCTGATGAACGGGCACAAAGCCTTAAAGTTTAATACAGGTAAAATAGCTGAAGGATATGATGCGGATTTGCTTATATGGGACTTAAATACTGCTAATACTTTCCCTGTCTATGATCCACTTGCTTCACTTATCTACAGCTCAGATTCAAGTAACATTAAATATACCATGGTTCAGGGCGAATTCTTAAAATTTGACGGCAAATTGAAAGCGGATATGCAGCCTATAATAAAAAAGGCGGAAGAAATCCAAAGGAAGATTCTTGAAAGAGGAAAAGGAAGAAGTAAGGTAAACTATTAATATGGAAAACTAAGGGCAGTAACAAGTTTTAAAATAAAAATTGTTACTGCCCAATTTTATAATCTACCTTTAAGTTTTTTTCCGACAAACACGGCGATAATTGCTTTTAATGTGTCGCCGGGAATGAACATTAACATTCCCATGTTGAGGACTTGCATAATGCTGAGGTTTTTTGCCAGCATTATATTTAATATATAGTACATGTACGGAAGTCCGATTGCATACAGTACAACTGTACCAGCAAATACTGCAAGTGATAAGTTCTTGGAGGTATTTTCCTTTTCTGTAATTTTCCCGACATAATATGCTGCTGCTACGGCTCCGATTAAAAAACCGAAGCTTGGTTTCAGCATATGCTGAAGTCCTCCTGAAAATCCTGAAAAAATAGGCAAACCGACCAGTCCCAGCATTATATATGCTATTTGAGAAAACATGGCCTTTCTTGAACCTAAAATAATCCCTGATAATAAGACGAAGAATGATTGCAGTGTTATAGGAACCGGACCAACCGGTATGGTGATAAAAGCACCTATTGCCGTCAATGCGGCAAACACTCCGATATAAGTTATGTCACGTGTAGATAATTTCGTAGTTGTCATAATAATCATGTATGGTGTATTTAAGAATAAATACATCAATACTCTCCTCCTTTTAATTTTGTTTTCTTACTGAAATTTCACCTGAGTGCAGAACTTCTTTATGCCCGTCATCATGGAAGACAACGAGGCCGCCGAATTTATCAATGTCCTCGGCATAGCCCTCAAACCACTGATTGTTTTTTAAGTACCTTATTTTTTCTCCGATAATCATCGACCTTTCCTTATAAAATTCTAAGAAGGTTCTGTCTTCAAGACTTCCGCACACATCTAATATGTTGTTAATTATTTCTGCGGCAAGCTGGTTTCGTATACAACTGTCTTCATTAGGATTAAATATGGAAACTGCAATTTCTTTAAGCTCTGACGGAAAAATTGCGGCTTTAACATTTAATCCGATGCCTACAATTACGCTGTTGACGGTTCCGCTTTCCACATCTGTAACTGCTTCAGTCAATATGCCGCACACCTTTTTATCGTTAATGTAAATGTCATTGACCCATTTTATTTTAGGTTCAAGATTTGTAAACTTATCTATTGCGATACAAACTGCAACTGCGGCAGCTGTTGTAATTAATACAGAATCAGCTATGTTTAAATCAGGCTTTAAAATAATGCTCATATATATCCCTGATTCGGACGGAGAATAGAAACTCCTTCCCATTCTGCCTCTGCCGGATGTTTGTTCTTCTGATAAAATTACAGTACCATGCCCGGCATTTTGCATTGCCGACATTTTTGCTTCCGTGTTGGTAGAATTGATAGTTTTATATACCGTAATGGGAATATCCTTGAATTCATCCTTTAAAAATGGTCTTATGCCTTCTGGTGACAGAACATCTGAAGAAAGTGACAAAGAATAGCCTTTGTTGGATATTCCGTCAATCAAGTAGCCTTCTTCTTTTAATGACTTTATTGATTTCCATACAGCTGTTCTTGAAACACCAAGCTTTTCTGCAAGCTCCTGGCCTGATATGCTTTTACCCTTGCATTGTTCTAAAATATGTAATACTTCATTTTTTACTGACATGGTTCCACCTCTATTCTTATGATATTATATATTTTTTTAATTCAATTGTCAACCAAATAAATGATTTGAGTTAACAATTTGATTCTGGATGCCTTTCTATCTTGCTAAAGAATTGATAAGAAATCTACGTTTGTGTGTCTGCTTACAAAAAAACCAAAATATCATTATCACTTTCACATGGTTATATGTTGTTCATATCATATAATGTTACGACAAATATTGTGGAGGATTTTATATGATATCAAATAACAGTGAATGTCTTACAATTGGAAGAATTGCGCCTGATTTCACAGCAATTACGACTAGAGGAACCATAACTTTATCGCAGTATATAGGCAAGTGGGTGCTGCTTTTCTCACATCCTGGAGACTTCACTCCGGTTTGCACCTCTGAATTTATAGCATTCACCCAGCTTGCATCAGAGTTTGAAAGAAGAAACGTACAGTTGCTGGGGATAAGCATAGACAGCAATCCATCTCATTTGGAATGGGTGCATAATATTTATCAGTTTACCGGATTGACAATACCTTTTCCCCTTATTGCTGACAGAGATGCGACAATTTCGCGTCAGTATGGAATGGTCAATCCCGACAGTATATATGAACAAAGCGTAAGAGATGTTTTTATAATAGATCCTGCTCGCAGGATAAGATCAATTTTAACCTACCCCGCATCAAACGGGAGAAACATATATGAATTGCTGAGATTAATCATCGCTCTTCAGACGACAGATACATATTCCGTTTCGACTCCTGCAAACTGGATGCCGGGACAGCCGGTTATTGTACCGCCTCCGAATACATATGAAGGACTTCTTGAAAGAGAAGATAATCACGAAGGTTCGGATATTCAATGCCTTCAATGGTATATGTGCTTTAAGGATTACAACGAGCTTACACCTACCGTGCCTGAAATACCTAGCGTGCCGCCGGAAGGTAATACGTCTGATAATGCAGCTATTTAACAAGAAAAATAATCAGTAAAAGATTTTCGACTTATTATTTCCACCCTCAGATAAAAATTTGAGGGTGTATTTTTGTTTTAAGATAAGCCTTGGTAATATTTTGAAATTAATAAAATTATGGAACAAAAAAGCCATGTTATCTGTCTAATAATATAAAGAATGCAAATAATAAATCGGGAGGTAATGAAAAAATGAATATTAAAAAGGCAGCTATTATAGGTATGTGCTGTACAATTATTTCTACAAGTACAGTATTTGCTGTTTCAGATAATCTGAATGTTAATGATAACATTAAAATACAAATCAATAATGAATGGGTGCAGGTGAGTGTAAAACCATTTATTGAGAATGACCGCACACTGGTGAGTTTAAATGAGTTTATGGAAAAACTGGGTGCAAAGGTTGAAAGTGATTTAAAATCAGGAATAATTAAAATTAATTATAAAGATGTAACAATTGAATTGACTGTCGATAAAAACAGTGCAAAAATAATTAAAAATGATGGAGGCTCGTTAAAAGAAGAAACAGTTAATATGGAAATTGCTCCTAAAATAGTTAATGAAAAAGTATTTGTGCCCCTTCGTTTTGCAGCTGAAGCTTTAGGATTTGACGTTGAATGGGATAATTCTCTCCGTGCTGTAATTATCAGAGAAGAAGGTACTATTATAGCTGTTGAAAGACCGGTTGAATTTGAAATAGTAGACACAGAGGCAATAAAGGGCAATGAACTGCTGCTGAATTTATATAATAAAAACCATATGATCAAGGGTGTGTATTCCTTAGTTGATGGTGATTATATTTATGTGCTTGTATCAGCAGGCGAAAGACCTACAGGCGGATACAGCCTGGAAGTTGACAGCATAACAGAAGTTACTCCGGGAACAGCATATATACATGCAACATTAAATTCTCCTAAAGGAGGAAGTGTTGTTACACAAGTGCTGACATATCCGACTGTTATGGTTAAATTTGATAAAGGTGATATTAAAGATATACAATGGGATTTATCAGGAGATATTCAGTCGGATGAGGCAGAAAAAAATGAAGTGGTAGAATTTGTTCAGGGCTTTGGAGAACAATTGAAAATGGTTTCGCTTCTGGCACCTGAAGATATAATAAAAGATACAATGAAAGAATATTACGGAGACTATGTATCTTCCGAATTAATTGAAAAATGGGTTAAAGATCCCGCAAATGCTCCTGGAAGGCAAGTTTCAAGCCCATGGCCGGAACGTATCGATGTTTTATCTGCAGAAAAAGCAGATGAAAATGAATATATTGTAAAAGGAACAATAATTGAAGTTACAAGTGTTGAACTGAAAGAAGGAGGCTCTGCTGCCAGAAGGCCCGTGACTCTCAATGTTAATAAAATTGATGGTAAGTGGGTGATTACAGGCGCAGAGATAGGGGACTACGAAGAAATACAGAAAGATTCTGTTGTATATAAAAATGACGAATATGGGTTCACTTTCGCATTGCCTGAAAGCTGGAAGGATTACAGCATACAAAATGACATCTGGAAAGGAACATCATTAACTGAAGAAAATAAGGATATAACAGGACCCATAGTTTATATCAGACACCCACAGTGGACCAAGGATAATCCAAGACAGGATATTCCCATAATGGTACTTACCCTAGAGCAATGGAAAGCACTTGAAAATGAGGAATTTGGCATAGGAGCTGCTCCGGTTGCACCAAAAAAATTAGGTGAAAATTCAAAGTATGTGTTTGCGCTGCCTGCCCGATACAATTTTGAATTTCCAACAGGGTATGAGGAAGTTGAACAAATACTGGAAAACAATCCCCTCCAGGGAATTGAAGTAAAATAGCTAAATGCCGCATGGATTAAACATGCGGCATTTAGTTTTTGTGGAACATTTTCACAAATAAATCGTCTGATAAAATATCAGCATTATATGGAAAATATAGTGAAAATGTGAGATAATGATTATGACTTTATAATTAGCTGCTCAATATAAGAGAATAAAATGAAATATTGGGAGGTATAGAAAGATGCAGGAGTGTAGAGAATGCTCTAATAAATTTAGGTATAAGGATATTATGAAATCAATATGGATTAATGGATATTATGCTCCTATGGTTTGCGACAAATGCAATACTAAACACTATGTACGTTTTTCAACCAGATTAATTTTAAGTTTATCTGTAATATTACCTATAATTATTGTTAATATCGGTAAGCGTATTAGTTATAGATTTTTTAATGTTTCTTTGATTGCATACATGATATGGGCTATTGTAATAATAGCTTTAACGCCATTCTATGCCAAATATTATGTTAAGGATGATGATAAAGATAAAGTATTGTTGGTTTCAAATTTGAAAAATACGGAGGCTGAAATAATTATTTCGATTCTAAAATCATATGAAATACCATATTTAAAAAAATCAAATGAAATAGGTGCAACTGAAATATTAACCGGTTCTAATCTTTATGGAATAGATATATATGTCCAGCCGAATATGCTGGAAACAGCTAAAGAATTAATAAATACCGACAATATAGTTTCGGAAAGAAGATATAGACAATTAATGAACTTTAATCATGAAAAATGAAAAGCTAATGAAACAGAAGGAAAAGCATATGAAAAGAAAAAGATTAATTTATATTTTTATTACAGTTATACTGTTAATTAATATGTTTTCAACAACAGCATTTGCAGCGGTATACACAGAACCGGAAAATAAGAGAGAGTTTAAGGTAATAGGCTATTATTCAGGTGATTTGTTCAACGAACCGTTGGAAAATCTTCAGACAGAAAAATTGACACATGTTGTTTATGCTTTCCTGATTCCTCAAAAGGACGGTACTTTGGCTGAATTGAAAAAACCCGAGCAGCTTAAGGAATTGGTGGAGCAAGGACACAATGACGGAGCCAAGGTTTTTATAGCCGTTGGAGGATGGTCCTATGAAGGAAAGCCTCTGCAGCCTGTATTTGAAGAAGCGGCAGCATCAGATGAAACGAGAAAATTATTGATAGAAAATATCTGTGCCTTTGCGGATGAATATAATTTAGACGGTGTTGAGCTTGATTGGGAGCATCCGAATAACAATACCATTGCTGATTATGAAAAATTAGCAGTTGAACTAAGTGAAGCGCTGAAGCTTAAGGGTAAGGAAATGACTGCTGCGCTTAACGGTGCATGGTCTAAAACAGCAGGGCCTGAGCCTTCAATGGCGTTGTCCGATAAATGCCTTGAAAGCTTCAGCTTCATCAACGTAATGGCATACGATATAAATAATGCCGATCACAGTCCTATATGGTTTTCCGAAACATCTATAGATTATTGGCTGAACAGAGGAGTAGCGGCAGAGGATATCGTAATCGGTATGCCGTTGTATGCAAGACCGAGCTGGATGCAGTACAGACACTTGGTTGATTTAAATCCTGAATATGCTTTCGTTGACTATGCTCCAACAACTCCTTTGGAATCCTATTATAATGGAATGAACACATTAAGAGAAAAAACAATTATAGCTCTGAACAAGGCAGGCGGAGTAATGCTGTTTGACGTCAATGAGGACACCAATGATGAATACAGCATAGTTTCAATGATTGACAATCTCATTAAAAGAACAGAGCATTTATCAAAGGATGAATTAAATAAATACATTACGGTTTTATTAGACAGCAGGGAATTAGTATTTTTAGAAGAAGAAGGTTTCGGAGTACCATTTATTAATGAATCCGGCAGAACAATGATTCCTCTTCGGAAACCTTTAGAAGCAATCGATGCAGACGTAAGCTATGACGGCATCAGCCGGGTTGTGACAGCAGTAAAAGATGATACCATAGTAAAAATACCGATAGATAAAAACATTATTTATGTCAACGGTAAGGAAATTGAAACAGATACTAAGGCAATAATCAAAGACAGCAGGACATATTTTCCGTTAAGAGCAGTATTAGAGGCGTTTGGCTATAAGGCAGAATGGCACAATAACAGCAGGACGGTTATATTATCTAAATAAAATGTGTGCATATGTTATTTTTGAGGAGGGTGAATTATGAAAAGGAGTATTATTTTCTGGGGATTCGCAGTTGTTTTCTTTATTATTTACTATAGAGTATTGGGGCATATATGGAATTTTTTGTTGCCATGGAATACGTATACGGATATTATAGCTGTATTTGTAATAATATTTGTAAACATTCCTCTTTCGGTTTTCAGTGCTGATAAGATAATTAAGGTAATCAGTTCAGATAAATTTACAGAATAGAAATGTTGTGAAGATAACAGTATACATTTAATAATAATCAACTGATTACTATATATACTTTTATTGGGGGGAATAAAAGTGAGAAATCTAATAATAGTATTATCATTGCTGTTAATACTGCCGGCATGTCACAGCGGCCGAGTTATTGACTTAAACACTTATGAAGATCAGAACAAAGCTCAAGATGATACAGAAGAAATAATAATGGTAAATAAAGAACAATCAGCTGAAGAAATAAACAGTGAAGATTATTTAACAGGTGAAATAATTACAGATGGTATCTATGATTTTAATAAAAATACCTACGGAGTTATTTATTTTGTTCCCGACGAAGAAAGCAGAATAATAATGGAGGCTAAATACGGCTCTGAGGAAAGCTATATTTTATCTTATGAAGATGAATCCAAGGTTGATAACCTGCCCAAACAGTTAGGTGTTTATAAAGTTAAGATTAAAATTAATAAGGATGAAGAATACGATTATCTTTTTATAAATGACATACAGCTTACCGATAATATAGGAACCGTTTTGTATGAAGGAAAAAGCTACGAAACAAATGAAATATATTATGACGTCAAAGTAAAGGATACTGTATGCGGGCTTATCGTAAAGTGGGTTGATAGAACCGAACCCGGTATTCAGGTGAGATTTGCGGGAGAAATCGAAACAGAGGGCTACTACAATATATATTTCGATGAAATGTATAATGCAAATATAGGAAAGATATATATTGATGAAGAATGTTACAAAAATATACCTGCATTTATCGGCGAAAAAAGCAGCAGTTATTTTCTGTTTGCAAAGACAAATTCTGCGTTTGAAGAGTTGGAAAACTTTTCAGCTTTCGGGATAGGAAAATTTAAAAACTCCAATTATTCGCTGGTTTACAACATAAGCATAGGGAGAGATCCAAACAATTACCTTACAGAAGTTGTTTCATTGGATGAAAACTACAGAAATATGTTTGATTTGAATAAGAATAATTCAATTTTCATAAGAGACGTCGGTTCCGGCTTTGTAATAGTATCGGAAACTAATTATGATGAAATGAAAAACCCCTTGTCCTTTGATTACTATTACATAAACAAAGCAAATCCGGATAAATTGTTTATATTTACGTCGGAATATTATTATTCTTTGAAAGAATCTTTTAATGAAAGTAAATTTATATTGTCGTCGGACGGCTATAACACAAGGACAAATGAAATGAAAGAACCTCATGATGTAAAGTGTGTTGTTGAAGACAGCAGAATAACAGCAGAAAAAACAGAATAATAAAATGAATGAAGGGATGTGATTAAAATCTATAATTACATATATGTTAAAGCAACTACCGGAGGACTTTTTAACGGTAAACAAAACCACAGGGAATTAATTGACAGGTACAGCAGGGAGGGCTGGAGATTTGTGACCGCCATACCCACAGAAAGCAACAGCCATGGCGTCATATATGAATTTGACTTGGTTTTTGAAAAGGAAATGCAGCAATAATATTTCCCGGTAAATATAATTTAAGGAGCAAAAGATGAAAGTTTATTTTAATCATAACTTCTGGAGCAAACAAGGTACTGGAATTCCTGGCATTCCGAAACCAGCAGGCTGGAAATTCACATATGATGACGCAGAATACTTTATTCCTAAGATTTATCAATTTCCGGAAGGGGTAACAATCGATATAATAAATATATTTAATGATGAAAAATTTAAGATTTTCTACGATAAATATGCACCAATAGAATACGAAATGAATGAGGAAGAAATCCTTATTGCAGAGCAGGAAAGACCGATACCAGAACTGCCCCTACACAATATATATATAAATAATCAACCGACTGAAATCAACACCAGTTCTTTAAGTTACATATCTTTTTTAAATTACAGGCAGGACAAGAACGTTTTAACTGAAATAAGAAAAGAATATGGCTTAAGTGATGAACAATCATTTCAGTGTATCAGAGTTCATGCGAAATATTTAGACGAGTCTCAAAAAGAAATATGCCAAATAAAATTTTTAACATTAAAGACAGAGGAGCTTATTCCTGTTAAAAAGCATTTTAAAGTTGAAAATAAAGCTTCTGGTCGTCAATACGACATTGTGTTTAAGCATCCTTTGACGGATGAAGAACATCATTTATATATATCAGATGCTGAATTTAAGGATGCAAGGCTGGAGTTTCCTCACTATGAACAAAATGAACCTTACAATTATGTGATGCTTAAATATGAGCTTGTGCCGTCACTTCCAAATGATGAACACATTACAATATTGGAAATTAAGCAAACAGATATTATGAATCATGCTAGTGCTATTGGATATATTTATTCTGAAAAAGAAACAGGCAGGAACGGATATCACATAGAATATGCATTTAGCAATACGTACTGGAAAACACTTGATTTTGCTGAGTTCAGCATAGTAGGAATATATAAAATAAAGTGTCAGGAAAAAGAAATAGACGTATTTAATAAAGAGCCTTGAATAATGTGAAAAGGGGGAGATGCTTTGATTTATGAAAAGATCAGGCAGCTTAGAAACAATAAATTATTCATAATAGTATTATTAGTATCGCTATTATTAGTAATATTTTTATATTTAAAAGCATTTTTTACCACAGGTGTGAATTTCAACGGAGTATTTCTGAAAAAAGAAATCGTTTCAAACGAAACCCATTATACAGGCAGAAGCAAGCAAGGGGCAATCCATATAACTGTCATCGGCAGAGGCAGCGATACCGAAAAAAGCATGGCAGAGGTAATTTACAATCTTCCCAATAATATTAACCAGCACTATACTGTTTATTTCAACCATAAAGAAAAGTATGCAATGGAAAATGTGGAAATAAGGGATGAAAATGAAAACACGGTATTTGAGGGAATGTATCAAAAAGGAGATCTTTTCCTGTATGATGTGAATAATGGACCTTTGATTGAAGATATTATTTTTCATTCAAATACAGATACAGAAGTACCATATGCTAAGAATTACAAAGTGTCTTTCATAAATATTGTACGATTTTCAACTTACGAAAAGGAACAAATCAAAGGTCATCTTGGTATGCTGTTAGTTGCAGTAGTTTTAATTGCTGTCACAGCAATAGATATTAAATATCCGTTGTTCTTCTTTATGCTGAGGTATTCCTTAGATGTTGAAGACCCCAAGCCTAGCGAGCATTATATTACTATGCAGAGAGCAGCATGGGGCATAAATTCAGTTATAGCTTTGACTTTTCTTATATTGGCATTGAAAATATAATTAGTTTAAGCAGATAACAATGGAAAGAGGTAATTTATTTGAAAAATACAAGTATATCAAATAATATAAAGCCTATTAAACGCGGTAAAATCCGTTTGGCAGCAGGAAAACTATATTATACATTATCCCGGTATATTCTTTGGTATTCCGGAAAATTTAAATTTGTCCGCAGCAAACAACCAAAGGCTTTAGAATATGAATATTTTTCCCATAAAACTCCTTTACTGAGAGAACTGAAAGAAGTGGATATGAAATATCAGCATAATAAAATCGTCAACTTAAAAATTGCTGTAAAAAACATTGATGGAATTATATTAAAACCCGGTGAAACCTTCAGCTATTGGAGGATTATCGGCAAACCTGCCGCCAGGAAAGGATATGTTCCCGGTATGGTTTTATATTGCGGCAATTACTCAATGGAAACAGGCGGCGGATTATGCCAGCTGTCTAACTTAATTTATTGGATGACTCTTCACACACCGCTGACGGTAGTTGAACGCTACCGACATTCTTTTGATGTATTTCCTGATTCAAGACGCACGCAGCCGTTTGGCAGCGGTGCCACATGCGTCTATCCCTACAGGGATTTGATGATAAGGAATGATACTGAAGAAATTTTTCAACTCAAGGTTAAAGTCGGACAGACTTATTTGGAAGGATGCTGGTTATGTAATAATGAACCAATATATAAATATGAAATAATAGAAAAAAATCATCAGTTTAAAAGCGAATACTGGGGCGGTTTCAGCAGGCACAATGAGCTTTACCGCAGACGATACAATATGGAGGGCAGGTTTATAGATGAAGAATATATAACAGAAAATCATGCATTGATGATGTATTCGCCTTTTTTAGAAGCTTATGGAGATGATATAGGTCATTAAAAAATACATTTATGAAAGGATTGTTATGATGTGGTTGCTTAATCTTGCCAGCTTGTTGCTTGGCGTAATTGCCTGGATACTTCCTGTTGTTAATATCATGCGATATAATAGGCGAGACCATAAAAATTGGATGTGTCTTTCTGTTATAAGTATCAGTTCCTGTGCTGTTTCTCTTTTTTTCCAGATTTGCTACAACGATCATCTGGTTAAGGTAGAAGATTGGTCTGCACTTATGGATACAACAGATGCTGTGGTGTTCGTCTCAGCGGTCCTTCTTATTGTTACCATTATATTAAATGCAATTACGCTGTTTGTATATCGTGACAAAACAATGAAATAAGGTATTAAATTAAAGTTTAACAAAATTATAAAAAATAGAAGGGTACAATGAAGACGAAGAAATTATATTTATTTTTAACTATAACAATTATACTCCTATTATTTTTTCTAGTTAATAAAGATGTGATATTTCAGGAAGGAAATCCCACAGCAGTATTAAAGGGTATAATTCAGCTTAATGACACAAATACATTTGTAAAAATAAAAGATAATCCAACAACATATGTGACTAAAACAAATAATAATGAGGATTTGTTTAATTATATTGAAGCACAAAACGGCGTGAAGTTTAAAGAACATATGGGTTCCGGATATATGTTTGAAGATACTGAAAAAAGTGTGGTTCTAACATCCAGGCAGTATACCAGGTTTTATCAAATATGGGAATTTTCCGAGCATATTATTATAAACCTGAATTTTACCCCTATCCAAACTGAAGTACTAAAAGAAGGGTCACCCAATGAAAATTTAATATATGAAAAGAGCATGTCCTTAGGAAATTTGTTTGGTCAGGGAGAAATTGTGATTGATTTGTATTATGAAAAGGTTATGGAAGAATCAGTTAAGCCTAATGCAGCCTATGCTTTTTTACAATGCAATGATAAAGTGTATGAACTGGGTAATGTAAGCAGCTATGGCTTGGAAGACTTAAAGATAGAAGCAGCGGACAGGACCTTTGATGGTAAAAGTGAAATCGAAATAGTCGGAGGTGTTGGCGCAACATATATTCAATTGCAGTTAATCGGATATAATGCAGAAACAAATGAATTTGTCAATCTATTGACTATGGGTTCTCCTGAATATGTTGATTTAGATCGGGATGGCAGGGATGAGCTGTTAGGTGTATCAGCAGGTGTTGTTCCCAGTTATGTGGATATATTCAGATGGAATGGAGAGCATTTTGAAATGGCAGATATATCAAAGGAAACGAACCATTTTTATGTAGCCTTACAGAACGAAAATGGCATATGGTATATTGAAGCAGGAAATTTCGATGAAAATAATAAAATGGTATACACATATTTCATATACAGGGACGGAATGCTTATTGAGCATTAAATTATTTAGGGATGGTAGAATATAAATGTTTAAAATAGAAGATAAAAACGTTAAAAATTATTTACTGGAACAGGTTACTAGAATTGAGAAATTGGAGCTTGAGTTAACTGTTTTCAATTCAAAAAGAGCACTTTCAAATATTGATAAGAAATTAGAAGTGAAGGAGATAGGGAGCTCCAGCTTGCTTATTGATGCAAACAGCCGCGGTTCTGCTTATTATAACAGAGTAAAATGCTTCGGCGGCAAAGATTTAGATAAGCTTGAACAGATATTAAATATCTACTATGAACAGGACATAGTACCTTGCTTTGATATGACACCAAATAATATAAACGAAAAAGTTTCGGCAGCATTATCAGAAAACGGATTTGTTAATACTGAGCAATTGGTATTTATGCAATTAACACCTGAGGCATGCTCAGGACTGAAAGATGAAATTAAAATCGTTGAAGTAACGCAGGAAAATGCAGAAGAGTTTGTCAACATAGTAATGAGGTCCAACGGCGGCATGAGCATTGAAAAAGATGTAATAGAGAGAAAAAAACAGTATTTTTACAGGCCAAACTTTCGTAATTATATTTCATACATAGGAAATGATGCTGCAGGTATAGGGTCGCTTTTTATCAGCGGCAAGGAAGGGTACATTGCCAATGATTATACTTTTGATAAATTCAGAGGAAATGGAATCCAAAAAAGTTTATTGAAGCATAGAATCAATAAAGCTAAGGAATTAGGGTTAGAAAATTTATATACAGATGTAGAGTTCGGGTCCGTAAGCCACAATAATATGGAAAAACTAGGATTCAGAACTGTATTTATTAATTCATTCTGGATGAAAGTATAATTAATTTAATGCAGCCTAATCAATAATTTCTTAATTAAGGTATCATATGAAAAGCACAAGTTGCATTGATTGCTATCGTGGAACAAATAAATAATTCGATTTATCGGAGGTTATGTTGGAATTAATCAATTTTAAGGAATTAGCGGAAGCTGAAATAATGGAATCGTTATTTGCAGGCTTCAACCGGTTTCAAGACGTAAAAAAATGCTGGCGTAAGGAAAATGGGAAGTGGATATTAAAAGACATTGCTTTTACAGAACAATGGGATTCAGATGAATATTCAAGATTGATTAAATGTCTGCAAAATACTATAAAAACAGGAGGTACAATATTCGCTGCTTTTAGTAATGATATGCTTGTTGGATTTGCTTCCGTTGAAAATGAGTTTTTCGGTTCACAAAAAGAATACTTGGAACTTTCATGCATTCATACATCTTATGAATATCGTGGCATGGGAATAGGAAAAAGATTGTTTTCTCTCATTTGCAGAAAGGCAAAGGAAATGGGTGCTAAAAAATTATACATCTCTGCACATTCATCCCAGGAAACACAGGCCTTTTATAAGACAATGGGCTGTATAGAAGCTGTAGAATACAATGATGAATTAGTTGCCAGAGAGCCATGTGATTGCCAATTGGAATATAAGTTACGAATATAATAAGAATAATGCACTCATTATCATAACTAAAAGAAATAATGAACTTCATGAAGGGAGTGGATATATGCAACACATTGAAATAAAGCTTTTAGAGTTAAACGATACAGACAGACTGTTTGAGTTTGAAAAAGAAAATAGAAAATATTTTAAAAGTATTGGACTACCTAGAATTGATGAATATTACCAGTATAATTCTTTTTCACAAATTGTTAAAGAATTGATTTTTGAGCAAGAAAAAGGCTTACACTATATGTACTTAGTTATTAACTCGGAAAAAAATATTGTAGGAAGAGTGAATCTTACAGATGTTATACAAGAGCCGCTGAAAAAGGCAGAGTTAGGATATAGAATTGGTGAGATATATCAAGGAAACGGATATGCTACATATGCCGTAAAACTTGTAATTGATCAGGCGAGTAAGATTCATAAACTTCATAGAATTGAAGCAGGTACATCACCACAGAATATTGGTTCTCAGGTTGTATTAATAAAGAATGGTTTTCAATATGCAGGAAGATATAATCAATATATGCTGCAAGATGGCAAGTGGACAGATAGCTTGCTGTTTGAGAGGATTTTAGACTAAACTGAAATTATAACTATAATCTTGGATTATTATAGCAATTTAATGTATTAAAGAGATTAATTAAGTATTAACAATATAAAATTATTCAAGGAGAATTATTAATGGATATAATTGTTAGGCAAGAATCAGAACAGGATTATAAAACAACCGAAGATGTTGTAAAAAAAGCTTTTGAAAATGCTGAACACAGCGATAATAAAGAACATGAGTTAGTTGCCAGACTGAGAAAAAGCGAAATGTTTATTCCGGAGCTTAGCCTGGTTGCAGAACACAACGGCGAAATTTTAGGACATATTATGCTGACTAAATTATCAATCAATAATAATACAAATAAGTATGCCTCTTTGGCATTAGCCCCTGTTTCAGTGCTGCCTGAATGGCAGAACAAAGGTATAGGAAGCAGGCTAATAACGGAAAGCATTAAAACTGCCAAAAAACTAGGCTATAAATCAATAGTGGTGCTGGGTCATGAAAACTATTATCCTAAGTTTGGATTCAGGCCTGCAAGCAGATGGGGAATAAAGCCCACATTTGACGTAAAGGATGAAGCGTTTATGGCATTGGAACTTGAGGATTACAGTCTTTTTGGTGTTTCAGGCAATGTTGAATACAGCAGGGAATTTTTTGAATAAATTGTGAAAAACTTAAAGGGAGTGGGCTCTTGGAAAAACACATAAAGCTGATATTGATTTTACTGTCTGCCAGCTTAATATTAAATTTCTATACTATATCAAAAATAAATCAGATGAGTGATTTGACAAAACGTGAGATCAGGAGTTTAATTGAAGGAATAGTTGAAGACGATTTGGAAGATATAAACGAGGAAATTAAACAGATTAAAGAAAATCAACGATGGATTTCGTACATTGAAGTTTCACAAGTCGGTGCTGACGGTAATATGCAGACATATAAATTTAACTGGAGTATTAAAGATTATAAACTTGATTCCAAAGTGATATTTTATTGTAGGAATTCAGAAAATGACACATACGAGCAGTTTGATGTGAACGAAATTTCACAGGGAAATTATGTTGCCGAATTGCAAATTACTTTTACAGATGGACCTGAATGGGTTATTAGATATACTGATAATTCGGGGCATATAAATACGATAAAAAATATTTCTCCCAACATATATGAATATTATGTTGCTTTAGAAGATGGAGACCACATTGTAACAAGTGGTGTGGAAAGTATAAATCTCAGCAAGTTATCTCAGCCATATTCGGAAATACATGCTGAAATAATGACCAATAAAGAAAATAAACCAATGCAAGTGAAGCTGTTTATAAACGAAAATAAAATAAATACGAAAAATTTGATTCTTGAAGCACATAATGGAAACAACAAGGAAGAATTTAGTGCAGATAATGAAAAGTTATGGGGAAGCTGGGTACTTACAAATAAAGCATTTGATAAATTAATCATCAGAGCTGAATATGAAAATGGAGAAACTTTTAATAAAGAAATATGGAATGAAAGCAATTGAGGAGGATATATGGAAAATAACCAATATATAAAAAGCAAAATACACAGTAACAGAGAATTTATGAAAAGCACATTTGCAGATGAAGGATATGAATCAGACCAACAAAAACAACTTCCTCAGCCGTCTTTGACAAAAGCTCCTATGAGCAATGTTACGATTAAATTAAATAGGGAATTCTCTTCATTAATAAAAGAACCGGATTACTTAAAGTTGGTGCAGGAAAGAAAAAGTCATCGGGTTTATAAAAAAGAAAGCATGACACTTGACCAATTATCATTCCTGTTGTGGACCACTCAGGGAATTAAGGAAATACGTGGAGATAATTATGCTACAATTAGGACAGTGCCTTCTGCAGGGGCAAGGCATGCATTTGAAACATACTTGGCAGTTTTAAATATAGCTGGATTAGAAAAAGGCATATATCATTATTTGCCGTTGGATCATTCCTTGGAATTTATTGCGAAAGTTGATAATCTTGAAGACAAAGTATCTGACAGCTTGTGCGAACAGAAATTTGCTGCAAAATCAGCAGTTGTTTTTTATTATAGCGCAGTTCCATACAGAAGTGAGTGGAGATATCTTTTGGAATCACACAAGGTAATGTTAATTGATGCAGGGCATGTAATGCAGAATTTATATTTAAGCTGCGAAGCCATAGGCTGCGGGACCTGTGCAATAGCTGCATTTAATCAGGAATCCGCTGATAAATTACTTAAGCTTGATGGAGAAGACGAGTTTGTAATATATGCGGCACCTGTTGGTGTTGTATGAAGTAAGCAGGAACTTGTAGTATATATTTTTTTATAAAAAGCAAAGGAGAATTTCGAAATGGAGAAACCACGAATTTTTACAATGCCTTTTTCAAGTATCTATCCGCTATATATACAAAAAGCAGAGAAAAAAGGCAGAACAAAAAAAGAAGTAGATGAAATCATTTTTTGGCTTACAGGTTATGATGAACATTCGTTGCAACAACAAATAATTAATGAAGTAGATTTAGAAACGTTCTTTAAACAAGCACCTCATATTAATCCGAATGCTTCACTCATCAAAGGAGTGATTTGTGGATATCGGGTAGAAGAAATAGAAGATGAGTTAATGCGACAAATACGATATTTAGATAAATTAATTGATGAGTTAGCTAAAGGTAAAACAATGCAGAAAATATTAAGAGAATAAATGCTGTTTGATCTTTTGCCTGAATAACCTGTTATGAGCATAATGAGTTATTCCGCATGTTATACAACAGCCAGATAAACAGGAATTTAGAAGGATGGAAAGCATGAAAAAGCAAATACAAGGAATTGCACTAATTTTATTTGGGATACTTTTAGCATTGGCGTCAGGTAGTTTAAATAGTCTCGGTATTGACGTTACTGTTCCATGGGTATTAATTGGGTTGATTATTGGAATAGTTGGTCTTGTGATTGTTTTCTCCAAAGCAAAGAGTAATGACAAATAAAAAGATAATATGAAGCTTACAAAGAAATAAAATTGGCTGCTGACGAAATTGGTGGCGATGTTGGAGTGTTTATATGGCAATGAAAAAGAAATTATTAATAATTTTGATAATGCTTACAATGATGTTTGTAGGATGTATTAATATAAAAGAAGGTAATTCACAAGATCAAGAACAGGAAGACATACCACAAGAACAACAACTTTTATTGAATGGAATATCACTAACAAAGGATATTATAAGAAGTGTTTATAGAGGAGAAAAAAACTATACTTATGAAGTTTTATTATATGCGCTTGCTGTAAATGATGATGAAAACAATTTGTATAAAGGATATTTTCCTTTTGACGAAGATAAGGGTTTTATATTTCCATTAGATAAATCAAAAGAAGTTCTAATTCAAGTTTTTGGCGAAAAGAAATACTCTTTTGAAGATGTTTTTGATTATGATGAAGAATCTGATATTTATTATAAAAATTTAGATTTTGGTTGGAATACTCCCTACATAGCAGAAAATGTAACGGCTGATATAAGTGATGATAAATTAAAATTATATACAAAATTTGAACTAATTAACTTATGGTATGATGTAGGAGGAGATCCAGTACCAACTGCAATTGCAGAATGTGAAATAACATATTGTATAAATAAAAATAATGATAAAATATATTTGCAATTTGAAGATATAGAAATTATATCAAAAATGGAAGCTTCACCAGAAGATGAAAATGAAACAAATAATGAAATTGAAGAGATATCTTCATTTATTCCCAGAGATTGGGAGATATTAAAACAAGGTGATAAATTAGCCATAGCGGAAGGAGATTTAAATAAGGATGGCATAATTGATAAGGCTTTTGTTGTAACAGAAAAAGCAAAAAATAACTCGTCTGACTACGCTGCACAAAGAAATTTGATAATAGTTTTCGGAAACTCCAATGGTAGTTATGACTTATCAATAACAGCAAAAAATGCTATCCTTCTTTCAAATGAAGGTGGAACATTTGGAGATCCTTTTGATGGTATCGCAATAGACAGAGGTTCTGTGCTATTAAAGTTTATGGGCGGTTCGTCCAGGTGGAGTAGATGTTTTAGATTTAGATATCAAGATAGTGGCTGGTATTTAATCGGATTTACAGAAAGTAGCTATGAGTCTGTGGGAGATTCAATGGAAGTACTTCAAGAGGATTACAATTTAATTACAGGTGACTATATAGGTGACAAATTGAATAATGGGGAAATTATGACCGTAGAAAATAATATAGGGAAAAAACAACTTTTGAATTTAAACGATTTTATCGCAGATGAATATAGTATAAAATGAAGATATGTATAAAAAATTCTTAATGTTTATGTGTTATTGCTGATATTTCACGACTTGCTGGTTTTGCGAATCAAAAATGAAGAAACGGCACTTTTGTCCAGATTAGAAGGGTATTCAGAGTATGTAAAAAAACAAGATATAAATTGATTTCGTATATCTGGTAGTATTATTAAAACAGGATGTGCGGGAAGGTACGCGGCATAAAAGTTACCTTGATTTTATCGTTATATTTTTTATAATAATATTAATACGTATTTAAAGGATAGCTATGATTACTTTAACCAACCAACAAGCAAGACAATTTATTCTCCTCAAGCACGGCCTACTGGGTGAACACAGGTTTTTTGGAAAACAAGGGGTGCTTGATTATGTTCGCCAGGCGGGCTGTATTCAGTTCGATCCTGTGGATTCCTGCGGCAAGAATGCGGAGCTTGCCTTGCAGTCGCGAGTCAAAGGGTTCACCAAACAAATCCTTTACGAACTGCTGTATGATGACCGCAAGCTTGTGGATTATCCTGATAAAAATCTCTCCATAATTTGTGCAGAGGACTGGCCATATTTTGAGCGCTACCGCCAAGCTGCATGAGCTGGAGGATTACGCTTTGAGGGTCTTATGGAACTGGAAGCTCAAGCTAAAGCTTTCATTGATGCTAATGGTCCGGTAAGCTCTGAAGAACTTCCTATATCCGGCAGCATTCACTGGCATTCTTCTATTCACTGGAGCGGGAATTGGGATGGGAGTACAAATGCTGCGCGCTCAGTGCTGGAGCAGTTGTATTCTACCGGAGAGCTGATCATTCATCACAAGAAAGGAACTAGGAAGTATTACGACCTTGCAGAAAAATATATATCTGCCGAATTATTGAACGCTCCAGACCCGCTGCCAGATGAATTCGAGCATAAAAAGTGGCGTATAATACGGCGCATAGGAGCGGTAGGGCTTTTGTGGAACCGCCCGTCTGATGCATGGCTTAATATATGGGGGCTAAAATCTCAAGAGAGGAGCGAGGCATTTGCTGAATTGCTTGATGAAGGCAGTATCCTTGAAATCAAGGTGGAAGATTTGAGGGATATTTTGTTCTGCCATGCTGAGGATTTGCCGATTATTGAGACTGTTATGCAAAACGGCAAATTCAAACCACGCTGTGAGCTTATTGCACCGCTTGACTGTATGATGTGGGACAGAAAGTTAATACGAGTCCTGTTCGGCTTTGATTACACCTGGGAAATCTATACTCCAGCCAATAAACGGAAATATGGGTTCTACGTCCTGCCATTGCTTTATGGCGATAAGCTTATCGGCCGTGTTGAAGCGGCAGCAGACAAAAATACAAGCACACTGACGGTAAAAAACATCTGGTATGAGGACGGTGCAAAGCAGACAAAAAAGCTTCGGAAGGCGATTGAAAGCTGCCTAAAGCGATTTGCGAAATTTAATAAGTGTGAAAAAATTAATTTTACTGAACGAAAGGCGGATGAAATTTGAAAAAGAAAAATATAAAAAAAGTATTATTTTATGTATTTGGAATGCTCTTCTTTTGGTTTATTATACATACTTTAGTAATTACGGCAGACGGACTAAAGGATGAACTGGAAGTTTCTGATGCGGCTGTAGTATTGGGGAATAAGGTTGAATTGAACGGAAAGCCTTCTAAAAGATTACAGGGAAGATTGGACAAGGCAACAGAGCTTTATGAAAATAACTATTTCAAATATATAATAGTGAGCGGCGGAACAGGAAAAGAAGGTTTTGATGAAGCAGCTGTAATGAAAGAGTACTTAGCTGAAAAGGGTATTCCTGATGATAAGATATTGCTCGACAGCAATGGCTATAACTCATATATGACAGCAAAAAACACAAAAGCAATTATGGATGATATGGGATTTAACAGCGTTGTGATTATTACGCAGTTTTATCATATATCAAGGACAAAGCTGGCATTTGATAAGGTGGGAATTGAAAATGTATATTCAGCCCATGCGTCATATTTAGACATAAGAGATGCTTATTCCGTTGTGAGAGAGTTTTTTGCATATTATAAATATTTGTTATTGTAGAAGCGTAAATTTGTTTAAAGTTTTAATTAAATATATGGTGACTTCTTTACAGCTATGATGAAATTTGCAAGTTAAGCACTGGCATCAGAACTTTACTGTTTTAATTAATTGTTTACTTTATTTTAGTAGTTGGTATATAGTGTATATTGAAGGAGCATCAGTTGGGATTTATTGAAACATTTTATTAGTATCAGTGGCAGTCATTCTGAGTGATATCCTGAAGGATATCATGCAATAGAGTCAAGACATTTGCATAAGCTGAGGATGATGTCAATTGCGGAAAACAATGTACTGATTGATGATATTTGTTTAGCAGATATAAATTTGTAGATATGACATTTGAGGTGATTTTTTGAACAGGAATGATAAAAGAAAATTTAACTTTAAAGAAATTACAGACGACAACCGGGGGAAAATACTAAAGGGTTTATTTGCTGTGGCAATACTGCTGGTGTTGATTTATGAGCTTAAGGGAGAAATAAGTAAAATAAATTTTTTTCAGACTCTTAAGACATTAAGACAGTTTGATGATTCAACAATAGTGCTGATTTTTGTGTCCGGAATTGCAGCTGTTTCATTTACAACCTTATATGACTTTACGGTTAATAAATATTTTTCATTGGGTATAGGTTTTAGAAGGATGTTTGAAATAAGCTGGATTTCCAATGCTATAAATCTGTTCATAGGTTTGGGTGGATTAGCTGGAATGAGCGTCAGAAGCTTACTGTATAAAAAAGAAGGTATTGAAACAAAGAAAATTATAAAATCCAATGGCTATATTCTGGTATCCAACATAACTGGGCTTTCATTATTGATACTTTGGGGAATTTTGGGTGGTTATGATTTTTATCAGTTCCTGAACGAAAGTAAGTTGTATTTTTTAGTTCTGGCAGCTTTTGCATTGTATCTGCCTTTATATTTTGTTATGGACAAAATTCCTTTTTTGAGGAAAAGAATATTTGAGGATGACGAACCTATTTCAATTAAATTTAAAATTATTATGATATGCTCTTCCACAGTAGACTGGGTGGCGGCCACTGCATTTTTCTGCTTAATCAATATTTGCTTTTCAAGGGACATATCTGTTATGAATATATTACCTTTATATTTGATTGGGATAACCGTTGGTCTTATCAGTTTTTTACCTGGTGGAATAGGAACCTTTGATTTAACAGTACTTGCCGGATTGAAACAGATAGGAGTAAGCTCTGAAGATGCACTGGCGGCAATATTGCTTTACAGACTATTCTATTATGTTCTTCCTTGGGCTTTTTCAACTTTGGTTTTTATAACAAGGATTGTTCCGAATAAAAGAAAAGGTAGGAATGATGGAATAAAGAAAACAGGGATGGACCTGGGAGTTAAGGCTTTATCTGCTATGATTATTTTTGCCGGAATGGTATTGATTTTATCCGCAGCAACGCCTGCAGCTGCAGAAAGGTTTAAAATAGTAAGAAGCCTTATGTCTATGCACATCCTAAGGTTTTCCAAAAAAACGTCCGTTATTATTGGTATTATGCTTTTAGTTCTTTCAAGAGGAATAAAAGATAAAGTGAAAATTTCATATAATCTTACACTTTCGCTTTTGATATTGGGTGCATTGATGACATTTATAAAGGGGCTTGATTACGAAGAAGCTATAATATTGATTGTAACGACGGTAGTGCTTTATTTTTCCAGGGATTGTTTTTACAGGGAAACCTCCCCTGTTAAAATTAAGGATGTTCTCCGTTTATTTATCGGAACCGGTGTTGTGAGTCTAATATACGTAATGTTTGCTTATTCCTTCAGCAAGCACCTTTCGTTTAGATACTGGGCGGATAAATCTGCGATACTCACTGAAACAGCAGTAATTTTTTTTGCAGCATGGGCTATACTGGCAATTTATTTGCTGACAAGAGTAAAAAGAGGAAAGTTCAGTTACCCATTAGAGGAAGACTTAGACAAATTAAAAGAATTTTTAAATAATCATTCAGGTAACATAATGACTCACCTGCTGTTTTTAAAAGATAAATATTTTTATTATGCAGGAGATAATGAAATGCTTATATCCTTTGCCGCAATTAAGGATAAGCTTGTAGTTCTTGGAGAACCTGTAGGTAATCAAAAGAAGCTGAAGGAGTCTATTGTTGAATTTCGCGAATTTGCTGATACTTACAAATTAATCCCTGTTTTTTATGAAATATCTGATGAAAATTATTCTGTTTATCATGACTTGGGATATGAGTTTTTTAAACTCGGAGAAGAAGCAACTGTTGATTTAATGGATTTTAGTCTTTCAGGTAAGAAAAAAAAGGATTTAAGGATTGCAAAAAATAAAGTCGATGACGGAGAACTGGATTTTCAGGTGATTAGTCCCCCGTTTACCGAAGAATTTATTCGCGAGCTGAGAGAAGTATCAGATGAATGGCTTGGCAGCAGGACTGAAAGAGGATTTTCCATGGGGTGGTTTGATGAAGAATATTTGAGCCGCACGCCCATAGCTGTTATTAAAAATGCAGGAAAGATTATAGCCTTTGCCAATATTATGCCTCTTTATGATGATGAGACAATGTCTGTTGATTTAATGAGATCTAAAAATGATATACCCTCGGGAACTATGGATGCTTTGTTTGTATGTCTTTTTCAATGGTCTAAAGATAAGGGATATAAAAAGTTCAATTTAGGAATGGCACCATTATCCGGTGTAGGTACTGATGCGTATTCCTTTAATGAGGAAAAACTGGTAGGACTTCTTTTCCGCCACGGGCAAAAATTCTATTCCTTTGAAGGACTTAGAAAGTATAAGGAGAAATTTCAGCCAAACTGGCAAAACAAATATTTAGCCTATCCTAAAGAACTAAACATTACGCTGCTTCTTCTCGAACTAGTGAAGCTGACTTCAAAAAGTGTGAAATATTAGTTTAAAAATGGCTATGATGAAATGGGATATAAATACTACTTTCAATTTATGCTGACATTCTACGGCTATGACATTGGATATAATTTGCGGAATAAGAGTAAAATCGAGAACGCCTTTATTGAGCTTTCTGAACAAATAGTAATATGAGGGAATGATGTGAGATTAATTATTTTATAGTAAACATGAGAGTCGAGTAAAAAAAATCAGATAAATATGGGGAGAATATTATGTCAAAGGCAGCATTTTTAATAGTGGACATGCAAAAAAATTGTAAAGAAGAAACACCTTGCAAGGCATCTTTCGAAAAAGCAGTAGAATATATTAATGAAATCAGCCAGTATTTCCGTAGGAAAAAACATCCTGTTGTAATCATACAAGATGTTGAAGCAGGAGGGTCGGAGACGGAGGGTTTTAAATGTGTGGACGAGTTAATAGTATCTGACAGTGATTTTTTTGTACAAAAATCTTTTAACAATGCTTTTTGGGAAACAGAGCTTGATACCATTCTTAAGAGGGAGAGCGTGGACTGCGTTGTTATAAGCGGATTTGCCGCAGAGTATTGTGTACTGTTTACCTACAACGGTGCCCTTGAAAGGGGTTACAATGCTTTCTTGCTGCAAAACGGCATAGCCGGATTCAGTGATGATGAAATCAGACGCATTCAGTTGCTGAGATCTGTTGTCAGCTATGATGCACTGGAATACTTTTTAAAAGAAAACCAGGATTCGTCAGAGCATGAATCAATAAAACAAATATGGGAAAATTATCTAGCATCAATAGGAGAAAATCTAAATAATACTTATAAGAAATACACTGCATGGCATTTCTGTGACAATGAACAGGATGCAAACGAATTAGCAGAGCTGGTGGTAAGTGGCGTAAAAAGAGCAACCGCTTCATTATGTCTTTCTTACGGTAATGAAGAGGAACTGCCTAAAGAAGGAGACTTTAGCATTGTAACCGACTGGAACGGCGAAGCGCAGTGCATTATAAAAACAACAAACATTGCAATAGTTCCTTATAAAGATGTAACGGAAGAATTTGCCGCAACGGAGGGCGAAGGGGACAAGTCCTTGGAATATTGGAAAAATGCCCACTGGAGCTATTTTTCAAGAGAAATGAAAGAAATCGGCAAAGAACCGACAGAAAATATGCTGGTAGTGTGCGAAAAATTTGAAGTTGTATTTAAATAAATTTCAGTGAAAAATAAACGAAAGAACACCGCATTCTCAGCAACAGCATAGTGATGCGGTATTTTTTATTGGCAAATAAATTATATATCGTGTATAATTGGATAATAAAATAACTGCGAGGGTAAAAATGAGCGTTTCTATATCAAAAGCAATACTTCACATACTTGATACAAGTTTAGGAATACCAGTATTATCTGAAAATCTCATGTCTTTTAACGATGAAATGAGAGAATACACAGAAAAACATATTATTAAATGCTATAATGATGCGGATTTAAAGAAAACTAAGTTCACAAATCATGTGGGATTCTTTTTAAGTTTAATAAAAGATTATTTAAGTAATGACGACTTTATTAAATTTTCAAATGAGGTATCAGGATTTTTCTATAAAATAATATCAGAAAATCCGGATATTAAGCCATGTGACCTGTTATTTGTGCAGGCCAATGTTTTTAATAAGGACTACATGGTAATACTCAAGCTTAATTACAAAAAGGGATACATTCATTTCACAAAGCAGGAAGAATGCACAAAAAATATTATAATTGAGCAGCCCTGTGCACTGCCTGCGGCGACTCAAAAAATCGATGAATTCATATTTGTGGATTTAAACAGCCTTGAAGTATTTGTAAAGGAGAAAAAGTGCCAGGTTTACAATGAACCGTGCTATTATATTTCAAAACATTTACTGGAATGCAAGGAGGAAAAGCCCGACAGAGAAAAGGTAAAAATCATCACACAAGCCACAGATAAAATAATCAAGGAATATTACGATGATGATATGTTCATGAAAAGTCAGGCTAAAAACATAATCAGAGAAAATGTGGAGGAAAAACTAAATATAAGCTTAGAAGAAATTTCTGAAAAAGTATTTAAAGACAATGATGCAAAAAAGGTTTATAACGAAGAAATTCAAATGAAGGGCATCAGGGAGCCTGAAATTAAGGTTAATTTCAATTACGCCAATAAAATTAAAACAAAACAGAAATTTATTACAGATGAAGGAATTGAAATAAATATACCCTACGAAATGCTCAGCAACAAGGAAAAGGTTGAGTTTATCACAAATCATGACGGAACAATCTCAATAATGCTAAAAAATATAGACAATATTATAGATAAATAATCCTTAAAAACCAACGCCTATGGCAGAATGCTATAAGCGTTGGTTTTTTATTATTAACACAACAAGATTTCTTAATTTACCGGCAATCCTTGATTATGTTGGTATGAGGGGTTTCTTATTTTAATATAAAATATTAATATTTATCTTGACGTTACACAAGATGTAATGTTATAATAACTGTAACGATATATGGAGGTTGAATATGGAAAGAAAGAATCATATTATACTTAAGACTGACAAAGAATTAAAAATACTAATGTCCCCGGTCAGACAAAAAATAATAAAAATAATGAGCAGAGAGGGAAGACCTGTTACTTCCAAATATATAGCCGATAAGCTTAATATTTCGCCATCCTCGGCGCAGCATCACATCAAGCAGCTGGAGCAGGTTGGAATAATCGAATTTGACCACAACGAAGTTATAAACGGGATTACAGCAAGGTATTTAAGATTATCTGACAAAACAGTAAGCATAGGTCAGGATTTAAATGATGATTTATCACCGGAGCGTGATGTATTGGCAAGAAGCATTTTGAATGAAGCATATAAAGGCTATAATGAACTGATAACGTCAAAGAGAGAATTTATAAGTGAAGAATATAGAAAAGGAAATAAAATGGTGGACCAGTTGACAGGCGTTGTTCATTTAACTGTCGATGAGGCAAATAAGCTGTTTAGTATCATAGATGATTTTATAAAAGAACATTCAAGAGCATCTGACAATACTAACCCATTTGAGTATGCTTTGATTGCATACAGAGCAGATTTAAATAACAATGACAGGCAAGGTTAAATTATGCGATTAAATATATATTCCCTGATATTTTTTCTCAATTCATATGTAAACGGTCTTCTTGTTCCTGTACTTAGCTTATTGCTAATAGATAAAGGTGCATCTCTCAGCAATTTATCATTAATTATGGGTATGTATGCAGTTACAGTGGTTGTTTTCGAATTACCCTCAGGAATAATGGCCGATGTCATGGGTAGAAAAAAGACATTCTGTATATCGCTGATTGTTTCCTTGGTGAGTTCATTATTTATTTTGTTTGGAAACGGTATTGCTGCCATATGTATTGGAATTATACTTCAAGGTCTGAACAGGGCAATATCTTCAGGGTCATTTGAAGCTCTTTTTATTGATTCTTACATTGATGCTTTTGGAAAGGATTCACTGCATAAAGTAACAACAAGGCTAAACGTACTGGATGCGCTGGGATTATCGGCAGGGGCTTTAACTGGCGGAATGTTTCCAGAAATTTCAAAAAAATATTTTATATTAACAGGAACATACGATTTAAATATTGTTATTAAGATATTTTTAACAGTGACAATTATTGTACTTGCATTTGTATTTATTAAGGAAACAGCTGAAATTGAAAAAGAAAAAAGAATATCCTTAAAGCAGCATATTAAAAACAGTTCAGCCTTCATAGCTAAAAGTAAGACAATAATATGTATTTTTATTTCTGTTTTTTCAACGGGCTTTTTCCTCTACGCATTGGAAACCTATTGGCAGCCTCACTTCATATCACTGATGACTGATGAAATATTCATGGCGCTTCTCGGTGTTATGGCATTTTTATATTTAGCCGCAGCTATGGCAGGTCATATAGTATCTGGCCTGGTTATAAAAAAGAATAACGCCAAGAAAATGTATTTAGTTCTAAGAGTATTTTTGGCATTGTCATTGATAATAATGGCATTGCAATCAAACATGAAATCTTTTATAGTGTTTTATACATTTGTATACCTGATTTTCGGCATGGCAAACATACCGGAAGGTGTGATATTAAACTCTGAAGTTCCTAATGAAATAAGAGCATCTGTATTGTCTGTAAATTCATTAATCCTTCAGGCAGGAGGACTAATTGGCTCGGTTGTTAACAGTCTTGTAATCAATTATACTTCAATACCTGTAGTATGGATAATTTCCTCAGGGGTAATTATAATATCAATACTGCTGACATTTAGAGGCTTAATGCGTAATCAAACAAACAATAATAATAATCTTGCGTCAGAAAAAAGGTGAATAATAGAAAATATTTAAGGCAATATTTATTGTTGAGGAACATCTGCCTATCATATGTGTCTGAATCTAAAAATTAAAGATGTATTTGAGCATATGGACATTCATTAATACCAATGTTTAAATTGTGTTTATCTGGAAAGGATGCTACAATTAAATAAGGTTTTTGGACAATAACAAAAACATCATGTCATGTAAACTTATTATCTGATTAAGCCGATAATGTTCATATAAAGGGGGGACAGTATATGTTAATGTTTTATCTGTCTATGCTTGATAATGAAGATGATAAAAATATATTCAAAGGGCTCCATGATGAATATAGTACATTAATGTACCGCAAAGCATACGGAATTTTAAGGGATTGTAATTTAGCGGAAGATGCAGTGCAGGAAAGCTTTATGCGCATTATAAAAAATTTTGATAAATTTTCTAAGAAAAAGTGTCCACAAACTCGAAATAAATTCGTTAATATAGTCAGGTTTGTTTCCATTGATATATATAGGAAAAGGAAAAAGCAGCAGGAAGTTTCATATGACAAAATTGAAGGAACAATAATTGATGAGCTTGCGATTACAGATAATATACTTGAGGGCATGGAAATTGAGCGTTGTCTTTTTAAACTGCCTGAATCTTATTATATTATTTTATCCTTAAAATATGACGACGGGTATTCATATAAAGAAATAGCCGAAATATTAGACTTATCAGAAGAAAACGTTAAAAAGAGACTTATGCGTGCCAGAAAAAAATTAAGAGAAATAATAAATGATCGGGAGGTTTAAATTTAATGCAAAAAAAGATTTTAACAGACGAAGAATTAGATATATTATTGACTGAGTATATGCCTAAAGCCAATATGTTATTAGACCGTCTTGAGGAAGAAAGAGACAAGAATGCTGCCCCTCATGTTTTTTCTGCGCGCTATAAAAAGAACATAAAAAAATTAATAAAAGAATACAGCAGGACTCCTATACAAAGAAAATTTGCAGCCTTTAGTAAATATGCTGCCGTAATACTTATTATATTTATTTTATCCAACGGTTTATTAGTTGTTACAGTCCAGGCATACAGAGAAAAGGTTTTTGAAATAATAACCAATGTTTACAAAGAATTTACTTCTATTATAACAAAAACGGAGGAAGGGCAGGAACCCTTAACTGAGAAACCTGATTTTACCGAACCGTTGTATATTCCGGAAGGATTTGAGGTTATAAATGACATGCAGACGGATATAACAAGGATAATTGATTATGAAAACGGAGATAGAATACTTGTTTACAAACAAAATATCATAACAAGCAGTGAACTTAGAATAGACACCGAAGATACCGAAATTAAAAATATTAAAATAAATGGAACTAGCATAAATTATGTTTTTAATAAAGGTATGTACAATGCATATTGGAATGACAACGAATATTTTTATCTCATTACCGGAGAAATATCTTTTGAAGAGCTGCTGAAGGTTATTGAAGGTGTTATACAAAAATAAACTTATAAAATTTATAAATTTTTAAAAAAGAGTGTCCACAAAAGCCACCTGAATTTCGTTATATAGTATAGAGGTAAGAAAATACTTATATAAAAATCAGGAGGCTTTTTGATTATGAGAAAAAAATTAATTACCATGATAGCAGCGATTTTAATGACAAATTTACTTGTTATTCCTGCTATGGCAGATACGGGCATATTAGAAGGAGATAAAATTATAATATCTCCAATGTACACTTATATTTCAAGTGCAGAAGCATCACTGTCGATTAATTCTTCCGGGGAGGCAACAGCAGTGGTTTATGTAACCGGAAACAGCGAAGTAACAAGTATTAAGGCAACAATAAATTTACAACAGTATAAAAATGGCAGTTGGGCAACTATCAAAACATGGAGTGATAGCAGCAGTTCAAGGACATTGAGATTCAGCGATACATATTATGTTTCAAGCGGTTATACATACAGAGTGCAATCATCGGTGACCGCTTATAGCGGGCAAAATTCGGAAAGCACCACTTTAACGAGCGGTTCGCAGAGTTATTAAAGCCATTTTCTATGTGACATTTGTACGATAGTATATGTTTAAATACAGGAGATTGTATAGAATTAACATCATGGATAATTACAGCGGAATGAAAGAGGCTTAGAACATGAGGAAACAAAAATCAACTCATATGTTATAAGAAATCTCAAGAAAGGAGTGTGCTAATATGCTGCATATAAGGTCACCAAATAATTGAAAATCTTTTAGAACTGAAACAAAAAAATCAGAAGGAGGAAGATTAATATGAAAAGTGAAACTGATATTGTAATATTTGCTACTGAACCACCAACCCAAACTAAAAATTTAGCGAGCAGTTCAGTAAGTTTTAGTGGGAAATTTTGCTACAGAGTATACTCAGAGTATAATTTTATAACTTCTAATGGAAAAATTAAAATAGATGTGGCAGTATCCCATGATGCACAAACAAATCGTGATTTAGCAGTTACGTTATATGATGAAGAACATGAACAAGTTGGTGATCCCAAAATAATAAAATTATCTTCTACTGGAGAAGTTAAAACAGAGCTAATTACTTTTAGTAGTTTGAGTACAGCAAAAAAATACTATATAAAATGGTCGGCTGGAGACCTGTGTAGTGCGGGAGATTATGTGCATGCCAGTGGAACAATAAGTGAGTAATTAGTATTAAAAACAGCAAATAGATTACTTTTATTATAAGAAATCTATTTGCTGAATCCTTCAGAATTTTATGCATAATACACATACATCCAATTTATAAGAGGATACAAATGATATATGAATTAATCAGGATTATAGGGAATTTAAATATAAAAATAATTTCAGCATCTATTTTATCTACGGGCATAGTATGTTGGCTGCTTTATGAAAGCATGAATAAGCTACAAATGCTAAAAGGCGAAAAAAATATACCAAAAAAACAAATGTTGGTAATTTTTATTATTTCATCATATATAATTATAATTTTTGACGTAGCTCTTTTAAACAGAGGGGTATATACCAGACAAGTTAACCTTAACTTGTTCAGTTCTTATAGGCGGGTTTGGGATTCTTTTAATGCAGCGGATAGGTATCATATTATATTGAATATATTAATGACTGTACCGCTGGGGCTAATGCTGCCGGTTTTACATAATAAGTTCCATAAAGTAAGATGGACAATAGCAGCAGGTATAATTTTTGTAGTTATAATTGAATATATACAATTAGCTGCAAACTCCGGAGTATTCGATGTGGATGATATCTTTAATAACTGTATGGGTATATTGATTGGTTATGGTATTACAATGTCGATTCTTGCTATAATTGAGAGGCGAAATCGTTTGGTTTTAAAGATACTTGCATATATGTTGCCTTTATTATCTATAACAATTACGTTTGCGGGAATGGCTATAAATTATAATACCAGAGAATTCGGGAACTTTAATTTATTTGGATATGGAAAAATTAACATGAGTAATATAGAAGTGAAGTTAAAAACCGAATTAAGCACCGAAGAAAAAACAGTTACTGTATACAAGGCGCCAAGTATTGACAAAAATACGGCAAGAGACTTTGCTGAAAATTTTTTTAAAAATATAAACATTGATAGTACGGATTTAAAAGAAGATTTATATACTGATTTTGCTAACTATTGGACGCGAGATAATAAACACTTATTAAAGATTAATTTTTCAGACGGAAGCTATGAATATAATAATTTTTTAGAATTTGATAAAAATAAATATATAAGCATGGATGAAAAGGCTTTGTTGGATGAATTAAGAAATTATAATATAGAAATTCCTAAAGAGGCCACATTCACCCCACCAAACGGCAGCGACAATTATATTTGGAAAATAAACCAGCATTCATATGAAGACTTTTTAATTGATGGAAAGTTGTTATGTTTATGTTACAATGATGGTACCATTAGAATGATTATCAACAGTATAATTACTTATAGTAAGGTAAGAGATGTTTATACTATAAGCGAGAAAAAAGCATATGAAAAAATACTGGAAGGAGAAGTAAATTTGCCTGTTTCTGGAGATGAAATTAATTCCATTGAGGTTTCTGGGGTTATTATGGGATATAAATTAGACTCAAAAGGATTTTATCGACCGGTATATATTTTTAATTGTAAAATCAACGGAGAAAAATCTGAAATTGTTGTGGAAATATAAAAATTGACAAGGTTATCAAACATGTAGAGCAGGGACCTTAAATAATCTTATGCATTATGAAAGTTTCATAAAACCTGGTTCGAATGGATAAATTAATTACCTATTAACGCTTATGGCAAATACCGTGGGCGTTTTTTAGCATTTGTCATTATGTTAGTTTTTACAACATAATTATTATTTTTAACATTTTTCTAAATACAATTGGGTTTTATGGTATAATAAAATTATCATATACATAATTTAAAAAATCAGGGGAGAGGGTACTATGACTGAAGTTTTAAGATTAGAGCATGTAAGTAAAAAATTCGGAAGCAAGGAAGTCCTAAAGGACATCAATTGCTCTGTCAATAACGGTGAAATTATAGGTTACATAGGTTCCAACGGAGCTGGAAAAAGCACCACCATTAAAATTATTCTCGGGCTTATTGATGATTATGACGGAGATGTATACGTATTTGGAGAAAAAGTAAAAGGAAAAACCGATTATAAAAGAAAAATAGGATATGTTCCTGAAATATCTGATATGTACGATAATTTAACAGCTTATGAATATATAGGTTTTATCGGTATGCTTTACGGCATTGGTTCACTAAAGGCAGTTTCAAAGGCAAAAGAAATGATGAGTGTCTTTGGAATAGAGGATGCCATTGACGGCAGAATACATACATTTTCTAAGGGAATGAGACAGAAGCTATCAATTATAACAGGAATGCTTCATAACCCTGATATTTTGTTTCTGGATGAACCATTAGGCGGCATAGACGCAAACAGCGTCCTTGTATTTAAGGAAATTATGCAGGGCTTGAAAAATGCAGGCAAGACCATATTTTACTCTTCACATATATTAGAGGTGGTTGAAAAGCTGAGCGACAGGATTCTTCTCTTAAATGAAGGGAATATTGTTATTGACGGTACGGTTGAAGAAGTTATGCAAAAACAGTCTGACGCATCATTAGAATCCATATTTAATGACGTAACCGGTTTTCATGACCACGAGCAGCTTGCAAATAAATTCATATCTGCTTTCATGAGCTAGGGGTGATGTTATGGAATTTGTATCTTTAAAAATTCTCGATAAATTTCAAGGGTTGTTTGAAAGATTCGGCATCGATTATGAAATTATGCGCACAATATTAAAAACCAAACTTATATTGGATACCAGAAGAGCACCCGTATTTGACAATAATAACAGAAAAAAGGATTCTGAAAGTACATCTTTAATAAAGGGGTATCTTTTTCATCTGATATTCGGAGTGTTTTTAGCATTTTTTATTTATTTCATACAGGATGAAATGATTCGTATGATTTATTTTTCCGGCGCGTTTTTTTTCATGACAACCATGTATTTAATTTCTGATTTTTCATTTGTTTTGCTGGATACAAAGGATAAAAATATTATAATTACAAGGCCTGTTGACAGCAAGGCTGTATCTTTGTCAAAGGTTCTGCACATATTAATTTACATGTTCCGCCTGAACGCATTTATAGCAGGGCCGTCTTTAATTGCAATTGTCAGGTTGAACGGTGTAGCAGCAATACCAATACTAATATTGGAAGTTCTTTTAATGGATTTACTGATATTCCTGGTGACGGCTTTTATTTATCTGTTGGTGTTAAGGTTTTTCGATGGTGAGCTGCTGAGAAATATTATAAATTTTATTCAGATTTTACTGACAGTCCTGGTTACCGTCGGTTATCAGATTGCAGTTCGTATGATTGATTTTTCAGAACTTCACAGCTTGACATACAACTTTAAATTTCATAATTTTTTCAATCCTATTCTTTGGTTTGGAGCACCTTTTGAGATTTTGTTTAACGGCGGAAGGGAAACGTACCTGTATATATTTACTATTTTGTTAATTGCAGTTCCGTTAATATGCTTTGTTATTTATTTAAGGCTCCGCAAAAAAATGGAATCACTTTTGCTGAAGCTTGAAGGACAGGGAAGGGAAAGACCTTCGAAACACAGATTTGAATTAATGGCAGGGAAGATTCTAAGCAGGAATGAAGCTGTCAAACAATCCTTTCATTTTGCCAATGCGATAATCCGAAGCGACAGAAGCTTAAAGCTCAAAATATATCCTTCTCTTGCTACAGGGATTCTGCTTCCGGTTATAATGATATTAAATATGGGAGCAAGGAGGCAGGGGTTCGAAGCTGGAGGGTATGAATATTTGTTTCTTTACTTTAATTTTCTTGTAATACCTACAGTTCTGGAACTGACAATGTATTCTTCTGCGTGGAAAGGTTCCTATGTTTATTTTATTTCCGGATTTAATGATATCAAGGAATTGTACATGGGAGTGCTGCAGGCTGTGGCTGTACGCCTGATTGCACCTCTTATGATTATGAACAGTGTTGTTTTTATCGTCATTTTCAAGGAAAGATTTATAGCTGATATGGTTGTGCTGATTCTTGCAGGTATTGCCGTGCTGCCTTTTTTAGGGAAAATATATTATACTGAACTTCCGTTTTCTGTGCCTATAGATGAGTCAAATCAAAATAAAAGTATTGATAAGTTTTTTCTGTCAATGGGGGTAGTGGCATGCTTTGTTGCTATACATGCTATTTCTCATATGCTGCCAATGGGAATATGGGTTTATACGGGATTGCTGATCGCCGGAGTGCCGTTAAGCTGGATGTTCGTAATACCTAAAAAAGCAAAAGCAACAATTTGATGAATTCTTGGAAATACATGTTTAAATTCTGTGAGTTTTCGTATACAATATTAATAACTATAAAACTTCTGTAGAGGAGAGTTAAATTTTAAATGATTAATGATGAGGGTAAAAAACACAAGTCTATAATTAAAGCTATTATTTTTATAGGATTGGTGCTTTTAATAGTCCTGAGGTTCAATGATGTAATAGATATACTGGGAAAGCTATACATAGTTATTGCTCCGCTGCTGCTTGGAGCTGTAATTGCATTTGTTCTGAACATCTTGGTTACCGTATATGAAAAAGTATATTTTCCGGGGAGCAGAAAAAAGACAATAATTAAATCTCGTAGAGGAGTGTGCATTCTCCTTTCGATATTGACAATTATTTTGGTTTTAATATTTTTCCTTAATATTGTAATTCCGCAGATTGCACAATTTGTAACTCTGCTGATAAAGGGGTTTCCTGCTGTTTATGAAAAGTCCTTAGAATGGGCACTTGAACATTCGGATGATATACCCGTATTGCAGCAAAAAGTTAAGGATTTGAACATGAACGGTGAAGACGTATTAAAAAAGAGCCTGGAGGTGCTTGGCAATTGGACATTAGGCACTGTATCATTTGTAGGGTCTGCATTTGGAGCCGTTATAAATTTGATTCTGGCATTAACCTTCAGTATTTATATTTTGGCAGGTAAAGAAGATTTAAAAAGCAAATTTGATAAATTATTTAAAGCCTATATGAAAGAAGGCAGGAGAAAAAGATTATACGAGATTCTTAATACTGCAAATGAAACTTTTTCAAACTACATAATAGGGCAGTGCAAGGAAGCCGTTATATTAGGAATTCTCTGCACAATAGGCATGGTGGTTTTAAGATTCCCATATGCAAAAATCGTCGGCCCGGTAATAGGAATGACGGCACTCATACCAATGTTGGGAGCATATATAGGTGCGGCGTTGGGATTTTTGCTGATTATTACTATTGATATGATGCAGGCGGTATTGTTTCTGGTGTTTATAGTGGTATTGCAGCAGCTTGAAGGCAACCTGATTTATCCAAAGGTTGTGGGTGAAAGTATAGGTCTTCCCGGAATATGGGTTTTTGCGGCCGTTATAGTCGGAGGCGGATTAATGGGTATTCCAGGAATATTGTTTGGGGTTCCATTAATAGCAACTATTTACAAGTTACTTGACAAGTCGGTTAATGAAAGATTATCTTATATGAAAAAAAATAAAAAATAAACTGAGAGGGTATCATGGAAGAAAAGAAGAAAACAGAAACCATAGACGGATATATTGCGGACTATCCTGATGAAATACAAAAAGTCATGCAGGATTTAAGAGGGTTCATAAAGGAATGTGCTCCTGAAGCAACTGAAAGAATAAGCTGGGGAATGCCCACATTTTATCTTCAGGGGAACCTGGTGCACTTTGCGGTTAATAAAGGATACATAGGATTATATCCGGGTGAATCCGGGGTGTCTGTTTTTAAAGACGAATTAACTGAATACACAACTACCAAAGGTTCAATACATTTACCTTTAAATAAATCTATGCCATATGATTTAATCAGAAAAATAGTTGAATACAGGGTTATAGAAAATAAAAAAATCGAAGAAGAAAGATTGAATAAAAAGAAAAACAAGAAGCTTTAGGTGAAGCACTACATATTTAGTGCAACGCAACTTTATTGTTATTGATATATAAACGTGGTGTAATATAATTATTTTAAATTAAATCGAATTTGCTAAATTATATTGCATAAATTTGCAAGAAGATTATAATATTTATACGATATAGGCGGCGAGGAGGATTTCTAATCATACAAAAATCACTTAAAGGATTCTTTAAGTCATTTTCTATATTTGCATTTTTTACTCTACATATGTTGCCAATCTGTCAGCTGATATTTTTACACAAGATGACTTTCCTATTATTGTGTCAAGATATCTTTCAAAAATCGTGATTATAGAACCTTCTGTTGAAAAATAAAAGTTGTATGATGGTTTATCAGTGTAAATATTTGTGTTACCTACTGCTATTGATGTGGGTGATAGAAAGATAGATGGCGTATTACGGCTATATGTATCAAAATCAATAGTATCTGAAATAGTATAGAATTCGATATTTTTGTTTTCCTTCATACATTTACATATGTATAATATATGCTTCTTTATCTGTTCTTTAGTAAATGTATGTTTTTTCCCTCCAATTTCAATAACTCCAGAATTTAAATATTGTAACAGCATGGATTCGTAAATTAGTATCTTAACATTATTGTGCTTAGTATACTTTTCGAATATATTACTTATTTGTGAAAGATAGTTAACATGCTCATCCCATTCTTTACTTTCAACATTATGTTCTTTGTTTCCAATTATAGAATCTAAAATTTCTTTTGGAATTAATATAGCTGGTGATTCTGAAAATAAAATACTTAAATTATTTTGTAATAATTGATTTAGTTGAACATTGGTTTTTCTCAGGGAAATTGGCATTACATAGCTTAATACCTTTTCCATATGACGTATAGTTAGGTTATAGCTATTAGTTATAGCTTCAATATATTTTTTATCAAAGCTGTAATAGCATAGAAAAACTACATTTTTTAAATAGACAATATTCATTGCAAAAACATCATTTATTACAAGAATTTTAGGTGTTTCCATCTTTTGTTTATATATATTGAAATCTATAAAATAATTTCCTGAAGTTAATGAAAGGATGTTATTGCAAAATATTAATGAATCATATGTAATATTATCAAATGATGCACACATATTTATTTGTAAACTTTCTAAGTTCATGTTATGCAATTCAGCAATTATATCTTCCATGTGGTATTCAAATTCCTGAAAAAGATTTAGAGTAGTATTAATAGTTATGTCTTTAATTCCAATATTATTAAGTTGTTGAAGTATTTGTACTATTAAAGCAGTTACATCCGCTTCAGAGGTGGTTATAGATATATTTTTATTTATATTACTTTCCAATAACGAAAACCCTAAATCAGAATAGTAAGCATTAACTAAAGAAGATTTTACTTTATCCATGTTTTCGTCATCAGATAATATATCTGCTAGGCTTTGGCATATAGATTCTACATTTTTTTGAGAAGGTAAGTTCTTACCCGTAATCCACTTGCTTAAATATGTAGAATCATATCCTAGCTTTTGTGAAACGATTTTTTCTTTTGTGTTGTTTTTATTTATTAATTGCTTTAATAGAGATCCAAAATTATTATTCATAATATACCTCATTTCTATCAATTAACTAATTATATCATGAAAATGATTTCAAGTGAATTCATTTTCAAAGAAATGAAAAAAATGAATATAATAAGTTGCATATTAGTTCAATAGAAATTACTTATTTTATGTGCTACTATAGAAATATAAGGAGGTACAGCAAAAAAGAAAGCGTATACAAATGTTAAAAGAAGAAGCTATGAGGAGTTTTTAAATACATAGGTGAAAACATTAATTAATATATCTATTAGTAGATATATAGATATAAATATAAAACAAATTGGAGGAAAATTAAATGTATAATTTTGAATTAACTAGAGACTTTGCAAGAAAATTAGATCAAGAGGACAAACTGGCAAAATATAAAGAACGTTTTTACATCAACGAAGGTGAAATCTATATGGATGGTAATTCATGTGGATTATGCAGTAAGGATGCTGAAGAAACATTGTTGAAAGCATTACAGGATTGGAAAGATTTAGGGATTGGTGTTTGGACTAAGGGTGGATATTTCTTGTATCAAGATAAATTAGGTGCTTTGATGGCACCGCTAATAAATGCAGATTCTACAGAAGTTACATGTGGAAACAGCACTACAGTTAATATACACCAAGGTATACATACCTTTTATAAACCTACACCTGAAAGAAATAAAATTATTATGGATGATATTAATTTTCCTACAGATAAATATGCTGTAATGAGTGATATTAGAGCTCATGGATATAATCCTAACGAATGTTTGAAGGTAGTAAAAAGCCGAGACGGTGAATATATTTATGAAGATGATATTATAGAAGCTATGACTGATGATGTATGCATAGTATTCCTTCCATCTGTACTTTATAGATCAGCTCAGCTAGTAGATATGGAAAGAATATCTAGAGAAGCTCACAAAAGAGGAATATATGTAGGATTTGACCTTTGTCACTCAATAGGTGCTATCCCACATGATTTCAAAAAAATTGATCCTGATTTTGCAGTATGGTGCGACTATAAATATTTAAATGGCGGTCCAGGAGCTATTGCAGGATTATATATTAATAAAAAGCATTTTGGAATGATGCCTGGTCTTGCCGGATGGCAAGGAAATAAAAAAGAAACTCAATTTAATCTATCACAAGATTTTGAACATGCTGAGTATGCTGGAGGATGGCAAATTGGCACACAACCAATCTTGTCAATGGCACCAATTGAAGGCTCTTTAAATATGATTAATGAAGCAGGCCTTGAGAAGCTTAGAGAGAAATCCTTAAAAATTACAGCCTATATGATGTATTTAATTGATGAAAAACTTACAAAGTATGGCTTTGGAGTAGGAAACCCTAGAGAAGATGCAATAAGAGGCGGTCACGTTGCTTTAACTCATGAGGATGCTCTTAGAATTAATGAGGCATTTAAAGTTAATAATATCGTACCCGATTTCAGATATCCAAATGTTATTAGATTAGCACCAGTTCCTTTATATGTTTCCTATGAAGACGTATATGAAATGGTTGAAAGAATAATAAAAATTATGGAAAATCAAGAATACGAGCAGTATGATAACAAAAATAGAGAAGGACTGGATAATTTAGTTAAGTAATTAATGGGCAAGGATTAGGGGAAGTTTCACATAATACCATAAAAAGTCATAGGCAGCCTAGGATATCTTTTTATTTGTAAAAAAGTTCTAAAAAAGCATCGATAAATTTTATAAAAAAGATATTGACATTGTATTTTTGTCGTGTTACCCTTTGACAAAATAAATCGATATAGTGCGGTAATAAAATATGAGTAAATTAAAATGCAATGTATGCCATCATCATTGCAAATTAAGTGAAAATCAAATAGGCTTATGTAAGGCCAGAAGCAACGTAGGTGAAAAAATTGGTCCTGTTAACTATGCAAAAATTACAAGTATAGCATTAGATCCTATTGAAAAGAAACCCCTTAGACGTTTTTATCCCGGCAGCAAAATTTTGTCTGTAGGCAGCTTTGGATGTAATTTAAAATGCTCGTTTTGTCAAAATCATGAAATTTCTATGGCGGGAAATGAAGAAATAATTACACAATATGCAACCTCTGAGGATTTAATACAAATTGCATTGGATTTAATTCCCGAGGGAAATATTGGAGTTGCATATACTTACAACGAACCATTAATATGCTATGAGTTTGTAAGAGACTGTGCTATGCTGGCAAAAAAGAATAAACTAAAAAATGTGGTGGTGACCAATGGTTGTTTTAGTGAAGAAATATTAGAAGAAATACTTCCTTTTATTGATGCTTTCAATATCGATCTTAAGGGTTTTAGTGATAAATTTTATAAAGGCATCAGCGGAGATTTTGAGTTGGTTAAGAATTTTATAAAGCTGGCATATAAGCATGCTCATATAGAAATAACCACACTTATAATCCCTGATGAAAATGACAGTGAGGAAGAAATTATAAATCTATCTAACTTTATAGCTTCCATGGATAAAGAAATACCTTTGCATATATCTAGATTTTTTCCTTGCTATGAAATGAAAGAAAAAAGGCCTACAGACATAAAAAAGGTATATGACCTAGCTAAAATAGCCAGAAGGAAGCTTAAATACGTGTATGAAGGAAACTGTTAATACAATTAAAAGACCATATCTTTATGTAGAATTCAAAATTGAAAAATGTATAAAAGGCTGTTGTGCTTGGAACTGGCGGCTTTGCAGGCAATGCAGACATGATGAAAGAGTATCTCCATACTTCAGATATAAGCGGCAATGAATGATTTAGAATATCTGAATGCAGTCAAACATTTGCCTTATTACAACCAGCACTGTATATCCTGCCAGCAAATAGGTGAAAAACTGCTAAAACATATAGTATCTCTATTTTTAAGTAAATTTTCATGAGGGTAGACCCTAAAAATAGGATCTTCCCTTGTATTTTTAATTATTATTTTATAATTTGTATTTCTTCTTTATTTTTCAGGTTATCAATTACTGTATAATCTTTTATAGGATTATCACTGATATTTATTCTTTTTAAATTATGTAACTCGGACAATACACTTATATCTGTAATATTATTAGTCTGCAGCATTGCATTTTCTAAATTAGTAAATTCCTTTAAGTCAGAAATATCACTTAAGTTTCCATTAACAATCCATAAAGATTTTAAATCTTTATTATTTTTTAAATATTTTAAGCTGCTTATATCAGTTTCGCTAAAATATACAGTTTCTAATTTGTTTAAATCTTCTAAAACCTTAGGATCTTCAAATTTAGAATTCAAAATTTTTAGCCAGTCTAAATTTTTTAAATTACTGAAACTTTCGCTTTTACTAATAAAATTATTAATCATATCTAGACTGTTTAAATTATTTAAACTATTAATATTTGTTAATTCTCCTGAAACATATAAGTATTTAAGATTGTTTAAATTTTTAAACTTAGACATATCCAATACTGCAGGTTCGCCTGAAACGTTTGATATTTCAATAAAAGCTAAATTCTCTATCATATTTTCATTATTATCTGATATTAAGTATAATTCATCAATATTTAAATTACATTTCCATAAATGTAAAGACTTTAAATAATTAAATTTATTTAATGTAGAAATATTGCTGACATTGCTATTTTCTATTATTAAAGATTCTAAATTCGATAATTCTGATATTGCATTTATATCAATATTTGAAATATAATTTCTATTCCCATTATCAGCGGGTGGGCCAATAAAACTAAGATCAAGCGTTCTGAGCTGTGATAAATTATTTAACGGTTTTAAATCCTCTATATAATTATCAGATATATCAAGATCTGTTAAATTATTGTAATTATCTATACCAGATAAATCTTGAAGTTTATTGGAACTAAGATTTAATGAACTAATATTTGAACTATTTTTATATGTATGTATAGAATCTATTTCATTACTATAAATAGCAATTTCATTTAGATTATTGAAATTATCAATATCCTTCATAGATGTTATAAAACCTATCTTATTTTGATATTCCTCAGGTATTTCGCATTCTTTTATGTTTGTTTCTATTTTCCAATTAGAATGTATACTTAATTCTGTAATATCATTTAAATCTTTAATATATATCTCTTTATCAAAATTATTTAAATAATATCTCATTAGTGCTTCAAAATTTTTATCTTCCCATACTGTTATAACATTATCATTTTTAATATCACTAACATTAATGTCATTTTTACTATTTTCTACAGAGCAGCCATATAAAAACATAAAAAAAGTAATAATAACTAACAATTTTTTTTTCATAAAGACCTCCAGATATCGTTTTATTTTACTATACATTTTTACAGTTACGACTTACCATAATTGTAACTTATTTACATTTTAAATGCAAATTTTAAAAATAAATTTACATAGAAAATCACAGTGATTTTTCACAAAATTTGCAAAAATAATTAATTTATTATTAGTGTGAAAAAATATGTGATTTTACTTGCTAAAACCAATGAGAATTTATGTTTTGCACCTCAAAGCTGAACCCATTATACTTATGATATGCTGCTTTTATTTTTTTGAAAAAGATTTTAAATTGTGAAATGAAAATGTAAGTCTGCTTACTCTAATGTATAGAAAGGAAGGTACTTAATGCAATGTTTAACAGCAAAGAAATTGGTAAAGACGAATATATCTCATTTGTAACTGAAAACAAGGAAATGATGTACCGAGTTGCATTTGGTTATCTTCATGATGAAACTAAAGCTTTAGATACCGTTGACGAGGCGGTTTATCTGGGATATATGCATAGAAAGGATTTAAAAGAACATAAATATCTTAAAACATGGGTAACCAGGATTTTAATCAATGAGTGCTTTAAAGTTTTAAGGAAGGGGAAACGGGAATTAAATATGGAGGTTCTTCCGGAAAATTCATCCGATTTCGAAGAAGATTCAATAAGTTTAAAGCTTGCAATCAATAATTTGCCGGAAGAGCTAAGGAAAATAATAGTTCTGAGATACTTTGGAGGTTATACCATATCTGACACGGCAGAAATCTTAGAAATACCGGAGGGTACAGTATCTACCCGCTCAAGGAGAGCTTTGGAAATCCTGAGAGTAGAGGTATCAGATTAGAAAGGAGTAAGTCATGAAAGATAATAATGAAAAATGGAATGATTTAATAAATGGTTCTTTTAAATACCCGAAAGAGCTGGATAATGTGGAAAGCAGATTAGAAATGCGTATTATTAAGGCAAAAAGAAGAAAAACTTTAGTCAGCACTATATCTTCAATGGCTGCATGCATTTTATTTGTGCTGCTGGTTAATACAAGCACGGCTTTTGCCAATGCAGTTTCTGAATTGCCGGTGATAGGAAAGCTTGCCGAATATGTAAAATTCGACAAAAGCCTGAGCAGGGCCATTGAAAACGAGTATGTACAGGAAGTAAATCTGGTTGCATGGGACGGTAACAACAGACTGCTGCTGCCATATGTCATAGCTGATGAGAAGAACTTGATACTGTTTTTCCAACTGCCCGAAGAATTTGAGCAAGAATCAAATCAATGGACTAATATTTTCTTAAATAATATGAAAAACGGAATAACCGGAGAAGTCGTGGAAGGATACAGTTATTCAACTTCCGGGCTGCCTCCTGAAGGAAGGGAACAGAATTTTGGATTTATTATGCAGGAATATAATTTTGCAGAAGGGAAATTACCTGAGTCTGTAGATATTGAAGTTGAATTAAAAATTGAAAATATTAACGCTTCTGGTGAAGTGAGTTTAACAAATCCTGAGGGTGAAAACGAAGCAGCTGCTTCATCATATGACACGGCAGGAACATTTAAGTTTCATATTGAGTTAGATGATTTCGTGGAACCGAAAGTTTATGAAATCAATGAAAACCACACAATACTTGGACAGCAGATTACTGTTGAAAATATGAAAGTATACCCTACCGGGACTGAAGTTAACATATCATTTGCAGAAGAAAATCCTGCTTGGATTAAAGGCCTCGAATTAGAGGTATTGCAGGATGGATTTGCTGTTTACAGAGGCAATAATGGCATAAGTGCCGCACATGACAATGAAAATAAATGGATGAGTGTCTATATTGAATCCAACTATTTTGATAAACCGAAAAAACAGGAGCTGTTAATCAAAGCTGTTCGATTGCTGGATAAAGACGAAGAATATATTACGGTGGATATAGATAATGAAACTATAACTCCTGCAATAGAAGGGGTGAAACTAAAACAAGTAATTAAAAATTCAAATAGCGCAACATTGATATTTTCAACCAAGGTAACTGGTGACGACGGTTTTGGGATGTTTTATCATGATTATAAGGATACAGACGGGAATGCATATGAATTTACGGGAGAAGGAACATCATCATATAATTCTCAAATGGAAACTATGATTACAGTAAAGTATCCTCCAAGCGGAAAGATCATTTTACAAAGATCCTTAGCTCCTAAAATATTTTTAGAAAATCCAATAAAAGTTAATATACCTCAATAGCATAACAATAATAGGGATGATTATTAAGACTTCGTCCCTGTTATAATAAATTCTTTTCCAATTTATAGAACTTGATATAAATGAATTATGAATTTTATTAAATAGCGCTGATATTATTGTTATAATGAGTTAATTTTTGGGAAGTATAATAGTACATATATAACAAAGAATATGCTCTTTAAGGGGATATGAAGTGAAGAACTATAAAGAAAATAATCATAAAATAAACTTAATCAAAAATAACACAAATTATTTAAATAGTTATAGAAATTTCACTATTAAATATAAATTATTTGCTTTAATAAGTATAACATTAATTCTTGCTGTAGGTTTATTTCGTAATAATGAGGAAAGCGATAATTCAATAGTATCACAGTATAAGTCAATCAAAAATGCAGAAGTACCTTCAGTAATAAATTTATCACAAATTATTAAAAATAATGATGGGATATTTATGGTCGGTAATGAATTAATTCCAGGTACATATAAGGTTGAATTAACTGATACAACAGATATAGGATATGTTGAAAGATATAATAGTAAAGAAATGGGAATCGACAGTCTCATTGCAAAATATACTTTTGAGGAAAATGGATATTTGATAATTGAAAGTGATGATGTGGCAGTGAAACTTCAAGGCGTTAAACTTACTTTACAACAAAATTTTTATTTATTCGGATTCTAACTTTATGGTTATCTAATTCGTAATTAATATTATGTGCACTAGCGATATGTAAAAAATATAAAAATCACTTAAAAGAATGATATGCTCCCTTTATGGTAGACAGTTAAAAAATAAAAACTGTTTACTGTAAGGAGGGAGCATTTTATTCTTCGGCAGACAAATTTGAAAGAAGATTGATAATATGGCTAATTTCTTTATTTCCATGATATCTTACGTATATTACATTGTTGTCCCAGCTTGCGAAGACATACTTTGATGTATTTTCCACAGCATAATACAGTTGGTCAAAATTCTCATTCTCCGCTTTTATAACAGGTGTTTCGGGAACATATATATGACGGTGTATTAAATCTTTTATAAGTCCTTCGGCCATACTATCGAAAGTCAGTTTATAAAAATCTGTATGGACACTTGGAGAGTATATTCCGCTGTTGTCATGCCACATTTCATTATTTACAATTCCGCGTTCAACAATTTCATATTGGACAGGAGCTAAAACACCCCAATTGTAGCTTACCCTATTATACCAATCAATATTTTCGTCATAAAATTTTGATTCGCGTTTTAAATCAGGATTTTCTTCGATATCAGCCAGTCTTATTATGGGCAAATCATTTTTGGCTTCAGACAATGTGTATTCATCACGTTTTATCATTTGATTTACAGGCAATATGATGCCTATAACAGCAACTGACAATAAAGCTGCGTTAAATACTTTGTTTATAACGTATCCTTTTTTCCAGTTTTCCTTATGATTAATCGGAATGCCGTTAATGAGAGAATTTTTTACTCCTTTAACATACTTGTAATTGCGTATTGCAGAAAAAAGAGAAAAGATATATGTAACAGCGAGAAAAGCAGGTAAAATAAAGTCACCGTCTATAAAAAACAAGTAAGGTTCATCATAAAAAAACATTATTCCTAACATCATTCCAACGAAGAAGAGAATGGATGCAGCAATTATTATTACATTTCTTTTCAAAATTTTATTCAGGTTATCCAAAGTAAAGCTCTGCTCTGCCAGGTCGGTATGAAGTTCCGGCGCATTGCTTCCTTCTGGTGATGAAAATACATAAAACATTCCTGTGTTAGCTACAAATTCCCACCCGCAGTCCTTATAAACATCAAGCTGTTCCTGTGAAGGCTTCTTATACAAAATGTCAATCCTATACCTGGTTTGTGCCGGTTCACCTTTTTCAAATTTCACATGCAAGCGGCCAAAATTTTTTAAATGCAGACCCTCATCTGCCATGTCTGAATACCAGCTTTCACTTTTGCCGATATTCCACATATCATCAATAGGGAACTTTTTAATTATTTTACTCATGCTGATTTTCTCCCTTTAAAATATTTCCATCCTGTATCATACAAATAAGTCTGTCATATTCTTCTTTTAATGCAGATTTGCCATCCTCGGTAATTGCATATGTTTTTCTTCTTCCGTTATCACTTATGACTACAATGAGCCCGTCTTTCAAGAGTCTTGTGAGAACTCCGTATAATGTCCCTGGACCCATGTGTACACGTCCATTCGATACTTGTTCAATTGACGCCATGAGCTGGTATCCATGATTTGGGTTCATCAATGTAAGCAGTACATAGTACATTGCTTCAGATATTGGCCCGCTTGAATAAGGCATGTTGTACCTCCATATTATGTATCACGATATATCGCGTAACATAACAGTAACATAAAAATATTTTTCTGTCAACATAGAATGCAGGGGAGATATGGGGAACCTTGCTTAAAATAAATCGTCCTATATATAATGGTAATTATAAGTTATAAGACGGAATAAATTTTAACCAGGAGGTATTAGTTTAATGTCAAAAGTCAATAACCTAAAGATTGCAATAATAACAGTAATTATTTTAAATTTGATAACAGGCTGCAGTGAAAAGCCCGATATGTACGAAATGGATGCGACAGAAAAATATTTTGCTGAGAATTATCCGGAATTAGAAATAACCTGGGTGCATACGGATAAAACTGATTTTGACATAAGATATGATGAAACAGGAAATAACAACAGATATGTTGTAGATTATATGAAGGAAGGGTTATCCTACCCATTGGTTATTAATAAGAAATCAGGAGAAGTGATTGAGACTGCTGATTATGATGGAATTTGTGATTATACCGAAGGCAGGGCTGCTGTTTATTATTGTGACAGAAAATTATTTAAAGACGGCGGTTATACTGTTGACAACTATAAATTCGGATTCATAGACACCGATGGAAATGAAGTGATACCAACAGTTTACGACAGAGCATATCCATTTTCGGAAGGACTTGCCGAGGTTCAAACAGAAAACAAATTTGGATACATAGACTATGACGGAAACATAGTATTACCTTTAGAATATACTTCATCTCAACCATTCAGAGGAGGCTATGCTCCTGTAAGTAAAATAGAAAATGGTATTGAAATATGCGGAATTATTGATAAGAAAGGTAATTTTAAAGAAGTTAAGGGAGCTGAATCAATCAGTGCATTTAATAATGGAGTTGCCCAGGCTTGGGGAAATTTTGGAGAAATATATATTGATGTTAATGGAAATGAAGTAGAAGATCCCACAACGGTTAATACTGAGATAGCAAATAAATATGATGAAGTCAGAGAATATAAGGAAGGCCGGGCGGTCGTGGGGGTATGGCAAAAGAAATACGGAGTGGTAGATGAAGAAGGAAACATAATAATTCCTGTAGAATATAGCTATATTTATGACTACTGCGGAGGAATGACTTCTGTTAATCTCAATCGCGGAAAGGATGCATACTTTGACATAAATGGCAATAAGGTTACACCATTTAAATATGATGCAACAAGAGATTTCCATGAAGGTGCTGCAGTAGTAGGAATAGGGAATTACATGGATGAAAGCCTGACAGTAGGAGTAATAAATAAATACGGCAATGAAATAATACCGTTAATCTTTGATTTTATATCAGACTTTTACGGAGGGTATGCCTTAGTTGGTTATGGAAACGGGGATAATAAATATGTGAGTACATCAAAAAAGATTGGTATACTAAAACTGCCGAAAGACTTTAACAAGGATGATGGAAGTACTGAATTTATTTCTGTTATATTAAATGGCTCTGAAATATTGTTTGATCAGGACCCAATAATTGATTCAGGTAGGGTGTTAGTCCCAATCAGGGCAATAATGGAAGCAACAGGTGCAAAATTAACATGGAATGAAAGTGGAGAGGTTATAGTATTAAAGGATGGTACAAAAATTGAGTTTAAAATAGGAGAAAAACAAGCATTCTTAAACGGTGAAAGCTATGATTTGGATGTTCCTGGCAAGATTGTAAGCGGAAGGACATTAGTTCCCGTAAGATTTATAGCACAATGCTTAGATTATGATGTTGAGTGGAATCAGGACACACAGGTTGTAACCATATCTCAATAATAATCCAGATGCGGATATTTTATATGTTTTATAAGTAAATATATGGTAAAATTAAATTAAAACAATTAGGGAGGGAAAACATTGGGAAATTATCTGACAAAAGTATTAGCAAGTATTTTGGCTATTACGCTTTTATTTACTTTAAATGCTTTCGGTGATGAAGTTATTTTCAATTATGATTTGGAAAGAGTGCCGTCGGATTATTATTTTTATGAAGGATTTGGCGATGATAATGTATTTTATAATATTAAGGAGAACAGATGGGGGATTATTAAAGCTAACGGAGAGGTAATAAATCTTAAAGGTGATTATATTTCTTATTGTGATATAGTCGAAGGAAAATATTACAATTTTTATGCAAATCATTACAGGTTTTTAATAGAAAATGAATCTGGAACAACAAGCTTCGTGTATGTAAGTAATAATGGAATCGAATCCATAGTCGATGGATATACATTTGCAAATCCCACAATGAATGAAAACTATTTATATATTTATCTCGAAGATGAGGTTAATGAAAGAAGGACCGGCATTTACAACATAATAACTGATACAGAGGTTATACCATGCAGTAAATATGTAAGTCTGAACTATGCAAATGACAGCTTCATCATAGCAGTTTCAGCCCACAACGGTAAATATGGTGCTATAAATATCAATGATGAGGAAGTAGTCCCTTTTGAATATGATAATTTAGAATACATAAATGACAACTTTGTAATTGCTGCCCATGATGGCAAATACGGAGTAATTAATATTAAATATGAGCAGGTTTTACCCTATGAATTTGACGAAATATCATTTTCCTGGAGTCGTGAGGGATATTGCAAAGCTTTAAAGGGCCAGGATGTTTTATTAATAAATACAAATGACATTAATCATATTATTCCTTTTGTATATGATGATATTTTTTCAATTGAAGATGGATTTATTAGAGCACAAATAAACTGGAAACAGGGGATTGTGGATATTAACAGCAATGAAATTGTACCTTTTATATATGATTACATAGAAAAAAAGGACGGGTATTTTATTGTACATTCTGATGGAAAGGCAGGAGTTATCAACAAAAACGGAGAAGAAATAATGCCCCTTATGTTTGATGAAGTAATTGACATCAAAGACAATAAGGCAACAGTTGTTATATTAGATGAACAGGAAAACTGGAAGTATGGTTTATATGAATTAAATGGTGATGAAATTATTCCTGTTATTTATGATTTCATTGATTACAATGCTTCTGACAAATATATGGTTATTTCTAAAGACGGGTACGGCAATATAATTGATAAAAATACAAATGAAGAGGTTTTGCCGCAGAAGTATTCTAAAGTGAAATATATTAATGATAAATATGCTGCGGTAGGATACGGTGTTAAATGCGTAATTAATTTTGCTGGGCAACAGCTGACATCGTGTAAATATGAATCAATTTACACAATTAAAATAAATAATGAGGAATTAATAGCATGTGAATATTACGGCGAAGATAAATTCAAAAATAATATTGACTATTTTAGGGCAACGTCCAGCGACCCTTCGGATTGGGCAGTTGAAGAAATTAAAAAAGCAATTGAAAGCAATTTAATTCCCTTTGAATTGCAGGTATCATATAAATCAAACATAGACAGAGAAGATTTCTGTAAGGTTATGGTTGCTTTTATTTCAGAAAAAACCGGCATGAAATTAGAGGATATGATAATTAATTGCGGTGATTTTCAGTTTAATGACTGTTTTTCAGCGGAAGTAATTGCGTGCTATCAGCTGGGTATAGTTAAAGGAAAAGGAAATGATATGTTTGACCCTGAGGGCGAAATTACAAGAGAAGAAGCAGCCGTAATGATTGTAAATTTGTTAAAATACTTAGGATTCGAAAAAAGTGTTCCGGATGAAATAAATCTAAAGGATAGAGAAGAAATATCACCCTGGTCAAATGATGCAGCAGACTATGTTCTGCAAAACAACATAATGCTGGGAACAGGAGATAACATGTTTTCACCAAAATCTAATATTACAAGGGAGCAGACATATATAATTATGTTCAGAATGCTTAATTCTCTTTATAATAAATTATAAGATAATGCGGTTGATTCAAATAATTCGGGGACGCACCTTATTGCCATAAGGCACGTCCACGAATTCAGCTACTCATTTTCATATAACAGCTCGTATTGATTATTTGAAACTTCCTTGTATATTCGCTCAATTTCCGGTTCCATGAGGCTTTCCGGATTCTCGCTGTAGGTTAATTTAGCGCAAATTCCGCAGCTTGAGCTCAGCTTTCTTGGCACAGGCTGCAATAAGCAAGGAATACTCAATCTTCGCATCTTGCTGTCAAATTTAAGCGCTCCGGACTGAGTATGAAAAACTATCGTATATTTCATTTAGTTCCTCTTACAATAAATATATCATCTTCTGACTCTATTTCTACATTGTATCCGCTGCTGGCAAGAAATTTTTTTACATTGGTTTTTGAAGTGTTATTGTCTGTTAATACTTCAATTTTGTCAGATTTGGGACTGCTTTCCAAAGCTTTTTTTGTCATCAATACCGGTTGAGGGCATGAAGTTCCGCATGTATCTATTCTCATTTTTCCACCTCTTAATTATTTTTTTTCAGTAAATCAGAGTTTGCTGCAGAAAGCACAGCCAAGAATGCCAAACAAATTAAAACTGCAATCTGTCCGTTGCCTGTGGGACCTTTTCCACTTGAAGCAAGGGCGAAGTTATGTGCAACAGCGGCTCCTACTATCATTCCGAACACTGTTACTGCTGAGTCTGAATTTCCCTCGCCTGAAAGTATGAGCTGTCTTAACGGGCATCCTCCCAATAATACAGAGCCCCATCCTACCAAAACCATTCCTAAGAAGTTCCAAAGCCCATCTGTATGTGCTACAGGCTGTTCAGCAAACCCAAGTTTAAAGTTACCTAGTGTAAAGTTACCAACGGCTGATACGACTATAATTGCTATGAATCCAAGCAATAAATAATTTTGCTTAAACATTATTTGATCTCTTATGCCGCCAACCATACAAAGTCTTGTTTTTTGAGCCAGAGCTCCTACAATCAAACCGCATACCAAGGCTATTGCAATTGGAGCATGCTGGCTTGCCGGGCCCTCTTTGCTGAAAAATATAAAGGCAGGTGCCGCTATCAACAGTATGAAAAGCCCAACTGCTGCAATTGGCATTACATATCCGTCAAATGTAGATGTTTTATAATTTCTTTTTAGGCTGAATCCTTTGTTTAAAAATACAATTCCAATGCCTATTCCTGCCGCAAAACCTGCTAAACCCACAATGGCGTTCAGATCTCCGCCGCCTATTCTTAATACCATTCTAAGCGGGCAGCCCAGGAACATTAAAGCTCCAACCATTACGGCAATTCCAAGAAAAAATCTTGTTATAGGTGATGAACCGCCTTTTGATTGAAATTCTTTACCAGCCAAAGCTGTAATAAATGCTCCCAAAATTAAGCCGATAATTTCAGGTCTTATGTACTGGACAATTTCAGCTCTGTGAAATCCCAGCGCACCGGCTATGTCTCGTTCGAAACAAGCGATGCAGAATCCCATATTTTTAGGGTTTCCAAGAAATACTAATATTAATGCTATAATTCCTACTGTTGCACCGGTAAAGATAATACCTTTTTTGCTTTCAAAAAAAGGTGTTTTTTCTGATAATACTTTTTCTTTTTCCATTATATCCTCCTAATATGTCAGTAATTGTATTATATTTCACAAACTCTGAAAAGTAAAATAAAAAGAAGTTTATGAAAATGATGGCAGTATAACAAATATTTATAATATAATAGTAGAACCCAATATTTATAAAATCAAAAATAATAAAGTAAGGTTTAAGTATTATATTGCAAATCGCATTGCTAATAGTAGTTATAATTAATATTGTTCGTAAGAAAAGATTTTAAAAGTGTAAAATAATTTTCTAAAAGTAGTTGACAAATAAAAAAATAGTGATATTATAAAAATATAGATTAGCACTCGCCAAACGAGAGTGCTAACAACCAAAACAATTATATAGAAAAAGGAGATGTTGAACATGTCTGGATTAGTACCATTCAACAAAAAGCGCAGAAGCTTAATGAGCAGGGATTTTGATGATTTTGGTGACTTTTACAACATGGTTGATGACCTTTTTAATTTTAATTGGCCATCTAAAAATAATATTGCAAGTTTCAGGGTTGATGTTCAAGAGGATGAAAACAAATATTTAGTGGAAGCAGAACTGCCAGGCGTTGACAAAAATGAAGTGAATATTGAAATTAATGAGGGAAATCTTAATATTTCCGTAAAGAGAGAAGAAAATATTAACGAAGAAAAGAAAAATTATATTCACAAAGAAAGACGTTACAGTTCAATGAGCAGAAGCATATACTTGAGTGATGCAAAATCTGAAGGTATCAAAGCAAACCTGGAAAATGGCGTATTGAAAATTACAGTGCCAAAAGAATCAAAACCCAACAATTCAGTTAAAATCGATATCGAATAATAAGGGGCTGCCGAAAGGCAGCCTTCTTAAAATGAAAAATCAACTGTTACTGATGCTTCTATTTTTATGTTTCCCGGCATTATGGGTGTTGTTGCTGCAAGCTCCTGCCTGAAGTATGGTTGAACAGGCGTAACACTGTTTTCTACAATGCGTATAGGAGCAGGATCTGCGGGTATTCCCAGATTTATTGAAATTGATTTGGCTTTTTGCATGGCATTCATGATTGCCATATTAAGAGCCTGCTGATAATAATATTCCCTGTTTGCCACATCAAATGAAATTAAATCAACAACATTAGCGCCCAAATTAACAGCAGTGTCAATTATATTACCTGCCATATCCAAATTGGTTGTTCTGATTTCCAGAATGTTTCTGACAGAATAACCTCTGTCTATCTGCCTTCCATTTTCATAATCATATAATTTGTCAATTGAATATTGAAATGTTTTAATATCAGAAATGCCCATTCGTTGTAAAGCTTGAATTATTACTTGAGCGATTTGAGCATTTTCTGATTGTATGTCAACTAAGTTTTCTCCCGTCGTCTGAACACCTAAGCGAATTACTGCAATATTGGGAACAGTTGTAATCTGCCCCTGTCCTGTTAATGTCATGGTTCTGTTATGTAAATTGTTATCGGAATAAAATTTTGTCATTTATAAACCGCCTTTCTAATAATATTGTTATTCATTATATGAAAGTTAATAGAAGACTGTAACTTATGACAAAAAAATTTTACGTGTTAATGAAAATAACAGTCATTTTAAGGTGAAATGATATTTGAGTATGATGCATTTTGAGTTTATAGGTAAACAAAATAAAAAAAATTTTAATGAAGATTTAATAGAGTCCTAGTAATGAAACAAATTAATTATGTTAATATATTGAAAGGATGTTGCATGCACAAAATTGTATTTAGTGTGATTAAATGTACCAATATTGGATAAAATTATTGCATATAATCTATAAGTATATTATATTGTAATAAAAATACATACCTTGGAGGGAAATTATGAAATTTTTATGGACTACAATTTTAGCTAAAGATATGGAAGAAACATTGAAATTTTATCAGGAAGTAGTTGGTCTTAAAATAGATAGTAGATTCAATGCAGGACCTGAAATGGAAATATGCTTTTTAGGAGAAGATGATACTAAATTAGAAATTATTCACAATGAGAAATTCAAAAATATAGATGCAGGTAATGCAGTGACTCTGGGATTTAGGGTTGATTCACTTGATGAGATGATAAAGTTTGTCAATGAAAGGTGCATTGAAATTAAAACAGGACCAGTGCAGCCAAATCCGCATATCAAATACTTTATTGTTCAGGACCCTAACGGAATAAAGGTGCAATTTGCTGAACAGTTTTAATTTTTATACTGTAAATTTAAAAATGAACGGAGAATTTAATATATATGAATAAAGACTGGAAAAAGAATATAGTGCTGTTTTTAATGAGCCAGACAATATCATTATTCGGAACTGCACTGGTTCAATATGCAATAATGTGGCACATAACCTTGGAGACACAATCGGGATTAATGATGACTATATCAATAATCTGTGGCTTTTTCCCCATGTTTTTGCTTTCGCCTTTTGCCGGAGTGTGGGCAGACCGTTACAACAGAAAGAATTTAATCGCGTTGGCTGACTCCTTTATTGCAGTATCAACACTGATTCTTGCAATACTCTTTTACTTCGGTCATGGATCCATATGGCTGTTATTTGCTGCATCTGCGGTAAGAGCTTTTGGTTCGGCAGTTCAATCTCCTGCTGTAAATGCATTCATACCTCAGCTGGTGCCTGAGGATAAGCTTACTAAAGTAAATGCAACCAACGGAAGCGTACAATCAATGGTAACATTATTGTCACCAATGGTCAGCGGAGCGCTGTTAACCTTAACGAGCATTGAAGTTATATTCCTTATAGACGTTGTTACAGCAGCTATTGCGGTATTTATTCTAGTTACGTTCCTACATGTTGAGCCTCATGCAAAGGCATTGGAAAAGCAGGAAGTAAGCTATTTTTCAGACATGCAGGAAGGAGTCAAATATATTAAGGAGCATGAATTTTTAAAGGTATATTTTGCTTTCCTGGCGGTTTTTTATGTTTTATTTGCACCAGCAGCTTTTCTGACTCCATTGCAGACTGCCAGGACATTTGGAGATGATGTGTGGCGCCTGACTGCTCTTGAGGTTGTATTTTCTGTGGGAATGATGCTGGGCGGAATTTTCATGGCATATTGGGGCGGATTTAAAAATAAAATTCATACGATGTCATTGTCATGCTTTGTTGTTGGGGGATGTACGGTAGCATTAGGTATTGTGCCGAATTTCTGGGTGTATATATTCTTTATGGGATTGTTCGGAGTGGTAATGCCTATACTTAATACACCTGCCATGGTTCTTTTGCAGGAGAAAGTCGAAGGAAATTTTATGGGAAGGGTATTCAGCATCCTGGGCATGATTTCCAGCATAATGATGCCTTTTGGAATGCTGGTGTTCGGTCCTGTATCAGATTTTGTTAAAATCGAATGGTTATTAGTAGGAACAGGAACACTTGTTTTAATATTAACATATTTCTTTGTGAACAGCAAGGTGCTGATTGAAGCAGGAAAACCAATTATCAAGACTGATTTTCAGGAAGGCGGAGACAGCGATTAATGGATATAATAAAAAAACATTTGAACAGACTGGAAAAAAAGGAACAGAAAATTTTAAATAAGAAACAGGGTATTATTGAGGAGAAATTAGAGCCTATTGTGGATAAAGTCGAGTCAAAAGTTCCCGAAGCACTGAAGAACTCTCTGGACAAAGCATTTTATAAAGCATTTCAAATGGTATTTGAAAAAGGAACCAGGTATATTGAAAAACTGTATAATAAAAATAAAATACAATTTAATCACAACATAAACGATTATAAATTAGACAGAAATGTTAATAACAAATCAATTAAGAAAATTGACAGGCATGCTCAAAGAAGCCAATTGCTGAATACCTCAATATCTGCAATAGAAGGAGCGGGACTGGGACTTTTGGGCATGGGTCTTCCGGATATACCGCTGTTTACAGCTGTGATTTTAAAAACAATTTATGAAATTTCATTAAGCTATGGGTTTTTATATGAACTGGAAGAAGAAAAGGTGTATGTATTGAATTTAATCAACGCAGCACTTACAATCGGCGAAACACAGCGTAAATATAACCACAGGGTGGATTTATTGGCGGATAAAATAGATAATCACATACAGTTCAATTATGACTTAAGGAAGGAAATTGTAAATACATCAAAAATTTTATCAGACTCAATGCTTACATCAAAATTTGTCCAGGGTATTCCTGTTGTTGGTGTTGTAGGCAGCATAGCCAATTACACAACAATAAATAAAATCAGCAGATACAGTTCCATAAAATATAAAAAAAGATATTTGAACAATAAGAGTAAATAACAAATAGATGAGGTTCCATTGATTTCCATAGGTATTTTTGCCATACTTATGATTTTCTTAAGAATCTCATCTTTTTTTAATTCTTTGCTAAAAAAATATTAATGAATCTTTAAGAACAACATGATATAATAAATACAATAATGAAATAAAGACTGCCGCCTTTGTCTGATATATATTTATTGTACCGATGTGAAACAAAACAATAAGCGGAGTGCTTGAGATAATATTTACAACTGTAATATGGAAGTAAAGCGGGGATAATATGTTACGAATTGCAATTTGTGATGATGAAGAAATTATTTGCAGACAGTTAGAGGACATGCTGTTTGATATAAGGGAAAAGATAAATCAGGAGATTGAAACAGAAGTTTATTATTCAGGAGAAGAACTCTGCGATTTCCTTTTTAAAGGCAATCGGTATGATGTTATATTTCTTGACATTGAACTGAACCAAATAAATGGTGTTGAAGTAGGCAAAAAGATTAGAGAAGAATTAAAAGATGAGCTCACTCAGATAGTATATATTTCGTGCAAGGAAAGCTATGCCATGGAACTGTTTGAAGTAAGGCCTCTTAATTTCATAATAAAGCCTTTTAATAAAGATAAAATTGAATTTGTTTTAACAAAAGCAGTGAAGCTTTTGGATAAGGAAAATAACTTTTTTGAATATAAGAACAGCAATGTTACATTCAGCGTGCCCCTAAGAGATATTTTGTATTTTGAAAGCCACGGAAGAAAGGTTAATATTGTATTAAGCGATGAAACTAAAAGCTTTTACGGGAAATTATCATCAGTAGAAGAACAGATAAACAATAATGATTTCATTATGATACATAAATCATATTTGATTAATTTCAATTTTTGCATAGAATACACCTATGAATATGTTAAGATGTCGAATCAGGAAATACTTACAATCAGCCAAAACAACAGAAAAGCTGTGCGTGAAAAGTTAATGCAAAGAAAGCTGAGGATGCACCATGACAAATAGTGTAACCACTGTATATTTAATTACATCGGCTTTCGGTACATATATAGCTTACAGATATATGAAGATTTTTTTTGACCGGACCGAAATAGACAAGAAAATAGAATTTGCTTCATATTTACTGTATTATTTTACAATGTGTCTTTTGTTCCTGGTTTTTAATAATCCCATAGTAAACTTAACTTCTAATTTAATAATGTTCTTTTTGCTTACGCTTAATTATGATTCAACATTAAAGAGGAGGTTAATAGCAACAGTATCAATTTACATGATTCTGATGACGGTAGAAACAGCGGTTGTCCTGGTCATGCAGTATTTTGACGTAAGCATATTATCGGCGAATTCAGATCTTGCATTAATAGCAGGCTTAATATCAATTAAAATAATATCATACAATGTAATGCTGTTTTTATCTAACTTTAAAATGGTAAAAAACGACATTAAAGTTTCATCACTTCATTGGCTTTCAATATTTGTAATACCTTCAGGCACATTAATTTCGGCTCTTATACTTATTACTAAAGTTAACCCTGATAATCTGACAGGTGTCATTATAAACATAACAATATTGTTTGTAATTAATGTATTTGTTTTTTACTTGTATGATGTTCTCATGAAATCCTATGATGAAAGAATGGAAAAGGCACTTCTTCAGCAGCAGAACAGTGCATATTTGAAACAGCTTGAAATTATTAATCAGTCACAGGAATGTTTGAAGGAATTCCGGCATAATGTGAAAAATCATGTTTTATCACTTAAAACTCTTATTGATAATAATGACAACAACGCAGCCTCTGAATATCTTAACAGCGTTTTTAAAAACATTGATTTTTCAGGAGGATATTCTAAATCGGGAAATTCCGAAATTGACAGCATATTGAACTATAAGCTGAATAAGGCAGTCTCATGCGGTGTAATAACAGATGTCAGCATAAATGTTCCTGAAAAGCTGAATATCCGTCCCTTTGATTTAAGCGTTGTGTTGGGAAATCTTATTGACAATGCTATTGAAGCAGCATGCAAGTGCAAAGAAAAATTTATCAAATTATCGGTGGAGCTTGACAGGAATGTGCTATATGTTAGTATTTCAAATTCTTTTGATGGCAAATTAAACTATGATAGCGGCAAACTGGCTACAACTAAAGATGATAAGGAAAATCACGGAATGGGGTTAAGCAGCGTTCAAAGGTCTTTGGAAAAATACAACGGAGCAATGGAATTGCACCACAAAGGCAATACATTTTATACGGATGTGCTTATATACAATAAAGTCTATGAAGTAAGGCCTTTTTAATTTTTACAAAAATACATATTAATTGTTACAATTCCCGGCACAGCTGATATTTTTATGATAATATACGCTTAGAATTTTTTGTTTATGAAACGACGGAGGAATCACTTTGAATGTGAACGAATTTTTTAAAAAAGTATATACTGTCGCTTTCAGGCTTACGGGTGATGAGATGAAAGCAGGAGATATGGCGTTTATTGCAATAAAATGCGCTTCATCAGGTCTGATGTTATCTGATAAGGTATCTGGCCGCATGTTTCAAAGAGCCGCTGAGGAAGTATGCAGGTTGTTTCTTTCGGAAGCTGATAATAACATTCAAGTGTTTAAAAGATTTGAACTGAACAATTCAAAAGCAGAATTATTTCAAGATGCTCTAATGACCCTTAATCCGAAAAGCAGAGTTGCAATCATGTGGAAGGATGTATTAGGCTTCCCAATTGATGATATGGAAGAAATCAAATATACTAAAAAAGAACTGTACTCTGAACTTAACCTTGCACGAAGGCAGATGAAGGAAATTTTAAATGACATGGAATTATATGAAACAGGAGCTTAAAAATAAGGGGACAGAGATATGAATGCAACTGAAAAGCTAATTAAGAAGAAATTCCGGGAAGTCGGAGAGTGTTAGATACAGTATTGCTTTTGGCTGTCCGTTTATTTTAACAGGCAGCCTGAATTATGTGACGTTAAAGTTAATGATAAAAACTACGAAGCATATCTTACTAAAATGTAAGGTTGCAAGCAAAAGTGTAAGATAAAGCTATGGAAATATATTCCTTGGTGCTTTAAAATTATAATGAATATTTATTTTTGAGGAGAAAAGAATGAAGAATATTTTTAAAAAGAAAAAGTTTTATGTTATTTTATTTATTGCTATTGTAGTTGTGAGCACTATTATTGCACTTAATAAAAATAAGGGGACGGCAGAGGTCTTTGCAAATGCTGTAGCATTGGAGAAAAAAAACATTGAGCAGATTATTTCAGTGAAGGCTCCCTTGGAAGGCATTGAGAAGGCTGATGTGGTGTCGCCTTTAAATTACGAAATTATTGACATAAGGGTCAAGGAAGGGGATATCGTTCAAAAAGATCAGATTTTGGCGGTCCTTGACAGTGAAGAGCTGGAAAAACAGATAGCATCTGAAGAAAATCAAATAGAGCTTGCTCAGTTAGAACTTAATGAAAAGCTTAAATCTTTGCAGATTGAATATGACAAGGCATTGCTTAATGTAAAGGAACTTGAAAAAAGCTATGAACAGAATAAGGAATTGCTGGCAAGCGATATAATAACAAAGGAAGCATTTGAAAAAATAGAAAACAGTTTAACGGAAGCAAGAAAGAGCTTAGAAAGCTTTAATGCGGCAGACGGAAAAATTGTTTTGTCCACTGCTGAACTGAAACGAGTTGAAATCCAAAAGCAGGAATTAGAAAAGAAGAAAGAAGATTTGGAAAAAGTCTTTATTAAAAGTCCTATAGAGGGAACTGTGACCAGGGTAAATGTAAATCTGGGAAGATATGCAAAGGATACTGAAAACGAAAAAGCAATGTTTGTGGTTGAAAATTTGAATAAGCTTCAGATGAAGGTAGCTGTAAGCGAATATGATATCGGAAAGATAAAGATAGGACAGGAAGTTGAAATTTATTCGGATGTTATGATGAATGAAACAGCCAAGGGAGTTGTTTCAAGAATTTCGCCAACTGCTGAACAGAAAGACAACAACACTATGGAAAGAGTCATACCCGTTGTAATTGACATAACAGAAAGACCGGAAAGCTTAATGGCAGGTGTAATTGCAACTGCAAAAATTAAGGTGGACAGAGCAGAAAATGTATTTGCTGTTCCAACAGGTGCATTGTTTACGGATGAAAACAACCAGAAAAAGGTGTATGTGCTGAATGATGACAATACGATAAAATCAGCGATTATCGAAACAGGTCTTGAAACAGATTTAGAAACAGAAATAAAGTCAACAGAGCTTGCAGATGGCATGAAAATAATAATTAATCCTGACTTGAGCTTCACAGACGGAATGATTGTAAAACCTAATGAAGAACAAGAAAATGAGTAGGGAAGAACTATGAGCAATATGATATCTATCAGAAATCTAAACAAAGTTTACAAAACAGGCTCGGTTGAAGTTCATGCCTTAAAAAACGTGAACCTGGAAATTGAGCACGGAGAATTCATTGCAATAATGGGGCAGTCCGGATCAGGAAAGTCAACACTTATGAATATTTTAGGATGTTTGGACAGACCATCATCCGGAGAATATCTGCTGGAAGGAATAGATATAAAAAACCAGTCCCAGGATGAGCTTTCGCTTATCCGAAATAAAAAAATCGGTTTTGTGTTTCAGGCATTCAACCTTATTCCAAGGACAAATGTTTTAAGGAACGTTGAGCTTCCCATGATATATGCCAAAACAAAAACATCTTACAGAAAACAAAGGGCAGTTGAGCTTTTAGAGAAAGTCGGCCTGGGGGACAGGATAAATCATCTGCCAAACGAATTGTCCGGCGGTCAGAAGCAAAGAGTTGCCATAGCAAGGGCATTGGCCAACAATCCTCCGATTATTCTGGCGGATGAACCTACCGGCAATCTTGATACACGGTCTTCAGAAGAAATAATGGAAATATTCAGGAATTTAAATAAAGAAGGAAGCAGTGTCATTCTGGTAACCCATGAACCGGACATTGCAGAATATGCCGACAGAGTAATAGTATTCAGGGACGGTTTGATAATTGAAGACAGAAAGAAGGAAGGTGCTTTAAAATAATCTGGTTAGAAAATATTAAAATAGCATTTCAGGCTATTTTGTCAAATAAAATGCGCTCCCTCCTGACGATGCTTGGAATTATCATAGGTATAAGCTCAGTTATTGCAATAGTGTCCATAGGTGACAGCATGAAGGGAGTCATGGACGATATATACAAGGACATAGGCAAAAACCGCGCGAATTTGTATGTGGGCAGCATTGAAGATTTCCGTTCCACAGATTTCTTTTATATGGATGACGTGGAGGTTCTCAAAGAAAGGTTCGGGGATAAAATAACATACATAGCACCATCGGAGTCTCTAAGAAGTGATGTAACAATAGACAAAAAAGTCGTTAAATTAAACATGTCATGTATTGACGCCGGATTTGACAAGGTACAGCATGTCAAAATGCTTTACGGAAGAATGATAAACAAAAGCGATATAAGCAGGAAGGGCAAAGTGGTGGTATTAGAGCAGAATGCTGCCCTTAAGATGTTCAATAAAGAAAACGCCACGGGAGAAACCATAAGAGTTAAAATAAATGATAACCTGGAAGATCTGCTGGTTGTGGGAGTTTATAAAAATGAGGAATCACCTGTTTTATCGCTTTTGCAAGGACAGAAGATGTATGAAGACAGTTATATTCCATATACTGCGGCTTTCCCGCCGAGTTATGCATTTTATATGCTTGACGTATTTGTAGGTGACAAGTTCTCGGTAAGCTCTGTGGGTGATGAAATAGTATCCTATATTGCAGGCTTAAAAAACAGAGAAGCCGAAAATTATCAATTTTATACAGTAGAAGAAGACCAGGCAACATTAAACGGCATAGTGGGCGGAATGTCAGTTGCTGTTGCGGCTATTGCGGCAATATCGCTTTTGGTCGGAGGAATAGGAATAATGAACATAATGCTTGTTTCAGTGACCGAAAGGACCAGGGAAATAGGTATAAAAAAAGCACTGGGAGCACGGACAAAGGATGTGTTGTTTCAATTTTTGATTGAGTCCGCAACCCTTTCTGCTATCGGTGGCATAGCCGGAACAGCTTTCGGAATAGGACTGGTAATGCTGGGAGGAAGTATTATTTCACTTCCCATTGTAGTCAATCCTGCATCTATTATAATAGCGGTTGCTTTCTCAATGATTATAGGAATATTTTTCGGATATTATCCGGCCAAGAAGGCGGCAAAATCCGACCCCATAGAATCTTTAAGATATGAATAATTCTATAAGCTATAAAATTACAAATCCCAAAAGAGATTACAGCTTCTCTTTTGGGATTTATTAATATAAATATTCACCAACAGAATATATATAAATATACAAAAAAGTGAAAAAATATTTGACAATGTCTTCGAAAAGTGCTAATATACTTTTATGTTAAAAAACGACAACAATAATTTTGGAGGCATAATATGAAAAAAATAATATCTGTTTTATTAATGATTACTATGAGTTTTGCATTATTTACGGGGTGCAGCTCTGATACGGCAGCAAAGCAGCCTGCTGATAACAATACAAATCAGGTACCTGCGGAAGGAACAAAAGAAGAAGGCAAATCTTTAATAATGTATACTAATGCAGAATTTGCTCCTTTTGAATATTTTCAGGGAGAAAAAATTGTAGGAGTTGATGCTGACATAGCTGCGGAAATTGCAAAGGATTTAGGAAAAGAATTGAAAATAGAGCATTCTGATTTTGATAGCCTGATTCCGTCACTTGTAACAGGAAAGGCAGATTTTGTGGCTGCAGGAATGACTATAACTCCTGAAAGGGAAGAAGAGGTAGACTTTTCAATACCATATGTGGAATCTGTACAAAATATAATTTCAAAAAAAGATGCCGAACTTAAGTCAATGGAAGATTTAAAGGGAAAGAAAATAGGAGTTCAACTGGGAACTACCGGTGACATTGCCGTAACAGATGCAATTAATTTAGAGGACGGAGATTTATATGGTTCAGGGGCTGAAGTTAAAACTTATGCAAATGCTTTGGAAGCTGCGCAGGATTTGTTGACAGGAAGAATTGATGCGGTTGTTATTGACAAGCTTCCTGCCGAGGAAATTGTAAAGAATAACGTTGAAAAGCTTGTAACTGTTAAGTTTGGTGAAATAAGCGAATCTTACGGAATAGCAGTTGAACAGGGAAATACTGAATTGCTTGAAACAATAAACAAAACACTTCAAAGACTTCTTGATGAAGGAAAAATTGAAGAATGGATTGAACACCATTCAAAGTAAAGAGCTTAAAAAGTTTAAGGGCGGTCTGCCGGTGGCAAATCGCCCTGCGTTATGCCCGGCCTGAAATATGTACGGGGTTGGCAGTTCGGATTAGAGGAGGCACCAATGGAAAAATTTATTATCAGCTTTAATAAAACATTCATAGTTGATGGAAGATATAAATTGTTTTTATCAGGTATTAAAAATACGGTAACAATTGCATTTTTTGCGACGTTAATAGGAATAGTAATCGGACTTATAGTAGCAATAATAAGATACAGCACTAAAAACAACAAGAAGCTTTTTATATTAGATTTAATCTGCAATGTATATGTTTCAGTAATAAGAGGAACACCGGTCGTTGTACAGCTTTTAATCATGTATTATACAATTTTTGTCAATATAGACAATACGGTATTTATTGCAATCATGACTTTTGGAATAAATTCCGGAGCATATGTTGCTGAAATAGCCCGTGCAGGAATAGAGTCGGTTGATAAAGGGCAGATGGAGGCCGGGTTATCCTTAGGACTTAACGGCAGTAAGACAATGTTTTTTATTATTCTGCCCCAGGCCATAAAAAATATATTGCCGGCACTGGGAAATGAGTTCATTGCTCTTTTAAAGGAAACTTCCGTAGCAGGTTTCATTCCTGTAATGGATTTGACCAATGCCGGCAATGTTATAAGAAGCAGGACATACGAACCGTTCTTTTCACTGTATTCGGTGGCGGTATGCTATCTGATTATGGTTCTTGGTCTGGGGGCAGTTCAGAAAAGACTGGAAAGGAGGCTTTCACAAGGTGATAGAAATTAAAAATATTAATAAAAGTTTCGGCGTGAATCATGTATTAAAGGACGTAAGCACAACAATAAATAAAGGCGAGAAGGTAGTAATCATCGGTCCTTCCGGTTCGGGAAAAAGTACGTTATTAAGATGTATGAACCTATTAGAGGTTCCGGACAATGGAAGCATCGTTTTCGAAGGACAAAATGTTACTGATAAGAAATGTGACATAAACAAGGTCAGACAAAAAATGGGTATGGTATTTCAGCACTTTAATTTGTTTCCTCATTTGACCGTTATGGAAAACATAACTCTTGCACCTATTAAGCTTAACCTGCAAAGCAAAAAAGAAGCAGAAGAAACTGCAATAAAGCTTCTGGAAAGAATCGGGCTTGCCGATAAAAAGGATGAATATCCCAACAAGCTTTCAGGAGGGCAAAAACAAAGAATTGCTATAGTTCGTTCTTTGGCAATGAAACCTGATATAATGCTGTTTGACGAGCCTACATCAGCACTTGACCCGGAAATGATAGGAGAGGTATTGAGCCTCATGAAGGATTTGGCAGAAGAGGGTATGACAATGGTGGTAGTAACACATGAGATGAGTTTTGCAAAAAGCGTTGCAAACAGAATATTATTCATGGATGAAGGAAAAATATTGGAAGAAAGCAATCCTACAGATTTCTTTTCCAATCCGGCCCATGAAAGAGCACAGGAATTTCTTTCAAAGATACTGTATAAAATATGAAAAGTATGAATTCCAACCATGTATAGGCAATCTGCACGCGGCAACAGATTTTAATAAAAGAGAGAGATGTAATTGTTGCTGGTTACAGTCTCTCTCATATACTATATCATTTAATTAGTTTTTATTGTTACCTGTTTTGTTGTGCCATCCCATTCAACTTCGCAATCAAAATTCTCAGTGATGAACCTTAATGGAAGCATTGTTCTGTAAGAATCAGAAATATATGGTTCCACATCTGTCTCTTTATTAATACCATCAACTTTGGCAGTCTTATTTCCAATCCAAAGATATATCTTATGCTTATTTAAATACAAGCTGACCTTTTGGTCCCATTGACTCCATTCTACTTCACCGCCCATGTTTTCTATAAGCGCTCTGATGGGGAGGAAAGTTCTGCCGTTTTTAATAACTACTTCAGTTCCTTTACCGGGGTCTATTTCGATTTTCTTACCATTAACATACATATATTTACTGCCTACCTGCAAAACAATGGTTTTGCCAAAATTTGATTTAACTGAAACTTCAGCAGTAGGTTCACCAAGGGTTTTATCTTTGTAAACTACTCTTAATATATAATAATATGTTTGGTTATTATCAATATTTTTATCGGTGTATGATGTTCCGTCTATGGGGAAATCTGTTATGGGAGTGTCTGACTGCTTTCCTGAGCGAGTCGCTCTGTATATATAATATCCTGCTATTTCAGACGAATATTTTGGCTTATCCCATGATAACTTAATTCCATCATACACTGCCTCGGCACTTAAAGATATAGTCGGCCTAAACATAACCTCCACCTCATTGGATGCAGTACCTAGTGTTTTATCCTTGTATACCGGCTTAACTACATAGTAATATTTAGTGTCTGCTTTTATATTTTTATCGGTATACGATGTTCCTTCTATAGGAAAATCTGTTATAGGAGTGTCTGACTGCTTTCCTGAGCGAGTTGCCCTGTATAGATTATATCCTGATATTTCAGACGAATATTTTGGCTTATCCCAAGACAAATTAATTCCATCGTACACTGCCTTGGCACTTAAGGATATATTTGATTTCAACATAACCTCCACCTCATTGGATGCAGAGCCTAATGTTTTATCCTGATATACCGGCTTAACTACATAATAATACTTGGTGTCTGCTTTTATATTTTTATCAGTATATGATGTTCCTTCTATGGGAAAATCTGTTATGGGAGTGTCTGATTGTTTTCCTGGGGATGTTCCTCTATAAAGGTTGTATCCAAGTACCTTTTTTGTACTTACTGCCTTAGTCCATGTAAAATTAACATCTTTATCGCCTGCTTTTGCAGTTAGGGTGCATTTATCTTCAACATTGCTTTCCTGACTTTTAATGAGTTCGAAAGATTCCCATTCTCCTACTTTTGTTCTGTCAGCAACCACATTTCCCCCGCCGCCGTTTTCGGCACAAACATATTTGTCATAATATGTTTTAAGGGCAAATTTTTTATTATCCAATTCAATTAACTTAAAATTCTGTCTTTTTCCGATTTCTGTGCCCTCAACATTCAGGCTTTTTTCATCGTCGGAAGCACTTAAATAATATCCTTCATCGCTTTTTATAGCAACATATTCTTTTGAGATATAAACAATTTCAAACTTTTCCCAAGGTCCTACTTCAGTTCGGTCAGCTGTCAATACACCTCCTCCGCCATCCTCAGCACACAAATAATATCCTTCCAATGTCTTGAATGAAAACTTATCAACCGAGCTGCTGCCGTAAGCATAACCCGGAAAAACCATTAATGATGATACTGTCAATAACAGCACCAATAAATAAGATGTAAATCCTTTGATTTTTTTCATTAAAAAACCCCCTTTAATTTTTACATGCATAAAAATAATACTTTATCCTATGTAATATAGACGGTTTTTGATATGGTATTGTTCCCATAATCTGTGAATTTAAAAATATATATTCAAGCCAATTCCGGATAAAAAGTAAATTGATTTAATATATAAGAAAGATATTTCTGCTGTAATAAAAAAATAATTTTTAAACAGGTTTACATTTAATATCACAAGATTGTCTTTATATAGTAAGACCAAATTAACCCGGGATTGAGTCGAGCAGTTTTTTAAAATGAAGAGTGGGCTTTTGTGATGTTGGCATTTTTTTATACACTAAATGAAAATCTGATGTTTAGGTTTATAAATGTACTGAAATCGTTAAATAAGCTTAACAATAAATTTTGCCGACTCTGTTACATTCTTATCAAAAAAACGGTCTTATTATATAGGAGGTGTACACAAATGAAAAGGGTATTGGAACTTTTAAAGGATGCCCAAAACGGGAATATCGGGGCAATCAGAAGAAAAATGCACTTCTTAGGTTAAAAAAAGAATTGGAGGAAGATGAGTGTCATGGAAGAAAACCTGTATGAACTGGCTACAACGCAGGGTATATGGGCGTTATTGTCAGTAATTCTGATCTTCTATATACTGAAGGCTCAGGAAAAAAGAGATGTAAAACAAGAGGAAAGAGAAAAATCATACCAAAATATAATCGCTGGTTTAAATGACAAGCTTGATATTGTTGAAGATATAAGAGATGATATCGGAGAAATTAAAAATTATATAAAAAAATAAAAAAATTTTAGAAACAGCTTTACACTTAATATCAAAAAGTCGTTTCTGTATAGTGTAAGACAAAATTAACCCGGGAAATGAGTCGAACAAATATTTAATAAAAGGAGAGTAATATTTATGGTATTAGCATTTTCTTGTACCCCAGCTAGAAAAGAAAATTTAGGATTAGGGTCAACAATTACAGAGAATTATACGTTAACCAGAGATGAGGCTAAAGATTTAAGAGATTATTTTGATGCTCTGGAAGCAGGACAATCTGTGAGTGATGCAGTTGTTCTTAGTATAATTGGCGGTAGTATTTTTGCTGGAATAGCAGGAGTAGTTTTTGGAGTAATTGCTTCAATTGCGGTGGGAATAGCAACAGAGTATTTTCAAACTTTGGATAATGAATTGGATGTATTAGCAACATCTACTGATGATATTAATGAGGTTGAGTTAACCTATAAATATCTAAGACATGGTTCTAATTCTGGTGCTTATCACTTGGATTCTGTTAAAGTTCTTTAAAAAATAAGGTAAACAGGTTTTTAAGACCTGTTTATCTTATTTTTATGCCAACGTATTGATCTGATCATATTTACAATGATAATAGGAATCACTATTATAGCAAATAAATAGAGCTTAAAATTTAAATCACGAATAAATAAATTTTTAATGCCGATTATTACAAAACAGAGTATCACTAAAATTAGGATATCTATATATTTTTTTTCATATCTTTCCATTAATATTTCTTTAAATTTTAACTTCAAAAATTACCACTCCTTATTTTTTTATATCATATTATATATTATACTATTATGTAATAATATATACAATATTCAAATCTTTTAATATTCTTTAGGCAGAATCAATCAGTCAAGTGCTTTCCTTATAATGACAATGAGACATGGTGAGAGTCAATTCCTGTAAGCTTATTTTGAGTAATGATTCAATTGCAATACTGTTTAATTTTTACAGGCATAAAATAATACTTTATCCTTTATAATATAGACGGTTTTTGATATGGTGTTGTTCCCATGAACTGTGAATTTAAAAATATATATTGATGAGCTGGTAAAAAAACAGTTAAGGCGTGCGAAGTCCGTTTATTGTTCATTGAATCAATGTTCTCTGTCAATAATGTAAAAAGTTTACGACTAAAAAGACAAAGATAATCATTTGTATGGAAGGCGTGTATTGTTGATGATGTTATATTATAAGTTGTTTATGGTGATGTTTCACTACGGTCTTTTGTTCAGCACTTATAAATAAACAAGCTGTAACAACTGATGTATTGAAGAATACAATGATAGTAATACTATACATAGATTACATCCAGAGTGATAATAAAAAAACTATAATGCACCTGACAAACGGAGACAGGGAAGTTATTTCAAAGAATATAAGAAAGATAAATGACGAAATCAACATAAAGTATTTTGTAAAATGCTGCATATACATTCAAAATGAGGTTGAATTTTTTCGAATTTTACCTCGCGAACTGCATCTTCATTTCGCAACAGCTTGAATTTGTGTTGAAATAATCACATTTCCCAAATGCATACACATACATATCAAATGTATATATATGCAACGCTACTGACAGACACGACAGACGCGGGGACGTTTCATTTGTCTCCTTTGATTTTGATTACGTTTTCGATTATTTTCTTTCCTATTCCAAAGATTCGGCTTAACTGTCTAATACTTGTATTTTCTTTGTTGTAAACTTCCTTAATAATATCCTTCTTCTATTCAGAGGCAATTCCTGTAAGCTTATTTTGAGTAATGATTCAATTACAATACTGTTTAATTTTTACAGGCATAAAATAATACTTTATCATTGTATAATATAGATGGTTTTTGATATGGTGTTGTTCCCATGAACTGTGAATTTAAAAATATTTTATCCTGATTTTTTTATTTCTTAATATAGAATAAATTAAGATATGAAATAGTAACCCTGCTTGTCTGGCGGGCAGCCAGGCAATTGGCACAACAAAAACTTGCATGAAATCAATTGTTTTGCTATAGTGTTAATGACATAATTTTAAGGAAGTGTACCAGCATAATGAACAAAATAAATAATAAAAAACAGAATAAAATTAACAGCAGATGGCAGATGTCTGAATCTGTTTTGGTAGGAGTGCTTTTAGCTTTTTCGGGAGGATATATGGATGCATATACCTATATTTTCAGGGATAATGTCTTTGCTAACGCTCAGACAGGCAATATAATACTTCTGGGAATAAATATTTCCGGCATGAACTATTCGGCCTCTGTCAGATACCTGTTTCCGGTCTTATCTTTTATAACCGGGGTTTTTGCTGCACAAGCTCTGAAACTTAAATTCGGGGATACAAGGAAGCCCCATTGGCGTCAGACAGCCATACTCGTAGAAATTATTATAATGTTGACAGTAGCCTTTATGGGAACCGATATGAATCTTATTGCTAACAGCATGATTTCTCTTGCCTGCGGAATTCAGGTCCAAAGTTTCAGAAAGGTACACAACAATTCTCTGGCTACAACCATGTGCATAGGGAACTTGCGTACTGCCACAGATTTATTTTGCAGCTCAGTTTTTAAAAAAGACAGGAAGCTGTTTAATAAAAGTATGTTTTATTATGGATTTATACTTGTATTTACTATGGGGGCGGTTTTCGGCAAGAATTGTACCGCAATTCTTGGACAATGGGCAATTCTGGTCAGCGCCTTAATTTTATTCATTGTATTTTTATGTATGTTTTTAGAAGAAGAAGAGGAAATAGATATACTGAGGAGTTGGCAAAAAAACAGTTAAACGTTGATAAAATATGCTCCGGAATCAGCAGCCAAGATTGCTTGACTTCTGTTTCCGGAGCATGTGAGTTTTCTAAAACTTATTAATGTTATTTCTTAACCAACTGCAAATCTACCGGTATCATGCTTTCAACTTTTTCGCCGTTTAAGATTTTAACTGCTGTTTCAATTCCGAGAGAACCTATTTCTTTTGGAAGCTGTTCAACTGTTGCTGCCATTTCGCCGCTTTCTACAGCAGCTTTTGCATCATCAGTAGCATCGAAACCTACAACAAGTATATCTCTTTTTGAAGCTTTAATAGCTTCTAAAGCTCCAAGTGCCATTTCGTCATTATGAGCAAATACTGCATCTATTTCCGGCTGAGCCTGAAGAATGTTTTCCATTACTGTCAATCCCTCTGCTCTGTCAAAGTTTGCGGTCTGTTTTGCAACAACTTCAATATCAGTTCCGTTTATCGCTTCATTGAAGCCCTGACCTCTGTCTCTTGCAGCAGAAGCTCCTGGAATACCTTCCAGCTCAACAACTTTTCCTTTGCCGCTTAACAGCTCTACAATATATTCTCCTGCAAGTTTACCGCCTGCAACGTTATCTGAAGCAATGTGCGATACAACTTCACCGCCGTTAGCACCTCTGTCCAATGTTATTACAGGGATATTTGCTTTGTTTGCTGCCTCAACGGCACTTTTAACCGCATCGGAATCTGTGGGGTTGATCATAATGACATCAACGCCTTGGTTTATTAAGTCTTCTACATTTGACATTTCTGTTGCTGAGTCGTCCTGTGAGTCAAGGGTAACAAGAGTAACTCCTAATTCCTGAGCCTTTGCTTTGGCGCCTGCCTCAAGATCAACAAAGAATGGATTGTTCAATGTTGAAATTGCCAGACCGATGGTCTTTGCTTTCTCATTGGTTACATTTTCATTTGTGCTGCATGCTGTAAACAGCGACAGAGTCATTAGAGTGACAACAACTAAACTTAAAAATCTTTTCATAAATTCCTCCATTAATATTTTTTTATTTTTATCTTGATAATTTTTGTTTTCTATCAAGAAGTACTGCAGCTAATATAACTATACCTTTTGCAACATCCTGGTAATAGGATGATACCTGCATTAAATTCAATGCATTGTTCAATACACCGATTATGAGGGCACCGATTGCTGTGCCTGCAATTGTTCCGATTCCTCCCGCCATGCTTGTTCCGCCCAGAACAACTGCCGCAATGGCATCAAGTTCATATCCGGCACCTGCTGTAGGTTGTGCAGAGCCTAATCTTGCTGTAATCAATATTCCTGCCAAAGCTGCCATCATTCCTGAAACAGAATAAACAAACAGTTTCACACGGCTTGTTTTAATTCCTGAATAAATTGTAGCTTCTTCATTAGAGCCGGTTGCGTAAATATATCTTCCTATACGGGTGTGATTTAATATGTAATAGGATAAAATAAATACCAATATCATTATGTATACGGGAATGGGTATTGGTCCAATAAATCCCGTACCAATTTTACCGAAGGCTTCAGATGCACCGGTGCTTCCTGTGCGTATGGGCCTGCCTTGTGTAAATACAAGAATCAAACCTCTTAGCAGTGTCACCGTACCAAGAGTTGCAATAAAAGGCTGCAGCCTCCCTGCGGCAATAAGTGTCCCGTTAAGAAAACCTATTAAGGTTCCTAACAACATAGCGGCAATTATAACAATAAATACATTGATTCCTGATGAAATCATTGTTGCAGCTATAGCGCCGCAAAAACCCAGGACCGATCCGACAGATAAATCTATTCCTCCGATTAATATTGCGAAGGTCATGCCTGTGGCGATTACGGCATTAACGGATGTTTGTCTGAGAACAGTCACAATATTGCCCCAGGTCAGAAATCTGGGGTTGAGCATAGCTACAACAATCGAAGTAGCAAGCAGCACTATTAAGGGCTTATTTTTAAGCAGCTTCTTAATTGATTTGGTCATTGTCGTACACATCCTTTCCTACAGCAAGTGTCATAATAGATTCCTGAGCAGCATCTTTTTGTTGTAAAAAGCCGGAAACCCTTCCTTCGTGCATCACCATGATGCGGTCACAAATTCCAAGAATTTCAGGTATGTCAGAAGATACGACTATAATACACATACCTTCTTTTTTAAACTTGTTAATTAAATCATAGATATCCTTTCTTGCACCTACATCCACGCCCCTGGTTGGTTCATCAAGAATAAGTATTTTTGGATTGATGTTAAGGTTTTTTGCAATAGATACTTTTTGCTGATTTCCTCCGCTTAAATATTTTAACAATTGATATGTTCCGGCAGTTTTTATGGACATTGTTTCTATATAATTGTTTGCGGATGCTTCTTCCTTGTTTTTGTTGATCAAGCCAAGCGGACCTATAAATTTCTTAAGCGAAGACAGAGTTATATTTTCTTTTACATTCATTTCAGTTATTATTCCGTTAGTTTTTCTGTCTTCCGAAACATAGGCTATTCCAAAATTTAAGGCATCCATAGGGGAGAGAATCCTGACCTTTGTGCCATTTAAAAAGATTTCTCCTTTATACGGATAAATTCCATAAAGCGTTCTCATGAGCTCAGTCCTTGAAGACCCCATTAAACCGGCTACGCCCAATGTTTCACTTTGCTTTACCGAAAATGAAATGTCTTTTACAAATTGATTAGAAAGGTTTTCCACTCTTAGAACTTCCTGTCCTATGGCTGTTTCCACTCTGGGATATTGCTCGTCAAGCTTTCTTCCGACCATCATCTCGATTATTTTATCTTCATCGATTTCCTCAATTGACTTTTCGCCGATCAGCTCTCCGTCTCTCAATACAGTAACATCATCGCATATTTCAAATATTTCCTGCAATCTGTGGGATATGTATACAATACTTTTTCCTTCTTTTTTTAAGTCATTGATTACATTAAACAATTTTTGTGTTTCAGCAGGCGTCAGGGCACCGGTTGGTTCATCCATTATAATAATCTTTGCATCTATAGAAAGGGCTTTTGCAATTTCAACCAGCTGTTGTTTTCCGACGCTTAAGTTTTTCACCAATTCCTTAGGATTTTCATTCAGACCTAATTTTTTTATCCAATATTCAGAATTCTCATAAAGCTTACTCCAAAGGATTCGTCGGCTGCTCGATACTGGTTCTCTTCCGATATATATATTTTCTCCTATGGATAAGTCCCTGATTAAATTTAATTCCTGGTGTATGATGGCAATTCCTGCTTCCTGTGAGGAACGCGTATCATTAAAGTTAACCGGACTGCCATCCAGATAAATTTCGCCATCTGTTTTCAGGTAAACACCGGTAAGAATTTTCATCAGTGTGGATTTGCCGGCTCCGTTTTCACCCACAAGTGCCATGACGCGACCCTTGTAAATATTGAAGCTTACATTTTTTAAAACATTAATACCTGAAAAACTTTTCGTAATATGTTTCATGGATACTGCAATGTCTTTCAATTAATCACCACCTGACAGCTTTTTACATTGATTAAAACGTTACTCCGGATACAAGAATTATGTTAGCAAAGGATTTATATTCGCCGGTTCTTATGACCGCCTTGGTACTTGCTGTTCTTTTCTTAAATTCTTCATGAGCAACATATTCAACATCAATTGTTCTTAGTTCTTCTTTCTCTGCAGTTTTTATAATTTCTATTATTTTATTGTTCAATTCAGGGTTAATATTGACTATTTCTTTTGCAAGTATAACCTTTTCAATAAACAACTCCTCCAGTACTGCTGACAAAACAGGAATAAATTCAGGCAATCCCTTTACTACCGCAAGATCTATTCTTTGAACTCCTTCCGGAACAGGGAGCCCGCAGTCGCCGATAGTCAGAGAATCTGTATGCCCCATTTTACCTATAACATATGAAATCTCAGAATTTAATAGTTTTCCCTTTTTCATTCTACCACCTGCCTTATGATTGATGATTATATAGAATTTCTTTCAATTATCTCCGTGTCCAGTGTTATTATTTCCATATCTTTAAAATTACTATTTTTCTTGTCTGGGGTACTTAAGGTTTTCAACAATAGCTCCATGGCCTGGTAACCCATTTGGTAATTAGGCTGCCTGACAGTAGTAAGTGATGGCTCCACGAGTCCTGCCAAATATATGTCATCAAAACCCATTACACCTATATCCTCAGGAATATTGTAGCCGTTTTTCTTAAGTTCCTTGATGGCACCGACTGCAATCAGGTCATTGCCGCAAAATATGCAATCAAAATTCTTGTTTTCAGATAACAATTCATTAATGCCGTTTTTTCCCCAATCAATCCTGTACTCACCGTACTTAATAAGTTTTTCATCATATTCCAGGCTATTGTCTGATAAGGCTTTTTTATACCCATCTAATCTGTCCCGGGCTGTTCTGGTTTTTAAAGAACCTGAGAGATATGCTATTTTCTTGTATCCTTTATTTATTAAATAAGTAACACCTTTGTATGCTCCTTCTAAATTGTTAACCAATACTTTTCCGCGAATGTTTTCCGAATAAAAATCTCTGTCGATTAAAATTATAGGAACTTTACATCTTTCTAATATTTCAGACATTTTTTCACTGCTGGAGGAATGTGCGATTATTATTCCATCGGCCATTTTTTTAGTGAGGGTTTCGATATATTTTTCTTCAACTTCAAGCTTATCATCCGTATTGCAAAATATAATACTATAGCCTGATTCATTTGCCTTGTCTTCAGCTCCTCTTGCAATACCGGGGAAGAAAGGATTGGTGATATCAGGCAGTATTAAACCCACAATGTGAGTTCTTTGTGTTACAAGACTGCCTGCCATTGCATTTGGAACATAGTTATATTTTTTTACTACATCCAGAACTCTCATACGGGTTGCAGATGTAATATTTTTGTCTTTATTATTTAAAATCATTGAAACGGTGGCAATAGACACTCCTGCCTCTTTTGCGATTTCTTTAATAGTAATTTTCATATGAATACCTACTTAAACGTTTAACTAAATTATAATCCTAAATAATGGAAAAGTCAATACTAAAAGAAAACACTTGCCTCAGTATTGTAAAATATTTTCTGAAATTAATATAGAATAAATTAAGATATGATATAATAAATACAAAATTTAATTAGAGACTGGGTGAGCAGCATGACAAGAATATCGGTTAAAAATCCTGAATATTTTGAAATTTTGGATGATATGACAAGCGAAAAGTATTTAGGATGCAATCAGCAGTGGTATAAAAAGCCTTGGCAGAGAATGGCAGGATGCGGACCTACCGTTGCAGCCAATATTATATTATACAGCAGAGAGAGTACAGGGATCAGCAAAAACGAAAGCTTAACAATAATGGATGAAATGTGGAAACATATTACCCCCACAATGAAGGGGGTAAACACAACAAATATTTTTTATAACGGTTTAGTTTCATTTGCAAACAGCAAAGGTGCAGGACTGTTTTATGATGCGGTTGATATACCTAAGAAAAATGATATGCGTCCGTCCTTTGACAAAGTGATTGACTTTATTAAAAGATCTTTGGAAAATGACATGCCTTTGGCATTTTTGAATCTGTGCAACGGAAAGGAAAAATGCCTGGATGAATGGCATTGGGTAACATTGGTATCCCTTGAATACAGAGAAGATCTGAGCAGTGCGAATATTGAAATTCTTGACGAAAGCATTAAAAAAACAATCGATCTTCTGCTTTGGTACAATACCACAACGCTTGGAGGAGGCTTTATATCATTTGCATTGATTAATAAAAATGATTAATTAAAATTCCCATGGGTAAATTTTTATTAATTAAAAAATATTATTGACATATTATTTTATGTGGCATATAATAAAAACATATTAAACATATAAAAATAGTATGAAATGAGGAGAAGGCTATGGCAAATATTCATAAAAGTTTAACTGAGTTAATTGGAAAGACACCATTGTTAGAGCTTACAAACTACGAAAAGAAACATGATTTTAAAACAAAATTAATAGCAAAATTAGAATACTTCAACCCTGCAGGAAGTGTTAAGGACAGAATCGCATATGCTATGATTAAGGATGCAGAGGAAAAAGGTATTTTAAAGGAAGGTGCCACTATTATCGAGCCTACAAGCGGAAACACAGGAATAGGAATAGCGAGTGTTGCTACAGCAAAAGGATACAGAGCAATTCTTACTATGCCTGAAACAATGAGCGTTGAAAGAAGAAACCTGTTGAAGGCTTACGGTGCAGAGGTTGTATTGACAGAAGGAACTAAGGGAATGAAGGGTGCTATTGCAAAAGCAGAAGAGTTAGCAAAAGAAATTCCAAATTCATTTATTCCCGCCCAATTTGATAATCCCGCAAACCCTGAAATTCACTATGCGACAACAGGCCCTGAAATTTGGGAAGATACGGATGGCAAGGTGGATATATTTGTATCAGGTATAGGTACAGGCGGAACAATTACCGGAACAGGTAAATATCTTAAAGAAAAAAATCCAAATGTTAAAATAGTTGCAGTAGAGCCTGCAGATTCACCTGTTCTTTCCAAGGGAGTGGCAGGTACTCATAAAATACAGGGAATAGGCGCAGGTTTTGTTCCAAATACGCTGGATACAGCTGTATATGATGAAATTATTACAGTTCAAAATGAAGATGCTTTTAAAACAGGAAGAGAAATTGCATTGACTGAAGGTGTACTGGTTGGGATTTCGTCGGGAGCAGCTCTGTGGGCAGCAGCTGAGCTTGCCAAAAGAAAAGAAAACGAAGGCAAGACTATAGTTGTTTTATTGCCTGATACAGGAGACCGATATTTATCAACAGCTTTATTTACCGATTAACAGTCAGTAATATGTGTAAATGAGAATAATCAGAACAAAAGGCGCAGAATAAATCCTGTGCCTTTTGTTTTAATTATCTCACCAAATTCATAAATGCTTTTCTTTCCGGTTGGGGTTTTTCTATTTTGCCTTCACCGAACTCAATCAATTTCATCAGCCATGCCATATTTTTGCCTAGAACTCTCATAATTTGAACGCCTTCATCATCCTTGAGAGCTTCACCTGGCTTTAAACCGTAAATTACGTTCCAGTAATTTGATGTGGGCATCAGCATTTCAGAATAGCTTATGTAATTATTAAGCTGATTGAATGCAGGAATTCCCCCTGCTCGTCTTACCGATACAACACCTGTTCCGACCTTATGCCTGAATAATCCGTTGTTTGCGCTTCCAACATAAATCGCCCTGTCCAAAAAAGCTTTCATAGTTGCTCCTATATCTGAAAAGTGAACAGGTGAACCGAAAACTATTCCGTCAGCTTCTTTCATTTTTTGAATCCACTCATTAACTTCATCATCAATAATGCATCTTTCATTTCTGGTTTTAAAACAAGAATTGCATGCAGTGCACCCCTGAATTTTTTTATTGCCTACATGAATAATTTCGACTTCGATATTTTCATTATTCAATTGTTCCGACACTATTTTAATAGCTTCATATGTATTTCCTTCTTTTCTTGGACTTCCGTTAAATGCAACTACCTTCATATTTCCCTCCAATTTCATTTAGTATGTATTATACTAAATGAAATGAGTTATTACAAGGTTAACTGAATAAAAGTGATTTGTTTTAAAATATGTGATATAATAAATACGATAATGAAACAAAGACTAACGTCTTTTCTAATATAATACGGTATTTCAGGAGAGTTTTATGATAGATAACAATAGTAATAAAGTATATGTAATCAGAGTTATTGTTGTTTGCTTTATTTCTACCTTGTTTTCCATAGCCATGAATGAACTGGGAATCGGCAAGGAAAATACATTGATGGTCTTTATTGTTGGAATTTTGACTGTTTCAATAGTGACAAGAGGATATGCATACAGTGCGGTTGCTGCAGTCATAAGCGTTATGATGTTTAATTATTTGTTTACGCAGCCTATTCACAGCCTCGCTATCAGCAATACACAAGATATTGTCCTTATGGTATTTTTTCTGACGGCGTCGTTAATATCCAGCACAATAACTTCAAAGCTTCAATATCAGACGGAAGTATCAAAAAGCAATGAGAGAACAGCAAGGCTTCTTTATGAGATAACAAAAGGTTTTATTAATGTAACAGGAAATGAAAATATTATTTTAAGAGGAATTAATTATATAAAGGAATATGTTGGGTATGACTGTTATGTAAAATTAAACAATGAATCTAAAATTTACAGTTCTGAAGGAATCCCAGATTATGAAGAAATAAAAAAAGAACATATACTTTTAATACCAATCAAGGGGGTGGCTAAACAAAGGGGAGATGTGCAGCTTGTTAATGTAAATTCTCCTTTATCCACCGAACAGGACATGATTGTTAAAACAATTGTTTACCAAATGGCAATTGTTCTTGACAGGGAATTTATATATGAGGAAAGGCAAAAAATAAAGATAGATATGGAGAGAGAACGTCTTAAGAGCACACTTTTAAGAAGTATATCACATGATATCAGAACTCCTCTCACAGGTATTAAGGGAGCCAGTGAACTGATATCGGACAGCTATGATAATTTAGACGGAGAAACAATAAAAAAATTGGCATCTGACATTTATGATGAATCTACATGGTTAATGATGACAGTACAAAATATACTTGATATGACTCGTATAAGTGAAGGAAAACTCAGCATCACGAAGAGCTATGAAGCTGTTGATGATATAGTAAACCAGACACTGGCATTGGTTCCTAAGATGGCGTCATCAGGAAGGCTTCATGTATCGGTACCGGATGAAATAGTTCTTCTGTCTGTTGACGGAAGGCTTATTGTACAGGTACTTGTTAATCTTCTGGACAATGCATATAAGCATGCAGGAGAAAATGCGGAAGTAAATTTAAGAGCATACAGAGAAGAGGATTCATTTATTTTTGAGGTATCCGATGATGGTGAAGGTATAAATCCTTTAATTATCAACAAAATATTTGAAGGATTTGTTACACATCAAAGAAATAATGTGGCAGACGGATGCCTGGGAGTTGGGCTTGGACTGACCATATGCATGGAAATAATAAATGCTCACAATGGCACTATTACTGCAGAAAATTTAAAAAACGGAGGAGCGGCATTTAAAGTTAAGCTTCCCCTGGAGATTGAATCATGAGCAATAAAATATTAATAATAGAAGATGATAATAAAATAGTCAATTTTATGAGCATGGCTTTAAAGGCAAAAGGATATACTGTACTTACATCTAAAAACGGCAATCAGGGAATTTTATGTTTTTGTACAGAAAAGCCGGACATAATTCTTTTGGACTTAGGACTACCGGATATGGATGGAGTCGAAATAGTAAATCAAATACGAAATGTCAGCGAAATTCCAATCATAATTGTATCTGCAAGAGAACAGGATTATGATAAAATTGCAGCACTTGATGCTGGTGCTAACGATTATGTGACAAAACCATTTTCTATGGGTGAGTTGCTTGCCAGAATCAGGGTCATGGAAAGACTCATTGAAAGAAAAAATGATGATATCCATGAAAGTGTGTATAAGTTTGACTATTTGACTGTTGACAGCGAAAAACACAGAGTATATGTTGAAGGCAGTGAAGTTCACCTTACTCCCATTGAATTCAAGCTTCTTTTATTACTGATAGCAAACCGGGGAAAAGTAATAACACACAGCCAGATTTCAAAGGAGGTTTGGGGGTATGGGGAAACGGGTGATTCTAAGAGTATACGGGTGTTTATGGCAAGCTTAAGAAGAAAAATAGAAAAGGACAGATCAAATCCCAGATTCATATTTACCGAAATAGGTGTTGGCTATCGTTTTACCGATGAATGATTCATGAAGTTTCGGGATTAAAAAACCGCTTTACAAAACTGTAAAACGGTTTTTTTTAAATGTTGTCTGCAAGTTTCAATACTTCGTCTGATTTTCCTATTACAATTATTTTGTCATCTTCCTTAAACGTATAATCAGCTTTAGGCATTGTCATCAGGCTGCTGCCGTTTTTTATGAGCAAGATGTTAATATGATATTTTTTTCTGACATTGATTTCTTCAATGCTGCAGCTTACCCAGCTTTGCATGATGGGCATTTCAAATATCGAGAAATCTTCCGTTACAGAAAAATAATCCAGGACATTGTTAGCACTGCAGCGTATTGCCAATTTTTCAGCCATGTCTTTATCAGGGTAAACAACCTCATCAGCACCGTTTCTTAAAAGAAATTTAGCCTGTATATCTCTGCTTGCCTTTGAAATTACATATTTAGCTCCCAGGTCTTTCAAGAGTGAGGTAATTTCCAAGGATGATTGAAAAGTGTCGCCAATGGTGACAAAGCATATATCAAAATTGCTGACACCAAGGGCGCGGAGAACATCCTCCTTTGTACAGTCTCCTATTTGCGCATCAATAACTGATGATGACAGATCATCTATAATAGCTGCATCTTTGTCAACTACCATAACATCATTTTTCAGCTCAGTCATTTTGAGTGCTAGATGTCGTCCAAATGCACCCATTCCAATAATTAAAATTGATTTCATTTTATTCTCCTATCCGATAATTATTTTTTCGTATGGTCTGCATAGAGGTGAAGGCTCTTTTTTTTCAGCTAAAACTGCTGCCATTGATAATACACCTACCTTGCCCGAATACATGAGCAATATTATTATAATCTTAGAAAAAGCATTAAGTTGAGGAGTTATGCCCAAAGTCAAACCGACTGTTCCTATTGCGGAAAAAACTTCAAACATAATTTCATTTAATGAAAAGTCCTGGGCAGCACTAATCAGCATTATTGCTGTAAATGATACAGAAATATAAATTACTGTAATTGCACATGCTTTCTTTAGAGAATCAGTCTCAAGCCTTCTTTTGAATATGGTTATGTCTGAACTTTGTTTGGCTGACGCCCATGTGCTTATGATAAGAGTAACAAATGTTGTTACTTTTATGCCTCCTGCTGTGGAGCCAGGACTTCCTCCTATAATCATAAATAATATTGTCAATAAGATTCCACCTTCAGATAACTGGTTCAGATTAATCGTATTATAGCCTGCTGTTCTGGGGGTTATAGATTGAAACAGGGATGCCAATGTTTTTTCATAAAAATCAAAGCCATTCATGCTGTGTCCATCTTCAATAAAAAAGAATATAACGGCACCGCCGAAAATAAGAACAGAGGTCATTACAAGGACTATTTTTGAGTGCAAATGATATTTTTTAAAATTTATCAGGTTTTCTGCAATATCATCCCATACCACAAAACCTAGCCCTCCTATTACAATCAGAGACATTATTGTTATATTCACAACTAAGTCATCCATATAAGCTGTAAGTGAAGAAAATTGACCATATTTTCCCATTAAGTCAAAGCCTGCATTGCAAAATGCGGATACAGAATGAAAAATACCGTTGTATATACCCTCTTTAAGACCCATTTGCGGGTAAAATCTTATTGCAAGCAAAATTGCGCCTACACTTTCAAAGATAAAGGTTCGTATTAATATTTTTTTAATCAGCAGGACTATACCGCCTATTTTTAGAGTGTTGGCTGATTCCATCAGCAGTCTTCTTTCTTTCAGCCCGATTTTTCTTCTTAAAAACATAGAAAACAAGGTTATGACAGTCATGAAGCCAAGACCGCCTATTTGAATAAGTGTTATGATAACCAACTGTCCAAATAAAGACCAATGCGTATATGTGTCATATACAACCAAACCTGTAACACAAAACGCAGATGCGGAAGTAAATAAGGAATCAATAAATAATGTTGCGGTTCCTTCTCTCGAAGAAATCGGCAAACTTAGCAACACAGCACCTGTCAGTATTAACAGCAAGGTACCTAAAACAATAATTTCTGTGTAATTTAATTTAATATTTTTAATAGTGAACATTTATGTCTCCTGTTTATGATTAATATTTAATAAGTTGTATACAAAATCAGAGGCAGTTAAACTGTTTCCAATCAAATACGGAACTTGATTTTCGTCGTAAATTTTTTTGTTGCACTGCCTATTGCACAGAGATAAAACTGCTTTTATATCCATCATTTTTATTCCTATCGAACAAATCATCAAATTTTCAAGGTCTGATTTGTTAACCGAAACTAAATAATTATATGTGCGGGACTTGTCCAGATTATTCATATCAAGCAATATTTCTGATGACAATTTGTATTTGTATAATAAATCGGATATTTCATTGCATAATGTTTCCTCTCCAAACAGGAGTACATCTTTTTTGTTTTCAGTAACACTGTTAATTGCTTCTTCTGAACGTTCAGCAGGAGGATCAACAATGCTGTAAATTTTATCTATAAATAATAAATTTACAATAAATACAGCTATTACAGAAATAATTATTAAAAAATTCATATTAAGCTCCTAACTTTTTATATACAGATTGTAGCATAATCAGTATAAAGATAATGTAAATGTATTTACTTACACGTTAAGATTCCATAAGTAACAGTAATTTGATCTTAATAAAATCTTTACATAAAATATCAAATTTAAATTTGTTTGACAATAAACAACCATTGTATTAGCGAAAGTTTAAAAAATATTCAATTGAAGGTTACAATATCCGGCACCTACTGAAGAAGCTAAAGAAGAAAAAGACCCTGAGGCTGTTACAGCAGCAGAAGTTTATCAAGGATTTGGACTTGTGAGCATAGGCCGTTTGGGACCTGGCAAGGACGATACTGAAACTCCGGTATACAGTTTTAATGATGTATTTGCACATACATTATTTGACCAGGATGGCAAAATACTCGATCTTACAGTAGATATCCTGGAAGTTGCTACTCCTAACTATGACGGGGATGGAATGCCACACTTCAGCGGATATCCGGGACAGGGCGGATACAATAATGATGAAAATCATGATGGAAAGGTAGACGGCAAGACAGCTGATACGGAAGAAAATCTTGCTGCTGAAATAAGCGGTTGGTTAACTAAGAGAGAACGTGGTGACAAATACCATATGACTACCGGTACTTGGTATCAGCAAATGGATAAATTCGAAGAAATATTCATAGGAATGACAGTTGAAGAAGTTGAAAAATGGTTTGAAAAATATTGTTCTGATTTGAACGGAAGACCATTGAAAGACGGTTCAGACAAACCTGAAGACAAAGCTAAATATGACGCTTTATCAGCAGATGAAAAATCTATGCTGGCTGATGTAACTTCAACAGCTACTATGAGCTTAAATGATGCACACGGTAATATAGTTGCAGCGATTAAAGAATCTTTTGAAAACAAAGTTCCGTTGACTAAAGTAACCGAAGCTGCATCTAAAGGAACAGTTATATTAAGCAGCCACCGTGTAGGACCTGGAAAAGATGACAAGGATGTGCAGATTTACAGTTTAAATAAGGTATTTGTCAATGCTTTGTTTGATAAAGCCGGAAAAATCGCAGCGTTGTATATTGACCAGCAGGAAGTTGCAACACCTAACTATGACGGAGCTTCAATGCCTCACTTCACAGGCTTCCCGGGACAATCGTACAATAATGACGAAAATCATGACGAAGTTGTAGACGGAACTCTTACTGCTACAGATGACAGTTTCTTAGCTGAAGTTGCAGGGTGGGCAACCAAGAGAGAACGCGGTGATGGTTATGTAATGGGAACAGGAACTTGGACAGATCAAATTAAAAAGTTCGAGGAAATATTCGTAGGCATGACAGTTGAAGAAGTTGAAGCATGGTTTACAAAATATACTTCTGATTTAAACGGAAGACCATTGAAGGACGGCTCAGACAAACCTGAAGACAAGGCAAAATATGATGCTCTGTCAGCAGATGAAAAGGCTATGCTGACTGATGTAACTTCAACAGCTACTATGAGCTTAAAAGATGCTCATGGAGATTTAGTAGGAGCAATCAAAAAAGCATATGAACTTCGTGAAGAAATAAATCTTACAATAAAATAATTTTAAATATTCAAGACAGCAATTATAATAATGTAATTGCTGTTTTTTTAATTATTAATTATTAATTATTTATTAATTTTTTAATGTTTGGAATTGTTTTGGTTATACTATTTGTGAAAATATAATTCATAGTGGAGGTATTATGAAAAAACTAGCATTGATAGTATGTGTACTTATGCTTTTAAGCATGGTTGCATGTGCAGATAACAATGGTAAGCCAAATAACACTGGTAATGCAGATAATGATGCTGATATAGCCGATGATGTTACTGATGATAATAATGTAGTTGATGGCAATGATGCTGTCGATGAAGGTGCAGTAACAGATGACAAGAATGGTGACATAAATGATGGTAATAATCAAACTTTGACGGGTAAAGCGCAAGGCTATGGCGGAGAAGTAACTGTAACTGTTGAAGTAAACGGCGATGACATAGTATCTGTTAAAGCAGTAGGGGAAAAGGAAACACAAGGTGTTGGCAGCAATGCCATTGAACAGCTTCCTGAAAGGATAGAAAAAGCTGATTCAACAGATGTTGATGCAGTTTCAGGTGCAACTGTTACAAGTAATGCCATAAAAGAAGCTGTTGATCAAGCATTAGAAGGAATTAAATAAAGAAAACCAGCCGTATTTGGCTGGTTTTTTAACCTTCAGAAGTAAAATTGCAGAATGAGATTGTGTTATTCTACTTGTAATTAATCATAAAGAGATGATAATATAAGTGACGTAGAAGATTCTTTAATACTATCTATTTTATGAAGCTCATCCTGTAATACCTTTAATCCAAGAGGCGATATGCATCTTACTTTCATTAATATGCACCATGTTCCTGTTACTATGTGGCATTCCTCAATAACCAGATCTTGTATTTCAAGTCTTTTTAATTGCTCAAGCAGCTTATCATAGCTTGTTGTCCTGACTTTTAATGAAATCATGGCATTTGTTGTATATCCAAGCTTAACCCAGCTTATTGCAGCTTTGTATCCGGAAATAATACCTTGTTCTTCAAGTTTTGTAACTCTGTTGTGAATTGCCGGTCTTGATAAATTTAAGCGTTTTGACAGCTCTTCGTGTGAGATTCTTCCTTCTTTTTCGATATTCTTAATTATTTGCATATCTAATGAATCCATATTCAACCTCGTATATTTCATATGTTGATTTGATAATTCTAAAAACAGTTCTAATATAGCATAAAGGAACGTTATTTGTAAATGTTTTTTTAAAATTATTTTAAATAATGAGTTATTACATTTTATTGAAATATATTATTGTGAAAATGACGCAGGAAATTAAAATTATTAAATCACGGAAAGCGAAAGTTGATTTGACAAAAAGATGTATATGTAATATAATTAAATTATTAAAAAAGCCTATAGAAATCAGACATTAGGGGGCAGATTTTAGTGTATTTATTGTACGCTGAAATTTGCCTCTATTTTTTTAAAAGAAAACGATAAATTTATTTTAGGAGGAAAAGATGGGAAAGGTAATTATTACAGGTAATTCTTTAACGCTTGAAGAAATTGCTTTGGTATGCAGGAACTATTATGAGGTAGAATTGTCGCAATCAGCTGTTGACAAAATTATAGCATCAAGGAAAATTGTAGATGAATTTGTGGAAAATGAAGAGGTCATATACGGAATAACAACGGGATTCGGGAAGTTCAGCGATGTTTCAATTTCAAAAGAAGAGTCCAAGCTTCTGCAGAAAAATTTAATCATCACTCATGCAGTAGGTGCCGGAAAACCTTTTGAAACAGAAATTGTCAGAGGGATAATATTGTTGAGAATAAACAATTTAGCAAAGGGGTATTCAGGAGCGAAAATTGAAACAATACAAACAATGATTGACATGCTCAATAAGAGGGTTCATCCTATAGTTCCTCAAAAAGGTTCTCTTGGTTCAAGCGGCGATTTAGCTCCATTGTCTCACATGGTTCTTCCTATGATAGGACTGGGAACAGCAGAATACATGGGAGAGGTTATGGCAGGAGAGGAAGCAATGAAAAAGGCAGGGATACCTGTAATTGAGCTGACTTCCAAGGAAGGCCTTGCACTTATTAATGGAACGCAGGTTATGACTTCCGTTGGTGCACTGACTGTTTATGACGCTCTAAATTTGGTAAAGGTTTCAGATATTGCAGCAGCATTAAGCTTTGAAGCACATAACGGAGTAGTTGATGCTCTTGACCACAAGGTACATGATGTAAGGCCTCACAAAGGACAAATGGACACAGCAAGCATTTTGCTTCAGCTTCTGGAAGAAAGCAAGATGACTACAAGGCAGGGAGAAATAAGAGTCCAGGATGCCTATTCTCTAAGATGCACTCCTCAGGTACATGGGGCAAGCAAGGATGCCATAAACTATGTTAGAGAAAAGGTTGAAATAGAAATTAATTCAGTTACTGACAATCCGTTAATTTTCCCTGAAACAAGAGAGGGAATATCAGGAGGAAACTTCCACGGGCAGCCAATGGCGTTAAGCTTTGACTTTTTAGGAATAGCATTAGCTGAGCTTGCAAATATTTCTGAAAGAAGACTCGAAAGATTGGTTAATCCGGCTCTGAGCGGACTTCCTGCATTTTTGGTTGAACACGGCGGGTTGAATTCAGGATTTATGATAGTTCAATATTCCGCGGCAGCCTTAGTTTCTGAAAACAAAATCCTGGCTCATCCTGCATCAGTTGACAGTATTCCTTCTTCAGCAAATCAGGAGGACCATGTATCCATGGGAACAATTGCGGCGCGAAAAGCAAAGGATATAATGGAAAATGTAAGAAGAGTGCTTGCTATGGAAATAATGTGCGCATGCCAGGGAATTGATTTGAGAGGCAATAAAGGCCTTGGAAAAGGTACTGCTCCTGTATACAATTCAGTCAGGGAATGTGTTCCAATGTTGATGGAAGACAGACCGCTGTATGAAGATATTAATAAATGTGAAGAACTGATAGTTGACAATACAATTATTGATGTATGTGAAAAAGCAATAGGCAATATTGAATTTTAAATACAACGATATATTAAAAGCGTTTCGGAAGAAACGCTTTTTTGTTGCTATTGAATAGGGCAGATGTTATAATTGATTAAATATTTTATATAATGGAAGGTACGAAATGACAGAAGCACTTTTTACTAATTTAATTGTATACAGAAATATTCTGAATGACGATATAATAAAAAAATACAGCAGTCTTTATAATAAGCATATTGGGCGCGAGAACAAAGAAGAATTACAAAATGAATATTACGGCTTATGCGGCATGCTGATGATCAAAGGATGCGACTCAATAAATGATTACATTTCGTATAAAATTCTGGAAGATGAAAACATATTCAGCATTAATAGAGAAAAGAAACAGCCGGTAGATGAAAAAATAAAGAAAGCTGTTATTCATGATTTGTCCATGCTTAAAAAGATTTTTGAACTTCCTTTAAAAGGAATGTCTTCAAGTTTCGGAGATATGAATAACTTTATTAATTACTGCAGCAGGGAAGTGTTGACCGAACTGTTTAAAAACAGCAGAGTTGATGAAATCTATGAGTATATTTGTACGGAATATGAATTAAACGGCTGCGGCAAATTCAGAAACAACTATGCGTTCAGCTTAGATGCAAGCGGTGATTTAATTCCGGTTGAAAATTTCAATCCGGTTGATATGGAAAATATATATGGATATGAACTGCAAAAAAGTAAAGTAATTGAAAATACAAATAAATTTATATCAGGACAATTTGCTTTGAACGCTTTGCTGGTAGGAGACAGCGGAACAGGCAAATCAACGGCTGTGAAAGCACTGATACCTATGTTTAAAAACAAAAAGCTCAGATTGATAGAAGTGGATAAAGAAAATTTACATTTTATTTCAAAAATAATTGATATACTAAAATGCAGAGGAATGTATTTTATAATATTTATAGATGATTTATCTTTTGAAAGCAATGATTCAAGCTATAAATATTTGAAATCGGCAGTTGAAGGAAGCATATACGAACAGCCTTCAAACATTTTATTTTATGTTACCTCCAACAGAAAACATTTAATTAAGGAAAATATGGCAGAAAGACAAAACGAAGTTCATCTGAGAGATGCAATAAATGAACAGACGTCTTTGGCGGACAGATTCGGACTTACAATATTGTACACAGAGCCAAATCAAAATGAATATTTTGAAATTGTGACAGGATTGGCTGAAAAATATAACATAAATTATGAATCTAAGGAACAGCTGCTGGCTGAAGCCAATAAATTTGCAATGCAGAACGGCGGAAGAACAGGCAGGACGGCAGTGCAATTTGTGAAGAATTATATTTAATAATCTTTCGGGAACAAATGAAAACAATTTAACGTCTTATATTATAACCGATACGGGGTGAAAGAATGAAAAGCAATGAACTATGGCTTGTAGAGCAGAGCCGTAAAGGGAATGTTGATGCTTTTGAAGAGCTCATCAAGGATTACAAGAAAATTGCATATAACATAGCTCTGAGGGTTCTCCGGAATGTTGAGGACGCTGAGGATGCGTCGCAGGAAGCATTAATAAAGGTCTTTAAAAACATTCAGAATTTTAATATGCAGTCAACCTTTAAGGTTTGGATGTACAGAATTGTAGTAAACACGTGTTATGATTTCAAAAGAAAGAAAAGTATCAATGCAGTTTCAATTGATGAGAGCATTGATTTAGGAGGAAGTAGTGAGCTGCACAGGGAAATTGCCGATGACTCCGGAAACCCGGATGTCCTGGTCGAAAAAAACTTTAATAATAAACTTGTTAATGATTCGGTGAATAAATTGGAAGATGATTATAAAACAATTATTATTTTAAGAGATATTCAAGGCTTTTCATATAGCGAAATAGCTGAAATTCTGTCATGTAATCTGGGAACGGTGAAGTCCAGACTTAACAGAGCAAGAAAAAGTTTGAAAGAAATACTTGAAAATGAGCTGAAAATTCAGTGCTAAGGTGGTGACAATATGAATTGTAACGAAGTAATGGATAATTTATCCTTATATCTTGATGATGAATTAAGTGAAGAAGAAAAAATATTAATGGATGAGCACTTGAAAAACTGTCCTGAATGCAGCAAGGAGCTGGAAGAATACAGGAAAGTTATACGCTTATTAAATGAATTGCCGGATGAGGAACCACCTGAAGGATACTGTAAGAGACTTCACGAAAAACTGTTAAATGCAAAATTGAATGATAGTGCTGATACAAATAATGAGGCCGAAGTTACAGAGTTAAACAAAATACCTAAAAAGAACAAGACATATAAATTCAGATGGGTGAAATACGGAGGGCTTGCAGCTGCTTTTGTCCTGGTATTCCTGGTATATAATTTAAACAACAGCGGACTGATGAACAAGTCAAGGTCAAATAACGAAATGGCCTATGACACAGCAGAAGCGCCGGCCGAAGCTCCTCAATCTGCTAAAGCCGAAGAAGCGGCTCCAATGGCTCCAATGAGTGATAACGGAAGCAGCTATAATTATTCAATGATCAATGATGAAAATTCAAAAGCCAAGGAAGTAAGAGGCGCAGGCACTGAAGAATCCGCAGGGCTGATAGGTTTAATGTCGGTTAAAGAAAAAGAAATGAAAATCATTAAAACCGGCAGCCTTTATGTACAGACAAAGGATTATGAAAGATTTTTTGATGATATAACCGCAAAGATTGAGTCATTGGGCGGATACATTGAAAACAACAACACGGAAGTATACCAGGTTTATGAAAATGAGAAGCTTATGCACGGAAGCTTGAAAATCCGCATTCCTCAAGAAAGCTTCAATGAAGCGGTAAGCTATCTGGAAGAAACCGCAGAAATCAGAAGAAAGAATATTAATGAAGCTGATGTAACAAAAGAATATTACGAAAAAGACAATAAGGTAAAAAACCTTGAGATTCAGGAGCAGCATTTAAGAGAACTGTTCGAAAAAGCAGCAACTGTTGAAGAAATGCTTCAAATCGAAAATGAACTTAGAAGAATCAGAACAGAAATTGATGAGCTTAATATAAGCCTTGCCGACATAGACGACAGAGCTTCAATGTCAACAATTGACCTGGAAGTAGAAGAAGTAAGGGAAGTTAACTTTACCCTGAAAAGTGAAAAAGGTGTCTGGGAAAGGGCAAAGGAAGGGTTTATCAGCACAATTAACTCAATTGTGAGAGGAATCGGAAACTTAATAGTAAATCTGGTTTCTTCATCCCCAATATTGATTCCCGCAATAGTAATATTTATAATATTGCTTTTAAAGATTAAAAAATACTGGAAGAAGAAACTGTAAAATCAAACCCGTTTATATCATCCTGAACGCAGTGAGGGACTCATGATTGTTTATACCATGAGATTCTTAATCTGTGAGTTGGAATAATATAAACGGGTTATTTATATTAAATGCTTTATGCGCAAGGTTTGGACGATTGAGAATTATAGAGTAAAATAAGAAAAGCATAAAGTTGGGGGTGAGAAGCTCTGTAATACCTTTTATATTGTTCGGTAATCAAGGGGATTACTTAGCTTTATATATTTATAATTAAATTTTTGTAGTATATAATTTATATTATTAAATTTGGTAGGGGAGGAAATAAATTGATTCATATATTTAGTATAAGCGGAACATTAATTTCAATTCTTTTCATTGTGGCACTTGTATACCTACTTAAATTTATTTTTAAAAGGTAAAGATTGAAATAGTTTCTATCTTACGAGCCGGAGGAGCCGTCTCATTGTCCAGTTCATTGGGTGGCACATTGCTGAGCATCATAACATTATATATTCTAGTTCTGTTATAAATCCTCGCTTGCCGTGTCATATAATTATGGGGCAATATCAGATGATGGCAATTATCACAGTTAAAGAAAATCCCGTACCCGGTAATAAGGGATACGGGCTTTATATTGTGCGTTCAGCATGGGAAACTGGTCGGTGAAAGTCCGATACGTGAGTTGAGGTGAAATTCCTCTTTGCTACTCGACTGAGAGGACGCTAAATAAAATAATTAATTACCTCATTACCTTCTATTCGATTATTTAATTAATTATAAAAGTTATTTGATGATTGTGTCGCATATGCTATAATAACTATTATAAAAAATAAAAAGTGAGGAAGATGAATGTCAAGTATAGAAGACTTGTTAAATGATAAAGCAAGAGAACAGATGAAAAATATGTCAAATACAAATAAAAATATTTCAGAGCTTAAAGCGGGAGAAAAGGTTGACGGCTTTTATCTGGTAAAAAGCTTTGAAGTAAAGAAAACAACAAATGGAAAACAGTATATAGATATTGAATTAGTCGACAAGACCGGTGAAATAAATGCAAAGATATGGGAGTATTCAGAAGAAAAGGAAGCGTTATTAGCAGACAGCTCAATTGTTAAAATAAGGGGTGAAGTTCTGGAATGGAACGGTTCCAAGCAGCTCAAGGTAAATAAAATAAGGGCGAAGATGCCTACAGATTCCGTTAAAGTATCTGAGTTAATACCATCTGCCCCTATTGAGCAGGAAGAAATGCTTAGTACAGTTAAATCTTATATTAATAAAATCATGGATGAGGAAATAAAATTATTGGTTGAAAATATAATATCAAAATATTCAAACAAGCTCAGCTATTATCCTGCAGCAAAGAAAAACCACCATTCATACAGAGGAGGTCTTTTGTATCATATGCTTAGGATGCTGCAGTCTGGAGAAAGGCTGTGCCAGGTTTATGACTTCCTTAAAACAGACTACGTTTATTCCGGAGTTATACTCCATGACATTTGCAAGATACTGGAAATGGATTCTGATGAATACGGAGTTGTGTCTGACTACACAATGGAGGGAAAGCTTCTGGGGCACATAATACAAGGCATAAAGGAAATAGAAACAGAAGGAGAGAAAATAGGCTTAAGCAGAGAAAAAAGCGTAGTTCTCCAGCACATGGTTCTGTCTCATCACTATGAACCTGAGTTCGGAAGCCCTAAAAAACCCATGACACCTGAAGCAGAGATATTGCATTTTTTAGATATTATAGACGCAAGAATGTTTGACTTTGAACATGCATTAGAGGGTGTAGAATCTGGAAAGTTCACAGACAAAATTTGGTTGCTGGACAACAGAAACCTATATAGGACAATGGATTAGCAATGGAGAGGGCAATCGAAAAACCTTCACCATTGCTAATCAATCGCCAATCCATTGCCTATCAATCGTACAAGGAGGTTTTATGGGATTAAATATTGTTGCCGGCCGTGCTAAGACCGGCAAGTCAACATATATTTATGATGATATAAATAAAGAAATAAAAAAAAACAATCAAACAAATTTAATACTTATAGTTCCTGAACAGATGACCTATCAGGCTGAATTTGAATTTATCGACAGGATCGGTGAACATGGAATTATGTCTGCGGAAATATTAAGCTTCACCCGTCTTGGATACAAGATTTTTGAAGAGGTTGGAAATCTCAAGGTTCAGGAAATAAATAAATACGGCAAAATTATGCTGTTAAAGCAAATATTTGAAGAAAATAAGGACGAGCTTAAACTGTTTAATAAAGCATCAAGGCAGGAAGGCTTCTTGAAGGAATTTGACAGTTTTATCAGTGAATTGAAACAAAACTGCATAAGCGTAGAATTTCTTGAGCAAATAATCAAGCATAAAGTCAATGAGAATGAAAACAGGCTGTTAAGCAAGAAGCTTGAGGATATTATAAAGATTTACTGTGAATTAAATAAAAGAACCAAGGACACATTTTTTGATGAAGAAGATAAAATGGATTTGTTCATTTCTTCCGTGGAACATTCAGAATATATTAAAAATTCAATTATCTGGATTGACGGCTTTGAAAGCTTCAACATGCAGAGGCACCGTCTTATTAAGGAATTAATAAAGTATGCAAGAAATGTTACCATATCATTAAATGCAGATGCTGCAGCATTAAAAAGTCTTCATAGCACTGAAGACTGGGAAGCATTTAAAACAATTCACGATACTTATAAAACATTATCCAAAGATATGGAAGATTCGGTAAATATAATTCCTGTAAATTATAAAAAATTCAGCAATGAGATGAAAATAATAGAGCAGGGTATTTTCAATATAAGTGCCGATGCTTACATGCAGGAGACTTCCAACATACAAATTTTTTCTTCTCTGAATCCATATTCTGAAACAGAAAAAGCAGCTGCTAAGATTATTTCACTTGTCAGGGATGAAGGCTTCAGGTGGAAGGATATTTCAATTGCGGTAGGGGATATGGGCAGCTATGGCATCAATATCAAAAAAGTTTTCACGCAATATGAAATACCGTATTTTCTTGATCATAAAAGAGACATAATGGGAAATCCGCTGACTAAATTCATATTGTCTCTTCTTGATATGCTTATTTATAATTTTAAACATGACAGTGTATTTGAGTTTTTAAAAACAGGTTTTACAACACTGGATTATGATGAGGTAAGCAAGCTGGAAAACTTTGCGCTGCAGTACGGAATCGAACGGGAGAAATGGTTCAGGACGTTTAAATTTAATGCTGATGGAGTAGATTATTTCGATAAACTGCGTAAAAGGTTCACAGAAGGATTAAACGAAGCAAAACAGAGTTTCAAGGACTTAAAAACAGCACAAACTATTACAATGTTCATTTTTGACTCTTTAAAAGCCTACAATGTACAGGAGAAAATAGAAAAGCAGGTTGGTATCTTTAAACAATCCGGACTGTATGAATTATCAGGCGAAAATGCCCAAATATGGAATTATGTAATAGATATACTTGAACAAATTGTGCTGGCGGGAGCTGATGTTGAGATTACACCGCGCGAATACAGAAAAATGATAGAAGCAGGATTTAATGAAGTAGAAATCAGCATTATTCCGCCTGCTTTGGACAAGGTTACTGTGGGAGAAGTTGATAAAATTTCAGCTAAGTCCTCCAAGGTTCTTTTTATATTGGGAGCAAATGAAGGAATGCTTGATTCCAGGAACAATGAAAAGGGTATTTTGCTTGATGATGAAAGAGAGCTGCTTGCCATGTCCGGCATGAAGCTTTTGAATGATTCCAATTATTACTTATATAAAGAAAAACACATTATTTACAAGATATTTACCAATGCTTCGGAGAAGCTTTTTTTAGGCTATGCTTTGGGAACTTCTGAAGGCAAATCCTTGCAGCCCTCCATGTACAGAGACAGGTTGAAGCAGTTGTTTCCTTCGGTATTGGAGCAGTCAGATTTAAGCATTTGCAATGAGGAAGACAAAGTATCAAATAGCAGGGGGACAGTTGATTATCTGATTTCCGGCATAAGAGATTTTGTTGAAGGGAAAGGTATTGAAGATTTTTGGAAGGATGTTTATTCCTGGTATGAAGCAAATGAAAATCACATATCACATTTAATAAACCAGGGGTTGTCATATAAAAACAAAACAAAAAAAATAACAAGGGACAATTTGAAAAAAATTCACCCCACGCCTGTTACCATGTCAGTTTCAAGGCTTGAGAATTTTGCATCCTGCCCGTTTAAGTTCTTCATGGAAAATATAATTAAACCTCAGCCAAGAATCGTGCAAAAGGTGGAATTTTATGACCTGGGAAATATTTATCATCAGGCTGTGGAGCAGTTTACAAAGGGAATATCCGAGACCGACATTATGGAATTGGACAGGCAAGAAGTGCAATCCAAAGCACAGTCATGCACCGAGAAAATTTTAAGTGACGGTGAAATGGATTACACAGCATTTGATTCTAATGAACGAAACAAGTATATGAAGGAAAAAATAAAAAGACTTGTAAACAGGGCTGCAAACACAATTATTGAACAGCTTAAAAAAGGAAATTTCAGACCTGTTTACACGGAGCTTGTCATAGGTGAAGGGAACACGGAAGTGAGTATTGAACCTGTGGAAATAAAATTAACCGATGAAGTAAGCATTTATTTCCAGGGAAGAATAGACAGAGTCGATATATTTAAAAATGATGATAAGGCATATATAAACATAATTGATTACAAGTCTTCACATAAGGACATTGATTTATCAGATGCCGTTCAGGGGCTTCAGCTTCAGCTCCTGGTGTATATGTCCGCAATAATTAAAAACGGGGAAAAGTTATTTGAAACGAAAACTGAAATAGGTGGAGCATATTATTTCTGCATTGACGATCCCATGGTTGATGGTGATGAGATTTCAGCAGAAAATTCTGAAAAAGAAATATTCAGGCAGCTGTCACTTAAGGGTTACATTGTCGAAGATCCGGACATTATCATTAATATGGATGAAGACATTCAAACAAATAAAAAATCCGATATTATTCCTGTGTCCTTCAACAAGGACGGAAGTACTTCAAAGTCCTCCAAGACTTTGACTGTCAAGGAATTCAAAGCGCTTCTCAATAAAGCGGATGAAGTTGCCGGAGAGCTGGCGGAAAAGATACTGGAAGGAAATATTGACATAATGCCTTACAGGAAGGATTCTGGCAATAAAACACCGTGTCAGTATTGTGACTTCATGGGAGTCTGCCAGTTTGACCCAACTGTTGATGGCAGCAATTACAGAAGAATCAAGAAACTAAAAAAAGAAGAAGTATTATTAGAAATATTGAATGAAGGCGGTGAAGATGAATGAAATTCAGTCCAAGCCAGCAAGAAGTCATAGATTTAAGACACAAAAATATACTGGTGTCTGCAGCTGCCGGTTCCGGTAAGACCACTGTCCTGGTTGAAAGAATAATTAAACTGCTGATAAACGAAAAGGAAGATATAGATAAATTTCTAATTGTAACATTTACTAATGCAGCAGCCAGCGGTATGAAGCAAAAAATTCATACAGCATTAATCAAGACGGTTCAAAGCAGTGAAAACAAGGAACATTTGAAGAAACAGCTTAATTTATTGACTAAATCAAATATTTCAACAATTCACGCATTCTGTATAGATGTTGTACGAAAGAATTTTCATGTTATCGGAATAGATCCTAACTTCAGAATCGGAGATGTGAATGAAATTGACATTCTTCTTCAGGAATCCATTGATGAAGTTCTGGAAAGACATTATGCAATAAAGCCTGAGGGATTTATACAGCTTGTTGAAAGTTTTACGGGAAACCGGGGCGACTTGGAACTTAACGATATCATAAAGGATATGTATAAGTTCATATTAAGCTTTCCAGACCCTTTAAAATGGCTGTTTGAATCTGTTGAAATGCTTTCAACGTCTGAGGAACAATTGAATAATTCGGTGTGGTTAAAGGCGATCAAAGATAATTTGAATCTGCTGCTTGCGGGAGCGGAGGAAGCTTTGCAGTCAGCCCTGAAACTATGCCGTGATGATGATGGCCCTCTGGTTTATGAAGATGCTGTTTCAGATGATTTGAAAAATATAAATCATCTTAAGGCACTGCTTGAAAATGAATTTAAAGAGTTTATTGCTTCTGTGCACAATGTGATATTTCCTGCCTTAAAACAATTAAGGGGAAAAGCAAAAGAAGATATTAATCCTGAAAAGCAGGAGGATGTCAAACAATTAAGAGAAGAATACAAAAAGATTATCAATAATATCAAAAAAATGATTCCACACAGAAGTCTTTCTGATTTCGCTTGCGACATAAATTACATGCATCTTCCAATGAAAGCCCTATACAATATTATCAGCGAACTTGATGCTGATTTTAAGGCTAAGAAAATGGAAAAATCAATTGCGGATTTTAATGATGTGGAACATTATGCACTTCAGGTTTTAAGGCAGGAAGATATACAGGAAAGATACAGAAACAAGTTCAAATATATTTTTATTGATGAATATCAGGACAGCAACAGCCTTCAGGAGGAATTGCTGGGAAAGATAAAAAGAGATAACAATATGTTCATGGTCGGCGATGTAAAGCAGAGCATTTACCGGTTCAGACTCTCAGATCCGACAATATTCAATGAGAAAAGCAATTCATATCCTGCGGCAGATGGCCCAGGTTTTGACAGGAGAATTGATTTAACCCAGAACTTCAGAAGCAGAGGAGAAATCTTAAGCGGAATCAATTATGTGTTCAGCAGCATAATGAACAAAACACTGGGTGAAGTTGACTACAACGAAGATGTGTTTTTAAATCCGGGAGCTGAATTTAAAGAAGGCTGTTCTGAATGCAGTGACTGCTTTACAGAACTTACAATAATAGATAAGGATTCATCAGAGTCAGAAGATTTGGAAGACGAAATCAAATCCATGAAGACAGCAGAGCTTGAAGCAACTGTTGCTGTACAAAAAATAAAGGAACTTTTGCATAAGGACAAAAATGAACCTGTAAAAAGAGATAAGCATACAAATGAAATAATAGAAACAGTACCGGAAAAAATAGATTTCAAGGACATTGTAATATTAATGCGTTCCGTATCGTCCTGGGCAGGGATATTTGAAGAAATATTCAATGACCATGGAATTCCGTTTTATTATGATGGCGGAGCAGGCTATTTTGAAACAATTGAAATACAGATTATATTAAATCTCCTGAGAATTATTGACAACGTAAGGCAGGATATACCGCTGTTAAGTGTCATGAGGTCGCCAATAGGTTCATTTTCAACAGAAGAGCTTGTTCAGGTCAGGGTCAGAAATTCAAAGTATAATTTTATTGATGCTTTATATGATTACAAGAACAACTGCCAGGATGAGCTTTCGGAAAAATTAAAACAATTTATATACAAGATCGAAAACTGGAAGAAAAGAAGCAGGTATGCACATCTGAACGATTTTATATGGGAAGTATTAATAGAAACAAACTATTATTATTTTGTAGGGTTGCTTCCTAACGGAAAAATCAGGCAGGCAAATTTAAGACTTCTCACTGATAAGGCCTTTGATTTTGAAAAAACGTCCATGAGCGGTTTATTTAATTTCTTAAGATATGTTGAAAAATTAAGAATTTCATCCGGAGATATGGGAAGCGCAAAGACCCTTGGAGAAAACGACAATGTTGTGCGCCTCATGTCTGTGCATAAAAGTAAGGGACTTGAATTTCCGGTGGTTTTGATGTGCGGGTTAAATAAAAAATTCAACAAAACCGATGCTTCAAAGAGCATACTGAAGCACAAGCTTTATGGGATTGCGCCTAAATATATCAATCATGAGGAAAGAATCTACAGAGAAACTTTTCCGAGGACAGCCATTAAGAGTATAATTAAAATCGAAAACCTGTCAGAGGAAATGAGGGTTCTTTATGTTGCAATGACAAGAGCTGTTGACAGGCTAATAATGATAGGGACTGTTGACAAATTTGAAAACAAAATAAAAAAGTGGCAGAAAGGACCATCACTTTATAATATTTACAACGAAGATTCATTTTTGGACTGGATATGCACATCTTTGTTCAAAGATTCCGATTATGACGAAATTTTAAGAACCGTAAACAATTGTGATTTGATTTATGAAATTAAATATGGTTTAAATAACAAATTGTATTCAACAAATTGGAATATAAGCAAAACTTCACTTTCTCAAATAAGCCAAAAGAGTCGTGAGGAAGCTGTAAATAAGTCTGAACGCATAAAGGAAATTGAAGATTTTAAAAATATTGAACACAGCAATTGGAAAAATGAGATTGACAGGCGCCTGAAATATAAATATGCCTACGCTAATTCGGTAAATGTTCCTACTAAGCTTTCAGTAACAGATTTAAAGGTGCTGAAGAAGGAAAAACTGGAAAGAGTGAAATATAAAATTCCTGTTTTAAGAGATATTCCTCAGTTTAAAGAAATAGACTCGGAATTTACAAAAGCAGAAATCGGAACTATTGTACACTTTGTGATGCAGCATCTTAATATAAAAGAGAGTCTGTCATTGGAAAATATCAAGCTCCAAGTAAACAAAATGGTTAATAAAAAACTGCTGACTGATAGCGAAGCGGCTGCAGTCAATGTTGAAATGCTTCATGAATTTTTCCTTACAGATATAGGAAGAAGAATGAAAGCATCTCATTATGTAAAAAGGGAAGTTCCATTTGTAATCAAGAAAAATGCCGATGAAATAATAGCTTCATTGGACAAAAATGATGTGATTCTTATTCAGGGAATTATAGACTGTTATTTTTATGAGGATGATCAGGTTGTGATTATTGATTATAAAACTGACGAAATAGAAGGCGGAAATTTGGAACCTGTAAAGGATGAGTACAAAACCCAGATATTGTCCTACAAGGAAGCAGTAGAAAAAATTACCGAAAAGAAAGTCAAGGGCTGCTATCTATATTTGTTTGATATAGGCCAGGCCGTTGAAATAAATTAAAGCATGAGAGGGACGGTTCTTTTGAAAGAACCGTCCCTCTCGAGCCTGCTATCTGCGCTTTCTCTGTTTTATCCGGATTGGCCGCTGATTATCTTTTCTGTCATTGTAGTTATTTTTATGGTCATTATAATTTACAGCTTTTTCATAGCTTTCATAATGATCGTTTCTGTAATTTTTGTCATACCGTTCATTTGCAGCCTTATCATATTTTTTGTATTCGTCATTGTATTGTTCTTCTATAGATTCTTTGTAATCTCTTTCTTCTGAATCATCCTCAGGTAAGAATGATTCGTTTTTTAATTCTATTTTTCTGGGTTCATTTTCATGTTCATATGAAGATCTCATGTCATATTCATCATCATGATTGTTAGAATTGTTGGAGCTCATGCTGTTTATTATGGGCATAAATGTTTCCATCAGGCTGCTTAAATCAATATTACTGTTATCGGAAGAGTTTGTTCCTGAATTTTTTGTATTTGTAAAGGATGAAAGCATATCATTGATGTTGCCATTTTTTAAAATATCATTTAAACCGCCAGTCTTCAATATGTCATTTAACCCGCCGTTTTTCAGCATATTTGTAGCCATTGTTCCCATCATTTTCTCCATATTATTTGCGATAAGAGGCTGAGCGAGCATTTTGCCTATGGGAACATTTCCGTTTTTCATTAAGGCTGTCATCATATCAGCAGGAGATTTTACATTCATAGGCTCAATCGGTCTGAATGTCTGCGCCCTGTTTAAAAATGAGTACATGCCAAGCAAAGTGCTTACTTTTTCAAAAAGTGGCAAATATGTATTTACTTTTGATACTGTTTGTGGAGTAGTCAGTGGGGCAACAGTACGAACCATGCTTATTATGTTTTCTATTTTCTGTGGATCTGACATTAATCCGGCAGTCAGGTTTTTTGTTGTTCCTGACAGCTTGGAAACCATGCCGGGCATTTGGCCGTTTTCGGAAATATATTTTGCAGCCAGTAAATATAATAATATTTGAACAGGAATAATATCACCTTCTTAGCACATATTTAATATTACATTTTATTCAGTCCATATGATTGTGTTACATATAATTAAGCTATTTAAACAACAAAATTGTAATCTATTCATCATGCCGGCATATTATGTAATAGGAATGGAGGTATATGGATGTCAAAATTTTTTAAAAGTTTCGATGACAATAATTTAAATAAAATTGCTGAAAGCAAGGAATTTAAAAAAGTTGCAAACGACAAAAAAGTTAATGATTTTATAAATAATGAGCAATTTAAAGAGTTTAAAGAAAAATATAACGGCAAGTCAGAAGATGAGATTCTTAGAGATGCCCAAAATATGAGTAAGAAGCTTAAAGCACAATATGGTGAAGAAGAATACAACAAAAAAATTCAGGATTTAAAAAATTTTGAAATGTTTTTAAGCCCTGAACAAAAAAAGAAAATGAAAAAATTTTTAGATAGCATAAAATAATTTTAAAAAGTAAAAAGATATCTATTTTAAAATTTCGAAAATTCAAATAAAAATTCGGAACGACTGTCGTTCCGAATTTTTATCAATAAATTTTTATTTAGGTTTTGGTTTGTTGTTCGCTAATCGGGTGTTCATTCTTTCCATTTCTTTATCTTTTTGTCTCTTCCATGAATGGATAATTAAAGCAGTTGTTACGACACCGTAAGAGAAGAACATACGGAAATATTCTCCGATCATGGCCTGACCAGTCAGGTATTTTCCAGCTACTGGCATTACTAAAAACATCAGGTGAAACAATGCCGTACCGAATATGGCATTGGGAATGGAGGCTTTAACTACTGATGCACCGCCTACCAACAGAGATGCCGCTGCAAAAAGTGCCGCCTGGTCAGCTCCGTTATATGTGTTCAGAGTTCCGATGTTTTGTAAGTAAATTATTTGACCATATCCGGCAAGTACCGTTGAAAAAATAATTGATTTAATACGGGTTTTTTCCACAGCTATGCCTGCGGAATTGGAAACGTGCATATCTTGGCCTACTGCTCTCATATCCTGACCCAGCTTTGTTTTTCTGAACCAGACTGTAAAAAGACAAATAAGTCCGATAATTGCAAATGTTCCAACAGGTATACTTACACCGCCGATTTTTAATAAAAACAGGTTGTCAAAACCTCTGGCGTTAGGTAAGTCTATAGCATTTCGAACTCCATATCCTCTGGATAAAATCAGATTTGCGCTTTTAAACGGGATTAAATTCCCACATAGATATAAAAGGAAGAATTGATATACTCCTGAAGTGAAAAGCCCCAGCATCATAGAGGTAATCATTTCTCTGCCTTTAGCCTTATTTAATACCCTGCCTCCGAAATATCCAAGCCCTATGGAGATAGGTGTAGAAACAAGTGCAGCCAGCACTAATCCAAACCATCCGCTAACGCCCCAATCAGTGATGAATATCAAACCGATCTGTCCTGCCATGGCACCCAGAACCATACCGAAATTGATACCCATTCCTGCCATTATAGGAAGCAGCAGCGACAGAACAAGAAAAGAATTTCTAACTAATCTTGTTATAATCTGATCCACAAGATAGACTCCCGTAAACCTTGAAAGCGGAATGGCAATTGCACTGATTATCAGAAACATTAAAGGTACAACGCTGCTTGTAAGAAGCCTGCCGAATTTATTCTTATCTTTAATCATTTTTCTTTACCAGCCTTTCCTCTTGTTAATGCATATACTATGAGTCCGTTAGTTACAATTATTCTTATGACTTCGGAAATATCAATATTAATTGCACTGTTGACAACGGAAGGGGTCATGGTCAGGATGCCTTGGAATAAAAATGTGCCTATGATAACATTCGGTATAGTAGCCTTGTTAACGGAGGCACCTCCCAGAAGCACTGCCGCAACTGAAGGAAATGCGAATGCCAGCGGAGAGTTGTACATTTGGATAAATCCGAAGCTCTGCTCATAAACAACCATACCTACAGACGCAATCATTGTTGATAACATTACGGAAATTACACGCATTTTATCAATACTAATTCCGGATGCCTTTGCATACTCCGGATTAGAGCCGACTGCTGTAATGGCGGTGCCGGTCTTTGTTCTAAAGAAAAGCCATACAAATATTGCAACGACTGCAAACAGCAAAAGCATTCCGGTAGGAATTGTAAGATATTTATTGACTTCAATTTTTCCAAAGTCACTTAGCACATGTATCCAATATTCTTTGACGCTGATGGTAGTACGCAGTCCTTCTCCTTTAAATCCCTGAACTGAGGCAGGATTTCTAAATGGAAGTATGGTCCACATTATATTCATGAGAAATACGAATGAATAACCCACATATGTTGCAATAATCATTTCGTCGCCTTTAACGCGGTTTAGCAGCAAGCCGTAGAGAAATCCAAATATTGCAGCAAAAAATATGCCTACAAGAAATGCAGCGGCAATTCCGGCAACGCCGGTCAGATTAAATTCCAAACTTATAACCGCTCCCAGCATTCCGGCTATTAAGCCTACGGGTATGCCAAAATTTAAGCCGCATCCTGATTGTATCATAGGAACCATGGAAAGAACCATTATGGAATTCATTCCGAAACGTACTATAACGTCGTTTATGGAGGTGTCGACACGTACTCCAAAAATAGGAGCCGCAATAAATAAAGCCAACAGGAATAATCCTATAATAATACGCGGCCAACCGAAGTCTTGAATAAACTTATTTATCGCAGACATATTTTCTCACCTTCTTCATTAATTTTGTATTCTCCGGACATCAATAGCCCAAATTCGGTTATATCGGTATCCGGCGGCAAAATACCGAATATTTCACCTTCACATACTATAGCGATACGATCGCATACGGACCTTAACTCTTCCAATTCTGAAGAAATAATAATTATGGTCGTGTTATTTTCCTCGTTGTATTTTCTTAAAGCGTTTAAAACCAATTCCTTAGCGCCTACGTCGATACCACGGGTTGGCTCTGATACAAGCAAAAGCTTCGGATTTGTCGCGAAAGCCTTCGCAAGGCAGACCTTTTGCTGGTTACCTCCCGAGAGGTTGCGTGCGCGCTGTTTCTCGCTGGTGCATTTGATTTCCAATTGCTCTATATATTCACGGGCGCATTGCCTCATGGATTTATCATCCCTCAGCTTGAATAAGCCTCCCAAATAACTCTTAAGGAACCTGTTTTGAACCTGCATGGCATTAAACGTTATATTCCAGTCAATAGGTTCGTCAAGAAGAAGACCTACTCCTCTTCTGTCTTCCGACACAAAAGATATTCCTCTTTTTAGGACTTCCAAGGTATTATTAAGGGGAAGAGGCTCATTTTCAAAAAATATTTCGCCGCCGGATTCAAAAATTCCCATAATTCCGTTAGGCAACCCAAGCTTGCCTTGTCCGGCCAGTCCTCCGATTCCCAAAATCTCACCCTTGCGTACTTTTAATGACACATCTTTTATTACTTCTCCCGGCATGTCTACCCAAAGGTTTCTTGCTTCAAGAATAATGTCTTTTTCATCAATTCTGGATACCGCCGATTTGTGCTCACTTTTGCTTTCAATGTCCCTGCCGACCATCCATTTAGCTATCTGCCTGGTATCAACGCCTTCCAGCGGTCTTTCAACTACTACATGTCCATCCCTTAGAACTACCATTGTATCGCATACAGAGGTTATTTCACGAAGTCTGTGGGAGATAAAGATTATTGACACACCTATACTGGCCAGACGCTTCATTGATTCAAGGAGTATATCAGCTTCTGTTTCAGTGAGCACAGCCGTAGGTTCGTCAAGTATTATGAGCTTGACCTGTTCGCGCTTAATTTCACGGGCGATTTCAATAAACTGCTTGTACCCCACAGGAATATCTGCTACCAAAGTATCCGTATGCAGAGAAACACCCAATATGTCTATGGCATCCTGAGCTTCCTTTTTTATTCTCGGAACATCCAGAGTCTCGAACTGACGTCCAAAGGTTTTGGAAATAACGCTGGACTTAGTCTTTTCCATATTTAATAATATGTTTTCAGCTACAGTAAATCCTGGTATAAGAGAAAATTCCTGATGTACCATACCAATTCCTGCTTTTAATGCATCCACAGGGTTATTAAAGTTAATCTTTTTTCCGTCGAAATAAATTTCACCTTCATACCCGCCGGTTTCAGCTATAACGTTCATTCCGAATAAGATGTTCATAAGTGTGGATTTTCCGGCGCCGTTTTCTCCTACCAAACCCAGTATCTTGCCCTTTTCCAGTTTAAAGCTTACATCTTTTAAAACAACATTTTCATTATACTTCTTTCCTACACTTGTTACTTGAAGTAATACACTTGTTTCGGACATGGATTCACCTCTTTTTATTAATGCATATGGAACGGTCTGTATCAGGCCGTTCCATAAATTTTAAGATTTATTTATGCATTGGATTATTTTAGATTTTTATATTTTTCCGGAACCACTTCACTGGCATTTCCAATATATCCTTTTCCGAATACATAAGTGTCCTGATAAACCATAACGTGATTTTTGGCTTCTTCTCCAGTAACCTTATTGTAGAATAATGAACCGTTCCAGTCAGCTCCAGGAGTGTACATTGAGAATGCTTCTAAAACATCTTCAATATTATCTTTTTGCATTGTTCCTTCGGCTACTTGTTTACCGTATTCAGTCAATGCCTGAGTTGCGGTATAACCGTATGAATAAGCCCATGTACCCATTCTGTTTCCGCCGCCGGCATCAACTACAGCTTGCTCAACTTTTTTAAGAATTTCAGGCCAATTTCCTGCTTCTTCCTTTAAATCGATACCGAAAGCTCCGGGATATCCCATTATAGGTGAAGGTAAATCTGGTTCTACGAATATGGCACCCAGTTCTGCAACCATTTTAAGCAATGGTTCTGTCTGTGCATCGTTTGTTGCGAAGAAAGCTGTATCCTTTCCATATTTTTCAACCCATGCAGGCATCTGCTCCAATATGAATTGCTGTGCACCTGGTATTCCCACGTCACTCATCGGGTCAGGAGCTGTTTCGAAGTAGAAGTTAAGTCCTAAGTCCTTGCATGCTTCTTCCATAATGTTTCTTCTTTCTGAAAGCAACTCAATACTCATATGCCTTGGGAAAGAAATATGTACGAAGTTTTTGGCACCCATTTTTTTGGCAGCTAATATCATTAAGTATCCTCTGTTGATATTATCCGGGTCGATAACAAGATCTGCAGCACCTTCAATCATTGCAACGTCTTCCTGTGAAGAGTTTGCAAGAAGCAATATGTCAGGTCTTTTTTCGCGGATTTGTTTAAATGCCGCAACAGTTCCGGGAACTGCCTGGTTAACGACGATTGCCTTCATATTCGGGTCATCAGACAATCCAACGATTTGTGCAATTGTGGTTTCTGCTTCCTGCATGAAGTTGTCGGGATAAGTGACATGTTTTATCATGCCGCCCTCATCTGCATTACCATATTTTTCAATCATGGCTTCAGCTCCACGGAGTTCATCCTCTCCTTGAGAAACAGTTCCAGTTACAATACCGATATGGATTGCGTTACCGCCCTCATTGGCATCGTTTGCTTGCGTACACGCAATTAAGCCAAGTACCATAATTAAGCAAATTACCACTTGAAATGCTTTTTTTAACATTTTAGTCCTCCCTTTTTTTAATTAAAATAATACTTATCATATAGAATGGAATAAATTCTATATTATTCTATCATTTTATTATATTGTGCTTGTTTTGTCAATTGTTATTCTAAAACGATTGCAAACCAAGTACAACGTTTGCCGTGATGCCAAAATGGTTGCTTAACTATATTTTTTGCTGTATAATAGGTCGATTGCTAAACGGAGGAAAAGAATATGAAGGATAATGTGTTGATACTTTCTATAGAATCATCTTGTGATGAAACAGCTGCATCAGTAATTGAAAACGGCAGAAATGTTTTGTCAAATATAATATCATCTCAAATTGAAATACACAAAGAATTTGGGGGAGTAGTTCCGGAGGTTGCTTCAAGGAAGCATATTGAAAATATAAATGATGTTGTTGAAGAGGCTTTGACAAAGGCCAATGTAGACATTGAAAAAATAGATGCAATAGCAGTTACGTATGGCCCTGGTCTGGTGGGGGCATTATTAGTTGGAGTAAATTTTGCAAAAGGTCTTTCCTATGCCTGGAATAAGCCGTTAATAGGAGTCAATCACATAGAAGGACACATAAGTGCCAATTATATAGAGGATAAAAGTTTGGAACCGCCATTTATATGTTTGGTTGCATCAGGAGGACACACTCATTTAGTCTATGTTAAAGATTACGGAGAGTATGAAATTTTAGGCAAAACAAGAGATGATGCAGCTGGAGAGGCTTTTGACAAGGTAGCGAGGGCCATAGGCCTTGGATATCCGGGAGGCCCCTTAATTGACGAGGCAGCAAAAAAAGGCAACAAAGGTGCAATTAAGTTTCCGAGAGTTGTAATTGACGATGATACCCTGGATTTCAGCTTCAGCGGATTAAAATCAGCGGTTTTAAACTATATTCACAACAGCCGTCAGAAAGATGAAGAGATTTCGGTAGAAGATGTTGCAGCCAGTTTTCAGGAGGCTGTGGTAGAAGTGCTTGTAATGAAGACAATAAAAGCTGCTAAACGCAAGAATTGCAGCACAATTGCCCTTGCAGGAGGCGTTGCATCAAACTCAAGTCTTCGGAAGATGCTTCAGGAGGAATGTTTAAAGAATAATTATAAATTTACAAAACCATCACCTGTTTTATGCACAGATAATGCAGCTATGATTGGATGCGCAGGCTATTATAAATATTTAAATAAACAATTTGCGGATTCAGCATTAAATGCAATGCCAAATTTAGAACTTGCAAAATGATTAACACCTAAATAAAGAAAAGGTATCAACAGCTGTGGATAAAGCTGTTGATACTGTAATACTGCAGAAAAGTTATACACAGCTTATCAACAATAGGTGGATAACTTTTTTTAATTTTCTGAAATTTCTGTCCATTCGGTGTATAAGACTTCCAATTCATATTTATAGATGTTTAATTTTTCATTTAAATCTATAATTAGAAATTTATCATCATATGTCGAAGGCTGGCATAATGCAAGTTCTAATTCAGAAATTTTATTTTCATGCATTTCAATTTGATTTTCCAGGCTTTTAATTGTTTTTTCACGCTGCTGCCTGTCCCTGATGTTTTCACGCTCTTTTTTCTTCTCGGCATTTATTTGCGTCTTTGTTTTAGACACAGGTATTTCGCAATCTTCTTCTTCCAGTTCTGCTTTCTTTTGAATGTAATAATCATAATTTCCAAGGTACTGGAACACACCGTTGCTTGACATATCATAAATTTTATTTGCTACCTTATTTAAGAAATACCTGTCATGTGATACCACCAATACAGTTCCTTCATAATTTAACAGGGCATCCTCCAAAACTTCTTTTGAATCAATATCCAGGTGGTTTGTAGGTTCATCCATCAACAAAAAATTTGAGCTTGAGGTCATAAGCTTCAACAAAGATAGTCTACCCCTCTCACCACCGCTTAAATCTTCTATTATTTTATACATATCATCGCCATTAAATAAAAATTGAGCAAGCATTGTGCGGATGTCATAGTAGGTTAAATCAGGGTTATAATCCCATATTTCATCTATTACTGTATTTTCGCTGTCAAGACTTGTCTGCTCCTGATCATAATATCCGATGTTTACATGATGTCCAACAGTTACATTGCCGCTGTCCGCACTTATTTTATTCGCAATTACTTTTAGCAGGGTGGACTTGCCAATGCCGTTAGGACCTATTATTCCAACCCTTTCGCCCTTGTATATATTCATTTGTATATTGTCAAAAACCTTGTGCTCATTAAAACTAACAGATAAGTTTTCAACAGCCAACACATCTCTTCCACTTTTTATCTTAGGGGTGAATTTCAGTATTACTTTTTTACTGTCAACAGTTGGTTTATCCATATTTTTAATTTTATCCAAAGCTTTTTGCCTGCTGAAAGCCTGTCTTATGTTTCGCTTGCTTCCGTAGGCATGGAGGCGCCGTATCATTTCTTCCTGACGCTCTATTTCTTTTTCATATTCATCATACTGTTTCAATTCCAATTCAAGCTCAGACTTTCTCTTTTTCATGAATTCAGTATAATTGCCGTTATATGCTTTTAGATTCTTACGTTCCATAAGAAAAATTCTGCTTACTGTGTTGTCCAAAAAATATCTGTCATGAGATATTATTATAACCGCACCTTTAAAATCTTTAATATATTTTTCAAGCCATGAAATTGCTTCGATATCTAAATGGTTTGTGGGCTCATCCAGCAAGAGAATATCTGCTTTTTCCAACAGAAGCTTTGCAAGCATAACTCTGCTTTTTTGACCTCCGCTCAACAAATTGATTGATTTGTCAAATTCATTTTCAGAAAAACCTAAACCCCTGAGCACTCCCTTAATCAAGCTTTTGAAGCTGTACCCATCTGCTTCTTCAAACTGTTCACTCATTTTAGAGTAAGTTTCCATCAATGCTGCAAGCTCCTCTTGATCGTCGTTTTCGGTAAAGCAGCTTATTTTATGGGACAGTTTATGAATTTCTTCTTCTAATTTAATTACGTCATCATAAATAGTGAGCATTTCATCCATTATGCTCCTATCAGTGTAAATATTAGTATTTTGTTTCAAATAACCCAGCTTTTTTCCCTTTGCTTTAAAAATTACCCCTGTGTCTGGTTCTAAATTTTCAGTCAATATATTGAATAAAGTAGTTTTGCCTGCGCCATTCAGACCTATTAATCCAATTTTTTCATTGTCATTAACCGTGAATGATATATTTTCAATAATATTGTCTACAACATAGGCCTTTGAAACATCATTGCATGATAAAACTATCATAGTAGCATTCCTTTCTTATCTTTATAAGCATAAAGATTTAAATACCATATGATTATATCAGTTATGGTCTATTTTTTCAAATACATTAAATGTAACAACTTACGTTGTTTTCTCAGTTATCATGCGCATGTTTTCCAATACGAAATTCAAATTATTCTTGAAAATAATAACGGTTTTATCGTCTACATCCTTGCCGTCAAAAATTATGTAATTTTGATTGTTCAATAAAGTAATAATGTTTTCTAAAACTTCAGAAAAATCAGCTTTTGAGTCCTTTTCAGGATTAGTTAAATAATTATCGGACACTCCTAAAAGAAAATCTGTTGTTACATTAAAATAATCAGCTACTTTAATAATTAATTCAATACTTGGTTTTCTTTTGCCGTTTTCATACAAGGAAATTGATGATTCAGAAATGTTTAAAGCTTTGCTTAATTCTCTAGATGTAAGATTGTTTTTTAAACGTAGGTAACGAATCTTTTCACCTGGTTTCATATATGTCAGTCCTTATTAAGATATTTCTTACATTATATAGTATAAGATGATAAAAAACAACAAAAATTTACAAATTGTAAATTAAACATATAAATATTGACAAAATGCAAAGTTAGTTTTATTATATAATAGTAATATTATTTTAGGGGGAAAGGTTATGACAAACAGCAAAATTGCAGGAATGATATTTTCTGTTGACAATTATGTTGATACTTCAGATTTTGAGAAATTAATTGATAAAACGGTAAACAACCCTTCGCTTATTGCTTCCATAATCGGGTGCGTTGAAGGAATAATTCAACCAGTGAAAGATAAAAATTATTTTACGATTATGGGAATGTACAAGGTAGAATGCAGCGGTAATTATTTGTTTTTAAGTGTATATAATTTTATTAAAAATAACAATAAACTATTTAACTACATAGCCAGGTATTTTAATTTATGGCATGGCCGCGAGTATGAAGATATTTCATATGATGAATATAATAAAATGGATTTAAGTAATAATTTTAATGAGTTAACTGAGCTTTTGTGGGAAGAAGGCAAGTTAGCATCAGACTTAAATGACAAGGCTGCAATTGAAGCATATAACATATTTTGTAAGTGCCTTTCTTCGTTGTATTGTTTAAGGTATGAATAAGAAATATATTTGACAAATATTAATAATTAGTATAGATTATAATATTATATCTGTTTAGAATCCTCTTAAGTTAAGAGGATTTTTATGTATTAGCCCCGAGGGTCTGAAAAGACCTGCGCGGTCGAAAAAGACAGCAGAATGGTAAAGTGGTTAACAAACTGTGATAAATTGAGAGGATAATAATATGCCGGTAATTATACCATCGACACTCCCAGCATACAAAATCATGAAGGATGAAAATATATTTGTTATGAGCAGCGAAAGGGCTCAAAGTCAGGACATACGTCCCCTTGAGGTAGTTCTTGTGAATCTCATGCCTACAAAGATAGAAACGGAAACTCAATTTGTAAGGCTGCTTTCTAATTCACCTATCCAGATAAATGTTGAATTCATTCGTACAACTACACATGATTCAAAAAATATTGCTGAAAGTCATATGAGAAACTTTTATAAAAGCATAAAAGATATAAAACATAAAAAATATGATGCAATGATTGTTACCGGAGCACCTGTGGAACTAATGGATTTTGAAGAAGTGGACTATTGGGATGAATTAAAGGAAATTCTCGATTTTTCCGCAACCAGTGTTACATCTTCCATGTTCATATGCTGGGGAGCTCAGGCGGCGCTTCATCATTTTTACGGCCTTAATAAAAGAATATTGGATAGAAAAGTATTTGGTGTGTTTGAACATGAGAAAAAGCATGAAACATGCATGCTTTTAAACGGATTTGACGATATTTTTTATGTGCCTCATTCAAGGCATACAGAGGTTACTGCTGAAGATATAAAATGTGTGGAAGAATTAATAATATTAGCTGAATCCAGGGATGCTGGAGTTCATATTGCTGTTACGGATGATTATAGCCAGATATTTATAATGGGGCATTCAGAGTATGATCCGATGACATTGAAAAAGGAATATGACAGGGATTTAAGCCAAGGCAAGACGATTAATATTCCGATGAATTATTATCCGCACGACGATCCGTCAAAACCTCCTTTTGTCAAATGGAGAAGCCATGCTAACCTATTGTTTAAAAACTGGATTAATATAATCTATCAGGAAACACCTTATGATATAAATGAAGTAGGCAAAAAAAGAACAGACTGGTACCATTAAAATATTAGTGGTATCTTACAGTCTCATCTTTTTTTTTGGGCTAAAATATGATAGAATATATCATATAATTCAATTTTGGAGGAAGTATGGGTAAATTATTTGGTACTGATGGTGTGAGAGGGATTGCAAACAAAGACTTGTCACCGGATTTAGCATATAAGCTGGGGCGTATCGGCGGATATTTTTTAACAAAAGGAAAGAAAAGACCTAAGATGGTTGTTGGAATGGATACAAGAATATCAGGGGATATGCTGGAAGGTGCCTTGTCATCAGGATTAAACTCAGCAGGTGTTGATGTTTTATATCTGGGTATCTTGCCTACGCCGGCAGTTGCTTGCATGATTAAGATTTTAGATGCAGATGGAGGAGTCATGATTACTGCATCTCACAATCCGGTTGAATATAATGGAATCAAATTTTTTAATGAAAAAGGTTTAAAATTAACTGATGAAGTAGAAAATTCAATTGAAGAGTACATACTCAATAATTTAGATATAGATTTTTTCCCTGTTTCGGGAGAAGTGGGAAGAAAAATCAGAATTGAAAATCCTGTGCGAAGATATATGGATTTCTTAAAGGATACAATTGATGTGGATTTGAAAGGACTGAGAATAGCTGTTGACTGCGGAAATGGAGCTGCTTATAAGGCTGCACCGGAGCTTCTTCAGGAGCTTGGGGCTCAAGTCTATGTAATTCACAACGATCCTAACGGTATTAACATAAATGTTGACTGCGGCTCAACAAAACCTGAAGAAATACAAAAACTTGTACTAGAAACAGGAGCAGATGCCGGACTTTCATTCGATGGTGATGCGGACAGATTAATAGCTGCCGACGAAAACGGAAACATTGTTGACGGAGACCATGTGCTTGCCATCTGCGGTGCACATATGAAAGAAAAGGGACAGTTAAAAAATAACACAGTGGTCGGAACTGTTATGTCAAACATGGGTCTTGACTTGTGTTTGAAAGATAAGAATATAAATATAATCAAGACTAAGGTGGGAGACAGATACGTTCTTGAGGAAATGTTTAAAGGCGGATACTCAATTGGCGGAGAGCAATCAGGACATATTATTTTCCTTGATTACAATACAACAGGTGACGGTCTTTTAACTGCAATACAGCTGTTAAGCGTTATGAAGGAAAAAAACACCAAGCTTTCAAAACTTGCAGGCATAATGAAGGTAATGCCTCAAATATTGGTGAATGCCCATGTATCAGAAGATAAAAAGAAATTATATTTAGAAGATGAAGTGATAAAGAATAAAATTAAAGAAATTGAAAATCACTTTCACGGTAACGGCAGAGTTTTAATAAGACCTTCCGGAACCGAGCCGCTTGTAAGGGTTATGATTGAAGGAGAAAATCAGGAAGAACTGGACTCATATGCCAACGAGCTGGCAGAGTTGATAGAAGAAAGACTACAGTAACAATGGCTGAACAATTGCGGCAGAACGACGAAGTCGTTCTGCCGTGCAGCACAAATCCATAAGCCCCCCTTGCCCGGTATACCGATAGTATAAGTCTTTGGTAAATTTTATGTAGGCATATCATTTAATGATCTAGTCATGTCAAGTAAATAAAATGTTCTGCCTTTATCTGTGTTATATTCATATATTGCAAAATACTTAAATTCTTTAAAGTCACTTTCAGGTATTTGAAAGGGCGGAATAATGACTTCTAGTTTCCCGGATGAGTCTTCAATTGTTGCTACATTGTATTCGCCATATTCATTGGCTTCCGGAACTAAATGTGAACGATGTAATTTTGAGAATAATTCTTTTTCATCCGGCAGGTTTGTCATTTTGTCAAATTTTTTGATGTCAAAGATATCGCCGTTTAATATAAAGCAGGATTTTATTGAAACTGCTTTGTTTTTTATAATATCATCAACAGTTGAAATATGTTCTTCTATTGAAACATCCTGATTTCCCCAAAGCATAAATTTGACTGTCTCTATTTTTGACTGGTCAACCCAGCTTTTTTTTGCGATGCTGACAGAAGAAACTGTAGTAAAGTTCATGATGTCATCTTTGTGAAGTTGGACATAAATAATGTTATCGCCAACTGCTTTCGTCCACATGAGTCCTTCCCTAGATTCGTAAAAATCCCAGAAGTCTTCAAATTCTTTTAGATCAATTTCATCCTCATATAACTCGCATGCAGCCGCAAATATGTCTGGTAATTTCTCCTTAATAAATTCGGGCTCTTCACCGCCTATATAACGCAGAGGAGAGAAAGAAATATTTAAATACGTTGCCCCCTCTTTTTTATATGTTTGTATCATTAATCGAAGTCCATCGCCATCATCAAATCCATATAAATTTGTAATAACCTGCGATGCAGTTTCATCATCAATATTTAAATCATACCGTTTCCAGTTATTATTATATTTTTGCAATGTTTGTTCAATCGCTTCTTCGGTTAATGGAGGCTTTGTGGTTAATTGTTCCGTTTGGTTTTCATTACTGCACCCTCCAAGACAAAATAAAGCTATTATTATAACTGCAATCAAATATACCGCATTTTTATCTCTGCAACTCATTGCATGATTATCCGCCAAATGTTTTTCATTTATATGACGGTATAGTTGCAATTTAAATAGTATTTTTTTAAAATGATTAATAATAAAACCCCCTTTTTTTACATTATGCAATATGCACCACAAAACGTTATCATTTTCTTGCCCTCAACCATTAGGAGGAGAGGTTATTTTTAGCTGTCCAGCCATTGTTCACCTATCGTTCAAAGGTATCTCCATATAAGGAACATATATGAACCGTTCCTTGGGTTGATGGAACACTGTTATGGATTTCAGCGTGTATTCAACGGTAGGAATCAGCTTGATTTCTGCTCTTTTTTTAACCTTCTCTATATCGATTGGCCTGTTGGGTCTTTGCTTTACAATTGTTAGGTGGGGAGTGTATCCCCTTTTTTCTTTTTCCAAATTAAGAGACTCATAAATATTTTCATAAAGTCTAACAAGTTCGGGAGATTGTACGCTTATGTATAAAACCCTGTTTCCGAATTGACCGATCTGAGTGAGCTTTATTTTGAATGCTGCAGTTTTTTTGCATATTTCAACGACATTCTTTATGAACGAATCATCATCAGGCAGGGCAGGCGGAGGAACTATGGTTATATGGGGCTCTGTCGTAAGAAATCTGAATTCTGCCCTAAGTATTTCAATTTTATTTTTATAATTTTCCGGAATGGAAGCTCCGATGAAATATTTCATGTATTTTTCCTTTCTGCTACATATTAACTTTATTTGTTTTTATTATATTTTATATTTTAAAATATTCAAGTCTATATTATAATAAATTGTAATGAAATATAAGATAATATATAAAAACACTAACTAAATAAAAATTATATTAGGATGTATTATGGATTACGATAATTTTTCTGTTTTATTAAATTATGTTGAACAGGGAGGGCCATTGGCAGGTGTGCTGCTCCCTGTTATAGAAGCATTTTTTCCCATACTTCCTCTGGTGGGATTCGTAATAATAAACGTTGCGGTTTTCGGATTTTTCTTTGGATATCTCTATTCATGGATTGGAAACTGCATCGGATCTTTTTTATTGTTCTTATTTATACGCAGAGTAGGCGGAAAGAGGCTGGAAACAAGAATACAAAACAGCAGATACAAGGGAACCTTGGAAAAAATCAAAAAGAAGAATTTGACGGTTCTTTTTTTCTTATATTGCTTTCCGTTTACGCCTTCATTTTTAATAAGCGGTGCAGCAGCGCTGGCAAATATGAATACACAACGTTTTCTCATTACCATGCTCCCTTCAAAATTCGTAATGATTTTGTCACTTGCATTCATAGGAGAAAATGTTAGATCATTTTTTGAAGACCCTATAAAATCAGTTCTTTATATTTTATTTATTTTGTTTGTGAATTTATTAAGTAAAAAACTATTTGAGAAATATGAAGAACATCATAGAAATAATTGATTATATTTCCTCACCTTTTATTTTTCCTTGCCAATTAATCCATATAAGAATAGTTTTATTATTCCAAGCTTATAATCATCACCGGTACTAATATAATTTGGCAGCTGCGTAATATACGATGAAGCTGTCAAAAATGACAAAATTGCATCATCAGGTATAGCCTTGTTGATATAACCTTCGTTTTTTCCTTTTTGTATAAATTTCATGAAAATGGCTCTTATTTTTAAATTTGCTGACTCTGTGTATATATCTTTTAAAGTTTTATCTTGCCAGGCATAATCACTAAAGGATGTCCTGCCCAAATTTGTAATGGCATCATATTTTTTGGTTATTATTATCTTTAATTTTTCTTCAAAAGAAATATTGTCTTCTAAGATTTCATCATATTCATTTACCAAGGTATCAATATAAGAAATAAGAACCTCTTTTGCAAGGGAAATTTTATCACCAAAATAATTGTATATGGAAACTTGAGATACATTAGCTTTAGCAGCTATTTCACTGATTGACACATCTGTTACTCCGCGTTTTATAAATAATTCACGGGCACTACTGATAATCGCTTCTTTTTTTATTTGAGTCCTTTTTTCGTAACCGTTCATTCTAATCACCTTTATATTTATATATATAGATTATATCAAAGTTTTGAAATAATTCAACAATTATTTCAAAACTATATTGACATTATTATTTATATAATATATTATGAAATAAAGTGATTTAAATTTCAAAACTTTTGGAGGCAAAAATGAAGACATATGTCTTAAAATTTAATGAGATTGATAAGTCAATGCTAATGGATGTAGGCGGTAAAGGTGTTAATCTTGGGGAATTGACAAAAATAGATAACATAAATATTCCTGATGGTTTCTGTGTTACAACAAAAGCATATCAAAAAACTATTGAAGGTAATATTGAGCTGGAAAAGTTATTTGCTGAATTATCAAAGTTAATGCCCGAAGACAGAGAGGAAATATCCTCTGTAAGTAAACAGATGAGAAAGATTATTGAAAATATTAAAATAGACAGTGATATTGAAAATGAAATATTGAATGAATTATCAAATTATGACAAAGAACAACCCTTTGCAGTCAGATCAAGTGCAACTGCCGAGGATTTGCCCACTGCTTCATTCGCAGGTCAGCAGGACACTTATTTGAACATTAAGAAAAAGCACGAAATTATCAGGTATATAACAAAATGTTGGGCATCACTTTTTACCGATCGTGCTGTAACGTACAGAATAAAAAATAAATTTGACCATAAAAAAGTTCTGCTTTCCGTAGTTGTACAAAAAATGGTTATGTCTGAAGCATCCGGAACAATGTTTACGGCAGACCCTATGACTTCTGACAGAAAAACACTGTCTGTTGATGCAGGTTTTGGTCTTGGAGAGGCATTGGTTTCGGGGATTGTAAATCCGGATATATATAAGGTGAAATACGGAAATATTGCCGAAAAAAATATAGGAATAAAGAAAATAGAAATTAAACCTTCATCTGATGGTGAAACCGAGGAATTAAATATAGACGATGAAAGAAAAAGTATGCAGGTGCTTTCAGATAATCAAATACTGGACCTTGCAGGAATCGGCAGAAAGATAGAAGCTTATTTTAACAGCCCTCAAGATATAGAATGGTGCTTATATAATGATGAATTTTATATAGTTCAAAGCAGAGGTATAACTACACTGTTTCCAGTTCCGGACTGTGAAGGAAAAGAAATTCCCAGAGTGTATATGTCAATTGGCCACACTCAGATGATGACTGACATAATCAGACCGTTAGGCATGTCATTTTTTGAGATGATTTCAGAATCGACTATGGACAGAACAGGTGGAAGAATATATGCTGATATAACTCATGATTTGTCATCATATGCAGGTAAAAAAAGGCTTGTGATGGCAACCGGCAAGCAGGACCCATTGATACAGAATGCACTTAATAATTTAATAAAAGATAAAGATTTTATGAAATCACTGCCACGGGGCGAAAGAAATATTAAGGGTGGAATATTTACCTTTAAATCTTTGTTAGAAACATTTAATGTAAGCAGGAAAAATGATCCCCATATTATAGAAGATTTATTAGAAAGATTTGAAAAGGAAATTAAGGAAACAGATAATCTGCTCTCTGAATTGTCAGAGGCTGATGCTCTCGAGTTTATTCAGAAAGATAAAGAAAAATTGCTTTCCATGGCTTATGATCCGATAATGCTGGGAGCGATCATAGCAGGAATAATGGCAAGTGATGCTATAAATAAAAATGTTGAAAAGTGGATTGGTGAAAAAAGTGTTGTGGACGTTCTGTCTAAATCGGCTGAACGTAACGTTACTACAGAGATGGGACTTGCGTTATGCGATTTATCAGATGTTGTGCGAAAATATCCTGAAGTGATAAATTATATATCAGATAATCCGAACGGCGATACATTTTTTGAAGATATAAAAGGGTTGTGCGGTGGTGATGAAGTTGTTGAGGCATTCAAGCTATTTCTTGGTAAATACGGCATGAGATGTCCCGGCGAGATAGATATAACAAAAGATCGCTGGGAAGAAAAACCTGCTCAGCTCATACCTTTAATATTAAACAATATCAATGTTTTAAAAAGCAAAGAACAGCAGGAGAAATTTGAAGCAGGAAAATTAACGGCAAAAGCAAAAGAAAATGAAATAATTAAGCATTTGGAGAGCATACCGGGCGGTGATAAAAAGGCTAAAAAACTGAAGAAGAATATCAGCATATTAAGAAATTTTATAGGCTGCAGGGAATATCCCAAATACTATATTGTAAGAAGATATGAAATTTACAAAAAAGTATTAAAGAATATAGCTGATACTCTTGTTGCAAAGGGTATCATCAAAGAAGCAGAGGATATATATTATATGTATTTTGATGAGCTCAAAAAAGCTGTAGCTTCAAATAAATTTGATTATCCTGTTATTGATAGAAGAAAAAATGATTATAAACACTTTGAAAAATTAACACCGCCGAGAATAATCACATCAGATGGATATGTGCCGTCTGTTAAAATGTCTTCTGCAAATATTCCGGAAGGTGCATTATCCGGAATTCCGGTTTCATCAGGTATTGTGGAAGGAAGAGCAAGAGTAATTTTGTCAATGAATGATGCTAAAGTAGGAGACGGTGATATTTTAGTGACACAATTTACTGACCCAAGCTGGACTCCGTTATTTGTTACTATAAAGGGATTAATAACCGAAGTAGGCGGTTTTACAACACATGGAGCGGTAATAACAAGGGAATACGGACTTCCTGGAGTTGTAGGAATTGAAAATGCCACAAAAATAATTAAAGACGGACAGAAAATAAGATTGAATGGAACTGAAGGATATGTGGAAATATTAGAATAATAATTGTTAAAATAAAAGTCATATTAAGTGACTTTTATTTTTATTAAACCGACAGGGAGCAGACAAATTTGTGATGAAGCATACAAATTAAGCTGCTGTCAGAAAGAAATAACTTATTGAAGAAACTGAAATTAAAATTTTTTGAAAAAAACTATTGACATTGACGCTGCGTCAATGTGTACACTGTAAATGTAAGGAGTGAGGAAATGGAATATACAATAAAAAAACTCAGCACACTGGCAGGAGTCAGTACAAGAACATTGAGGTACTATGATGAAATTGGAATTCTAAAGCCGGCAAGAATAAATTCATCAGGTTATCGAATTTATGGCGAAAAAGAAATTGATATACTGCAGCAAATTTTGTTTTACAGGGAGCTGGGCGTTAATCTGGACAGCATAAAGGAAATAATTACATCTCCGGATTTTGATGAAACAAATGCATTGAAACAGCACTATGATGAACTCCTTGCGAGAAGACAGCAGTTGGATGCTTTAATCCATAATGTGGAAAAGACAATTTTCAATAAAGAAGGGAGAATAAAAATGAGCGATAAAGAAAAATTTGAAGGCTTTAAGAAAAAGCTTGTAGAAGATAATGAAAAAAATTACGGAAAGGAAATAAGAGAAAAATACGGTGAAGAAACTGTAAAAAAATCTAACGATCAGTTTATGAACATGACAGAAGAACAGTACAATGAATTGCAGGAGCTTGGAAACAAGGTTCTTGAAACATTGAAGGAAGCCTATAAAACAGGAAATCCTGCAGGAGAGCTTGGTCAAAAGGCAGCAGAGCTTCATGCGAAATGGATAACATTCTGCTGGGGAAATTATAACAAGGAAGCCCATGCCAACTTAACGCAAATGTATGTGGACGATGAAAGATTCAGGGTTTACTATGACAAAGAACAGCCCGGATGTGCCGAATTTTTAAGAGATGCGGTGAAAATATATACTGAAAAAATATAGTGGCTTCTAAAGTCAATTATTAAAAGCTTTGCGATTGTTTAAACAATCGCCTTTTTTATGTTAATAAAGATGATTACTACGAATAAATTTTAATTCTAATAATGATTATTGCATTATGTTCTTTAAGAGGTGGTAAAATATTTTAATCTGATATATAATGTTTAAGGGTAATATTATTGACTTTAATTCAGCTACTCCCCTCTGGAATGGTCATTGGGAAGATGTGAAAAAAGGAGATAACGTATTACTAAATACTATAAGGAAAATTGGTCAATAAAATAAATAATAAGGAGTATGTATATGAACAGAAATTTTTATAAAAGGTCCAGCAATGGCAAGCCGCCTATAAGTTTTATTATTGGAATTGCTTTGTTAGTAATATTAGGAGCAGCACCACAGTTAATTCCACTTATTATAATCATTGGGATAGCCGTAACTGTAATTGCTAAGCGTGGGAAAGGTGATAATAGAAGTGCTGACAAATTTGTTAAAAAAAGCTCTGAAAGAAGTGAGAGTGCTAATAAAGTTATTGAGACAAAAGATATTATCGTTACTGATGATGAATTAAATACATCAGTCCATAAAAATATAACGAATTCTCAAAAAAGATTAGAGGAACTTAAAAATTTGTATATCAATGGCTTTATGGAAAGAGATGAATATGAGGAAAAACGTAAAAAATTAACAGGGGGCAATTAAAAATGATACATTACCGCAAGACAGCATTTACTGACGATAGAGAGCAGACAGACTGGTGATGAAGTCTGCAAGATAAATATTAAATATATCAAATTGAATTCTAATGATTTATTAATATTTCTTTTATAGTTTTTTAAGTCTGTTTATCCATAATTAGAGCATAAGACGCAAACACATGAACATAAGGAGAAATTATGGAAAACAAGAAAATTTATATTGTTCTTACAAGAACAAATACAATATTATCAAGAATGATTGGATTTATCAAAGACGATGAGTACACACATGCTTCAATTTCATTAGACAAAGAATTAAAACTAATGTACAGCTTTGGCAGGAAATATTCATATAACCCTTTTGTTGGACGCTTCGTTAAAGAGAATTTCAATGAAGGAGTATATGGCAGGCAAAATAATCTCTACGGCTTGGTAATGGAAATTGAAGCAACACATGAGCAGTACGAGAAAGCAGAGAAATTAATAAATAAATTTATTTTAAACAAGAATTTATACAAATATAACTATATGGGACTTATTAATTGCTTACTTAACAGAGAATCATGCAATGATAACAGGTTTTTGTGTTCTGAATTTGTTTATTACATTTTAAATGAAAGCAACATTGTCAATGTTAATAAGTCCAGAAATCTTGTAAGACCGCAGGATTTGCTAAATATACATGGAAAGGTTGTATTCAGCGGAAACCTGAAAAATACAAATTGGCCAAGAAAAGTATACAATGAAGCTGAATTTTTACCAAAGTATCAATATGCGGAGATATAATCCGCACATTGATACTTTTTTACTTTTATACACATATCCTCAAATATATAAGTAGGGATTTGTATATTGACTTAAAGTTGGTTACGTGATATAATGACCAAAAATATGAAAACAGTCAAATAGTACAAATCAATAGGAGGTGTTTATTTGCCAAAGTCTTTTACTGAACATGAAAGAGAATATATTAAAAAAAGGTTAAAAGAAGAAGCAAAAGAGTGTTTAAATTTATATGGAGTCAGAAAAACAACAGTAGATGAACTTGTGAAAAGAGTTAATATACCCAAAGGAACATTTTATTTATTTTATGATTCAAAAGAATTGTTGCTGTTTGATGTGATTAATGACGTCCAAGATGAAATACAAAGCCGGTTAATTGGAGAACTACAGACATCAAGTGGCAATATTGGCGGTGAAGAATTAGTCGAATTATTATTCAGTCTTTATAAAAAGGTTGAAAGCACATTTTTATTAAACATTTTTACAAATGGAGAATTAGAATTACTAATGAGAAAGTTACCTCTTGATACTGTAGAGGAACACCTTGCCCAGGATGATTTTGTAATTGAAAAGATTTTAGGAATAATTCCCCATAAGCCGGATATTGATATTAAATATTTCAGTGGAGCATTGCGCGGCATATTCTTATCCATGCTTCATAAAAGAGAAATCGGCGAAGATGTATTTGACGGATCATTGAAGCTTATGATAAGAGGAATTGCAATTCAATTGATGGAGGAAACAAAATGATTGAAGTTATTGACTTGTCATTCAGCTATAATGACAGGCCTTTTATTGAGCATATGAGTTTTAGTGTGAAAAAAGGGGAGATTTTTGGATTCTTGGGACCATCCGGAGCAGGTAAAAGTACTCTGCAGAAAATACTTACAGGATTAATTAGAAACTATAAGGGCAATGCAATTGTAAATAAAACAGAATGTAAAAGCTATAAAAATAATTTTTATGAAAATATTGGTGTTGATTTTGAATTCCCTTCACTATACGAAAAACTGACCGGAAAAGAAAATCTGAACTTTTTTGGTTCTTTGTATTCCAAAAAGCTTAGAGATATTGATGAATTATTGCATATGGTTGGATTGCAAAACGATGGCAGTAAAAAAGTTTCGGAATATTCAAAGGGCATGAAGTCAAGGCTGAATTTTATTAAAGCGTTGCTTCATGATCCGGATATTTTGTTTTTGGATGAACCCACCAGCGGCTTGGATCCAAATAACAGCAGAATTATGAAAAATATAATTCTCGAGGAAAAAGAAAAAGGAAGGACTATAATTCTTACCACACACAATATGGTTGATGCAGCAGAGCTATGTGACAGGGTAGCATTCATCGTAGAGGGAAATATCAAAGCACTGGATTCACCGCATAATTTAATCATGTCCAAAGGTGCTGCAAAAATAAAATATACTTTCATGGACGGCAAAGAAAAAAACGGGGAATGTTCGCTCGACAAAACATCTGAAGATACAAAGCTCCAGGAACTTATAATGTCAAATAAAATTTTATCAATACACAGCAGCGAACCCACTTTAAACGATATATTTGCGGAAGTTACGGGGAGTGTGCTGCAATGAGGCTGATAAATCTTATTTATGGCGATTGCAGGTTTCAGTTTAAATATGGATTTTACTTTGTATATGTAATTTTTACAATAATGTATATTTCTTTAATGTTTTTTCTGCCTTTGGAATGGAGAGAAAAAGCCGCTGCGGTTTTAATATTTTCTGATCCTTCCGCAATGGGGTTGTTTTTTATGGGGGCGATAGTTTTATTGGAAAAAAGCGAGAGTGTACTTAATACTATAGCCGTTTCGCCTGTAAGGGCAGGTGAGTATATAATTTCTAAGGTTGTGTCTCTTGGTATAATATCTGTAATTGCAGGTGCTTCAATATCATTAGCGGCAGATACAGACAACATGTTGATTGTAATAATGGGAGTATTTGCAGGTTCTGCGTTATTTACCCTGATTGGATTAATCGTTGCGGCTAATATCAACAGCCTGAACCAGTTTGTAACGTCGGTTGTTCCGGTTGAAATTATAATTTTTGTAGCGCCTATTTTGTATTTGTTTGGATACGACAATAAACTTATGCTGCTGCATCCTGGATGCATGATAATGAGTATGATCAGCGGAAGCAGTGATTATATTTTGCTTTTTATGCCGGCATTAATTGCATGGTTTCTATTTTTATATGAAATTGCCCGCATTAATGTATTTAAAATGTTTCAAAGACTTGGAGGCATAAAGTCATGAATTCGGATGGAAGCTATAGAAGACTGTTCTTTTCATTTAAACAATATTTAGTACAAATTACCAAAGATGCAATGCTTTTTATTGTCTGCCTTGCGCCTTTATTATGCGGAATATTATTTAAACTGGGCATACCGGCGGCAGAAAAACTATTGTCTGAACAATTTAACAATATGTTGATACTTACTCCCTATTACCTGCTATTTGATTTGCTTCTGGCAGTATTGACTCCTATGATGATTTCATACGTATCAGCTATGGTAATCCTTGGAGATATTGATGAAGGGATAACAAATTACATGGCAGTTACACCTCTTGGAAAAAGCGGATACTTGATTTCAAAATTAGGACTTCCATTGTCGGCATCGTTTATCATAACAATTATTGTCATGTTGATATTTAACCTAACAAAACTTACTCTTGGGCAAGTAATTGGAATATCAATATTAACATCAATGATTGGGCTTATAATGTCAATGATGGTAATATCAATCTCAGCCAATAAGGTAGAGGGTATGGCAGTTATGAAGTTATCAGGGATTGTAATAATCGGAATTCCGGTGACATTTTTAACTGCAGATAATGTCCAGCATCTGTTTTTCTTCTTGCCTTCTTTATGGATTGCTAAGTTTTCCCTGGAACAGTCATCATTTTATTTTGTTGTATGCATTGCCGTATCGTCTGTATGGATTTTATTTTTCGTCAAAAGATTTCTGAAAAAAGTTTATTGATTATCCGGTTAAAAATGGGGTTGCGCATTAAACACTTTCTTGTCATCTTTCGCTAGAGCTCAAAATGACAGGCTAATAGTCACTAATGCGACAGTCCTATTTTTATTGATTACCTATTGACAAATTATCGAAAATGAGTTAATATAAATCTAGACCACACGGTCTAGACCTGCTGGTCTATTATAAGGGAGTGCATTATGAAAGAAAAAAGTTTTGAGAAAAAGCAAGAATTATTGGAAGCTGCATTGGAGGAATTTTCTTCAAAAAAATATGATGATGCTTCTTTAAACAGCATTATAAAAAATGCGGGCATCAGCAAGGGGACATTTTATTATCATTTCAAGGATAAGCAGGAGCTTTACATTTACTTGCTGGAATCATCTTCTAAGGTTAAATGGGAATTCATAAATAAAAATATCAAATCGTCTTCAACAGATGAAAGAAGGGATATATTTGAGATGTTCAGATTACAGGCCAAAGTTGGTGCAGAATTCGCATCAATGCATCCAAATTACCATAATCTGAGCAGGATGTTTGTAAAAGAAAAAGGTAATGAAATTTATGATATAGCAAAAATTGTATTAATTGAAGACAATATAAATCCTTTAAACGAAATTATTGAAAATGCTATAGAAGAGGGAGATTTCAGAAACGATTTACCAAAGGAGTTCATAATAAAAATAATCAGTCACTTATTTACTCACTTTGAGGATGTTTTTAATTCTGAAGATGATATGGAACTTGGAAATATTATCAAAAACCTTGATTACTACGTTGACTTTATGAAGAATGGTTTGTGCAATAAAATAATGCAGGAGGATATATGAAAAAAAATTATGATAAAATTGCAGCATTAATGTTTGCTTTGGGTACTGTGTTTTTTCTTGTTCTGGCATTTACAAACAATCAATTTTTTAATTGGGCTTATGAGCGCCACCAGAACCAAATCAGCTGGTATATAAGACCCATGTTTCTGATACCGTTTTGTTACTTTGCATATAAAAGAAGCTGGGCAGGAATTTCAGGAACTGTATTTTTAATGCTTACAAGTATGTTTTGGTTTCCAAGGCCTGACGCTGTGAGCAATCAGGTTAAAGACTTCCTGCAGATGGAAATGGATTATTTGCTGGGGTACTGGGGATTATCTAAGATATTAATTACATTGCTTGTTCCTAGTTCCCTTACAACGCTAGCTGTAGCCTTTTGGAAACGAAACTTATATTTTGGTATTTCCGTAATGGTATTTATTGCTGTTGCTAAAATGGCGTGGAGTGTTGCATTTGGAGGAGAAGCCGGAAAATCCATATTTATTCCTGCAATAGTCGGATTGATAATTTGCATAGTCTTGATATATTTTGGATATAGGAAAATAGAAAAAAGATAACAGCAAAAGACTGAAAAATATTCGCTTAATCTTCTTGAAATGATAGTTAATTCAAGAAGATTTTTTATTTTAAAAAGATTTTTTTTGTTTTATTGACACAGGTGTCAGCAAATGCTATAATTTTACTAACAGTATAGTCAGCAAAATAAAGGAGATAAAATATGCCTAAAAAAATTTATAATAAAGAAGAAATTTTGGACATTTGCCTGTCGGTATTTGCCCGCAATGGGTATGAGAAAACTTCGACCGTTATGTTGGCAGAAGCAGCGGGTATATCCAGGGCATTAATATTTCATCATTTTAAGAGCAAGAAGGACTTATATTTGTCCTTAATAGACAGATGCTTTGAAAAAGGAAGTAATGAAATGGGCTTTGGCAGCTTATCTGAACACAAGGACTTTTTCGAGGCTAAGGAATATGTCAGCTCTATTAAATTTAAATATTACAAAGAAAATCCGGACCTTTACAAAGTTATTATGGAAGCTTTTTATGATACACCCGAAGATTTGAAAGGGGAGATTAAAGAAAAATTTGGCGGATTAATCGATAATAGAGATAAAGCATTAGAAAAACTGTTTGATAAGGTTCCTCTAAGAGACGGAGTTGACCGAAAACAAGCGTTTAAGTTAATCAAACTTACATTGGATTATTTCGAGAGAAAGTATCTTTTTGAATTAGTAAACAATAAGGAGTTGGATGAATCTCATCTTCAAGGCTTTATTGAAGAAAGAAACAGTTTTCTTGATATGATTCGCCATGGAATCCAAAAATAAGGAGGTATTATATGAAAAATACAGTAATAAATTTTAAAGAATTGGCCCCAGAATTTCTGGTATATGCAGGTGGAAAAGGAAGCATGCTTGCAAAAATGTACCAACTGGGGTATCCGGTTCCTGAGGGCTTTGTTATCCTGCCCTCTGCATTTGAAAATGAAAATCTAAGCAATAACGCCTGGAAAGAAATTCAATTCCTATTGAGCGAGCTTAGAAAGAAAAATGAAAATGCTTTGTTTGCTGTAAGGTCCTCCGGTTTAAGTGAAGATTCTGCTCAGGCATCCTTTGCAGGAGAGTTTGAATCAGTTCTCAATGTTATGCAGGATGATGACATAAAGAAAGCCATATATACAGTTTTCAGATCAAGACAATCAGAGAGAGTTAAAGCATACAGCAATGTTCAGGGTATGGAGAGTGCTCATCAGATAGCTGTAGTAATACAGTTAATGGTACAGCCGGTAATGTCAGGAGTATTATTTACAGCCGATCCAATTACAGGCAGTCATGCAAACATGAAAGGTAACTTTGTCTATGGGCTTGGAGAGCAGCTGGTGTCAGGAGAATCCAATGCCTATGATTTCAAGATTACAAGACCGAAGGGAAAATATGAAGGACCTGAGGATCTTAAAAAATATGCCTCAGATTTATATAAATATGCTTCAAGGCTTACAGAACAGTTTGGAAGTCAACAAGATATTGAATGGGCAGTAACAAATGAAAGGCTGTATATTTTACAGGCAAGACCGATTACGACATTGACAGCCGGTAATCCAGATACTTACGAAATAAATGAAAGTTTAGCCGGAGATGCATTATGGGTTAATACAAACGTTGGGGAAGCGATTCCGGATGTGGTTACTCCACTTACCTGGAGTTTGGTGAGAGCTTTGGATAACGAATCAGGTTTTATTCCTGGATACTATCTATGGTCCGGTAATATATGCGGAAGAATATATTCAAATATTAGTCAAAGAGTATCTGCAATTACGGCATTATACGGAATGGATGTAAAGCAGAGTATGAAGCTGTTAGGGGAAGTATTCGGCCGTTTACCCGACACAATCGATGTTCCGCAATATCCTTTTGAAAGATTAAAATTGATTAAGGAAATGCTGCCCGGAATTAAGCGGTTAGTAAAGAGTACTATGAAAGCCAATAAGGATATGCCAAAATATATCATGGAAACTCCTGGCTGGTGCAGAAGGATGGCGGAAAAAGTAAATTCAGCAAATAATGAAGAAGAGCTTCATGCTCTGTGGGAAAATGAACTTAAATCATATAATTACAAAGCTTGGTGGGGATTGCAGGCAAGTGCAAGCAAGGCAGTGATAGCATTAAATTTAAGTAAGAAACTTACAGAGATGGTAGGAACTGAAGACGCCGGCACATTATTATCCAACTTAAGCGGAAATTCACAATTAGCTAGTTTAGGTCCGGTTGTTGGCATATCAAAGGTTATAAAGGGTGAAATAAGCCGTGAGGAGTATTTGAAACAGTATGGACACAGAGGTCCTCATGAGTTTGAGCTGTCAATACCTGATCCTTCAGAGGATACAGTCTGGCTTGAACGGCAAATTGAGGAATATAAAAAATCTGCCACTGATGCGGAAAAACTTATAAAGAAACAGCACGCTCAATATGAAGATGCTTTAAAAAGATTCAATGAAAAATATCCCGGTAAGTTAAATTGGCTTAAGAAGAAGTTAGTAAAGGCATCTGATGGTGCCCGTCTCAGAGAAGAGGCGCGGTCAGAGTTTGTCAGGGTATTTAGGATAAATCGTGTTTTGCACTTAAAGCAGGAGAACTGACTGGGGTGGGAGGAGGTATATTCTTTCTATATATGGATGAAATCCTTGATTTGATTTCCGGGAATAAAACAAAGGTAAAGTTTATTCCTGCAAGGCGGGAAAATTATGAAAGATATAAAGAGTTCCCACCATTTCCGTCAATTATCCGGGGAAGGTTTAATCCGCATGAATGGATGAAAGATCAAAATAGAAGAATGGATTACTATGATTCCATCATGCCAGTTAATACTGCTTCTGACTCTGAAATGCTTAAGGGGTTCCCCGGAGCAGCAGGCAGAATTGAAGGAAAGGTCCGCATTCTGATAAATCCTGAGGAGGGAGATAAGCTTGAGCCTGGAGAGATATTAGTTGCGACAACAACTAATGTTGGATGGACTCCTATTTTCCCTAAAGCTGCAGCAGTTATAACTGATGTGGGAGCGCCGTTGTCGCATGCGGCAATTGTAGCCAGAGAGATTGGAATTCCTGCTGTTGTAGGATGCGGCAATGCAAGCGCAAGGCTTAAAACCGGTGACAGGGTTATGGTAGATGGAGGACAAGGAATTGTGTATATATTAGAATGATATAGCTATACAATAAAAAACTTCTTTGATGATTAAATCAAGAAGTTTTTTATTGTATTAAGGTTGCTGTTTATACCAATTAAGAAGATAGGAGCAGACTTTGACGGTTATTTAAATGAGTTTAAGAAGTATTGTATATAGGAGGAGCAGTATGAATACTGTCGAAATAAGCAAGCTTACCAAGTCCTTCGGTAAACAAAAGGGTTAAAAAACAGTTGACATATTTATGAAATTGGATTAATCTATTAACAAAGTAAATTAATTAACACAGTTTAATCACTCTGAACAGGAAGAGGTCAGCGAGCAAAAATGAGAGGTGCGATAGGGAAAAATAACAGTGATTTGACCGAAATGAATCGCTCTGCTGTTGTGAAAATATTACAACAGCAGGATGTGTGTTCACGTGCGGATATTGCCAGGCAAACAGGGCTTACCCAAGCGGCTATTACAAAAATAGTTGCATCAATGATGGAAATGGGCATTGTATCTGAGATTGGCATTATAACGGGCAGCGACAACCGCCGTTCAATAGGGCTTAGACTGAATGCAGACAGACACCAAATCATTGGGGTAAAGTTTGCAAGAGAGATGTTCGCAGTAGGTGTGTTCGATATTTCGGGTAAAATATACACCCAATCCGAAACGAAGTATTCACTTGAGGAAAATCCCCAAAATGTGCTTTCTGCCATGAAAGAGCAGATACACAATATGCTGAATAATTATAAAAATGTGGTATCCATTGGTCTTGCTGTTCCTGGACCTTACTTGCGGGATGAAGGGCGTATTGCAGTCGTAACACGTATGACTGCTTGGCACACGATTAATTTTATTGAGGAATTTAAAGAAGAGTTTCACAAGCCGGTTTTTATAGAGCATGATGCGAATGCAGGAGCGTTTGCCGAATGGCTGTTTGGAGGGCATGGCCAGTCGCTGCACACCTTGGCTTATTTTTTGGTAGGTGAAGGCGTGGGCTGCGGTATTATTGAGCGTGGCAGACTTTTTCTGGGTGTGCAGGGGTCTGCATGTGAGCTTGGGCATGTTAGTGTGGATGTCTCCGGTCCGCGCTGTGAATGTGGTAACTATGGCTGCCTTGAAATGTACTGTTCGGCTTCGGCATTATGGAAGAAGGCACAAAAGCATGTGCCGGAATGCCTTCCCAGAGGAAAGCAACAAAGCAGCGACGACTGCAATGCCATTTTTGAAGCGGCTCGTGCCGGTAATCAAAAAGCGCTGGATGTGGTGCGAGAGACGGCGGAGTATATCGGTTACGGGTGTGTAACTTTGATAAACGGCTATAACCCCGACATTATTATCATTGGCGATGTGGTGTCTCAAGGGGGCGATTTGCTGATGCCTACAATTTATGAAGTGGTAAAGCAGCGTGTTATTCCTGAACTGCACACCAGAGTGCAGATTAAAATATCCAGCCTGAAGGTTGATCCCACACTTTATGGCGCAGCAGCCATAGCAACGAATAAGGTTTTGCAGCTGCCCAGTATGTTTTCTGCGGGAGGCAAATGGGGTGCAGGAAAATGATTTCCAAATTCGTGCAATATAGTCTGCTATAAAATGGCCTTTTGCCATATGGCAATATGAATGAAACATTTATAGACTCTCAGATTATTACGCTGGACAATGACCATGAGGGTGCGGCCAAGAACTTAAACAGTTGAATTTTGCTGAATAGAATATAATATTTGCTTGCAAATGTGCGAGCGATGAGGAGTGTGGTCATGGAACATCCTTTAATTTTACAGATGCAAGGTATTACCAAACTCTTTCCGGGCGTGCGTGCACTCGACAATGTGACGCTGGAGGTACACAGAGGCACAATTCACGCTATTTGCGGCGAGAATGGAGCGGGGAAATCGACCTTGATGAAGGTTCTTTCCGGTGTTTACCCTCACGGATCTTATGAAGGAAAGATTATTTACATGGGCAGTGAAATGAAGTTTAAAGATATCAAAGAATCGGAGAGCGCCGGCATTGTGATTATCCACCAAGAGCTGACAATGATTCCTGAGCTTTCAATTACTGAAAACATTTTTTTAGGAAACGAAATTGTAAAGCATGGGTTGATTGACTGGGATGCCGAAGGTCACCGCACGGTAGAGCTGCTTGAAAAGGTGGGGCTGATTATTGATCCTGATACCTTGATTAAGCATTTAGGCGTAGGCCAGCAACAATTGGTAGAAATTGCGAAGGCACTTTCCAAAAACGTCAAGCTGCTGATTCTTGATGAGCCGACTTCTGCGCTTAATGAGGATGACTCTGCGAACTTGTTCGATCTCATGCGCAGCTTAAAAAACAAGGACATCACTTGCATCATGATTTCGCACAAGCTCAACGAGATTGCTGCTATATCCGATGCTGTCACAGTCCTGCGTGATGGCCGCACCGTCGAAACCTACTCCGTTGAAGCGGGGCATGTAGATGAGGACCGCATTATCCGCTCTATGGTAGGGCGCTCCATCGAAAACAGATATCCCGTTCACGAATCGAATCCCGGGGATGTCATCTTCGAGGTGTCCGACTGGTGTGTGGAAGACCCCAATAGTCCAGGCCGGATGGTATGCAAGAACTCCAGTTTCTTTGTCAGAGCTGGGGAAATCGTTGGCTTCGCCGGTCTTATGGGTGCTGGAAGAACGGAACTGATGCGGTCTATCTTTGGGCGAAACTACGGCATCTACCTTGGAGGTTCTATCAAAATCAGAGGTAAGGAGATTCGCATCACCTCGGTAGATTCCGCCATCCGTCAGGGTATCGCTTATGTGCCTGAGGACCGAAAAAATCTGGGACTCAATTTGCTGGACAGCATCCGCACAACCACGGTGTCGGCAAATTTAAAAGCAATTTTACGCGGCAGACTCCTTGATTTGGACCGGGAATTTCAGGTTGCCGAAGAGTACCGCCGTTCCTTAGATGTCAAAACGCACAGCGTTGATCGCGGTGTGACCACATTGTCCGGAGGCAACCAGCAAAAGGTTGTTTTGGGCAAGTGGATGTTTACAGAGCCGGATGTTTTGATTCTTGACGAGCCTACCCGCGGTATTGACGTTGGCGCCAAATACGAGATTTATCGCCTGATTCAAGAACTTGCTGATCAGGGAAAAGCAGTCATAATAATTTCATCCGAGCTGCCTGAGCTGCTTGGCATATCAGACAGAATCTACACTATTTTTGAGGGGAACGTAACAGGTGTGATAGACAGCCAAGAGGCTGATCAGGAAAAACTCATGAAAATGATGACAAACACCTCTGGGCCGGAATATAAAGCAGGAAAGGATAAGAAAACATTATGAAATATATTAAGAAAGTATTTGGCGGCGGACTGCGGCAGTACAGCATGGTGATTGCCTTGGTGGCGCTTACTATCATCTTTAATATTACTTCGGGGGGGAGAATGATTACCTCCTCAAACTTCCAGAACCTGATATCCGGCAATGCGTATGTACTGGTTCTGGCGATTGGAATGTTGATGGTCATCGTGATTGGACAGATTGATCTATCCGTCGGTTCGGTGGCTGGTTTCTCGGGAATGGTTATGGCTCTTACGGCACGGAATCTTGGATTGCCGTGGTGGACAGCAGTGCTTCTCAGCCTCGCAATCGGCGCCGCCATCGGAGCGTGGCAAGGATTCTGGTTGTCCAGGCTGGGTATTCCCGGCTTTATTACAACATTGGGCGGTATGATGATTTTTCGTGGCGGCGTTATATGGATTTCAAAGTCTATCTCAGTGCCGGCGCCTGTTGAGCTCAAAGTGTTCGGCGCGGGATATTTGCCCGATTGGGGTCCTGCTTTTACAGGAATGAACAATTCGACTCTATTGCTGGGGATTATTGCAGTTTCAGCCTTTGCATTTACGCAGCTGCGCAAGTATAATCGTTCTGTGAAACTGGGCGAAAAAACGGAGGAGCTATGGTCGGTGGTGGTTCGGATTGGCTTGATTGGTGTCACCATTGGTTACTTAACATGGATTTTCGGCACAGGGCGTCCCGGCACATCCTTCCCGGTACCGGGGCTGATTCTTGTGATTTTAGTCATTATTTACCACTTTATAACCCAGCGCACCAGATTTGGACGTCACATCTACGCTGTAGGAGGCAACAAAAGCGCGGCAGCACTGTCCGGTGTAAATGTTCAGAAGACATATTTTCTGACCATGCTCAATATGTCCCTGCTTGCAGCTTTGGCTGGAATCATGTTTGTGGGTCGTTCAACTGCGGCAGGCCCATCGGATGGAACCGGATGGGAATTGGACGCCATTGCGTCGGTCTTTATCGGGGGGGCTGCTGTTTCGGGCGGTGTCGGTACCGTTCTTGCTACGATGGTTGGAGGACTTGTGATGGCTGTTCTCAACTCAGGATTAATGCTTATGGGTGTGGGAGCTGACCGCACTCAGGTTATTAAAGGATTTGTGTTGCTTGTGGCGGTTGCTTTTGATGTTTTCAACAAGCAACAGGGCCGCCCGTCAATCATAGAAAGACTATTTCCTGCAAAGGAAATCGATTCTAAGGAAAGCGGCCACAAGGAAGGTAACCCTGCCGGCAGCAGTTCATGATGGACTGATGGTCGGGCTTACATATTAGTCGATGGACTTAAAACAGAGAGGAGAAAAGAAATGAAAAAACGTTTTAACCTGTTTCTCATTGCATCACTTCTCATTACAATGGTACTGGCGGGCTGCAGTGGCACAGTCCAAGACAAACCCGCCGATTCGCCGGCTTCTTCAGAGGGCGGAGGGTTTGCAGCAGACGCAACCATTGGTGTTGCACTGCCCTGGCTCGGAACTCAGAACTGGGCAGAAGCGGATGAGATGTTCAGAACCGAATTGGGGGCTGCGGGCTTCAAGTCAATTGTTCAGCATGCGGATAACAAGGTTCCGCAGCAACAGCAGCAGATTGAGTCAATGATTCAAAATGGCGCTAAGGTTATTGTAGTTGGACCTGTGGACGGTTCTCAGCTTGGATCTGTTCTGGAAGAAGCAGAAGCAGCCGGTATCTACGTCATTGGATATGACCGGCTTATTGAGAATACTACAGGCGTCGACGGCGTTGTGCAGTTTGGCAGTGTCAAGACCGGCGAGCTGCAAGGGCAGGCTTTGCTGGATGGATTGGCTGCCAAAAAGGGTAAAGGTCCTTACAACATAGAGTTGTTCGGAGGCGGCCCTGCCGACCCCAATGCTCCAAACTTCTTTAAGGGAGCCATGTCAGTGCTCCAGCCAAAGATTGATGACGGTACGCTGGTTGTCGTATCTGGTCAAACCGATTTCACCCAGTGTGCAACAATGGACTGGGATAATTCCAAAGCACAGGCACGTATGGATTCCCTTCTTTCAGGCTTCTATTCGGATAAGGAAATCCATGGTGTTCTCTCTCCTAATGATGGCATTGCTCGTGCAATCATTACCGCATCTGAGCAGGCAGGCCAGGAGATTCCAGTTGTTTCAGGACTTGATGCTGAGAACGAGTCTGTTGAATGGGTTTGGTCTGGCAGACAATACTCAACTGTTGCTAAGCCGACCGACGTGCTGGTAGGTAAAACAATTGAGATTATTAAATCGCTGCAGGCAGGCAATGGTATGCCGGCACCTGATACAAGTGTGAACAATGGCAAGGAGGACGTAGGCATATATGAACTTTCTCCTCTCGTTGTTACCAAGGAAAATGCAAAAGAGGCATTTGCCAATGACCCTGGACGCTTGGAGCTTCTAAAGTAAGAAATTCTTAAAAGCGATATTAATTTTCTATAGTAACATTTTAAGCTATAAGGGCAGATTCTAAGCTCTCACAATCGGACGGCAGTGAATATTCCTCTGCTGTCCGATTGCAAAAGCAAAAAAATTCTGAATTACTGTTCTAACGGCCTCCTGCGGCTAAACCGCTACAGACTTTAAAATGACATTGTCATATTGAAGTTGATTGACTATAAAATTTTTGGGAGTGATTGAATGATCGATATAGTCGCAATGGGTGAGCTATTGATTGACTTTACATACCATGGCAGAAGCGAAAACGGCACGCGTCTGTTTGAACAAAACCCTGGAGGCGCGCCTGCCAACATGCTCTGTGCTGCCTCAAACTTAGGGCTGAGCACCGCATTTATCGGCAAGGTGGGCAAGGATATGCACGGTGATTATTTGCGCAGTGTGCTTGAGGAAAAGGGCGTCAACACCGGCGGTCTGATTAGCGCGGAGGATGTTTTTACGACGCTTGCGTTTGTTGAGTTATCTGAAACAGGGGAACGTAAATTTTCGTTTGCACGCAAACCCGGCGCGGACACCTGCCTTTCGACGTGTGAGGTTAAGTTCGAGATGGCAGGAAAATGCAAGATTTTTCACTTCGGCTCTCTCTCTCTGACCAATGAACCTTCGCGTTCTGCCACGATAGAAGCGGTTAAAGCCGCGAAAAATGCCGGAGCCATCATCTCTTATGACCCGAATTACCGTGCGCCGCTCTGGAAAAGCGAAAACGAAGCCGCAGAGATTATGCAAAGTGTACTTCACTTTGCAGACATTGTAAAAATCAGCGAAGAGGAAGTTGAGTTAATAACAGGAGAATCTTCGCTTGAGGCTGCCGCAGGCGCTCTTTTTCAAAAGGGGATTTCCTGCGCGGTGGTCACTCTTGGCAAGGACGGTGCCTATACTGCGGTGAAAGATACATTTGCGCTCGTTCCCATTCTCGATCCCGATGTTCCTGTGGTTGACACCACCGGCGCCGGGGATGCTTTCTGGGGAGGCTTTCTCTATAAGTTGGCTGTGAGCGGGCTGAGACCTAATGACCTCGGCGAAGCACAGCTTAAAGATTTCACCGAATTTGCCAACGCGGTTGCCTCTCTTTGCATCCAAAAACGAGGAGGTATACCTGCAATGCCCACAATAAGTATGGTCGAGGATTTTCTTGGCCGGAAAGGAGAATGACTATGAAACGCAGCGAAATTAATAAGGCGTTGGTGGAAATGGAGGCTTTCATAAATGAATACAGCTTTGCCCTGCCGCCTTTCTGTCACTTTACGCCGGAGGAGTGGAAATGCAAGAATCACGAATATGACGAAATCCGCGATAATATGTTGGGTTGGGATATCACCGACTATGGTCTGGGCGACTTTGGTAAGGTCGGCTTTTCGCTGATTACAGTCCGCAACGGCAACCTTGCCATGAAGGACAAATATGCCAAGACCTATGCAGAAAAGCTGCTCTATCTGCGGGAGGGGCAATATGCTCCAATGCACTTTCACTGGAGCAAGATGGAGGATATCATCAACCGCGGCGGAGGTAATGTCTTGATTCGCGTCTACAATTCCACCCATGATGAAGAGCTGGATGAGACCGGGGAAGTACGTGTCCACATGGATGGGCGCGAGCTGACTGTTCCTGCAGGAACACAGGTTCGTCTTACACCGGGTGAGAGCATCACCATACAGCCATATTTATACCACGACTTTTCGGTGGAGGAAGGAACGGGACCGGTGTTGTTAGGTGAGGTGAGCCAATGTAACGACGATAATATCGACAACCGCTTTCTGAAGCCCATTGGACGTTTCCCCTCCATTGAGGAGGACGAGCAGCCATACCGTCTACTCTGTAACGAATACCCAAAGATTATATGATTGTGACCTATAGTCTATTTATGTCATTCCAAACATAGTGAGAAGTCTTAGAATTTCACACTGATGAAATTCTGAGACTTCTCACTATGGAATAATAAATTACAAAATCATTTGTTGAGCGGATTTCTTAAAAACGGATTTTTCTGAACTGTCATATTAATTTTTCGATTAGGCTCAGGGATTTTGGGTTGTTGAGTTTTTTTGCAAGCCTATATGCTTTTTGGGAATGGACTTTAGCTTCTGCATAATTTCCTTTTTCCATTTCTAACAATGCTTTATAGTATTCTGCGAAATCCCTGCCCCAGATAACATTGAATTTATCAAAATATTCAATAGATTTATTTATCAAGTCCTCGGATTCCTTGAATCTTTCCATGCAGTACAACGCTTGTCCGGCATTAGAATAAAAGATTTCCAATCCCTTGACTACTGAGTGTTCAATACATATATTTATCGCCTTCATGAAATAGTCATAGGCATCTTCATAATTTCCCAGATCCTTGTTCATTTGACCTAAATAATTATAGCTTGCGGAAATATTAACGCTGTACTTGCTGCTGAATTTATTCAGGCTTGAAAAAATGTTGATTGATTCGTTTAGTGCTTTGTCTGCTTTTTTGAAGTTACCTGTCCTAATAAAATAAAGTCCCTGCAGCCTGAGAATTATTCCCCGTTCATCTATAATATCTCTTTTTTCCAGAAGATTCAAACATTTGCTAATATAATCATTCATTACATCATTATTGTCGGTTTGAATGGCATAGAAAATCATTTGCTTGTGATTGTTTAACAAGTATATTAAATTATCAAGCTTATGTGCCAGTTTAATGCTTATTTGTATGTTTTTTATTCCCTTTTCATACTCACCTATGGAAATATAGTATCTTCCTGCCAGATAAGATGCTTCCATTTTAATTTTAATGTATTCTGTATCCAAGTCATCTATGACAGTTAAGTCCTTCTCGATATTTTTCAGCTCTGATTCGATGTCGGAAATATTAGAAGTGCCGGGAGTATCTATTGTTTCGGATGACAAAGACGGATAAGTCTCATGGTACATGGTATAGTAATTGGTTAAATTTTCAACCTTACTCTTTAAATTAACATAATTGCCGGTATGGTCTGAATTAATTGCATTTTTCAGCTCTAATATTTCCCTGAACAATTTTTTTGTTTTGCGCTCAGGTTCAACATTTAAATCATTTTTTAATATTTCCGAAAGTTCATGATAAAGCTTGATTGCCTTGTTGTAATCCTCAGACAGAGCATGAGTCTTCATTAAATACCGGTACGTTTTTTCGTTGTAAGGATCATTTTTTATTAAAATATTTCCGTATTTTTCTATACTGCTGTAGTCGCTGACGCTGATGAGCTCATCAATCCTGTTATGTATTGACTTAATATAAATTTCCTTATAGTAGTCTCTCTTTTCCTGCATCCAGTTTTCAAAGTCATAGCAGTTTTTTATGGGAAAATTTAAAAGAAAATCACCTTCATAAATATTAACCGCATTAGATTCATTAATATTTTCGATATCTGTTTCAACAATAAAATCATCAGAAAATTCAATTACGGATTTTGATGAGGCAAATACATTTTCATTAATGCTTGTTTTAATTTTATATAAAGCATCTCTAAGGTTTTTACGTGCCGTTTCCTCGTTAGAATCCGCCCAGAATATATTTATAGCTTCATCTCTTGATACCTTTTTGTTTACACACACATAATAAAACAAAGCCTCTGATTTTTTATAAGGGAATGTTATTTTGCTGTTATTAAATTTTACTGTTGGGTTGCCTAATAATTTAACAGATAAAACGTTCATAAGAATTCCTCGATTAATATATTAACTTAATAATATACTAAAGAGGAGAAATTATCAATGTAAAAAAATTAAGCCTTACAACGGACGTAAGGCTTAATAATATTTATAAAAAACAAGGGGGAGAGGGTAAGTAATAAGTTTTCCTTATTAGCTTATACTAATTATAAAAATAAAATCTTTAACTAATCTTAAATTTTTAGATTCATCAAAGAAAAATAATAAATAATATATTATTGTTTTAGAAATTGAATGTATTACTGTAAATTAAGTTTTTAATTAGTTAAATTTGTGTCACTGCTTTGAGCAACAGGTTTGTAATATAGCGAACTCCGGTTAATTTCAAGTAGTTAGGCTTGTTGCAAAACAGAAAGCTGTTTATCTTTGAAATCAACAAGGTTATGCCTCTGTGATGCTGCAATTTCATTTATGGTTCGTTCTCCTTTGAGAATCTCTATTATCAACTTGTTTTTTTCATCTGGTGTGTGTGGTTTCAGTTTCATAAAAAATTATGCGCTCCTTTCAAAATTATGATATGGATAACCAAACTTAAAATCAAGCATTTTTTTGTCTAAATTTATGGGTTCATTATAATAGAATATACATGTTATGTCTGGTAGTAAGATTGAAATGGTAGCTGAAATTTTAAACCCCATGATTCGTGGGTGGATAAACTACTTCAGCAAATATAACAAATCTGCTGTGAAATATACTATGGATTGTATAAATCGAAGACTTGTGAAATGGGCAATGTTCAAATACAAGCACTTTAGAAATCATAGTTCTAATGCTGAAAAATGGCTAAGAGAAATTGCAAAAAGAGAGCCCAACATGTTTCCACATTGGGCTGTTGGTTTTGCACCATAAGGTAAAATGATAAGAGACGTATGAATCGAGAGATTCACGTACGGTTCGGTGAGAGCATTGAGGTGAAACTCCTCTTTGCTACTCGATTATTTCGTTAATAATTTAAGGTAGTTATTAAATTAAATATAACCATACCCAGAGTCATTGACATAACCGTTGGACGTACTTGACGAACCATCACCATTATATGTGTGTGTTGGCGTATCGCTATCAAAAGTGCCTTCAACAACAGTTGAATTAGAGCTTTTTAATTGAGCTGTTGTTCCATTAGCCATATATAAGTCTGTATTGCTAAAAGTAGCAGTAGTAAAAGATGCCCCAGTCGGGACCAAGATTGCACCGCTGCTGTTTGGATTGATAGCAATGACCATCTCTCTTCTAAATAAACATCCATTCTTCATCGCATCATACGCATCTGGTTTCAATGTTGCCGACATAGTATATGACAAGGATGAGTTTGCTCTTTTGCATGTAAGCATTACTCCGGTCTGATATATTTGGGTAGTAAATTCTACTGTGTCTCCCATTTTTATATTAGGCATTGCATGTTCATCCCATGTCTTAGTTGATGTAAGACTCCCACAATAAAAGAAAAGTGAGAAATTTCCATCCTTGTACATGATTCCGGCATCAAACCCATAATTGCCTTTAAAGAATCCGTGTATAAATTCAGGAAAGGCTCCATTTTGATAATTAGTAGTATTTGGTCTATATGTCAGTGTAGATGGCAATACTAATGTTGAAATTCCCTTAATTACAAATGAGGTTGATGGTTGTGTGCTTCTTTGTATTACGTGTACTCCTCCCATAAAAAAACATCTCCTTTAATATATTTTTTATAATAGCTATTACATATATTAAAGAGATATTTTTTTTAATTGTGTAAACCTATTTTGAAAATAAATATTGATTTATTATTTCTTCATCTAACCTTAGTTTTTCTCCGCTTTTTTCGGTAAGTTCATTGTCAAGTAATTTAAATATTTTATTATCAATTAGCAAGTCATCACTAAACTTGTATTCTTCGCTATTTATGTAATCAAACGGTAGAATATATTGTTTTTCTTTGAAGTTTGCTTTTCGCAGAATTTTATTGAAATAAGTTCTAAACACTTTAAGCTGAATGTTGTGGGTATAATCATAATACCAATACCCCATATATTGATATGCGTTGTTATATCGATTATCTAAAATATTTTTTCTCCCTGGAAAATAATAAAACTTCCCATCTTCTTTAAATATGAAGGAACCATATTCATCATTCTCAGCTATTGTGTTTAATCCTATAAAAATATTATTATTGTATGCAGGGATAAGTCCATTTACTAATCTTCCGGTTTCTTTTGTTCCTCTCATTCCTGTGTAATTATCATATTGATCAACTCCTATTGGAATCACTAAGAATAAAAATATTAATATAATAAACATAGATATAAAAATAATAAATTTCTTTTTCATAAGTGTTTTCGCTTTCTTTTTTGTTCTATATATAAGGTTTTATCATAATTATTGGTTTTTATCAAGACCTAAATGGAAAGCATTAAGATATAAAGTAAGACGCTTATTCAGCATAAACAGCCATAATACTACAATCTCCTTCTTTTATAATATATGTTATTCGATTCTCCTTATTAATGTAATTATACCAAAAAATACAGTTTGTCAATAAATAATTTGAATAATTTAGAGATTAACTAATGAGAAAATTAGCAAACTAAAATTAACAGAATTAGCAATTAAAAGAGCAAAATTTAATGTGTAGGTGAATTAAAAAAAGGAAAAAATTATTTTATCGAAAAAAGTATGTTTTTAAGTTCCTACCCAAGAAATAAATGAAGTATTTAAAAATGAAAGTCTAAATAATTATATAAAATCTTTAACTAATCTTAAATTTAGACGAATTATCGACGGAAAAATATTATAATAATATCAGTATATAATTGGAGGTATTTTATGATTAATAATTTAGACATATCAGAAGCTATGACCATTAAATTAGATGATGTACTGCCGGAATATCCTGTTTTTAAGGAGGGTATCAGAAGAGCTCCTAAGAGAGAGCTTACATTAAATCAAAGGGAAATAAAGCTTGCGTTAAAAAACGCATTAAGGTATGTCCCTGAAAGTCTTCATGAAAAACTTGCACCTGAATTTTTGGATGAATTAATGACAAGAGGTAGAATTTACGGTTACAGATTTATGCCCAAGGAAAGAATTTACGGAAAACCAATTGACGAATATAGAGGCAACTGCATAGAGGGAAAGGCATTTCAGGTTATGATTGACAATAACCTGGACCATGATGTTGCTCTTTATCCTTATGAGCTTGTAACTTACGGAGAAACAGGCCAGGTATGCCAGAACTGGATGCAGTACAGGCTGATTAAAAAATATCTGGAACAACTGACAGATGAACAAACGCTGGCAATAATGTCAGGTCATCCGTTGGGACTTTTTAAATCACATAAATTAAGTCCAAGAGTAATTTTATCAAACGGACTTATGGTAGGCATGTTCGACAATCCTCATGACTGGGCTAAGGCCACTGCAATGGGGTGCTCCAGCTACGGTCAGATGACTGCGGGAGGATGGATGTATATAGGCCCTCAAGGTATTGTTCACGGAACATATAACACACTAATAAATGCGGGAAGAAAAGAACTTGGAATTCCGGCTGACAAGGATCTAGCAGGACATTTATTTATCACGTCAGGCCTCGGAGGAATGAGCGGAGCTCAGCCTAAGGCTGTTGAGATAGCTAACGGTGTCGGAATAATTGCAGAAGTAGATTATTCAAGAATTGAAACAAGATTAAAACAAGGTTGGGTTTCAAAAGTTACGGATAATTTAGAGGAAGCCTTTAAAACAGCTCAGGAATATATAAATAAAAAAGAAACCATATCAATAGCTTATCACGGAAATATTGTAGATTTGCTGGAATATGCGGTAGACAATAATATCCATGTGGACTTATTGTCAGACCAGACTTCATGCCATGTTCCTTATGACGGGGGATACTGTCCAAAGGGATTGACATTTGAAGAAAGAACAGAATTATTAAACAGAGACAGAGAAAAATTTGCAGAATTGGTTAACAAATCTTTGGCTGAACATTTCAGAGCAGTTAAAACACTGGTGGATAGAGGAACATATTTCTTTGATTACGGCAATGCTTTCATGAAGGCGGTCTTTGATGCGGGAGTCAAGGAGATAGCTAAAAACGGTGTTGATACAAGCGAAGGATTCATATTCCCTTCCTATGTGGAGGATATAATGGGTCCTATGCTGTTTGATTACGGCTACGGACCGTTCAGGTGGGTTTGCCTGAGCGGAAAGGCTGAAGATTTAAGAAAGACCGACCATGCTGCGATGTCTGTAATAAATCCTGACAGGAGAGGACAGGACAGAGATAATTATATCTGGATACGCGATGCCGAGAAAAATAAGCTGGTGGTAGGAACTCAAGCCAGAATTCTGTATCAGGATGCACTTGGCAGACGAGACATAGCATTAAAGTTCAATGAAATGGTCAGAAACGGTGAAATAGGTCCTGTAATGCTTGGAAGAGATCATCACGATACAGGAGGTACAGATTCACCGTACAGAGAAACTTCCAATATTTATGACGGAAGCAATGTGACGGCAGATATGGCAGTTCACTGCTTTGCAGGAAATGCAGCCAGAGGTATGAGCCTTGTAGCTCTTCACAACGGCGGAGGCGTAGGAATCAGCAAATCCATAAACGGCGGATTTGGAATGGTCTTAGATGGAAGCGAAAGAGTTGACGATATATTGAAAAAATCAATACCATGGGATACTATGGTTGGGGTGTCAAGAAGAAACTGGGCAAGAAACGAGCATTCAATTGAAACATCAATTGAATACAACAATAAATGTGCAGGTCAGGACCACATAACAATTCCGTTCCTGGCAAGTGATGAATTGATTGAAAACACTATAAAAAATTACAATAAATAGCGGAGGACATATGAATAAAATTATTGAATGCGTTCCTAATTTCAGTGAAGGCAGGGACTTATTAAAACTTGAAAAAATACTTGATGTTTTCAGAGGAAGACATAATGTCAAGCTTTTAGATTACTCAAGCGACGAGGATCATAACAGGACGGTTGTTACACTGGTGGGAGAACCGGATGCATTAAAAGCTGCAATGGTGGAAGCCATAGGTAAAGCCGTTGAGCTGATAGACTTAAACAAACATGAAGGGCAGCATCCGAGAATGGGAGCAGTTGACGTTGTGCCGTTTATTCCTATCAGAAATGTAACGGTGGAAGAGGCTGACAGGCTTGCCAGAGAGGTTGCGATGGAAGCAGCGGAATTATACGGACTGCCGTTTTTCCTGTATGAAAAATCTGCAACTGCATCTCACAGAGAAAATCTTGCCAATATAAGAAAAGGTCAGTTTGAAGGAATGGCGGAAAAAATGAAGGACGATATGTGGAAACCCGATTTTGGTCCTCGTACTATTCACCCTACGGCAGGAGTTACTGCTATAGGAGCCAGAATGCCTTTAGTTGCATACAATGTTAACCTTGCAACGAATAATCTGGAAATTGCAACAGAAATTGCGAAGAAGGTGAGACATATCAACGGAGGCTTCAGATATGTTAAAGCTCTGGGCATAGAGCTTGAAGACAGAGGAATCGTACAGGTTTCAATGAATCTTACAGACTATACAAAATCAGCCATTTACCGCGTATTTGAAACCATTAAGATGGAAGCACAGAGATATGGCGTAAATATTGTGGGCAGTGAAATTGTTGGATTGGTTCCTCTGCAGGCGATTGTGGATACTGCGGATTACTATTTGAGACTGGAGAATTTCAATATCGATCAGGTTCTGGAGACAAGGCTGTAAAAGAAGAGGGACACACCTTTTTTGCCACGGCTAGTCTTTGGGGATAGGAGTGAATAAATGAACGGGATAATAATAAAAAATGCTTCGGAACTTGTTACCTGCAGGGGTAATGGTCCCAAGCACGGCAAATCCATGTCAGATATAGGAATGATCAAAAACGGATGTGTTGTTATTGAAAATGATACTATAGAAGATGTTGGCACAAATGAAGATATATTAAAAAAATACAACCAGGAAGAATATAAAATAATAGATGCTTCTAATAAAGCAGTTCTGCCCGGATTTATAGATTCTCACACTCATTTGATATTTGGAGGCTACAGAGCCGATGAATTTTCATGGAGATTAAAAGGAGACAGCTACATGTCTATAATGGAGCGGGGCGGAGGAATTACCAGCTCCGTAAGGTCTACAAGAAACACTTCACTGGATGAATTTATTGAGTTGGGTAAAAAAAGACTCGACAAATTCATGGCAATGGGAGTTACCACAGTTGAGGGTAAAAGCGGATATGGACTCGACCATAACACTGAAATCAGACAGCTTGAGGCAATGAAGATACTTAATGAAATTCATCCTGTTGATGTGGTTCCGACTTTTTTGGGACCTCACAGCGTCCTTCCTGAATATAAGGGTAAAGAAGATGAATTTATTGATTACATGATTGATGTAATGAAATATGCTGCTGAAAATAAATTAGCCGAGTTTGCGGACATATTCTGTGAAAAAAATGTTTTTTCGGTTGAGCAGTCAAGAAAATTTTTAATTGAAGCTAAAAAGATGGGATTGAAATTAAAAATACATGCAGATGAAATGGTACAGCTTGGAGGTACGGAACTGGCGGTTGAACTGGGAAGCACATCTGCGGATCATTTACTGCAGGCATCAGACGAAGGAATAAAAATGCTTTCAGAATCAAGCACCGTTGCAACATTGCTGCCTGCAACAGCATTTTGCTTAAAAGAGCATTATGCAAGAGCAAGACATATGATTGATTCCGGATGTGCCGTTTCATTGGCAACTGATTTTAATCCAGGAAGCTGCTTCACAAATTCAATACCTTTGGTTATTGCCCTTGCAGCTTTGAATATGAATATGTCCATTGAAGAAATTATTACAGCATTGACGATTAATGCCGCGGCAGCAGTGGGAAGAAGTCATATAACAGGAAGCATAGAAAAAGGAAAGAAAGCAGATATTATTATACTTGAATATCCTTCCATTCATTTTCTTCCTTATCATGCAGCTGTCAATATAGTTGAAACAGTAATTAAAAACGGAAAAATTATTAAGGAGAATTAACATGAAAAATATGACTGTAAGTCAGTTTGCAGACAGTGTTGCATCTAACGAGCCTGTTCCTGGCGGAGGAAGCGTAGCAGCCGTATGCGGCACATTAAGCGCAGCTCTTTCGGAAATGGTTGCAAATCTTACTGTAGGCAAGAAAAAATATGCCGAATTTGAAAATGAGATGAAGGAAATAAAAGAAAAAGCATTGGTGCTGAGAAATAAGCTGATTGATTATATTGAAAAGGACAGCGTTGCATATAACAAGGTAATGAATGCATACAAGCTTCCAAAGGAAACAGAGGAAGAAAAAACATTAAGAAAACAAGAGATAGAAGACAGCTCAAAGCTGGCTGCGACAGTACCTCTTGAGGTTGCTTATGCCTCATACGAAATACTGCCGTTAACTGAAGCTGTTGTATTAAGAGGAAATTCCAATGCTGTAACTGACGGATTAGTAGCGGCAATGCTTGCACGAACAGCAGTGCTTTCGGCTCTTTTAAACGTCAGGATCAATCTGGGTTCCATAGATGATGAAGAGTTTGTAAGAGAGTATAAGGCAAAATCAGATGAGTTGGAAGTAAATACATTTGCTTATGAGAAAAAAATATTGGAATATTCTCCGTTTTAATGTATAATTGAATAAAGTTGAATAAATGCAATTGTTGTAACAATTGCATTTATTCCTTAAGGCAGGTAGATATGGAGAAAAAAGGAATAGGTAAAATAGCGTTGTTATTGGCACTAAGTGAAGGCAACATGGAGAATCTGCAAAAGTATTATGAAAATAAAAACTACATGATATACAAAGGCCACGCAGGAAGCATGGATGCGAAAAAAATAGTTGCCGCAATTGAAACTGCCGCATCCCGTGAGGATTTAATAAGAGAAAACTATCATGAAGAACATGCTCTTTATCATGCAATTATTGAAGCCTTAAGCGGTTATTGCAGAGGACAGGTGATGCTGGGAGAGGTGTTAAGAAGCGCAGGCTTGACATTTACAATTGTAAGAGGTACATTAATAGAGGACGACCCTTCTAGCGGGAACTGGATAGCAATTGTTCTGTATGGACAAATAGGTTCTCCCAGAAGAGGCTTTGAGCACGAAGCAATAGGCATGGGAATTCAGCCAATATAGTGAGGTATACATGAATACATCTTATTTAAGAACTTTTATTGAAGTAATAAACTTAAAAAACATATCCAAGGCCGCTGAAAAGCTGTTCGTAACTCAGCCTGCAGTGTCTAAGCAGCTTCAATTGCTTGAAAAGGATTTCGGTGCAGAATTGTTTAAAAAAAACGGAAGAGAGATTATTCCTACAGAAGAAGGATATCTTCTGTACAAGTATGCAAAAAATGTGCTTAATGAAGAGAATAAGATTTATTCATTAATACGAAGAGACGATGACAAGCTTTATGGAAATTTAACCGTATACACCAGTTCCATGCCTGCAGATTATTATATACATGATTTAATTATAGAATTTGGCAATTTATATAAGGACGTTTCATATACAATTAAAAAAATAGATTCCGACATGGTGTTTAAAAATATCGAAGAAGGCTTTACAAGCTTTGGATTTACCGGAACACCTTCTAAAAATAAAAGAATAAAAAATATCTGTATTGCTGAGGATGAGGTTGTGATTGTTGCTTCATCGGAAAAGATGAAGGAATTTGATTCCGGCAAAATTACTTTGGACAAACTGTTAGATCAAAGATTTATTCTTAGGGAGAAGGGTTCCGCAACTCTGCAGATATTTGAAAACTATTTAAATAAAAAGCGTATAAAGCTTAATGATTTAAATATTGTAATTCAAGCTGAGGATAATGAAATAATAAAGAAATTCATTGCCAATGATGTGGGAATAGCTGTCTTGCCTAAAAAAGCCGTTGAGAATGAGCTAAGAGAAGGCAAGATGTTCATATTGGAATTAGAGGGTATGACTTTAAAAAGAAAGCTATATTACGTATACCAGCAGGACAGATATTTTTCAAAAATAGAAGAAAAATTTAAAGAATTTATGATTACAAAACATAAAATTGAAAAATAAAATAAGGTCTGGTTTCCCAGACCTCTTTTTATCATTACTAGTTACATCCTTCGTCGCACATTCCAAATAAAATTACTAACAATAGGAAGAAGAATAGTAAATTTGTTCCGCTTTCTCCGCCAACTCTGTTACCATTGAAAAATCCCATATTTAAACCTCCTTAAAGTATTGTTTACGATATTATATGTCTATACCTAAAGTAGGTTACTGGATTTTTTAAAAATTAAGATTGCGCAATCTTTCATTTACCACGCCGTAATCGAGGTTGGCAATAAATGCATCAATATAATTCCCCCTGTTTATGCCGTAATCAATCATGTAGGCATGTTCATAGACATCCAATACAATCAGGGGCTCTGCATACAGCATTACACCATCGTCGTGGGAGTCCTGCCCGTAAATATAGTATTCATCATGATATCTGTCATAACAAAATAAAACCCAGCCTCTCATTGACAAAGCTATGCATTTGAATTTTTCGATAAAGTTATCGTAGGAGCCGAATACTTCCTTCAACAGTGATTCAATTGGCCCGCGTACTCTTGTGTCGTTGCCCGTCAGATTTTCGAAATACAGTTCGTGAAGTTTGATTGCATCATAACAGAAGGTCTTTGATTTTTCTGCGGATCTGATTTCGCTGTAATTCGGATTGCAGATTGAATATGTAAGATCCGAATTCAAAGCTTCATTTACTTTATTTAAACAATCAATGTATCTTGTATATAAAACATAATGCTCGCTTAATTGCAGGGGTGAGAAAAATTTAACATTGGAAAAGTTATAATTTTTAGGCTCGAGTTTGTTCATAAATATTCATACCTCCATATTGATAATTAATTATATGTCCGGAAACTGAAGATATGATAAATGAAAATATTCCTTTACCCTGGGAATATTAGTTGTTATAATGTGATTACAAAGAAAATAGCGTTTCATAATTACAAATCAATCATATACGTCTTGATAAACTTAATAGGCAAGGAGATTCCATGAACAATAAAATAATGATATTAGATGGCAATAGTCTGCTTTTCAGAGCATTTTACGCTATGCCGCCTCTTAAAACAAAAAAAGGGCAATATACAAATGCTGTGTATGGTTTTTTAAGTATGCTGTATAAGCTTTTAGATACATATTCTCCCGAGTACATATGTGTTGCTTTTGATCCCAAGAAACCCTCATTCAGACATGAGCAGTATAAGGACTATAAAGCAACAAGAGCAAAAGCTCCAAACGAACTGGTTGAGCAATTTCAGCTTATAAGGGACGTACTAAATATTCACAGCATAAAGTGCATTGAAATTGACGGATTCGAAGCTGATGACGTGGCAGGCACATTTGCAAATGCGGCAGAAGAGCAAGGAGCAGAAGTGTACCTTGTTACAAGCGACAAGGATTACCTGCAGCTGATAGATGATAGCACAAAGGTTATATTGACTAAAAAGGGTGTTACAAATACTGAAGAAATGGATGTACAGGCAATGTGGGACACTTACGGCATAAGTCCTGCACAGTTTGTAGACTTAAAAGCATTGATGGGTGACCAGTCCGACAATATTCCCGGTGTAGGGGGCATAGGAGAAAAAACTGCACTTAAGCTGATTCAGGAATATGGGAGTCTTGATAGTGTATATGAAAATATTGACTCCATAAAAGGTAAGCTTAAGGAAAAGCTCGAAGCTGACAAGATGCAGGCTTACATGAGTCAGACCCTGGCGCGGATTATAAGAGATATTCCCATAGAATTTAATATAGATGAATACAAAATTCAAAAACCGGATTCAAAAAAACTTTTATCTTTGTATGATGAACTTGAATTCAGAACCTTTAAAAAAAGAGTGACAGAAGAAGAACCAAATTCTGAAGCTCAAATGTCTATGTTTGACAGTGAAATGAAATCTGATGCTCAGCCTGAAATTATACAAAATAAAATTGATATCAAGTATATTGATAAATATGAAGATATTAATGAAGCAGTCACAAGTATCCTAAAAAGCAAAAAATTTGCTCTGAAATTTTTGTTTGATTCTGACAGGGTCTTGTTCAGCCAATCTGTGGCTGTTGGTATTTCAGACGGAAATAATGTTTATTATGTAGACATAGAAAAAATTGATGAAAAAGAAGTGTTGGAAGGTCTAAAAGATATTTTTGAAAGAGAAGATATACAAGTAACAGGACACAGCATTAAAAATGAAGTTATTTATTTAATGAAAAAAAGAATTGAGCTTAACAATATTTCCTTTGATTCGGAAATTGGGAAATACCTTTTAGAGCCTTCTGAAAGCTCTTATTCAATTGATAAAATTGCATATGAATATTTGAATACAGAAATTCCTTCAGAAAATGATATTTTGGGTACAGGCAAAAAGAGGATGTCATTCAAGGAATTGGACTTGGAAAAAAGAAAGAATTACCTATATAATTATTTAAGCACTGTCATAAAAGCAGAAAAGCAAATTACTGATGAAATCAGCAAGTTTGAAATGACAGAGCTGTTTAGAATCATCGAGCTTCCTCTCATAGAGGTTTTGGCGTACATGGAATTTGTGGGTTTTAAGGTTGATCTTAACGTAATTGACAGTCTTGGAGTTCATTTTCAGGAAAAAATTACTGCCTTGGAAAAAGAAATTTACGAAAAAGCAGGGGAAAGCTTCAATATTAATTCTCCTAAGCAATTGTCGGTTATATTGTTTGAAAAGCTGGGGCTTCCTGTGATTAAAAAGACAAAGACCGGAATATCCACAGATGCCGAAGTTCTTGACAGATTGAAATCCGAGCATGAAATTGTAAGTTTGATTGTTGAATACAGACAAATGGTCAAGCTTAATTCCACATATGTGGAAGGCTTGAAAAATGTTGTGAGCAGCAGGACAGGAAGAGTTCATTCTTCCTTCAATCAGACCATCGCCGCAACAGGAAGGATTTCAAGTACTGAGCCGAATCTTCAAAACATACCCACTAGAACTGAAGAAGGCAGAGAATTAAGAAAAGCATTTGTAGCAGATGAGGGATATATTCTTTGCGATGCGGATTATTCTCAGATTGAACTGAGAGTGCTGGCTCATCTTGCCGACGAACAAAACTTAATTGATGCATTTGCAAACAGCGAAGACATACATACAAAGACTGCATCACAAGTATTTCATGTAAGTAAGGAAGAAGTAACTCATGAAATGAGAAGCAGGGCAAAAGCCGTAAATTTCGGAATTGTTTACGGCATAAGCGATTATGGCTTAAGCAGGGACTTGAATATTCCAAGAAAAGAATCAAAATTGTATATTGACAACTATCTTAAATATTTCAGCAACATTGACAAATATATGAAAAGCATAGTGGAACAAGGAAAGCAGGACGGATATGTAACCACATATTTCGGCAGAAGAAGAAATATACCGGAGCTTGCATCACGTAACTTTAATATTCGTTCCTTCGGAGAAAGAATTGCCCTCAATACTCCTGTCCAGGGAACTGCCGCTGATATAATCAAGGCTGCCATGGTGGGAGTGTACAAAAGATTAAAAAGTAATAAAATGAAATCCAGACTTATTTTACAGGTTCACGATGAACTCATAATTGAAGCTTATGAACCGGAGCTTAACGAAGTGAAAAAGATATTAAAAGAAGAAATGGAAAATGTGGTTGATACCTTCAAGGTTCAGCTTAAATCGGATGTAAATGTGGGAAGAAGCTGGTATGAGGCAAAATAAAAAAAAAGTAATTGTGATTACCGGAAGCATTGGGACCGGCAAATCAGCGGCTGTTAATGTAATAAAAAACCTTGGATTTCAAGTTCTGGATTCAGATAAAATTGTGCATGATGGTTATAATAAGGGAGAAGATCTTTATCATAAAGTAGTTGATCGCTTCGGAAAAGAAATATTGAATGAAGACGGATCAATTAGCAGGCAGAAGCTCGGGAAAATAGTATTCAATGACGAAAAAAGCTTAAGAGATTTAAATAAAATCACTCATGTCCATGTGATTCAAAAGCTTATGAAGGGTGTTGAAGAATGTAAAGATGAAGTTATTTTTCTTGATATTCCTTTAATATTGGAAAGACTGAAGCAAGAAAAAGAGTACGGTCTTAAGTTCGATGAAATATGGCTTGTTTATGTGAGTCCCGAAACCCAAATAGAAAGGTTGAGGCAAAGGGCAATCAAAGAAAATAAAGATCCTGAAGATGTATTAAGTATAATAAATAAGCAAATACCTATTAATGAAAAGGTATCAATGTCAGATGAAGTTATTGATAACGAGGGTACAATCGAAGAGCTTGAAATTAAAATCAAAGAACTTCTGAAAATAAAATTAGGTAGGTGAATTTATGGCAAGAAGACGAAGCATGTACGGAAGAAAAAGAAAAATTAATTATGGGCGTATTATATTTCTGGTATTGCTTTTGGCTGCGGCTATAGTCCTTGTAACTTTTTTGTTCAGAAAAGATAAATACATAGGCGTTATAGATGAAGTTTTACAATCTGATATTAATGGAATTTCCGGAACAATAAGCAGCGTTTCAGATGTGGATATAACCGTTTATTCAAATAAGGGAATCAGATATACAAACCAGCATGAAGACATAAAGAAGTTAAACAGTTTCGGGGGTACTGACGCCGGAGGCTCAGACAAATCTGCCGATGTTAAAAAACTGTTTGAAAATCTTCTTAAATCAAAGGAAACCGTATCAGTTGAAGACCTTCCTTCAAAAAAAGACGGTTACTACTGGATTGATGCAGACTTTACCGTCGAAAATCAAAAATTGTTTTTCAGCGACGAGGAAGAATACAATTTTGATTTGTACTATGATATAGAAAATAAAACCGTGTATATTAAAAAAGAATACTTTAACGAATTTAGCACCAAGAACAACAAGCAGAAACTTCAGGGCTACGAAGCCACAGAGGAGTTTGTTAAAACAATAGAAGAGCTCAGTAAAAAAGAATAAGAAAACTAAAATGGGGACGGATAAACCGTCCCCAAAACTTTGCAAAACCCAACGGGGACGGTTCTTTTTGGACAATCAAAACCCTCCAACTACAGAGGGAGGTGCATATTTAAATTCCATTATTTAACTAATAGGTATTGACATAGATATCCATTCAGTATATGGTTATATCAACAACATTTACATTAAGCAGAGCATAATCCTTTAGTTACTTATTAAGATAATACAAGGAGTGTGTTAATATGCCAAGACAAGCGAGGATGTTTAGTGATACTGGTATTTATCATATTATGATACGCGGTAATGAAAAGAGGAAGATTTTTTTGGATGATGAAGACAGAAGACGTTTTATTTCTACATTGTTTGAAAAAGCTCCTGAAGAAAATACCGATATATATGCTTATTGTTTAATGAGCAATCATGTGCATTTGTTATTACATGATGAATACTACAATATAGCAAGATTAATGAAAAGAATAAATGTTAGTTTTGTTTATTACTTCAATAAAAAATATAAACGAGTAGGACATCTGTTTCAGGATAGATTCAAAAGTGAAATCGTTTGTAACGATGATTATTTGCTGGCAGCTGTGCGATATATACATAACAATCCGGTAAAAGCAGGTTTAGTAAACTCGCCAGAAAGGTATTTATGGAGCAGCTACAATGATTATATTGGTATAAAGAAATATAGTGGCTTAATAACTGATAAAGTATTAAATCTTTTTTCTGAAAATATATCGGTAGCTATAAAACAATTTATCGATTTCAGCAATTTAGATAGCGACATAAAATTTATTGACTTTATAGAAAAAAGCAATGAGGAATTAAGAATAGAACAAGAAAATCAAGCTAAGAAAGCTTTAGATAATATTTTATCTTTAAAGGGATTGTGCACTAAAGATTTATCCATTAGTGAAAACCGCAATACTAGGAATAAAATAATAATGTATTTAAAAGAAGAATTTGACCTTTCATCAAGACAAATAGCTGCAATAACTAATACAAGTAAAGGTACAGTGCTTAAAATCTGTAATGAAATGAAGTGAAAAAGGGGAATATTAATTATGATAGACGCGGATAATTGTCCAGAAAGAACCGTCCCCGTTGGACACCGTCCCCGTTGGACATGATATATTTCAGAAAGGTGAGGGAAAATTATGATAAAATGGTTGCATTTTTTCAGCAGTGGCGTCGATTATGTAGGAAAGGCAATAATACTTATTATTCTTTTTATTCCTGTTATAGCATATATTTTTTTCAATAGTAACTACTTTCGTGCTCTTAAATTGAAACGTATCAGGTTTGCAATTTATTTTGCGGTATTATTGATATATTTGTTTTTAGTTTATATGTTAGGATATTATTTTGTTTCAAATGCAGTTAAATAGGAATAAGCGTTTAGATTGGATTGTGAGAATGTTTGAAGGAGTAGGAACGTTTCGGATTTTATGCGGGGAGAATTTAAAATGAAAAAGTGGAAAATAGTCTGTTTAATATTAGTAATATCTATATGTACTGTCGGCCTTTTTACTGCTTATGGCGATAATATAGAAAACAAATTAGCCGATTGGGGATATAGTTTAGGAATAGGAATAAGGAATGTTTCCGAAAAGTCCAATATTTCTGAAAACAGAAATGTTGTTTCGTATGTTAATGATATACCTGTGTACGAAGATGAGATTATAGAGCGAATCGAAAAGAATAAAGCTATATCAGATGCGATGAAAGCTGCTGGCAGTTCAACACCTATATCTTGGGGTTCGAATCCTTTTGATTATGTTTATAAAGAAAAATTTGAGCTATACTATGCGGAAGCGAATGACATAGAAGTTTCAAAAGAAGAATTGGAAGAATGTATTTCAAGTGAAAAAGCCGTTTGGGAAACAGAAGACGCAAAAGAGAGTTTTGAACAATACCTTGCCGGGAGAGGTGTCACAGCAGAAGAGTTTTATAATGAGATTGCTCCGCCCTCATATGAAAAAAGTATACTTAAAAGAAAAGTGAGGGAACACATACTTCAGAGAGCAGGTATGACCGAAAAAGAATATGAAGAAAAGCAAAAATATTTAGATGAATTCTATAGGAAAAATATTAAAGTCAAAGAAATAGATAAAGACTTTATAAAAAAGTATAATAAAGAGTTTATGTAGTCAAGGCATAAAACTCTACTCAAATTTTATTTATTTCTGACACAAAGAATTGTATCTTGCCCTACTTTTAAATTATTTAGTAACAAAAAAATATATATATCATAATATATAAGTGTATCAATATTATCATCCTAAAGTGTGGAATTTATTTCTGCAGGTAAGAAGCACGAAGCTACTATGTGGTGGTGCTTCGCGTAATTGTACGGAATCAAAAAACTAATGCTTTAGTGATTTTAATATATTCGCTAAAGCGTAAAACTGAATAAAGTGAATGTTGGAGTCATATTTGAACTCCAACATTTATTGTATCAACAATAAACCCGCGGCTATGCCGGGGGAAGCAA
>DFOA01000042.1 GCA_002381185.1 Firmicutes bacterium UBA3553 | reverse complement strand
ATGGGCCGATAAACTGGCCGGTAATGTTGCCTCTGTAATGGGAAATCCAAACAGAGGAGCTAAGACAAAAGTATATACAGAAGGCGGAAAGACTTATAACTATTATGGTGTAATTCGCGGAGCAGCATCAACAGACTGCAAGCATATATTGTTAATTGAAAGCGGATTTCACGATAATGCCATTGATGAAGCATTCCTGAAGGTGGATGAGAATTTGAGAAAGATTGCTCATGCGCAGGCAGAAATAATTTGCAAAATGTTAGGAGTAGGAGAAATGAATGATGTTTTAAAATTAGAGAATGATTGGCAGTGGGACACGCTACTTGAACAGGTCAAGGAATTAAGAATAAAGGGATATTTGAATGATGACACCTGGGAGCAAAAAATAAAAAACAGAACCATTACAGCTCATGAGCTGGCATGGCTTAATACTGTGTTGCTGAATAGGTTATCTTGATTTTATGTATGCAGCAACTGGTGTTCCCACTATTAATACTAATAGGAGCAGGTTTAAAGGATAGCCAATATCAAAGATGCCTTTAATTAAAAGTGAGAAACCTTGAATACAACCCTCTAAGAAAAATTTAAAGAAATCTGAAGCTTCTATTATGTTACTCATTTTATCACCTCCGTAAGAAAATGTTACTAAACAAATCTTAAAAATAGATTAAAAAAGGAGTAAATGTGGAAGGAAATATATATCGTATCAAAGCTGTGGCAGCTGCAGAGCAGATTGAAGAAGATAAAAAAACATATGTATTAAAGTTTATCCGTGATAAAGGAGTAACTATTACCGATCAGGAGCTTGATGCATTAATTGAGGCAGCTGTATATGAAATTAATAGAGCAAAATGTTTATTGTTTAAGGATTTAGATGTATCTGAAGAAAAGATAGAAGTTGGCCAGGTGTGATGCCTGGCCCTTTTTTTGTGGGTAGTAGTTTGGATGTTAAAAAATTACTATTGGTATTATTTTGAAAATGCACTATAATATATTTAATACTATTATAGGAGGTATGTATGAGGGTATATGAGATAGCAAAGGAAAAATATATTAGTTCAAAAATAGCTATTAGTATAATTAATAACATAGGAATATCAGTAAATAACCATATGTCTGTTATACCTGAACAATATTTAGACTTAATCAAAAAAGAAATTGAAAATTATAAAAATAATTTAACCTATTATGATAATAAGTCACCTGTCAAATACATAAAAATAATTAAATTATTTGGCAAATTTGATTATACATTTTATTTTGAGAGCAGTATTAATATTTGGGTGGCTGAAAATGGAAAGGGTAAAACAACAATATTAAATATAATTCATGCAGTATTAACAGGAAATATAAACAAACTTTCCCGACTCCCATTTGAAAAAGTTATTATAAACCTAAATGAGAATAAATATGAAATAAGTAAAAAAGAATGCGTAGCTGAAAAGGACAAGTCCAATAAGGCTAAATTTTATAACCAGCAAAAATATATATTTGACTATCTGTATTTTCTTAGCATCCCAACATACGAAATAGAACGGTTAAAAAGAGATTTATTTTTGGGAAATAATATAGGATTTTTAAGAAGATTAAATCGATTTGCTGATATGTATGATGTTGATAATGAAATTATTGAAAAGATTAAAAAAAATTTATCAATATATGAAAAGAGTATGTATCCTGAAAACTTATCAAAAATAAAGGATATCATATCAAATAATGAAATTTTTTTTCAAACATTTAGAAGGATAGAAGCAGATGTAGATGAGTTTAATATATCTATAAATGAAATAAAAAATTCAGATATAAATTTTGGAATGAGAGATGTTGAAGGAGTTATTGAATTAACAAAACAAAGATTGAAGGACATGGCTCTAACATTATATTCAGAAATGAATGGTAAAATAATAAATGATTTAACAAGTAATAAAAATAATGCTTATTACAATAGTAACACTGAAATTAGTATAGAAAATATAAAAATAATTTTAGATAGAATTGATAATAAAATTATAAATAAAGATGCAGTAATTACTTATATAGAAAATTTAAATACAAAGGAAAGTAGTACTAGTAGTTCTAATGATTTATTCTTGAAATATTATGTGCAAAAACTATCAGAGATATATGAAAAACAAAAACCCATAGATGATAAGATAGAAAAATTTAAAAATGTCTGCAATAAATATCTTATTGATAAGCATTTTATTTATGACAAATCATCAGTAAATGTAATTATACACGATAATGATAATCGTAGAGTTGAATTAAAAGATCTATCTTCGGGAGAAAAACAAATAATAGCTGTTTTCACAAAATTGTATCTAGAATTAGAGACACCAGTTATATTTATGATTGATGAACCAGAATTATCACTTTCTATAGAATGGCAAAAATTGTTACTTAAGGATATATATGATTCTAACAATGTCTCTTTACTTATTGCTACCACCCATTCACCATTTGTTTTTAAGAATGAATTGCGTGATTATGTAAAAGACTTGGAGGTTTTTTATGTCAGTGATTAAAAACAAAGTATCAAGAGATGAAATAATGGATAATGAATCAGAAGGAATAGATACTATTTATATGGAATTTATAAATATGAAAAATATTGAAAATGCCATATTTTGTTTTTTTGAAGGAGTAGATGATTTTCATTATTATAAAAGACATATTGAAAAGTATATAAATAATGAAATAGAAATTATTGATAAGGATTGTGGGGGAAAGGATAATGTTTTACAGATATACAAAAGAATAAAGAGTTCAACTAGAAAGAAAAGGCAAATATTATATTTTATTGATAGAGATTTTGAAAGAGAAGAAGAGTTAAAATATAATAATGACATATTTGTTACTACTGCTTATTCAATTGAAAATTATTATATTACAGATAATGCTTTTATGGATTTTCTTAAGCTTTATTTAAAATTAAATAAAAGATGTTGTGGTATTGATAAAAAAGATTATGACAGTGTTTTTCATTATTATATTTCGGAAAGAGAAAAGTTTATTAACCAAACTCTTACTATAAATGCATGGTATTCCTTACAAACAAAATATAAAGATGTAAAACTGAATCAAATAAAAAAACTCCCTAAAAGGCATATGAATAATATTGATAAACTTATGGAAATGGTTCCTAATTCTAAGGATGTATTAGAAGATATGGAAAAAGAAAAAGAATATTTAATGAAAAATCCTGTTATGAATTTTAGAGGAAAATATTTTATGGAGTTTCTACATAAAGTATTAAAAAACATAAAACAATATTCTAATGGACATAGTAGAATATTTAGCAAAAATAGGAGTTTTTCTTTAGATTTTAATGAAAAACAATTGGTTATAATATTTTCCAATTGTGCAGAACCAGATCCCTATATAGGAAGTTACTTAAAGAAAAATTTATATGAAATAAATAAAGAAGTAGCAGTATATGCGGAATAATAAAGTTAGCAGTCTTTAATAAAGGGCTGCTTTTTTATTGTAAAAAATTCCAAATTACTACTTGACATCTACGTGTAAACGTGTTAACATGTAAGTGTAATAAGGAGGTGATTTTATTAAAAATATTGCATTTCAAATTGATGATGAGCTCCATACAGATATTAAAATTCAGGCTACAAAGGAAGGGAAAACTATAAAGGACTACATAATTGAGCTTATTAAAAAAGATTTGAAACAAAAAAAAGAATAGAATGTTCGCCCCGTCGAAAGTTTGAACAATCTATTCTGGTCTCAGAAAGAATTCTGATAAATTTATTATATCAGATGACTTCTGTAAATTCAAATAATTTATTAGGAGGTCATGATTTGAACGACTTAGAAATAATTAAATCTGAGAATTTTGGAGAAATAAAGATTGATTTTTATAAAAACCACCAAAATGAGATTTACATGACAAGAGAGCAGATAGGTAGAGCCTTAGAATATGTTAATCCCAGGCTGGCAATAAATAAGATTCATAATAGGCATAAAGATAGACTTGATAAGTTTTCAGATAGTACCATTTTGGTACTACCCCAGGGAGGAACACAAGAAGTAACGATATATAGTATTAAAGGATTATATGAAATCTGCCGTCTCAGCCGACAACCCAAGGCTGATAAATTCATGGACTGGGTTTGGGATGTGGTTGAGGAAATCAGAACCAAAGGATATTATGCGCTAACTAACCAACAACAGCAACAGGAAGTAAAACAAATTGAAATAAATCCTGAAAGCTTAAATAAAGCTTATGAGCAATCAGCTTTCATTGCCAGCATTATGGATGAAGCAGGTGTTTCCGCAAAGGAAAAGCTGCAGGCCGTAAAAAACATTTACGAGGCAATGGGAATAAAGCTTTTTGAAAAACCGGAAAAAGATAAAAGCAAGCTTGACTATGAAATTGATGAACTTGTAAAGGAGCTTGCCGAGGAGCTGACGGAAAATCAGTGTAAGGCTCAAATTCTTGAAATATATAAGGACAAAACCATAAGCGATAAGATAAAGTATGGTTCTATGTATGTATATTTCAGAGCTTTAAAAATGATTCAAGAGAAATATACAGGTAAGTTTTTATCAGAATAGGTATTTACAAATTCAGGAAATATAGTATACTATAATTGGGACATGTATATATTGAAATTTCAATATAATTTTATTACAGATAACACTTCGGAACGGGCTCTTCTGTTCCTATATCTGTAAGTAATCCTTTAGTTTCATTTAAGGGCATGCTGAATCTTTGTGTCAGATAATTCATGCTTGCGCTTAATTCGCCGTCAGCTCCGCCATATTGATTTAATACTGCTTTTGCCATTCTGACGTCTTTGTTTGATACTCTCACAGGATACTGTAATTTTTTTTCGTATATAAACATTCTCTACATCCTTCCTTTCTTTAAATTATTTATAAATTACCTTTCCCATGGCCATGGACTGTTTATATATCGCCAGGTGTCTCCTGATTCATTACCCATTATTGACAGTATCCCATATCTGGCCTCATATGCGTTGCGTAGCTGCATAAGCTGTTCAGTAAACATGTTGTGTCTGTACAGAGCAACAGGATCATTTGGATGAGTATCTAAAAAAAGTGCTAAATCGTAAATGGCAAATTGTAGTTTCTGAATATCTAACAGCATGAGAGATTCTTCATAAGACATTTGAGCATTTCTGTTATTTATCATGACTGCACCCCTCTTTGAAAGAATTCTGAATATGGTGTAACTAGTTCAGGAAAAACTGTCCCGTGAACAAATGCTTCATTTATATTGTTGAAGTATAACGGATTTATCTGGTAAGGTACATAAGCATAGCCTGGTACTGGATTTTCAGGCATATATGGAACCATTGGCGTATAATTGTCGTTATTATTTATATGCAAAGTTTTCATTCCTTTCTTTATAAACTTGTATTGAAATATATCAAGATTTATACTTATATTATTCATGTGTTGACAAATAGTGACTTTATATAAACAATACTTTATAAAGAAAATATTGAAATTTGTATTTTTCGTGATATAATAAGGGTATCTTAAATAATAAGTAATTCGCTAGGGGAGCTTAAATGCTGAGAATTTACCCTCAAAACTTGATCCGGTTAGTACCGGCGAAAGGAAGACGATCGTAAAGCATAGTTTGGCCCCCTCCCGCGAATATGGGAGGTTTTTTTATGTCAGGAGAAGTTTTACAATCTTTTTTTGAATCTGTTGCAGGGCAGATTACAACCGTCGTATTTATATTTTTATTATTAGTATTGGTAATGAGGACCAATGAAAAGAAAAATGATGTGTCGGTATTAGTTAAAACCGCAATATTGTTAGCTGTTGCATTTGTACTGAATCACGTTATTTTATTTAAAATGCCCCAGGGAGGATCGGTAACAGCCTTTAGTATGTTGGCAATGTTTTTGGTAGGGTATTTATTTGGGCCTAGACAAGGTATACTTGCTGGTATGGCATATGGACTGTTAGATTTGGTTTTGAACCCATACGTTGTTCATCCGATGCAAATATTTTTAGATTATCCGTTGGCATTTGGTGCTATAGGAATTGGCGGTCTTTTAAGAAATAATAAATTGGGAATTATCTCAGGATATTTACTGGGGGTTTTAGGAAGATATCTGGTAGTTGTTCTTTCAGGAATTATATTCTGGGGAGAGTATGCAGCGGAAGGTTTCAATGCAGTGTCGTGGTCATTCTTCTACAACATGACCTATATATTGCCGGAAGCAGTTGCTACAGTTGCAATTTTAATGATTCCTCAAGTTAGGACATTATTTGACAGATTTAAAGTAAAGTAGAAACCTGTCATATTCATTTGCCGGGTTATAGATATTCATAGTAAAAATTCCGGCATTGCCGGAATTTTTTTATAAAACTAATTCATAAACATTCAGTTCACTGTTTTTTCTAAACTTTCCTACCATAGGAACAAGTCTGGTAAAATGTTCTGTCTGTTTATGTGCTTCTAAGGCTTCTGGGCTTTCCCACTCTTCAATCATTGTCAAGACTGATTTGTCATCTATATCTCTGAACAAATTATATGAAATGCAGCCGTCCTCCTTTTGAGTTTTGCTTACAAGCTCTTCGTAAAGCTTTAAAGCTTCTTCGATTTTGTCTTCATAAAAAAATCCTTTTGATACAACCTTAATCATAATATACCTCCAAGTATTTGTTAAATGTAATTCTAAGCTGTTGCTAAGAATTACAAATATTGTTAATGTTCATATTGCAGCTGATATAATTTATAGTAAATTCCTTTTTTGGTCAGAAGCTCTTGATGAGTTCCCTCCTCACGGATTTCTCCCTTGTGCATTACAATTATTTTATCGGAATTCTGTATGGTCGATAACCTGTGGGCAACTATCAGTGTTGTTCTGCCCTTCATTATTTTCTTCAGCGCATCTTGAATAAGTGCTTCTGTTTCTGTATCAATATTTGCTGTAGCCTCATCAAGTATTAAGATATCCGGCTTAAAAGCCAATGTTCTCGCAAATGAAATAAGCTGCCTTTGTCCGGCTGAAAATGCCGCGCCATTTTCGATTACATGCTCATCATATTTGTCGTCGAGCTTTGAAATGAAACTGTCTGCATTTACATATTTAGATGATTCTACTATTTCTTCATCAGTTATGTTTTCATTTTGCAGCCTTATGTTGCTTTTAATGTCTCCTGAAAATAAAAATACATCCTGAAGCATTTGTCCGATATTTTTTCTTAAATCTGATACCTTAATATCTCTGATGTTAATTCCGTCAATTAATATTTCTCCTCTTTGAATGTCATAATATCTGCATATTAAATTCTGAATGGTGGTTTTTCCTGCACCTGTTGCTCCTACAAAGGCAACACTTTCGCCCGGATTTACTATAAATGAAACATCTTTTAATATCCATTCATCTTTTTTGTAAGAAAACCATACAATTTTGAATTCTATGCTTCCTTTGAAGCGTTTCATTTCAATTGCGTTATCACCGTCTTTGATTTCAGGTTCTTCATCCAACAGTCCAAAGATTCTTTCTGATGCAGCAGCCGCAGATTGAATAATGTTGAGCTGTTCGGCAAGCTCTTGTATAGGTTCAAAAAATTTGCTTATATATCTTTGGAAAATTACTATGGTTCCAATTGTAATTGTTCCTTCAATAACCATTTTGCCTCCAAACCACAGTAGTATTGATGTAGCTGTAATATTCATAAGGAAGTTAGTAGGGTTATAAATGGCAAAAGTAAAAAGCTGTTTAATGTGTTCTTTTTTTAGCTTTTCATTTTCATTTTTAAAATTATCAAAGATTTCATTTTCCACAGCTAATATCTGAACAATTTTCATTCCTGATACATGCTCGGAAATAAAAGCATTCAATGCGGATATTTTGCTTCTGATTTCTCTGTGTATTTTCATGGACACATGTTTAAAAACAAATGTAAATAATGTTATAAACGGAATTACAACAAATGTTAATAAAGACAGCTTCAAATTGTAAGTAATCATTGTTGCAACAATTCCAATTAGTACAAAAAAACTTTTCAATATATTTACTATAACGCTGGTATACATTTCATTCAATGCTTCTGTGTCGTTGGTAACCCTGGTTACGAGTCTTCCAATGGGATTGTCTGTAAAAAAGTTTAAAGAAAGTTTATTTAAGTGAGAAAATACTTCAAGCCTTATATTGTAGATTATTTTTTGCCCTGCTCCTGCTAAAATCAAAGCCTGGGCATAATTCAGGAAAAATATCACTATTACGGTTAAAAGATAAATGAAGGCTATTTTAATTACACCGTTAATATCACTTTGCATGACAATTGCCGATACCTCTCGTGATTGGTTGTAATGTGACAGGAATTTATCTACCGCATCACCAAGCAGGACGGGTTGATAGAGTTCAATAGCGACTATTATCAGTATAATTAAAACTGCAAGTGCAAAATGCCAGATATATTTCATTGCATATTTCAGCAGCCGCTTGTATAGGTTTTTATTAATTTTTTTATTATTGTCCATAGTACCTCTATTCCTGCTCTTCCAGCATTTTTTCCAAAAGCTGCTTTTCATAAATCGAGTGGTAAAGCCCTTTGTTTCCCAGCAGATCATTATGGGTTCCTTTTTCTGCAATTCTGCCGTCCTCTAAAACTATAATTAAATCAGCATTCTGAATTGTGGAAATTCTGTGAGCAATTATAATGTTGGTTTTCCCGTTTCTTGTTTCACTTAAATGCTTTAATATCTTTTCTTCAGTATCTGTATCCACAGCTGAAACCGAATCATCAAGTATAAGAATTTCAGGATCCTTTATCAGAGCTCTTGCAATGGATATACGCTGTTTCTGGCCTCCTGACAAAGATACTCCTCTTTCGCCGATTACCGTGTCATAGCCTTCCTTAAAATCAACAATATTTTCATGGACAGCAGCAGCTTTTGCTGCCTCTGTTATTTTATCCCTGTCATTGCTCCTTAAGCCAAAGTCTATATTATTGGCAATTGTGTCTGAAAACAGAAAGTTGTCCTGAGGTACATAGCCGATGTTTTTTCTGAGCATATTAAGAGGAATGCTCAATATGTCTGTGTCGTTAATAAACACCGTGTTTTCATCAGGATCGAATACTCTTAAAAATAAATTTACAAGGGTTGTTTTGCCGCTTCCGGTTCTTCCTATTATTCCAAGAGTTTGTCCTTTTTTTACTTCGAAGCTGATATCGTTCAGAACATATTTATCCGTTTCAGGATATTTGTAGTTTAAGTTGTTAACTTGAATGTCTCCTGATATGCTGTCTATTGAAAGAGTGTGGTTTGAATCTGATATTTCTGCTTGTTCATTTAGGATGTTTTCAATTCTTTCCAATGAGGCAGCTCCCATTGTAAATATATTTATCATTATTCCTATTGCCATCATAGGCCAAACAAGCATGCCTAAATATGAAATGAAGGCCGTGAAATCTCCTAATGTTATTCTGCCCTGAATGGTTATGTAACCTCCGTATCCAATGGCAACAGCAAGAGCAATACCTGAAACCATCTGCATGAATGGATGCATCACAGTTTGAAGTTTCATGAGCTTCATATTTTTATCGTATGTATTTTTGTTAACTTTTTCGAAAGACATTATTGTCTTGCTTTCCTGAACAAAGGATTTTATAATCTTTATGCCGGATAAGTTTTCCTGTACAAAACTGGATAGGTCCGCGAAAGCTTCCTGTCTGCCGGAGTAGCGGCTGAACAGTTCTCTTCCCATGAATCTTGCAGAAAGTGCTATTAATAATAAAGGAATAACTGCAGCTACAGTCAGCAGAGGGTCGATTTCAGTAACCATGTTAAATAACGTTAATGTTCCAAGCGCAATTACATCAAACAATGTCAATATACCCTGGGCTAGTGCCATGCGGACAGCATCTAAGTCATTTGTCATATAAGCCATTATTTCCCCGGGAGCATGATTTTGATAGTATTTTGCTGACATTTTTTCCAGGTGGCTGAACATATCGTTTCTTATATCTCTTTCAATATTCCTGGAAGTACCGAAAATAAAATATCTCCATACAATTCTTCCGGCATACATAATGCCTGCAATAATAAAAAGAATTATAATAGATGATTTTATTGAAGACATTGAAATATTAGTCAGCTCAATTCCATCAATAATGTTTCCGACAATGATAGGAACTCTCGTCTGAGCCACGTCTACCATCACTAATGCAATAATTCCTAAAATGTAATTCAGCAAATATTTTTTAAAGAATCCCATTATGTACTTGCTTTTCATAAACCCTGTCGGCTTATTTGGTTTGGCTTCTTGATTCATTATGTTCTCCCCTTAAGATTCATCTATTCCATTATACTATTTTTTACTAATTATCCAAGTATTTTATTTGTATTTAAATAAGTTTAAAATAATGAAACTTCTTTTAAAGTTGAATTAAAATTTGTTGACAAGCATTTAAACTTGTGATAATATTATTTTCACAGATAATCAAACAGTCATGGAAGCTTAGCTCAGTTGGGAGAGCATCTGCCTTACAAGCAGAGGGTCATAGGTTCGAGCCCTATAGTTTCCACCAAATATGTGGTATGTGTACCAAAATGAACAGTGAACAATCAGTATTGTTTATTGTTCATTTTTTGTTCATTAAAATATATCCTATTCTCCTGTCTTTGTCATAAGTGAATTATTATAAACATGGTGAAACTGTGTTTTTCTATATAATGTTTTAATACTTGCAACATAATGTATAACAGCACAGAGTATTACTTTCAAATAAGCAAAAAGGTATTGTAAAAATTTACGACAAAAATAAAGAAATATATTGACAAATTGAAAGCACGACATATAATAATTGAATAAAAATGATTTATTGTGTATAATTTGATGATTGAAACAGTAAATTAAGTTTAGCTTCAGCGAGCTGGTACAGAGCGTGAGGCCGGCAGTAATATTAATCGAAAAGAATCCATGAAAAAATTCTAAGAAGTAGAAGTATGAGGATACGGTTAAATACCGTTATAATGAGGTGTATTCATAACACTGACAAGAGAGAGTAATCTCTCTTTTTCTATGTATATTTTTATTGTATTTTTATTATATGATGGTATACTATACTAATCGAGAAGAGGTGATTTATTGGAAATAAAGAAAAAAGACAATAGTGTATCTATGAACACCATGACAGAGGGGAGTACTCTTAAAATAATACTCACATTTGCATTTCCTATGCTTATAGGTAATATTTTACAGCAATTATACAATATGGTCGACAGCATAGTGGTAGGCAATTATGTTGGCAAACTGGCACTTGCTGCAGTCGGAACTGGTTTTCCCATAATATTTATGATGGCAGCAATGTTTATAGGACTTGGATTGGGCGCAACCATACTTATATCTCAATATATTGGTGCAGGTGATATGAATAGTGTTCAAAAAACTGCGCAAACAATATATACTGCTATGATTTTAGGCTCAATACCAATTTCCATAATTGGTATATTTTTATCTGAGCCCATATTAATATTGATTAACACACCAGTGGATGCACTGCCTATGGCAAAGATATACATGATGATTGTATTTCTCGGAATGATAGGTTCATTTGGATATAATGTGAATGCTGGTATATTGCAGGGGTTTGGTGACAGCAAATCATCATTGCTGTTTCTGGCAATTGCAACAGTCATTAATATAATTCTTGACTTAGTATTCGTGATAGTATTTCATTGGGGTGTTGCGGGCGTGGCAATAGCAACTATAATAGCTCAGGCCGCTTCTTGGATATTTGGTATTGTATACATGAGAAAGAAATACGAAATTTTAAGGTTTCCTATACTTAGGTTTCGTTTTGACAGGGTAATTCTCAAGAAAATAATAAAGCTCGGATTGCCTACGGGTATTCAGCAAACATTGTTTTCAATAGGTATTATGAGCCTTCAATCGCTGGTAAACAGTTACGGCTCTGATTTTATAGCAGGCTTTAATGCGGCTAATAAAATTGATACATTTGCTTTTATGCCTATTCAAAGCTTCAGCAATGCGGTTACTACATTTACAGGTCAAAATATAGGAGCTAAGCGAATGGACAGAGTTCATCAGGGAACTGTCACAGCTATTAGCCTGTCAGTTGTAGTGTGTATTGCATGTCTTGTAATTGTTCCTCTTGGTCCTTATTTGCTTGGATTATTTAGTCCTGATGTTGCGGTAATTGAAGCAGGAATGATATATTTAAAAAATGTCATGCCAACTATAGCACTGTTAGCTGTTGTATTTACAATAAATGCGGTTATAAGAGGCGCTGGTGAATCAATCGTTCCAATGATAGGTGCCATAGTTTCCTTGTGGCTTGGAAGAATACCGGCAGCATATTTTATAGCAGATAAATTTGGAAAAGAATATATGTTTTTAAGCTATGCCGTAGGATGGGCATTTTGGTTGTTGATATCTGGTCCATATTACTTGTCAGGAAAATGGAAGTCAAAATCTGAAAAGCTTCTTAATAATACAATAGTTATAGAATAGAAAACACCGGTGCTTAACCGGTGTTTTTTCGCTATTTTAATCTATCCAATACGGCTTTTATTTTGGCAGGTGCAATTCTGCACTTATCTTCAGCTACTGCACAAACCGCAAATCTTAAACCTTTTTTCAAAGAAACTACAAATAAGTTTTCTTTAATTAATTCATCAGATGCCTTTTTTGCATTGCTGCAAGGAATGCTTACAAAAAAACCGTCCCTGTAGGGCAATATTTCCAAACCGCATTCTTTTGCACCTTCAACAAATGCGTTGGCGCGGTTTCTTAACATGGTTTTATATTTATTTACTTCTTCCTCATATGCTTTTTTCTTAACAGGGTCCTTTGCAATATTAGTCATTACCGACATTGCACCTCTTGTTCCGTTGGACCAGTTGGCTCTGTTGGCATGCATGCATGTGTAGTAGAATTCATTTACTATTTCTTCCTTGGGTGAAATACCTATTGCTGCGCCGGATCTTAAGCCGTACATTGTATAACCTTTTGACATGCTGTATGCGACTATAACAAATATATTTTCAGGCAAGTCAGAGAATTTGGAGAAAAACTTTCTTCTTTCTGAACCAACGCCTGCATAATCTATGTAAGCTACATCCACCATGAATATTATTCTGTTTTCAGGGTCTTTGGCATTTTCTTTTGCTATGTTTAAGACTTCATCCCATTCTTCATCGGATAAGCTGTATCCAGTAGGATTATTTGCGGGAGTGTTCAATACTGTAACCAGTCTCTTTTGTTTATTAAGTAAATCTTCAAATTTTTCTTTAAAAGATTCTACGTTAAATTCGCCTTTATCATTAAAAAATTCAAAATTTGTAACCTTTCTTCCGAATTCCTCAGAAATTGTTACATATGGTGACCAGAACCAATCGCATACTAATATTGAATCTCCGGGATTTGTATAATTCCAGATTGAATGTCTTACAGCACCTGTTCCGCCGGGTGTAGCGACTGCTTTTATGTAAGCCTTTGGTCTGTATTCTCTAAAGCATGCTTCCTGAACTGCCTCCAGGAAATCACCCTGGCCTGCAACCTGAGCATAAGCCGCTATAGAGGCATTAGGCAGGGATTTTAGTTCGCTGTACACTGTATCTAAACAAATCAGATTTCCGTCATCATCAACTAATGCACCAAGTGTAGAATCAATTACATTTTCTTTTCCGTACTTATCAATAGCTTCCTTTGCTTTTGCGGCAAGACCGAATATTGCATCATTTTCCTCAGGCCATTTTGCATGAGAAGCAACCATATTAAGAGCCATATTACCACCTCGTTTTTTCTTTAATTTTAACAAAATAAAAAATATAAGTCAACCTCAATAATGGTTATACAGCGATGAGGAGTAAACTT
>DFOA01000065.1 GCA_002381185.1 Firmicutes bacterium UBA3553 | reverse complement strand
ACAATTGATTAGCAATGGAATAGCGATTGATATTCTTCGGGCTGAAGCCTTCCGAACGACAGTCCTTGTTACCCTGAGCAGGCGAAGTGGGTTTCATTCCATTGCTAATCAACTGCTCATCTATTGTTCCAAAAATTCTGCGCCTTCAAAAGCTTTATTGTCCTTTGACAACCCTAATGCTTCCATGGTTTTTACATTGACTTTCTTTTCTAAATTTTCCGAGGCTTGCACAGGAATATCTGCCACGCTTTTTTTATCAACCAATATTTGTTTTGCAATAACAGCTGATTGTTTTCCTATTTCATAGTAACTGATTCCCTTTGAAACCAGAATCCCTTCAGCTACATGTGATCCGTCTGCGGATACTGTCAGAAGATTCTTTTCTACAGCAAGATTGGCCACAAGAGACATTGCAGATGCAACCATGTTATCAGTAATTATATACAGACCTTCTACCTTTTTAGAAATTGTATCCACAGCCTGAGGTATGTCATTAACAGATGCTATTCCAACTGTTTCTATTTCAAGACCAAGTTCCTTTGCAATTTCTTTTGTCTGTTCAACCTGAACTTCTGAATTTGATTCTCCTACGTTATAAATTATTCCTATTGTTTTTATATCCTCTTTAAGTTCTCTGAACAGTTCCAGGTTTTCCTTGATTGGTGCTGCATCTACAACACCTGTAATGTTGCTGTCAGTAACATTTAAATCTGTTACAAGCTGTGAAAATACAGGGTCTGTTACGGCCGTGAACACCATAGGTATGTCTGTTCCAGCAACAGCCTGCTTTGCTGCCTGTGCAGACAGCGTTGCAATTGTAAATATCAAATCAACGTCATCTTTAACAAATTTTTCTGCAATCATTTGTGCATTAGCAATATCGCCTTGCGCACTTTGTTCTAAAAAGTCCACGTTGATACCTTGATTTTTCATCTCATCTATAAAACCTTGTTTTGATGCATCTAATGCAGGATGCTCAACAAGCTGAGATATTCCTATTTTAAAAGTTTCTTTAACTTCTTTTGGTTCTTCTGTTGCTGGTTGCTCTCCAGTTTGTTTTTCAGGTTCTGTTGTCTTAGCTGTGCCTTGGGCGCAACCTGTTAAAAGCATCGCTGTTATTAATGCTATAGATGTAAACTTTTTAATTAAATTTAATTTCATAATATCCTCCAAAGTATTCAGTATTTTATTTGTATATATTTAACTTTGGCCAAAGTTTATATATCTAGAGGGAGGGAGTGTAGCCCTCCCCAAAAGGGAATAGTGTAAAAAAAAATCTTTCACACCTATAAACACATTTGCATACAACTGTGCTTATAGGGACGAAAGATTCCGCGGTACCACCCTTATTATGATATAAAATATCATCACTCTTCGAGGTCTAACAACCTCTAGCCTTGTAACGTAGGTATACGTGTTTGTCTACTCGTGCTCTTTCAACAAACCAGCTCAGCAGTGTATATTATATTTCTCTGTCATTGGCTCTCAGCAACCGCCAATTCTCTGTAAACGTCTGAAATACTTTTCTCTGCTTCAACGCTTTATTTATTGATTGTTATCTTAATCTAAAAATATTCTTTTGTCAATAGCTTTTTTTTAATGTTTTTTCTACTGTTTTAGCTGTGTATACAACAAAGGAATGGCTTCCGCCATTCCCCTACAATATTTTATGCAAATGATGTTTCTGCATAATTATTTAAATTTTCTTTTAAAACATTAAGTTCTTCATTTAATTCTTTAGGAAGTCTATCGCCTATTTTATTATAAAACTCTTCGATGCTTACTACATCATCGCTCCAGGATTCTATATCAATAGTAAGAAGATCATTTAATATTTCTTCTGAAACATCTAACCCTTCTCTGCTAATATCTTCTGCCTTTGGTATAAATCCTATTGGTGATATATCTGCATCAACGTTATTTTCACATCTGTTGATTATCCATTCCAGCACCCTGAAGTTTTCTCCGTATCCTGGCCATAGGAATTCCCCTTTGTCATTTGTTCTAAACCAGTTTACATGGAATATCTTAGGTGCATTGCTAGCTTTTTTACCCATTTCTAGCCAGTGACCAAAATAGTCTCCTGCATGGTATCCGATGAATGGAAGCATTGCCATAGGATCTCTTCTTACAACACCTACTTTTCCCGCAGCTGCAGCAGTAGTTTCTGATGCAAGAGTTGAACCAACAAATACACCGTGCTGCCAGCTTCTTGATTGATATACTAATGGAGCAGTCTTTGCTCTTCTTCCGCCAAATATTATTGCAGATATAGGCACTCCCTCTGGTGATTCCCATTCCTTAGAAATACAAGGACAGTTTTTAGCAGGAGCAGTAAATCTTGAGTTGGGATGAGCTCCTTTTTCCTTTGATGTCTTTCCATTCCAAGGATTTCCCTGCCAATCAAGTGCATTTTCAGGCGGATTGTTATCCATCTTTTCCCACCATACAGTATCATCATCTAAATTGTAAGCAACATTTGTAAATATTGAGTCTTTCTTTGTAGTTGCTAATGCATTATAATTTGACTTTTCACTTGTTCCTGGAGCTACTCCGAAGAATCCTGCCTCAGGATTGATAGCCCAAAGCCTTCCATCTTCTTTAATTCTAAGCCATGCTATATCATCGCCGACAGTCCATACTTTGTAACCTTTTTTCTTGTAAATTTCAGGTGGTATTAACATAGCCAGGTTTGTTTTTCCACAAGCTGAAGGGAATGCTGCTGCCACATATTTTACTTCACCTTTTGGGTTTTCTATTCCGAGAATAAGCATGTGTTCTGCCATCCAGCCTTCTTTCCATCCCTGGTAAGAAGCAATACGAAGAGCAAAACATTTTTTTCCCAGCAATACATTTCCGCCATATGCTGAATTGCATGACCAAATAGTGTTGTCTTCAGGGAAGTGGAATATGTATCTTTTTTCAATATCCAAAGTACATTTTCCATGAAGACCTCTTACGAAATCATTTGAATCTCCAAGAACGTCTAATACCTTTTGTCCTATTCTTGTCATTATGTTCATGTTTAAAACCACATATATTGAGTCTGTAACTTCAAATCCTATCTTTGCGAAAGCTGAGCCAATGGGTCCCATTGAATAAGGTATGATGTACATGGTTCTTCCGGCCATTGAGTTTTCGAAAATCTCTCTGCCCAATTTATAAGCTTCCTCAGGACTTTTCCAATTGTTTGTAGGACCTGCATTTTCTTTATTTTTTGAACAGATGTATGTCTTGTCCTCCATGCGGGCTACGTCATCTTTTCGTGAACGGTGATAGTAGCATCCCGGATATTTTTCCTGATTAAGCGGTTTCAATTCACCGGTTTCGCATGCTTCTTCGCGGAGCATCCTTAATTGTTCTTCACTTCCATCAATCCACATAACTTTTGAAGGTTTTGTCATTGACACAACTTCGTCTATCCATTTCAATACATTTACATTTGAAGTTAAGCTTTGCATTTTACACTCCTATAATAATTAATTATGTTATATTATATCTTCTCATTTGATATATATGTTACAATATTATTCTGCCAAAATCATTATATATTGAACTAATATTACTTTCAATACTGAGATTTTTTTTCGTTATATTTAAGCTTTTTCTTACATTTACTTAAATATCCTAAGCATATCCACTGCAAACTTAACATAATTAATTTTATAATTCTTGCAAAAATGACACACTATATAAGCAGCTGAAATCAGTAAACAGATTAAGTGTTATACTCTAAATAAATTCTATCTGCTGCTTTATTTTGCTAACTGTAACATCTAATTCACTTTTTTCGTCTGCTGTAAGCTTTATTGGAATTATCTCCTCTGCTCCGTTTCTTCCGAGACGCACCAGCATTCCTATGGATACATCAGTATATCCAAGTTCTCCTTCAAGCGGAATCGAACATTCAATTATTTTTCGACTGTCTGTTGCTATTGCTTCTAAAATATCTGTCAGCGTTACGGCAGAAGTCCAACCGCTTGTTCTTCCGGCGTTAAGGCTCTGAAATTCTTTAAACCATTCAACCAGATTATTTTTAATTTTATATCTTAATTCATCATTTACAGCTATTTCCTTTTCTTCACATTTCACATAGCTCATGAGTGGAAGCTGACCTTCACCATGTTCTCCTATACAGTAGGCTTCCAGCTTATTGAAATCCAATTTTAGTTCTTTTGAAAGAGCCCACCTTAATCTCAGGCTGTCGTTTGAAGCAAATCCGATTATTTTCATTCGATTTCTTTTAAGTTTTTTATATAAATAGTAATTAAAAACATCAATTGGATTTGTTGCTGTTATTACAATTGCATGGTTGTTATATTTACCGATTCCTTCTGCTACCTCTTTCACTACTTCAATGTTGTCCTTCAAATATTCGTCCCTGGAAACTACTTCTCTTTCAGGAGCACTGGCGGCTACAAGAATAACATCACAATCACCTATATCCTCATAACTTGAAGCACTCACTTTTGTTTCAGAAAAAGGCATAAGTGCATGCTCCATATCCATGGCATGGTGAATGAGAACATTTTTCCTTCTTCCTAATAGCTTTATTTCATCAAATATTCCTTTTTGCGCAGTTAAAAAGGCTGTTGTCGAGCCAAGAAGTCCATTCCCTCCGATAATAGCTAATTTCATTGTTATTCTCCTTTTAAATTGTGTTTAATTATGCATCTTAGTTTTTCTATATAGAATATATGAGATTGACATGCTAATCACCGGACATATGTAGCACAAAACCGCATATGGGGCATACTGTGCTGCTGTAATCCCCATAATGGGCTTAATTAAAAACGAATTTATATTCCACGGCATCAGAGGGGCTATAATTATTCCGGTATCAGAAATGGTTCTTGTAAGCACAGTTAAGTCCAGGTCCAATTCCTTGTACTTATTTTTAAGAACCTTTCCCGGAAGTATGATTCCAGCAGTTTGATCACAGGTTGCAACAGTCAGCAATGAACTCATAAGTCCTGTACGTCTGACCAAAGTCATTTTTGAGTTAATCCCCTTAACCAGCCTTTCCATTACAGGCATCAATATATTTCCTTTTTCAAACAATTGTATAAGTGCATAAGCGCTGATTACCATACAAATTGCTTCAATCATTGAAATCATTCCTCCGCTCACAAGAAGCCTGTTAAGTTCTGCCGAAGGAGTATTTCCATGGTATCCGAATAATATTGAAGTTACAATCCCTTCTATTGTCGCTCCCTGAAATGCAATGCTGAGTACGGAGCCCACACCTATTCCTATTGAAAAAGTAATTATTGAATTCAGTCCTGCAATTGACAAACCCAAAATAATCACAGGAAGTATAAGCAAAAATGGAGATGTATTAAAGCCTTCAGCTATTGCTTCTTTATACAGCAAAAGCTTTCCGTAATCTCCTGATGTGTAATTCAGTCCGATTATATAATAAATTACGGCAGTTACAATTATTGTCGGTATCAGTGTTACTACCATACATTTAAAAATCTCCTTGTAGCTTTTGTTTGTTGTGGCCATCAACAAATTTATAAGACCGGACAGCGGAGATATTTTATCAGCAATAAACGCTCCTGAAACCAGCATTCCGACGACTAAACTTTGAGGGATGCCAAGACCCATTCCTATACCGCTCAAGGAAATTCCCACCGTACTCATAGTTCCGATTGCCGTTCCCATAAATAAAGATATCGCCGACATTATTAAAAAAGCTGCAAATAAAAAATTAACACCCTCCATGTATGTAAATCCATAGTACATAATTGTAGGTACTACTCCTGATGAAAGCCATATGGATGTAGTAGCTCCTATAAATAATATAACTACAATTAAATTCTTTATTTCAAGAACAGAGTTTACTATTGTTTTTAACAAATCAGATAATGCGTATCCGCTTTTAATCAATACCGATGAAGTAAAAAATATGCCGATTAAAAATCCCATATATAAGGGAATCGACAATATTATTGAACAAATTATAAATCCCAGGCTGACAAACATTATTGCCATAGGGTTAAGTGCCAGTTTCTTATTCTCCACAATACACCTCTTTAAAAAAACAAGTAATATAGTATAGGCAAAAATATTGCCGGAAGCATGTTGCCTACCTTTATACGCTTAATTTCAAGGAAATTAAGTCCTATTGCCATAATAAGTGTTCCCCCTATGGCTGTCATTTCAGTAACCACAACATCGCTTAACAATGACTGCATGAACTGAGCAAGCATTGTGATAATGCCCTGATAAATAAATATGCTGATACTTGAGAAAACAACACCTATTCCCATGGAAACAGCCATTGAAATTGACGTTATACCGTCAAGAAGTGCCTTTGAAAACAATATTTCATGGTTTCCTGACAATCCGCTTTGTATAGATCCTATTACCGACATGGAGCCCACGCAGTAGACTAGGGTACATGTTATAAATCCCAAGGCTATGTTGCTTTGTTTATTTTTCATTTTGCTTTCAACCAATGCACCGAGGTTGTCCAGCTTTCCTTCAATATTGATTAGTTCTCCTATTGCTGTCCCGATTATTACGGACATTATCAGCAGTGTAAGGTTTTCACCCACCAGACTCAATTTAATTCCCACTGTTATAACTGCAAGCCCCGATGCCTTTAAAAGTGCATCTGAAATTTTCTCCGGAATTACATTTTTAAATAAAACTCCTATTAAACCGCCTATAATAACTGCCAATGAATTTACAACTGTCCCCAACATATTGACCTCTCAATAATTCTCTATAAATTTTTTAATTTCCAGTGAAGCCTTGTAGGCTTCATTTTTTGATGCTGTTCCTTCCTCTACGGCTTCGTTAACCGCTTCCTTTAAAGAATAATCTTTGTGGATTAATTTGTCAAACAAAATTCCATGGATACTGACATTTGAATTGTTCTGTTCCTTTTCTACATAGTCATTGTTGTAACCAACGATTACATATTCTCCTCTTTCCACATCCTCGTGACCATTCAGTTGTTCAAGAACGGAATCAACATTTCCAGAAAATGTGTTTTCATGGAGCTTGGTTAACTCCTTGCATACACATACTGTAGCATTAGGCATATGTTTTTTTATGTTTTCAACTAAGTTAATTATCCGTTTTGGAGATTCATAAAGCACAAATGTTTTTATTGGATTGTCTTTAACCTTTCTTATTGCTTCATCAAGCTCGCTTTTTTTTCTTGGCATAAATCCGTAAAAGGCAAATTGATATGTATCGATACCTGCGATTGAAAGTGCAATTGTAACCGCAGATGCACCCGCCAGCCCAATAACTTCGATTCCGGCTTCTCTTGCGCTTTTCACAAGCTCATATCCTGGGTCCGAAATGCACGGAGTACCGGCATCAGTGACCAATGCTACATTCTTGTCTTCTGATAGAATTTCATTTATGATTTCCTCGCTTCTGCTTTTTTCGTTAAATTTATGGTATGAAACCAAGTGCTTTTTTATATCAAAAAAATTCAAAAGCTTTTGTGTATGCCGTGTATCCTCGGCTAATATCAAATCACTTTCTTTTAAAGTTTCTATTGCTCTTTGGGTCATATCGCCTAAGTTTCCTATAGGCGTCGGTACTATGTATAATTTACTCATCTTTTTCTCCTGTTGCTTCCAATTTTTACGGGGACATTCCTCATCTTCAGAGACTTTCCCTATAACAGAGGCGTGTCCCCCTTCCTTAACAGGGCAAATTTAATTTCTGTATATGTTATATCTGGAGGCAAAGCTTCTTTTATTGGTTTCAGTTTATCTCCGCCAATTTCTTTGTATGTTTTTAAAATAAGCTTCTCATTCTCTTCTGAAACAAAATCCCTGTAGTTTATTTCATAGCCTAACTTTGCGCAGTCTGCCAGGTGGCTTTCTACCGTAATTGTGGATAAGCCTCTTTCTTTGGATATTTCACTGATATTTTTTCCTTCTTTATATAAATTGTAACTTACTGTCCTGGTATCTTCCTTTTTAGCCTTTTCTTTAGCCTCTTCTTTTACTTCTTTATTTTCATTTGAATTTTGTACCTTTATATTTTCTATATTAATGTTATTATTATTTATATAATTTTTAATAACATCCATAAATCTGATACCGTACTTTTCAGCCTTAACTTCTCCCACACCCGACACCTTAAGAAATTCTTCTTTGTTTAACGGATATTTAATACACATATCCTTTAAGGCTGCATCTGAGAATACTACAAACGGCGGCACCCTTAAGCTATCTGCAATTTCTTTTCTTAACGCTCTCAATGTTTCAAACAAATCTTTGTTATAATCAACTGACTTATTGCTGTATTCTTGTTTGGCAAATATTTTTTTGATTGTTACCTGCTGCCTTCCTCTCAATACATCATGACCTGTCTGAGATATGTTCAGCACAGGATATTTGTCTCCGGCAACATTTATATATCCGTCTGATATTAAATACGAAATCATTTCTTTCAATGTGTCTTTGTCATATTCCTTCATTAAACCGTATGTGCTTAATTTATGAAAATTTAATGATATTATCCGCTGACCTGAACTTCCTTTCAAAACATCTATGACAACATTGCTGCCAAATCTTTCTCCCATTCTATAAATGCAGGATAAAATTTTTTGAGTTTCGATTGTTATATCCCTGCTTTCAATGTCACTCAAGCAATTGCCGCAGTTATGGCAATTTTCCGTATTATAGCCTGCATCAAAATAACTTATGAGATGCTTTCTCAGACATTTATCTGTATTGCAGTAATTAACCATGCTCTTAAGTCTTTCATATTCAATTGATTTTGTCACTGCATCACTGATGCTGTTATCTATCAGAAAATTGTTCATTACTATATCCTGGGGGCTGAACAGCAAGATACAGTCAGAAGGTTCTCCGTCTCTCCCTGCCCTGCCTGCCTCCTGGTAATATGACTCAATATTCTTCGGCATATTGTAATGAATTACATATCTTATATCCAACTTATCTATGCCCATGCCAAAAGCATTTGTAGCAACCATTATGTCCGCATTGTCATAGAGAAAATCATCCTGATTTCTACTTCTTTCCGCATCACTCATGCCTGCATGATACTTTACAGCCTTATAGCCGGCGCTTACAAGCCTTGCACAAACATCATCAGTTAATTTTCTTGTAAGGCAGTAAATAATGCCTGCTTTTCCCTTATGATCCTCAATATATTTTAATATGTACTGAAACTTTTTATTAATTCTTACCACTTCAAACTTTAAATTTTTTCTGTCATAGCCGGTAATAATTTCGTAATGATCATTTAAACCTATTAGATTTATGATATCTCCCTTAACTTCAGGTGTTGCTGTGGCTGTAAATGCCGAAACAACGGGGTTATCATTTGATATATCTCTCAGATTTCTGATTTTTAAGTAGCTTGGTCGAAAGTCATGACCCCACTGGGATACGCAGTGAGCTTCATCCACAGCTATCATGGAAATTTTGATATTTTTAAGCATCTCCACAAAGCTTTCAGACTCCAAACGTTCAGGTGCAACATACAACAGCTTGTATTTGTTATTTCCGGCCTCATATACAATTTGCCGCAGCATTCCCATAGATAATGAACTGTTGATAAATGCGGACGGCATACCCATTTGCTGCAATGTGTCCACCTGGTCCTTCATTAAAGAAATCAGAGGTGAAATAACTATTGTTGTTCCCTCCATAAGCATGGCAGGTATCTGGTAGCAAAGTGACTTTCCTCCGCCTGTAGGCATTATTGCCATCACATCCTTGTGAGACAAGATATTTTCAATGATTTCTCTTTGTCCGTCCCTGAAAGAATCATATCCGTAATATTTTTTTAATAATTCAACGGCCTTATCCATTGTTCACACCTTTCTTTAAATTTATCAGTAACATTATAGCATGAATTTATTCAAATATAAAGACACAATCTAGTCGCTAATAGGAAAAAACGCTTCTATACTTACAAAAATGAAGGTTTGTTATTATTTCCAAAACACTGCAAATAGATGATTCTTTATTAAAAATTATATGGTTGTAAGATACCTTGTTTGGTTATATAATATAAATTTGTAATCTAAAACGTAAAAATCAGACGGGAGTATTAAATGAACACAGATAAAAATAATAAATTAGGAACCGAGAATATTAGAAAGCTACTTTTCAGCCTTGCCGTACCTTCCATAACCGCTCAACTTGTTAATATGCTGTACAATATTGTAGACAGAATTTACATAGGACACATGGCTGATGTTGGCTCTCAAGCCCTCACCGGTGTAGGAGTTACTATGCCGATTATTTTAATAATTACTGCTTTCAGCAGCTTGATTGGAATGGGAGGTGCTCCGAGGGCAGCAATAAAAATGGGAGAGAATAACGACCATGAAGCTGAGAAAATATTGGGAAACTGCTTTACTGCCCTGCTTGTAATTTCAGCGGCCTTGACATTGTTATTTTTAATTTTCGGCGAGAAGCTCCTATGGATTTTTGGTGCCAGCTCCGAAACAATTGAATATGGACTGGAATATTTGAATATTTATGTTTGCGGAACAATTTTTGTTCAGATGACACTGGGTTTAAACAGCTTTATTTCAACTCAGGGCTATGCTAAATTCAGCATGCTTACAGTCATAATCGGAGCTGTAACAAATATTATTCTGGATCCCATATTAATTTTCGGATTCAATATGGGAGTAAGAGGTGCGGCAGTAGCTACGGTATTTTCTCAGGCATTGTCTTCTGTATGGGTTTTAAGGTTTTTAACAGGAAATAAAACCAAATTAAAAATCAGAAAAGAAAACTTAAAAATAAATAAAGCTATTATAACCTCTGTTCTGTTACTTGGTGCATCTCCTTTTGTAATGCAGAGCACTGAAAGTCTTTTAAATGTAGCATTCAATTTTTCGCTGCAAAAATACGGCGGAGACATTGCAGTAGGTTCAATGACCATATTGTCAAGCTTAATGCAAATTTTATATCTTCCTCTTGTGGGGCTTACTCAGGGAGCTCAGCCTATAACAAGCTATAATTACGGTGCAAAAAATAACGAACGTGTAAAAAGTGCATTCAAGCTTCTTATTAAAAGCGCATTCGCATATACCACTATTATGTGGCTGATAATGATGATTTTTACTAATGCATTTGTATCGCTGTTTACAAATGATCCGACACTTAAAAGTTACGCGGTATGGTCAGCCAGAGTTTACTTGGGAACTGCTTTTGTAACGGCAGCACAAAACTCCTGCCAACAGACGTTTGTTGCCCTGGGACAAGCAAAGGTGTCAGTGTTTTTAGCACTTTTAAGAAAAATAATTTTACTTATCCCATTGATCTTTATTTTGCCATACTTTTTTGAGAATAAAGTTTTTGCGGTCCTCCTGGCAGAGCCCATATCAGACTTTATCGCAGCTACTGTTACTTCAATTACATTTGCCGTTCAGATAAACAGAATATTAGATGAGAATTCAGTCCTAAGGTAAAAAACAGGTGTCAAATCCTCAGCTTTATCAATACGGATTTCTAGTTTACAAAAATAAAAAAAGAGACTCATTTTAAAAGTCTCTTTTTTGTTGAAATTTGGTGCCGTAGAAGGGACTTGAACCCCCACGGTGTTGCCACCAACGGATTTTGAGTTTTATGGATACAAAAATTCGGATTTTGGTTAAATATTTTGGAAAAATCTATAAAATATTGTTGACAATTAAACTTGCAGATGCTCTACGAATTACTTTAGATGAGTTATGCCTGGATGTTTAATATACCCGGCATTTTTTATTTAAATAAAATATCTAAAATTATTAATATTATTAGAAATCCAATAATTATTTTATATGTATAAACTTCTTTGTATGGTTTATATTTGCTATAATCAGTATCATCGTATACAGAATTGCTGTTTCTGTATGATATTTTTTTTTGGCTTCTTTTAATTCTATATTGTTTGTGAAAATAATCTATAAAAAGTAATATTAAAATTAAAAGTAATATAATTTCTTTCATAATGGTTAACCTCGTAGTAGAGTTAATTTTATATTTCTGGATATTCAAAGTGTATTGTGCCGTTTTTTAGTATTTTATAATTCATATTAATTTCTTTGAAAATTTCAATTAATTTTTCTCTGTATTTTTGTCTGTAGTAATTTACAGCTATTACTGAATCTGCATAATTTTTATAATATTCCATATTGTTTAAATTATTTTTATATAAAATTACATTTTCGTACATTGTTTTTATGCTTTTTAATATTTCAATGTTTAAATTGTGCAGTTCAAAAATAATTTCATCAGGTTTATAATTTTCAAAATTTTGTATTAAATCATTTATGATTTTTAATTGATTTTCTATTTCATTTGTATTTATATTATTAATATTTGTGTTTTCTTTTAAAATTTCTTGTTGTTTTAAATTAATTAGTTCAATGTTATTTACAAAATCTTTACTGTATATACCAATTTTATTTTGTTTAATTTCATTACTTGTATATATTTTATTATTTGAAATTTTTAAGATTTCATTTTGTGTAAAATTGTTTTTAAAATTGTCAGATATTTTAGATTTAATAATATCTAAATTAGAATATATAGCAGCACTTAAACAAAATAATATTGAAAATGCAATAATAGTATTTCTTTTTTTTCTTCTTTTATAGTATTTTTCGAGTATTTCCATTTCATAGGCTGTATTATGATAGAAATTATCATTTTCATTCATCATTTCTTTATATGTTTTAATATTCTTTAATGCTTGCATTTGTTTTCTAAACTCTTTTTGAGTTTTATTTAAGCCTGGCATTATTAAACCCCCGGAGGTTAAAATTTAAGATATATAATTTTACCTTTTTTAATTATGCTAAGTTTTTGTCGTTTGTGTATTTACTTTCTTGCTCTGCTATTCTTTCATCTATGTAAGTTTCAACTTTTCCTTTATTTCTTTCTGTAAGGATTTTATATTTTTCAAGAATATTAATTTCTTCCTCTGATAAATTAGATAATTCTTCTTTCCCTAATATAAGCCAATTTAAACTAATTTTTAAATTTTGCGATAAAGCAATTAAATTCTCTACTGAAGGTTTATTAATATTTTTTTCATATTTGGTTAGTGTTCCTGCGTTGATTTTTGTTGCATTAGATAAATCTGTTAAAGACATTGATTTTTCAATTCTTTTTAATTTTATTCTGTCTCCTATTTCCAAAATAACCTCCTATAAAATTATTAAAAATATTTTTGCTTTTTAGCAAATAATATGTTGACATTTTGCTTTTTAGCAAGTATAATAAATTATGAATACAAATTCGACACAAGAAAATGCTTGCATGTACACAATTATAACACAAAATTTGTAAATATAAAATAAAAAAAATCGAAAGGGAGAGAAAACCGAATGACAAAAATAACAAAGATATCAAAAGAAGTTAGAGAAGGTGTAGAAAATCAACAAGCAATATTTGTAGCTTTGTTTTATGACTGTAATGAGAAGAAGACAGCTTATGTCTTCGCAGACGGCCATTTATTAGAAATAATTTTCGAATAAGAAGGGATAGAAAATGAAAAGTAGAAAAGAAATAGATAATGAGCTTCGTATGCTTCAGGGAAATATCAATAGAATGTTTATTACTCATGATTCAATAGAGCTTAGTTCAATGTTTAGAGTTGCTCAGAATAGAATAGGAATAATTTACGAATATAATCGTAATAGGCTTGATTTAGAGTTTGATAAATATGAAATGTCTGATAATAAATGAATATTAAAGGGAGAGAAAGAGATTTAAGTAAATTAGATAATTTGCAAGCTTCTAAGGAGGTTTAAATATGATTTTTGTTTATGCAAGAGGAATTCCTTCTGGCGAATTGGAAGATTTAGCTTTAAGTAACTTTGAATTGAAAGATGCTGTTGTGGATAAATATGTTGTATCAACTTATAGTGATTTTATACAGGTAGAGTTAATTTTGACTTGTAAAGATGAAGGACAGGTTAGAATTATTTTAGTTCAAGATATTTAAGATTTTTATGTATATAAAATTAAACTAAAAGGATGAAAATATGCGGTCTCCTCGAAACGTACTAAAGACAATTCGAATTCCAGAAGAAACCTTCGAGGTGATAAATAATTTTGAAGGTTCCACCTGGAACGATAAAATAAATAACTTTTTAGATTTTTATATTCAAAATGAGTTTGAATATAAAAAATATTTAAAAGAATTAGAGCTTCAAATTCAAGATAAGCAGCAGCTGCTTGATGAATTTAAGCTTAAAATTGCAAAATTTCAAGACTTGTTAAAATAGGAGTTGAAAATATGGATAAATCAATTGATTTTTTAACCTATTTCGACAATTACAAATGTACATATACATGTGACGAGGACCGTCAAACAGAATGCCAGTATGCTGGATACGAATGTTTGAATTGTAGTTATTTTAAGAAAAATTAAAATGCTTTGACAGCTGCAAGGAAAATGACGCCGTAGCAGCTTTCAAATAAAATAGGTTTTCCGGATTCCCTTTAAAATCCGGATATTAAAAAAAGGGAGAAAAACCAAATGGAAAAATATTTAAAACATTTTTCAGTTGATTTAGGTAGAAATTGTTTAGATGTATTTTATACAAATTTTAGTTATGATAATACAACTTCTAAGTATTCGTACCGTATTGGAGATACAGAAGTGGCTTTATCTGAATTTTTAATCAACGATGAATTTATTGTAAGAAAATTATCTTTAAAAGATTTGTTCTGGAAAAATATATATGATTTTGATGATTTTCTTGGAAGAATACTTTTTTTAGTTGCAATACCTGTGTTTGGTATACCATTATTTCTTTTATTAATTTTGTTAGTTAAATCAGTGTGGATATCAGGCCTTAATGGCTTTATATAAAAAAATAAAAAGGGAGAAAAAACCATGGAAAAAATAATAATTTTACACGCAAGAACCTATAACTTTGAGGACAAGCAATCAAAACAGCTGATAAGTGGATTAAAAATCGCTTATATCCTAAATGATGATTTAGAGCCATTAAAAATTGACGATAAAGAACGCGGATACTCAATAGTAGAATCCTCTATGCCATTAGAGCTTGCAGGCAAAATAAGTTCAGTTCCTGGCGTTTACGATGCTAAATTTGTTAGTACCACAAACGCTAAGAAACAGATAGTACAAAAGCCAGTAGATTTAACATACATATGTTCAATCCCAGAGCTTTTTGTTATTCCTTCCACCTCTTCAAAATAGCAATATGGCCATGCCAAAAGCATGGCTTTACTGCTACAAAATAAAAATTTTAATTAGGAGTTTTTAAAATGATACATGAGGAAATTAATATAAATTTTCTAGATGAAGTTGATCCAGTAAGGATTAAATATATTTCTGCATATTTCAGAGAAATATGTGCATACGCTTTTGGTTATGGTGATTTTGAAAGTCGTGGCAGATATTTAGGTTTTATTATTGCTTTGGCTTTCTGTGGTTTTATATCAAAAGATGAACATCTTAGATTAATGGCTTACATTAAAGACATAAAACCATTTTTAAGCGACCTTTACGAAAAATAATCCCAAAAGCCGGGTTGAACCAAAGGTTCAAGAGGGCCGGCTAGGCCCTATAAGCCCAGGGCCCGAAAAGGTTAAACGAAGTAAAACCTTCCAAGCCGGGAACGGAGTATCCCGGCACGAAACATTGGCTACAGCAGTGAGCCAACAAGGCGAAAAACCATTTACATTTGAAAAAGTAAGTTATAAGAAAATGTAAATATAAAGACAACCTAGCGGACCACCCTAAGAGATAATAAGTACCTAGATACTAAGATAACCTATAACTTATATATAAACTAAGTCTCGCGATAACAAAAAAACAAAAACTTATTACCAATAAAATAAGTCGAGGTAAGGCTATGGTTTTGACTAAGCAAAATAGGCGAACACTTATTATATATAGATAAAGAAACGCCTGCCATGCGCAGCAGGCAGGCGTTAACTATATAAAGGCATAAAATTAAATTATTACAAAAGCCCTTATGAAAACTAATTAAAAAAACTTACATATTTTAAAAAAACCATGCCGGAGCGAGACCGCCGGGTTTGACGGGTGGGCAAGGCGAAATAGGCGATTAAGAAAGCAGCTGCTTTCTTTGGTGTAGGAGATTTAAAGAGGAAAGGCATCGGGAATAGTTCAAAAATAGTTCCTCTTTCAAAATATAAAGGAGCTATTATGAAAGAAATATATTCAGAACCCTTAAAAATAGCAATAAAAGTAATGGTTAAAGAAAAATGTTCAAACTGTTGCGATAACGGTTTTTGTTTGCTCAGAAGATACTATCTTTTACTTGAAAATCCAGGTTCAAAAGATTTCTATAGATTAAAAAAATGTTTGTTTTATAAACGGTTACCAGTTGAATAACAAACATCTGGAGGTTAAAAAATGTTAAGTAAAATTGTAATAAGCTTATATTTTTATTATATTCTGTTCTTTCTAATAGGAACAGTAGCAGCATCAACTTTGATTTATTATATTGTGGAAAATAAAACATTGAGGTGAAAATATGAAAAAACAAATTATAAAAATGATAAGTTTGGTGTTTGCAATTTTCTTATTTTTAATTACTCCATTAGGTACTCATATTCAGGCAAAAAGTGCTAGAGTTTATGCAGTCGAATCGACAGCAATGGATGCAATGGGTAAATATTTGTTTCCTATTGTTGCTTTATATACAACACAAATAAAGTCAACAAAAGGTCTAGTTGATAGTTCAAAACCATTAGCTGATTTAGTAGCTGAAGAAATTGATTTGTTGAAGCAAAGCAAGCAAGTTTTGTGGCAAGCTTTGTCTCTTGATGTAAAAGCAAGAATTGCTAAATATTATACTAATTTAAGTAATTATGATATTAATGCAATGTTAAATACTACATTTTCAGATACTCAATTTGGTAAATATGAAACCGAAATGATTAATCTTCAAACAAAAATTTCTAACAATGAAGCTTTAACATCATCAGAATTGCAAGGGTTGGGTGTTTATAAAATATTGGCTAATTATTTAGGATATCAATCTTTAAATTCTTTAAGGATTGATACTGGAGATTTTGGTTTTTCTGAAATACAAGGTGTTAGATATTTAATTTTTTTTCAAAACGGAAAAACTGTTATGAGTGCAATTAATCGTTATGATAATTCTGATTTTATTAAAGAAGTTTTTTTAGGTTTTGTTTATAATGCATATAATCCAGTCGTTCATCAGTCTCCAGATTATGTTTCTTTCAATGATGTTTTACAAATTAGGTTATCTAATCTTTATTTTTTCAATTTAAAACGAATGGATTTTTCATCGAATAGTAAAGAGGTTTATTTGGTTCATGATATATTAACAAGATTTGAAGGTGAAATAAAAACATTTGATGATAAAGTTGTAAAATCTTTTTCTATTTCCCGCAATGTTGATATGACTGTTAAGAATTTTATTGATTTTATTAAAAATTATTCTACTTATGATTTTGTTAATTCTGATTATTATTTAAATTCTCAAAGTTATAATTTGTCTGATTTATTGTGTTTAGGTAGGTTGGGCTCTTTAGTTTATATTCCTAGTAATGTTTGGCAAGGTCAATATTCTTTTTTTGATGTTATAGCCACTACTATTGACCCTTCGGCAGTTTGGGAAGATGTTTCTTCTACTGCTGCTGAAAGAGTTATTGCGAATGAAGCTTCTACTACATCAGATACGAATATTCATGTTGAAGAGGATGATGACAGAACTACTGTGATTGTTACACCAAATACAGGAGTTGCAGAAGATTCTAATGTTGATGAAGGTGTTGATGTAGATAATCCGGAAGGTGTTTTTTCTCCTGACGGTGAAGGTTGGATTTTTAGAATTCCAATATTAGGTTCAATATTAAAAGCACTTCAAAACTTATACAATCTTATAAGAAATTGGTTTACCGCTAATCCTACGACTGGAAATGCTGACCCAGGTATGGACTGGGGCAATTTCAAAGGTTTCTTTGATATATTTTATATTTTTTATTACTTAATAATTTTAGTAATAATTATATTAATTAAGTTCTTTGCTGTTATTGTTTCTTTGTTGGATATTCCTGCAAATGCTACTTTATTTAATGCATATCCTAATTTATTGGTAGGTCTTAATTATATTAAAAATATAAAAGTTGGTGGTTTTAATATTACTTTACAACAGATATTTGAATATATGTTTACAGTTTTTTTCTTCTTGTACATAGTTACTCAGCTTCAAAAACTTTATCATAGTTTTTCTGGTATTGAACGGCATCAACTTAGGGCTAATGATAAAGAAGCAAGATTTGAAAAATATCAAAGTGAAAGCCATTATACTCCTACAGATTTTAATGCAGTTAAAACTGCTTATGATAAAAATGAAAATGATTCATATAAAAATATAAAAATTACTGATTATACAAAAGGACGGTGATTTTATGATTTTTAATTTAATTGATATTTTTAATCAATTTCTAGGTGTTTTAGGGAGTATTTTAAGTAGTTTTACTACAACAAAAAATGTATTGGCTACTATTGTTACTGATATTAATACGTTTGATTATATAACAATAATAACACCTTATGTTGGTACTATTCGGTATGTAGCCGGAGAAAAAATATTTTTTATGACAATTAGAATTGCTCAAATAGGTATTTTTATAGGAATTGCTAAAGCTGCTTATCAGCTTGTGCATATGATAACAAATTCTAATTTGATAAAGAAACCTACACAGCTTATTAAAAGCTTTTTAGGTCTTTAAATAAATAAAAAAGGAGTTATTCTCATGAAAAACAGATTAGCTAAAAAAGATTTTTTTAATCGTTGTAAATTGTCAGCGGCACAGAAAGTATTTGCTTTTACTACAGGTTTTTCTGCTTTTGCTGTACAAGCTTTTGCAACAGAACCAACTTTAACATTTAACTTTGACCCTGCTGAAATGTTCAGTTGGACAAATGTTATGTTATCCGCACTTATGCCTGTATTGTATATCACATTAGGTATAAGCCTGGCATTCATTATTATAAATGCACTGAAATATGCATTTAGATAATGAATACAAAGGGAGCTAGTCTCCCTTTTTTTACAAAAAAATCAATAAAAAATATGAAAAGAGGTGTGAAAATGAATACAGTTTTACTTTATGTAATTATCGGATTCCAGGTTGCACAGCTATTTGTGCTTATAAGAGGTGCTAATAATGGAAACTGAAATTGTAGAAGTTATTGAAACAGTTACAGAGTCAGCACCAATTGAGTTGATGCCAATTGTTGCTCTTATATGTGCCGTATATGTAGTTTTTAATTTGTATTTTCTCTTTGAGAAATTCAGGATTAAGGAGTAACTATTATGGATGTTTTATTGGAATTTGTTTTTTATTGTGTTGTTTGCCTGGTGTTTTCTGATTTAGCATTTTACATAATCAGAAAGGTTTTAAGGTTTTCTGAAAGTCTTATAAATACAAAATTTGATTTTGGAAAAATAAGAGTTAAGAAAGGATAAAAAATGGAAAGTATATTAGGTGGTATGGCAATAGGATTACCTATTGCCTATGGATTTGATTTCTTCTTTGATTATTTTTCAAAGTGTACAGATAATCCATTTATGGCTAATTTTTATGCCTTAATGGCATTAGGTTTAGTGTTTGGATTTTTTTTAGTATTATTACGTATTTCATTGTTTTTATTTAGTTTATTTACTGGTGGTAGAAGAATTATATGAGGTGATGATATGTTTATAGTTATTAATAATGATAAATTAACTTACAGAAAAACTCTGAAAGAGTTAAATAAAAAGCTTGGAACTGCTTTTAAGCAAGATGAATTTAAAAAGTATAATGCTGATTATATTCTTAATATATCTGATGAAGATTTAGATTTTAAGCGTGATGTAAATGAGCTTAGTAAAGTATTTGTAAGTAAGCTTTATAGGAAGGATGCTTCAACTTTCATCAATTATGCTTTTTATGTCATTATGCTTATAATGCTGCTTATTACATTAACAGGTGTTAATGGTATGTCTGGAATGATGAAGCAACTGGTTGATTCTATGAAAGCAGGTGTTTAATAATGGAATCTATTATTTCTGATTTTGATTCAATAATTTGTTTATTAAAACCGTTAGCTTTAGTTTTATTTCCTTTCATTTTTTCTATTTTATTTTTCAGTCTATTAGGTTTATTTGGAAGTATTTTTGAAGATATAGGAGACTGGATTTATCTAAGGAGGTATTTTAGATGATTGATTTTGAAAGAGAATTCAATGAATTCATTACTAATGGAAATAATTCTGATCCTGTGACCTCTATACATAGTTTATTCCCTAGTTTAAATGATGAGGAGATAAAAGTATACCTTCAATTAGATTTCATGGCAAATAAGTATAATTTGATGCCTATAAAGGCATTTCTAATGACTTATTCAAGTTATAAGCAGCGTAATAAGAATATGAATTTCTTCAATATGGTTTCGTTTAGGAAAACACTTGAAAGTTATTCTCTTGCCGAACATTTGAAGGGTGTAAAAATTGCAAGTCAGAATACAAGGAGTGAAGAAAAATAATATGAAAATATATATAGCTGTTTATGAAAATAGAGAAGCTTATAGAATAGAAGCTTCTGATAATGATTTAGCTTATGATAATGCAATTGATATTTCATATGATAAAAATATAAAATTATTAGATTTATATTCTTTAAGTTATAAAAATGATAAATTAAAAAGAATAGAAATATATGAGGTGTCATAATGGCAGGTTCTATAATGCTTTTTAGCGGTTTGCAGCGTAGCGGTAAAACATTGTTATCGGTTATTATAGCCGGATATTATCATAAGAAATTTAATATTCCTGTTTATACTAACATGAATATTTCGGAGTTTACAATAATAACTGAGCTTACTCAGATGCCCATTAATCGTGAGCCAAAAATTCTTTTACTTGATGAAGTTCACTTTTTTTTGAATAGCAGGAACTTCAAGCAGCAGGCAGATTATATATATTTTCTCAATACTATTTGTAAGAGAAATATATTGTTTCTTGGAACTACAATAACGCCTGACATGGTTGATAAGAATTTGAGGATTCAGCTTAATTATTTTGTACTTTGTAAAAAGGATAATAGAAAGCTCTATTATAAAATATTCGATATTCAGAATAATTCTGTTAAAGAGCTTCATTTCCTTCGTGACCAGGATTTATATAATTATCAGAAATATGATTCTGATGAAATCCCTAATATGTTCAAATTCAATATTGATGATTATATCAAATTGAATGAAAATAAATCTCATTTTGGTTAAAAAAAGTATCGGCCGTAAACTTTTTTGAAAGGAGTAAATTATGACTGTTTTAAAAAATGAATTGCTTCAAGGTTATACTGATAGAATTAAAAAATATGAAATAGAAAATTGTAATAATTATGTTTATATAGGTATGAATCTTGCTGAAATTCAATTTATGAATTTGCTTGAAGGTACCGAATATAAAAATATTAAGCATTATGCTTTAGATGAATTCGGTTATGAATCTACTAAAACATATGATTTAATCAATGTTTATAATAAATTTTTTAAAGAAGACCAGTATGGTTCCGTAAGTAGAAAATATTATAATAAATATTCTTTTAGGAAACTTGTAGTCATGCTTACTATGACAAATGAACAACTTTTATTGTGTAAGCCTGATATGACAGTTAAGCAGTTGAAAGAACTTAAATTCAAAAAGTCCGCACGTGCGGACTCTGAAAGTATTGAAAATACTGAAAAGTTAAAAAATCAGATTCCTGGCCAAAATGTTATTTCTGGAATATTTTCAGGAAAAATTGAAAATGAATTTGATGAAAAACAGGAAACAATTATTATTTCTTCTCTCCCCCAGCAGCAGGAAGAAAAGAAACCGGAAACTAAAATAATTGTTGAAGTTAAACAAACTGAGCAAAACGATAGTTTTGTTCCTATTGAATCAAAAGAAGAATTCTATAAAAATCATTATTATGAAGCTTTGAATGAAATTAAAGCTTTAAAAGAAACTAATTTAGGTTTAATAAAAAATAATAAGTTTTTAGCTCATAGTTTAGATGAAAAATATAATGTAATTCAATATATTTATAATGAATTTAAATCTTTAAATCTTAAATCTACTGAAAAATTGTTGAATGAAATTAATTCTTTTTTAGTAGATAATAAGCTTCCTGAAAAAGTCAATTTTATGAAAAATGTTATATAGGTGATGTTATGAATATTTTTTTAGTTTTTATTTTGATTGTATTTATGATTTCAATCATATTGTTTGCACTTAGTGTATATGATTTAATTCAATTTTTAAATAGTTTTAAATAAAAAATTTTAAAAGATTTCATTTTTCGCACGTCGGGTACATAGTATTACCCGACGACAGTCTCATATACGAGACTTTTTGATAAAAAAGGGGTGATAAATTGATAGATACTGTTTGTTTTTTAACTCCTGTGATTCCGACTTTTTATATAGAAAAAATAAAGCGGAATCTAAAAATTTATAGCTGTGTTGATTGTTCAACCGGAGAAGTTTTATATAATTTCTCAACCGGAGTTGTAAAAGGAAGTTATGATTCAAGTATAAATTTAAAGATTAATCAGGATAATTCAATTAAGATAACCTGTTCTATTCATAAGGTGTTGCTTGGATATAATATTGCTTATGGTTCTGATAATTTGATTTTGTTGGCCAATTGTTTGAAAAAGATTCTTTATGATGCTTTGGAAGTTAAGCTTCCGGATGTTATGGCCTGGGAGCTCCTTCAAGTTGATTATACGTTGACTTTTAATTTACATAGTCAAGATAATGTTGAGCATTATATTAACTCTTTGAAAAATGCTGAGTATGCACGACGTAATGCAAAACATTATAATAATAACGGTTTGCAGGTTCCTGGAGCTACTACAGTAATTAAATTTTATAATAAGCAAAAAGAATTTCTTGAGCATGATTATAGTAAAATTAAAAAGGTAGTTGGTCAGGGTGCTGCTGACAATCTTTTAACTTTGGCAAATGGATTGCTTAGAATTGAGGTTTCAATTAGAAGTCGTAAACTTAAACAGATTTTTAAGAATACTGTTTATAGGAAGGAGATTTATAAGCTTTATAGAAAAGCTGTAAATGAATTTGGAATTCAAAGTGTACAAGCTCAAAATACAACAAAGTTTTTTGAAAAAAACAAAGTAACCTTAAAAGACTTTCAAATCGAAAAAATTATAAAAATTTGGGAAAGTGAGGTTTTGAAAGTGATAAAAGATAGAAAAAATGTTGTGTTGGTTAATAAAGATAATTTGGTATTAGATAGATTAAATGAATTGTTTTCAACAAGGAAAGTAAGTTCTTTATATTCCTTCTGGACGTTGTTGAGTACCAGAGGTGAAGCTTATGTGAAAACTGTTTATAAAAAGCCTACTTTTTATAGGCTTCGTAAAGATTTGGTTGCTTCCGGTATTAGTTGGAAGGATACAAATATATATATTCGTACTGATCATAATGTTATAAATTTTGTTCCTGCTTTAGATAGTCCTTATCTTTATGATTTGAATAAGCCAAATCTTGATATGAAAGAACGAATTTATAATCTTTTGAGAGGTGCTTAATAGTATGTTAGTTCAAGAATTTCTTGATAACTGGATTGAAACGTATGGTAAGCATAATCTTAAGCTTACAACTAGGGTTGAATATGAACGGCATATTAATCAATATATAAATCCTCGAATAGGTAATGTAGAGATTGATAATCTTAGACCGTTACAGTTACAAAATTTTTATTATGATTTAATTGATACTGGTCGGCAGCGCGGTGATGTAAATAAACCTTTAAATTCTAAGACTGTGTTACAAACGCATAGAATTTTACATAAGGCATTAAAAAATGCTGTGAAGTTAGAATTAATAACTTCCAATCCGGCTGATAGTGTAGAGCTGCCGAGAATTAAGAAGTATAAATATAATATAATTGTTGGTGATGAATTAAAACAATTTTTAGAAGCTTTTAAGCCTTCGCTTGTTTACAATGCTGTTTATTTAGCTGTTTTATTAGGTCTTAGACGTGGTGAAATGCTTGCTTTAAAATTTAAAGATATTGATTATGATAGTAAGTCAATTTTTATTGATAAAAATCTTGTATATGCACGTGGTATAGTTGAAGTTGATACAACTAAAACTGAATCAAGTGAAAGATATATTATGTTATCAGATGAAATTATAGATTTTATTAAAAATATATATGAATCAGAAAATTGTTCACTTGATGATAATATTGTTCGTAATCTTCAAGGCGGTCAGTATAGACCCGGAAGCTTTTCAAGAACATATACATGGTTTAGAGATTCAAGAAAATTGAAGAAAGTTAGGTTTCATGATTTGAGACATATACATGCTACTATTCTTTATCAGAATGGAATAACTCCTAAAGTTATTCAGGAACGTCTTGGCCATAGCAATATATCAACTACGATGGATATATATACTCACTTGTTTAAAGAGGACCAAATGCAAGCTGCTGATGTTATTTCTAAAATTTTATTGGGATAAAAATATCTTAACTTCTTACGGATTTTTTTGATTTTTTATAAAATAAAAAGAGACCTTTTTAAAAGTCTCTTTTTTGTTGAAATTTGGTGCCGTAGAAGGGACTTGAACCCCCACGGTGTTGCCACCAACGGATTTTGAGTCCGTCACGTCTGCCATTCCATCACTACGGCTTAGCCACTTAAAGATATTAACACATTCCAAAATAAAAATCAAGAAGTATTTTTTTATTTTTTTATGGTAATTTTTAGAATCATCAATTATCCGCAAATGCGCTTTCTAATTTATCCTGTTCGTCGGTATCGTTCATCTCAACCTTGGATATTCTGTCAAACTTTTTCTCTATTTTGTTTGAAGTAATATGAATTTTATCCACATCATCTGAAACCCTCTTAATATCCTTTGCCAATGAATCCCATCTGTCTTTGTAAAGTTTGAATTCTCTGCCCAACTTGTTAAGCTCGTCGTGTATTATGCCTGCGTATTTTTCTCTTTCCATGTTTCTTATAACAACCTGTACTGTGGACAAGACGGACATCAATGTTGTGGGAGATGCAATCCATACTTTTTTAGAGCCCGCATAATCAATTAAATCCTGGTGATATGCATTTATCTCCGCAAATATTGCTTCTGCAGGCAGAAACATTATCGCCTGCTCTGAGGTTACGCCTTCTATTATGTATTTTGACGAAATATCATTTATATGTTTTTTAACATTTGTTTTGAAATCACGTTCATAAATTTTTCTTTCCGGTTCAGTAATATTTTTATCAATCATGCGCTGATAATTTTCAAGAGGGAATTTCGAGTCCACGCAAAGTATTCCCACAGGCTCAGGAATATTAAGCACTGCATCCGCTATTGTGCCGTTTATAAGTTTTTTCTGAAGCTCATATACTTTACTGTTATTTTCACCGAACACGGATATCAATATATGATTAAGCTGCACTTCTCCGAATGTTCCTCTGCTTTTTTTATCTGTTAGAACATCCTGTAGTGACACTATGTTGGTTGAAAGGCTGTCAATCTTTTTCTGTGCTTCATCAATTTTTGAAAGCCTCTCCAATACATTTACAAAGGTTTTGTTTGTCTTCTCGAAACCTTCATTCAGTCTTTCTTCAACACGCATATTGATTTTATCTAAATTTAAACTTACTTTTTCATTTAATGATGAGAAATTATCATTTAATGCCTTAGATGTTTCATTGCTGAAATTCATAAGGGATTCAGTCATTCTATTTGTGTTCTTCTCTAATTTTTCAACAGTTTCCAGCCTGTTGGTAAGCATTTCTCTAAGCTGTTTCTGCTCTGAATCTGCTATTTTTTTAGAAACCTGATCCAGCAAATTCAGGTTGTTCTGTCCCAAATTTATTTTCATTTCAGAAATGATATGGTTATTAATTTCCTTGTTTGATAATTTAATTAAAAAAAGTATGTTTATAATTATTGATATTATAAGTAAAGCAATTATTAATATGTCCATGTCTTACTCCTTTCACTTATAATATTAAACCAAAATCGAACATTTGTCCACTAGAACTTTATAAAAAGCGATAGTGAATGACCTCACCCAAAATATGGTTGAGCATCTTTGCTATCGCTTAGAATGACATCTATGTTAATTAACTGCATATCTGTTATTATATTAAGTTTTCTTTCACAAGCACTTCAGCTATTTGAACCGCATTTGTTGCTGCCCCTTTTCTTACCTGATCTCCACAGCACCACAAAGCCAATGAATTTTCCTTGCTTATATCTTTTCTTACCCTTCCGACATATATTAAGTCCTGGTCTGATGTATCAAGAGGCATAGGATATTCTTTATTTGCCAGGTCATCAACCAGTTTTACACCTTCTGATTTTGAAAGTAGCTCTTTTGCTTTTTCCGGGGATAATTCTTTTTCAGTCTCTATGGTAATTGATTCCGAGTGGCTTCTGTAAACGGGAACTCTTACACAAGTGCAGTTTACCTTTAAATCAGAATTGTGAAGTATCTTTCTTCCTTCATTCTGCATTTTCATTTCTTCCTGTGAATATCCCATTTCGTCAAAATCGCCTATTTGAGGTATTACGTTATATGCAATTTGATGCTGGAATGTCTTTATTTCTATAGAATTTCCTTCACTTATATTTTTTATCTGCTGATCTAATTCCGTTATTCCATTTACACCTGCTCCTGATACCGCCTGAAAGGTTGAAACTACCATACGGTTAATTTTAGCATACTTATTCAGCTCGTTTAGTGCTGTAAGTGCTATAATTGTCGAGCAGTTCGGATTTGCTATTATACCGTTATGATTCTTGACATCCTCTGCGTTTACCTCCGGAACAACCAGGGGCACATCATCTTTCATTCGGAATGCGGAAGAATTATCAATAACAACTGCGCCTGCCTTTACAGCTGCAGGAGAAAGTGCTTCGCTGATATAGTTTTCCGCTGCACATAAAACCACTTCTATATTTTCAAAGGAATTTTCCGTCGCTTCTTCGATAACATATTTTTTCCCTTGAAATTCAACCTCTTCTCCTGCGCTTCTTTTGCTCGCCAAAAGTTTTAATTCATTGTAGGGAAAATTTCTTTCTCCCAGTACTTTAAGCATCTCTTGCCCCACTGCGCCTGTTGCTCCTAATATTGCCACATTATACTTTTTCATAATAATTCCTTCTTCCATGATAAATTTATAATAATTAAGGTTTTTTAAAATATATAAATTTTATTATAGCAACAAATTTTTCATTGTCAAGTTTTTTGTTTATATTTTTATTACACGAGTGTTTATTATACGAACGTATTTTAATAATTGAACACGGGATTACTAGATAAGGATATAAAAATGAGAGGGTATCCCCTCCCATAAGTTTAACTTTTTAGTTGTTCGCTGATGTTTCGAATTCAGTTTTTATTTTCCATATATTGTGTTCTCTTACAGCATTCCATTTCACATTGTCTTTTTCAATCACTTGTTTAGTTTCGCCGTTTGTAACTTCAATTTTATAGTATAAATCAACTGTTGCTGAATCTTTGCCGCTTGTGTCTACAGTATAGCCATATACTTTATAATTTAACAGTTTAATGTTTGAAGCTGCCTGAAGCTCTGAATATTCATCGAAATCCTTCACTCTGTCAGCTACAGGTTCCATCAGGTACATGTAACTGTATCTGTCCTGAAGCATTCCTGATAAATATTTATCTGCTGCATCGGCTGGTGTTTTTTCCTTGTAATCCAATTCTCCCTTATCCAGCGGATATGTTCCTTTAACTTCAGCATCTGTCAGCATGAATGCATATGGGTCGTATGAATTGCTTGGGTTCCAAATCATATATTCTGTAATGCCAAGTTCTTTTGCAGCTATTATCTGATCCCTAACCTTAGCAGGGCCATACTCTATACCTGCCCAGTCAAAGTCCTGAATCCAAGGCCTGATTACAGGAGGTTTCTCCATAGATGCGTTTTTTTCAATTGCTTCCTCCATGGCACCTTTAACAACCAGGTATGGGTGCGCATTTGGATTTTCTAAGTTATACCAGCCTGTTGAATAGTGGCTTGGATAAACCATAGGCGCTAAATTGTCAACATATTCTCCCATCAGAATCCATGTCTGACCGATATCTTCAGGATAATCATCCCATGTTCTCGTAATGATACCGAATACATCGGCTCCTAAATTTACATTGTATGGTTCAAGTTCTTTTTTTGCATATTGCAGAAATTCTGCAATTGCTTCATCCTTGTCTCTTCCGTTTCGGCCCGGAAATTCAGTAATGGGGTTGTATTTTTTAGCTCCATCAGGGAACCTTACATAATCAAACTGAATTTCATCAAATCCTAAAAGTGCTGCTTCTTTTGCGATTGCCACATTGTAATCCCACACATACTTGTCGAAGGGATTAATCCACGGAATGTTTCCGCTATTAGGGTCGAGCCATGTTCCGCCGGATTTTAACTGGATGGAATGTTCCGGGCTTCTAACCGCAAAATTTTTATCTTTAAATGCAACGATTCTTCCTATTGTATAAATATCATAATCCTTTAAAACCTGAAGCATATTTTTTATATCTTTTATGGGAATTGGAGTAGTTTCATTCATCTTTTGAACAACTTCAACATTGCTGTTATATGTTATAAAGCCGTTATCGTCTTTCACATTTATAACAAGACCGTTGATTTCGGTTCCTACCGCAATACCGATAATTCTCTCAAACTTATTTGCTTTTTCGGCATCAGCCGAAAGTTGCTTTGCTTTTAAAGTGTCATTTTCAGCCAAAGCTTTTACATATGCACCATAGGCAACTATATTTTCTTTGCTTAAAGGATTGCCTGCTATGTGCCCTGTAGCGTATAAGGCCTTAACTTCTGTATTTTTCTTTTCTCGTTCTTCTCCCACAGGCACTAAAGGAACATAGAACTCACCTAGTTCCGTCTTGCGCTGTTTTTCTAATTCTTCTCTCTCAGCTAATTTATTTTCTAATTCCTGCTGAGCTTTTTCTTCTTCTGTCAATTCTGGTTCAGAAGGCGTAACTTCAACTTCAGATTGATTTGTTTCATCTTCGGGTATGGGTGAGTTTGCATTAACCTGGCCTGCACAGCCTGCTAATACTGTTGTCAGTAATAATATTAGTATTGCTTTTTTAGCTTTATTGAACATAATTCCTCCTAAATGTTTTATGTAGATATTGGCGAAAAACCATACCCATATTATGTTATTATTATTTTGTATAAAAATATGATTAATTTAAAATAATTCTATCATAAATATATTTTACAATCAACAAACATTACATGGTTTTTCATTTTTCGACATATGTAATATTTAACAAAATATGAAAAGAAGAGCTTGGCATATACAAATCTGCCAGAATCCTATTATTGGTTGCTCAAATAAAAAATACATACAAAAAATAATTTCTTGACATTAATTTTCGTAAAATATATAATTTTTTTAGCAAAACTTAAGGAGGTTTTTATGCNNAATAGTAGGAATCAATTGGGGAGATGAAGGTAAGGGCAGAATGGTCGATTTACTGGCTGCTGATTATGATATTGTATGCCGTTATCAGGGAGGCAACAACGCGGGTCATACAGTTGTCAATGAATCAGGCAAATTTATACTTAACTTGCTTCCATCAGGTATTTTAAGACCTGAAGTTGTAAATATAATGGGAAATGGTATGGTCATTGACTTAGAACACCTCCACAAAGAATTAAATAATTTAAGAAGCTCAGGCGTTAAAATTACACCTGATAATTTAAAAATCAGTGACAGAGCAATTATTTGCCTTCCATATCATGTTAAACAGGATATATTAGAAGAAGAACGCTTGAGGGATTTGAAATTTGGTTCTACAAGAAGAGGCATCGCACCTGTTTACGGTGATAAATACCTTAAAAAGGGTATCAGAATGGGAGATTTGCTGAATAAAGAATATCTAAAAGAACGTGTAGAACAGGTTGTAGAATGGAAAAACCTGACCATTGCAGGCGGGTATAAATCAATAGAATTTTATGCCGAAGACATGTATAACTGGCTGTTGAAATACGGAGAAGAAATTAAGGAGTACATTTGTGACGTTGGATTATATCTAAATGATGCTGTAAAGAGCAATAAGCAAATAATGTTTGAAGCTCAGCTGGGTGCATTGAGAGACATAGATTTCGGCATCTACCCATACACTTCATCATCATCTACAATAGCATCATATGCACCAATAGGTGCAGGAGTACCGGGACTGAAATTAGACAGCACAATCGGAATTATGAAGGCTTATTCTTCATGTGTGGGAGAAGGACCTTTTACAGCTGAAATGTCCGGAGAAGAAGCAAAAGCTCTCAGAGAAGCAGGCGGTGAATACGGAGCTGCTACAGGCCGTCCAAGAAGAGTCGGACCTTTTGATGTTGTTGCGTCTAAATACGGAGTAAGGGTGCAAGGGGCTGATATGCTTGCTCTGACTAAGCTTGATGTATTGTCATACATGGATAAAATACCTGTTGTCACAGCTTATGACGTTGACGGAAAAATTACGGAAGAATTTCCTATGGGTATTGAACTGGATAAAGCGACAACTGTTATAGAATATGTGGATGGATGGAAATGCGATATCGGCAAATGCAGAAAAAAATCTGATCTTCCGAAGGCTGCATACAATTATATCAAATATCTTGAAGAAAAAGTCGGCTGCCCAATTAAATATGTATCGGTCGGCCCGGAAAGAGAAGACTATTTGACAATGGATTAGCAATAACAATAGGTAAACAATAGATGAGCGATTGATTAGCGATAGACGAGCAAAAAAACAGGTAATTATTACCTGTTTTTTGTTTAGTCAACTGCCAACCCATTGCTAACCAATTGCCAGTCCATTGCTCATCTATTGTTTATTGCTCGTATATTGTTTTTTGCTCATTTATTGTTTTTTCGTAATTTTGGTTTTATGTTGTTTATGTAGCTTGTAATGAATATTGTAAAGGCGTAGTCGTATATTATGAACAGCAGCTGGGCCGCAAGTATCATCCACCACACAAGTCCTAACGGTATAAACAGTCTTACGGTAAAATACATTGCAATAAGAGCGCCGTTAAAATATAAAATCTTAGCAGCATACAATATACCTTTGTTATTTATTTTTATTTCCAGTATATATTTTATTATGCTGTAAAGCCCGAAAAACATTATATAAGTAATAAGTTCGATTTTATTGAATGTTAAAAAGAAACCAAGTATGCATGATGCAATGTAAAAAACAAATCCGCTTTTTCCGCCGAATTCAACTATTACTACGCCTACAATCAGTGCGGCCGCAGCAAACAATATAATTGTATTTGTTTCTATTACAGATGAAAGTATTATAAGCAGCTGGTTTAAACCCAACAACACTCCCAGATATGCAACATCTTTGCTTTTTAGCAGCATGAAATCAGATCTCCTCCCAGACATTCACATAAGCAGTCCGCACAAATAAGCTGAGTACAGCAGTCTGCGCTTGAATTGCTTCTTCCGTAATTATATGATCTTTGCTGGTAAGTATTCTGCATATTTAAAATTTGGTTCAGAAAATTCCTGTATTCAAAGTTCGCCGGATCCATCCTTACGGCATTCTGAACGTATTGCATTCCCTGCCCTATTGATCCCATATTTACAAAACAAACACCCATTAAATAATTCCATTCCGCGTTTCTTACGGACATGCTGTTCAATGTTCGTATAGCCTCCTGAAACCTCCCCGTCTGCACCTGCTGCCTTACGTTGAATAATCCGCCTGAACCGCTGTCATATGAGCTGCCGCTTCCGCCATTGCCTTGATATGAATATGAGCCGGATGCGTTTCCATTCATAATCTCATCATACGCCCATTGAATTTCCTTGAACTTTTCTTCTGCCAGGTCTTGCAGAGGGTTATTTTCATTCATGTCAGGGTGATATTTTTTTGCCAGTTTTCTATATGCGCTTTTCACTTCATCCTTTGATGCACCTCTTTGCAAACCTAGCACTTCATATGGGTCTTTCATTTGTATTTCTCCTTTTATCTAATTTATTTATTAAACCTGAATATATTATATTATCAATTGTTCCCTTATCCTGAACCAAGGGAAGCTTTTCTATTTCATCGCTTAAAAACGACAGATTAAGCATTATCAAGTCCTTTGCATACTGAATTTTATCATCAGCCTCAAGGATGTTGAAAGGATTGTATGAGTTGTTTTCCTCATCCTTTTTCATATCATCGTATGCATCAATATAGTAGATGAATTTACCTAAATAAAAACCTATTTTTCTTAAGGTTTTCTCCCACTCATCCTTTTTGTACAAAATTATTTCTTCCATCAAATGACCGAATTCATTGGAGACAGCATCAATATCTTTCGTGTTGCTTTTTTCAAGAGCCGATATGTTATCCAATCTTTCCTTTATGATTGCGGTTTTTTCAGACAACTCTCCGCTTGATTTCTTAAATTCTCTTGTCAATAACTTCATCACTGCAAGCGATTTATAATCCTTATCATCCTGCCAGTTATCAAGCATGTTGAAATAAGAAAGTATTATATTAATTGAAGCCGCATATTCTGTTATTTCATTTTGTATTATAAGTTGTTTCTTGCTTGGGTGTACCATGCATCTTTCGTTATAAACCTTGTTCTCCGGTTCATAGAGGGAACTTAACAGCAATATCAGAAAAGTCATATCATAATTCAATGTCATTCTTGATTTGTTGCTGTACTTGGTCTTAAGACACTTGCACAGGCCGCAGTAGTATCCCTTGTAGCTGTAATATTCCTTAAACTTTAGCTCCATTTTATTTATTGTTACGTATCCAAACATATTATACTCATTTCTTTATAATTACTATATAATTGTATCAATATATTATTATTTTATCAATATAATTTATATTTAATGCGTTGCACCATACAAAGCGACATGCTGATTATTCCACTATACGAGAAGGCTGAGTATATTCTCTACCTGCAGTCTTACTCCTATTTCAAGACATGATTCATCAAGCATAAACTTGCTTGAATGAAGAGGGTATATCGCATCAATTTTTTCATTTCTGCATCCCAGATTAAAAAAACAGCTTTTCGCATTTTGGGTAAAATAAGAAAAATCCTCTGTACCCATATCTGGGAAATCCATAATAACCACGTTGTCTTTTCCCAATATTCTTTCTGCAGTTTTTCTGACGGAATTAACAGCCTCGTCATTGTTGATCAATGCACCGTAGCTTTCCCTTATGTGAAGAATCCCTTCACCGCCCAATGCTTTTGACGTATTTTCAACTACTTCCGCAATTCTTTTTTTCATAAAAGCTCTCGTATCAGGGTCCAGTGTCCTTAAAATGCCCACTATTTCCACTTCGTCAGGTATTATGTTTCCGCTTGTGCCTCCGTGTATGCTTCCCATTGTCAGCACTGCGGAATTTAAAGGTGAAATATTTCTGCTTACAAGAGACTGCAGAGCAACTATTATACTTGAGGCCATGACTACAGGGTCAATACCTTGGGAAGGATGTGCTCCGTGAGTTGATTTGCCCCTGACCTTAATTCGTACTTCATCAGAAGATGCCATCATCTTTCCGTATTTTATGGCTATCTTACCTGTTTCCACGCCAGGGTCCACATGAAGTCCAAAGACGTATTCAACATCCGGGTTTTTTAAGCATCCTGCCTTTATCATTCTTTCTGCTCCACCAGTAGTTTCTTCTGCTGGCTGAAAGAAAAATTTAACATCTCCCTTAAGCTCACATTCCATTGTCTTAATTGTTTTAGCTGTTCCAAGAGCAACAGTGGTGTGGGCGTCATGACCGCAGGCATGCATTGCACCTTCATTAAGAGACTTAAAATCTACACTTGCTTCTTCCTTGATAGGAAGAGCGTCCATGTCTGCTCTTATTCCGATGCACAATGGGTTTTCTTTTTTGTTTTGTCCCCGGATTATTGCCACAACTCCTGTTTCCGCTATACCCTTTTCATACTCAATTCCCCAGGAATCAAGGTATGAGCAGATTTTATCCATTGTTTTATATTCACATCCCCCGAGTTCAGGGTTTTTGTGAAGCTCACGCCTTATATCGATTAATTCTTCGCTGTTGACAACATACATTATTTTATACCTCTTAGATTAAAATTAGCTTTAAATTTAATTAATTATATTTTAATTTTAATACTATTTCAATACACAAATACAAAAGTCGCATTACATAAGTAAGTACGACTGTATTCAAGTCTATTTAATTAACGGAAACTTAATTGTTATTTCGGTTCCTTTGTATTCTTTACTTTTAAGCTCTATCGTTCCATCATATAGTTCAACTATATGTTTAACAATTGACAAACCCAGTCCTGTTCCTCCAGTTTCTTTGGAGCGGCTTTTATCAACCCTGTAGAATCGTTCAAAAATTCTGCTCTGATGCTCTTCTGAAATTCCCACACCTGTGTCTTTAATTACTATGTATATATAATTTTCATCTTTTTTGATTTTGATGTCCACAGACCCGCCGTTTTTATTATACTTTACGCTGTTGTCAACAAGATTGTAGAACAATTCGCTAATATAATTTTTATTGGCTTTCATAAATACATCTTCTGCCTGCAGATTTAACTTTATATTTAAACTATCCGCTTTTGTTTGAAGAAGAGATATGACATCACAGGACGCTTCCTTCAAATTAATGCTGCTGTCTTCCGGAACTGTCTTTTCTTCTATCTTTGAAAGTCTCATAATATCTTCTATCAATGAAATAAGACGCAAACCTTCCTTGTTAATCATGCCGCAGTACTTTCTGATGCTGTCTATATCAGTAATGAGCCCCTCTTTTATCATTTCGGCAAAGCCTATCATGGTTGTAAGAGGTGTCTTTAATTCATGGGATACATTGGCAGAAAATTCACTTCTCATAATTTCTGCATTTTTTTGTATTGTAACGTCTTCGATTAATATTAGCAGACCGGCAACTGATGATTGGTTCTGCTGCCTTACAGGGCTGAAATAATATCTGAAATGACTGCTTTTGGTGTCCATGTCATAAACCAGATGTTTGTTTTCACTTATTGCCGTGTCAATTCTTTTTAAGATTTCTGCATTCCTTGTAAGTTCCAATATATTTTTATTGTGTTTCAAATCAAATTTATTATTGCCAATCATGCGCCTGCCGCTGGTATTAATAGATAGTATCTGTTTTTCGCTGTTAATCAGAATAAAGCCTTCCTTCATATCTTCAGTAATAATCCCAATGGTGTCTCTTTCATACTTAAGCTCGTTAATATATTGGCTGATTTTTGTTTTTTGTTCAAGTATCTTATGAGACAGGGGCTTTAATTCATCGTATATTTTAAAATCAAAGCTTTCATTTCCTTCCAGCATTTCATCCAATGTCCTGGTCATTTCATTGACAGGCTTCAATATCTTTTTAGTAAAAGAATTTGCTGCAATATATACTATTATCAATAATCCTGCAAACAAAGACACAAGCATGGGAGTTATCCTGATAAATACGGAATTAATGCTATTTATTTCTCTTGATACTCTCAGAACATTATTATCATTTATTTTAACAGCATAATAATACATGTCTGATGCCATGGTGTCTGAATACCTTGTATACTCTCCAGAACCGTTTTTCAATGCCTGTGACACTTCCGGCCTGCTCAGGTGATTTTCTAATGCTTCATCGTGTGCCCAGTTGTCATAAATCACATTGCCGCTGCTGTCAATAATAGTAAAACGCATGCTGTAATCTGCCGCATTTATAATTTTATTTACTGATGATTTGATTGTGCTTTCATTTTCCCAGTTTTCAGGAACAGCTTCCAGCTCAACTATTGTTCTCAGATGATTTTTGGCGTCTGTAACATAGAAATTATAATAAATTAATGTTGTTAGTATGCACGACAGAGCAGATGATGCAATGGAAATAAGCATTATTATCAAAAACAGTCTTTTTTTCATATTAGGGTTCCTCTAATTTGTATCCCGCGCTGCGTACGGTCACCACATAATTAGGACAGCCTGCAGCATCAAGCTTCTGTCTGATGGTTTTTATATGCATATCAACAGTCCTTGTTTCACCTTCATAGTCATAGCCCCAGATTTCGGAAAGTATTTTATCTCTTGATAAAACAATACCCTTGTTCAGCATCAAATAATGCAGGAGCTCAAATTCCTTGTATGTGAAATTGACAGGATTGTCATTGTAAAAAACAGTTCTTTTATTGTAATCTAACACAAGACCACTGTATTCAAGCACATCATTTTCAGCAGCTTTCTTGCCAGATCGTCTTAATACCGCTTTAACTCTTGCAAGAAGCTCCAGAACTCCAAAGGGTTTGGTAATAAAATCATCTGCACCGGATTCCAGACCTTTTACCTTATCTAACTCCATGGATTTTGCAGTAAGTATAATTACCGGAATATCACAATAATTTGAATCTTTCCTTAATTCCTTCAATATTGTCATGCCGTCGGTTTTAGGGAGCATTAAATCAAGGAGTATTAAATCCGGCACTCTCTTTTTTAATTGGGCATAAAGGCTGTCTCTTTCTTCAAAACCTAATATTTCAAAATCAGCGGTGCTTAAAGCCAGTGTAATCAATTCTCTTATTCCTGCATCATCTTCAACACAATATATGAGCCTCATTTTTATCTCCTATCTTGTTTTATGTTCGCCTGTTATTGAAAATATAACCCATTCAGCTATATTTTCCGCATGATCTCCGATTCTTTCCAGATATTTTGCAATCATTAACAGGTCGATTGCCTGTTCGCCATTTTCAGTTTTCTCCTGAATCTTTTCAATCAATTCTTTCTTTATAATCTGAAAGAGATTATCTACAATATCATCATCCCTGCACACTTCCAACGCAAGCTCCTTATCCTTGCTTACAAAGGCATCGACGCTTCTCTTAACCATGCTTATAGTTGCTTCAGCCATCTGAGGAATGTGCACAAGGTCTTTTATAAATTTCTGGTTAACCATAAATTTTGCAATTTCTGCAATATCTTCTGCATTATCACCGATTCTTTCCATATCGGTAATCATTTTAAGGGCCGTAGAAATAATTCTCAGATCAGAAGCCACGGGCTGCTGCTGAAGAAGAAGCTTTAAGCAGTGACTCTCAATCGTTTTTTCCATTTCATCAATTTCTGTTTCCAATTCATTAACTTTTTTAACCATTTCCAGGTCTTGGTTAATCAAAGCTTTTGCACTTGATTCTATAGATGTTTCAATCAAGCTCCCCATTTTAATAAGCTCAAGATTTAAATTTTCCAGTTCTGTGTCAAATCTGTTTCTCATATTTGCCTCCATATTTTACTTTATCCGAATCTTCCGGTTATATAGTCCTCTGTCTTTTTATTCTTAGGCATTGAAAATAGCTTATCTGTTTCATCAAATTCAATTACTTCTCCATGAAGGAAAAATCCTGTTTTGTCTGAAATTCTTGTTGCCTGCTGCATGTTGTGGGTTACAATTATTATAGTATAATTTTTCTTGATTTCAGTAAGCAAATCTTCTATTTTCATGGTGGATATGGGATCCAGTGCCGAAGTAGGCTCATCAAGCAATATTACTTCCGGATTTACAGAAAATGCTCTTGCTATGCAAAGTCTCTGCTGCTGTCCTCCTGACAGTCCAAGGGCGCTTTTTTTCAATCTGTCCTTCACTTCATCCCACATGGCTGCAGATCGGAGGCTTTGTTCAACAATTTCATCAAGTCTGGTCTTGGATTTTATTCCGTGTGTTTTAGGTCCGTATGCAACATTTTCATAAATGCTCATTGGAAACGGATTTGGCTTTTGAAATACCATTCCGACCCTTTTCCTGAGCATAGAAGGGTCCATATCTTTATATATGTCTATGCCGTCCAAAAGCATTTTACCTGTTATTTTAACGCCTTCGATTAAATCATTCATTCTGTTCAATGATTTGAGAAGAGTTGATTTCCCGCATCCTGACGGCCCGATAAATGCTGTTATCTCATTTTCTTTTATTTCCATATTTATATTTTTGAGAGCGTGAAATTCTCCGTAATACAAATTTACATTTTCTATTTTAATTTTATCTTTATTAATCATCATCGCCTCCCAAGCCTGTTCGCAAGTTTTACAGCTGCAAAATTCACTAAAAATACTATTAATATCAATATTGCTCCCGTGGCAAATGCCATGTCCTTTGAATGGGGAAGGCCTTCACTTGCCAGCATGTACATGTGGATTGCCAGCGTTCTTTGAGAAGCAAATAAGTCCAAGGTCGGATTTTTTAATACATTTGTACCGCTGGTAAAAATCAACGCGGCAGTTTCTCCTACAATACGTCCTATTGCTAATATAACTCCTGATAATATACCCGGCATTGCCGCAGGCAATACTATTTTAAACACGGTTCTGAGCCTTGTAGCTCCCAATCCGAGGCTTCCTTCCCTGTACATATCGGGAACTGATTTTATAGCTTCTTCTGAAGAGCTTATTACAACAGGAAGTATCATTATTGATATTGTGCATATACCTGCTAAAACCGATGCCCTGAATCCAAGCAGGTTAACAAACAAAATCATACCGAACAATCCATAGACAATTGAAGGAATTCCGGCCAGAGTATCAACTGCAAGTCTGATTACTTTAACTGCCCTGTTGCCTCTCTTTGCATATTCCGTAAGATATATGGCACAAAATACGCCAATTGGCACTGCGACTGCCAGTGATATTACTATCATTTCAATTGTAGTTACAATGGATGAAAAGGCAGAAAGAGTTTCTGAATTATACTCACCGAACAGAAATTCCATGTTTATATTTGGAATCCCTCTTATTAATATAAATAAAAGTATATATACTAAAATTCCAACTGTCAATATTCCGCAAAACCATACTGCTGATTTTAACATAGCAGAAATTATTTTTCTTTTCTTTAAATTGCTTTCAGTTTTAATTGCATCCATTTCTGTCTCCTAGTTTCTTACTGACTTTGACTTAATAAGGCTTAATGCCGTATTCAATATTATTATGAACACGAACAGAACAACTCCGGTTGCAATAAGCGATGATTCGTGAAGCCCCGACGCATAGCTCATTTCTGTAACTATGTTTGTAGTCAGAGTTCTGATTGGTTTTAATAATTTAATTTTATCAAGAGGCATAACCGCATTTCCTGCTACCATAACAACAGCCATTGTTTCTCCTACTGCCCTTCCTATTCCAAGAATTATTGAAGTTAACACACCTGATTTTGCTGCCGGAACTATAACTTTAAAAACTGTTTCTTCCTTTGTGGCGCCAAGACCCAGTGAACCTTCCTTGTAACTGCAGGGTACTGCCCTGATTGATGATTCGCTTATGGATATGATTGTGGGAAGAATCATTATCCCCAATATCATGGAAGCCGACATTATGCTGAATCCATTTCCTCCAAAATATTCTCTCACATATGGAACCACTATTTCCATTCCGAAAAAACCGTAAATGATGGATGGAATCCCCGCCAGCAGATTAACCGCAGGCTTAACTATTTTATAAATGACGGGCGGGCAAAATTCTGCCAGAAAAATTGCACACATTAAACCTATTGGAACGCCTATTATTATGGCTCCCGCTGTTACATAGACACTGCCCACAATCATGGATAAAATTCCATAAGAGGCGGGAGTATTCGTAGGTCCCCATTTTTCATTTAATATAAAATCGAAAAATCCGATTTCAGCTATTGCAGGTATGCCTCTCAGTAAAAGGAAGAGGCAGATGGCAATTACCGCTACAACTGAAGCCAATGCAGACAGAAAGAATATGGACTGCATTAAGTTCTCTTTTAATTTATTGGCACTTATATTTTGCATTATTTAACTTCAGACCACTTAGTAATTTCGCCGGTGTATATGCCTGTAATGTCTTCACCGTCTAAGTTGTCAGTTGGATTTTCATTATTAACTATTACTGCAATGCCATCAATTGCAAGAACATATCTGTTTAATTGTGAAGCTTCTTCTTCTTTTAACTCTCTTGAAGACATACCTATGTCGTATGAACCGTCCATAGCAGCTTTGATTCCTTGAGAGGAGCCATTTGATTGCATTTCAAAGTCTACCTCAGGATTTAATTTTGTATATGCTTCCTGTAATTTTTCCATAACCGGTGTAACCGATGTGGAACCTGCAACCTTTATTGTTCCGGACATTCCGGAAGCAGTGTATTCAACGGAATTTTCAGCCTCACCGATATAGTTCATGCCAGTTACTATTTGTTGTCCTTGTGCTGACTGGGTGAAGTTTAAAAAGTCTTTAACCAAGCTGCTTTCAGTTCCCTTTGTCAGTAAAAGGAATGGCCTTGATACTGAATAATCTCCGCTTATTACATTTTCAACCGTCGGATTAATGCCATCAACTGCCACGGCTTTTATTCTTTCACTTACAGAGCCTAAAGAAATATATCCGATTCCATATTTGTCCCCTTCAACAGCTGTAATAACCTTGTCTGTACCATCAAATTCAAGAGCTCCGACTACAAGGTTATCAACTTCTGCATCTCCTTGTTTTTGAATGATTCCCATAATTTCATGGAATGCTCCTCTTGTTCCTGAAGCTGCATCTCTGGCAACTACCGAAATCTCTCTCTCTGCGTCAAAGCCATCGGATGATTCATTTTTTGCACAACCAACAGATAACATGCCAAGCAACAAAACAGAAATTATTATCGTCTTTATTTTTTTGCTTTTCATTATATTTCTCCTTAAAGTTCTTTTTTTACCTTGTCTTTACCATATACCTTGACAGTAAAAAAAAAACCGCCGCAATGTAAAAAATATGTAAAGTTTTTTAATATACTTTACATATTTTCTGATTTTATAACATATTTAATTAGCTGCAAATCACTATGTTTCTGTTATTTCCTTTAGCGCTGTACAGGTTTTTGTCCGCAACCTTGACTACTTCCATAAAAGACATATCATTTTTTCTATATTCGTGAACTCCAAGGCTTATGGTCACTGAAACTATTATGCCATCATCTAAATTATACAGCCTGTTTTCGACCGCTGATCTGATTCTTTCCGCAACGTCTACAGCTTCAGGCTCTCCCAGACCAGGGCATATTAGAAGGAATTCATCTCCGCCGTATCTTCCGATATAGTCAGTATTTCTGATGCATTTTGCAATGGTTTCCGCAACCATGCTCAATGCTCTGTCTCCAAGCACATGACCGTATGTATCATTTACGGTCTTGAAATTATCTATATCTATCATTGTAACACTGAACTTTGAATTATTGGCTGTATATTTATCATAAATAATTTCTCCAAGCCTTATAATTTCGAATTTAGTTAAAAACCTGGTCAAGTTGTCATATGTTGCAAGGTCTTCTACTTTCTTGTATGATTTAGCGTTTTCTATAGCAATTGCTGAATAGTTTGCCAATATTTTTAAGGTGTGCAAATCATTTTGGTCATATGCATTTTCTTCCTTGCTTTGTACTGTCATCAACCCGACTACTTTGTCATTAATTATCATCGGAGTGTATATTATTGACTTCATATATGATTTGCCCTTGCCTTGTGCTTCATCAAATTCTATGGGTTCGTTATCAATATATTTTTTATATTCCTTGTCAGAATTGCCGATAACAATATCTTTTTTACTTTTAATGCAATATGAACCAAAGGAATTATTGGTTGATTCGTTAAACTGAACAACTTCCTGAAGCTGCAAATCTTCGCCTACAAAGTAATATTTGGCCCTGTCTTCTTCCCGGTCATAAACCGCTATGCCGAAATAATCAGTTTCAATTAATTTATTTATTTCTTCGTCAATCAAATCAATAATTGACTTTATGTTTAAATTAGAAATTATCTTTTGGCCTATTGTAGAAAGCAGCTCTGTTTTATCATACAAAGATTTGTACTGGTCAGCCTCTCTCTTAGTATGCTTGAAGTTCATTTTAGCCATCAGTTGATTTTGTTCGTAATCATACATTTCATCATCAATAAGAATATATTCTTCCAGGAATGCCAAGGCCTTATCAGACATGTTCAACTCTTTATAAATAGTGTATAAAATATGGTATGATTCTCTCAGCAAAATATTTAATTCCTTGCATGAACAGACTTCTGTAACTTCATTCAGCAGGCGCACCGCTTCCTGTTTTCTTCCCACTAAAATGTGTAATTTGGACCATTCAACCATTGAACAGCATTTTTCGTATATATAATCATGTTCTATGGAAAAATCATACGATTTTTTGAATGCCTGCTCGGCAAGGTCATATAATTTCAGTTTTACGAATGCCATTCCCTTTAATTTATATATTTCGCATATATCTGTGCATATTTGCAGTTCATCTTCTATTTTTAACGCATTTTCAATATATGAAAGAGCTAAATCAGGTTCTCCGATATTTATTTCAATTTCAGCCAGTGCCAAGTTGCAGGAAATCTGCTGTGTCTTGGTAAGCTCACAATCCATCATTTCCAGACTGTAAAAAATTTCTCTTCCTTTACTGAAATATTTCATTTGAATATAATTAATACCCGTATTTATAAGCAATGTAACAAGAGCTTCCGTATCTTCTGTTTCTTCGCATAGGGATATGCCTTTAAGCCCCCATTCGTTTGCAAGCTTAAATTGACCTATCTGGCAGTATACATTTGTTAATCCGTTGCACGCATATATTAAACCTGTCTTATTATTAACAAGTTCAAATATGTCGTTTGACATCAAATAACATTCCGCAGCTTTATCATAATGTGATTTATCAAAATTATACCACCCCAGATAATAATAAGCCCACGCTTTTACATTATTAAGATTATTTTCTTTAGAAAACCTCAATAATTCATCAATAGTTTCTTTCCTGATGTCAAAGTTATCTCGCTTTAAAGCTAACTTACGAAAAAACTCTATATTACTTTCATCTTCTTTAAGCTTATTCAGTTCGTTTGCATACTTGAGTTGAAAATCCATACTTCCACTCCTGTCATAGCATATTACGTATTAAATCTTTATTATTGTTATATATATAATATAATGAAACAGTCTCAATGTCAAACGAAAACGGTCCCATAATATGTAAAATTTATCGACACGAAAAAAATAACCTCATAGTTTCACTACAAGGTTATTTTATATTGTTAATTAGTTATGCGTTAGCACTGTGTGTTTTTTGATAATTAACTATATATTCTTCCAATTCTTTTGGTGATTTCTTAAGCTTCATTGGTCTTACATATTGTTCAGATGCAGGATCTTCTTCCAATGTCATAATTGAAATTCCCAAGTATGCGAATATAACCGATACGATTGGACTCAAAATATTGAAAAACGCATATCCCATATACGATAACGTAGGAACTCCAAGGAATGTTGACATTGTAGCACCACAGGTATTCCATGGAATAAGTGCCGAAGTAACTGTACCCGAGTCTTCAAGAATACGCGACAAGTTTCTTGGTGCCAGACCTCTTTCTCTAAATGTATCCTTGTACATCTTTCCAGGAAGAGCTAATGCAAGATACTGATCGCCGCATAAAGTGTTCACAAACAAGCATGTAACTGCAGTTACAAGAATTAATGATCCTGTACTCTTCGCAAATACCAAAAGTCTGTTTGCTATAGCTGCCATCATACCTGTTTTTTCAAGAACACCGCCAAATGTTAACGCACACATGATTAATGAAATCGTCCACATCATGCTCTGTAATCCACCGTTTGTCAACAGCTCATCAACAACAGCATGACCGGTTTCAGCAACTGTACCGTTATTGGCAATATCCACAATAGTACCAAAGTCGGTACCTTGGAATACTGCACAAATTGCTCCCAATATACAACCTACTATTAATCCGGGGATTGCCGGAATCTTTAATGCTACCATCACTATTACAATAACAGGCACTAACAGGAACAATGGACTTATAGTGTATATACTTGATATTGCTTCGTTAATAGATATAATTTCATGTGCGTCAAGCTCCATTCCTCTGTATTGTAATCCTATTATTATAAATATAACAAGTGTAATACCGTATGATACCGAAGTAGTATAGAGCATGTGTTTAATATGATCAAATAATGATGATCCAGCCATTGCAGGTGCCAGGTTAGTAGTATCTGACAGCGGTGATATTTTATCGCCAAAGTATGCACCGGAAATTATTGCACCTGCTGCTAAAGGAGTAGATATTCCCAATCCCTGAGCAATACCTATCAATGCTATACCAACTGTTCCTGCAGTTGTCCATGAACTGCCTGTTGCTAAAGATACAACACTGCACAATAGAACAGACGCAGCTAAGAAAAATGAAGGCGACAATATCTGTAAACCGTAATAAATCATACTAGGAACAATACCGCCTGCTATCCAAGTACCAATTAAAATACCGATTATTCCCAGTATTAAAATTGCCTGCATTGTACTGCCGATTGAATCGACAATACCGTCTTCAATCTCTTTCCATGTAAAGCCTAAACCGAATACCGCTATTGCCGCTGCGACTATGGCTCCCATTAAAATAGGAATATGAACCTCACCGTCATAAACCAAAATAGTAATACCCAGCAAAATTACAGTTACGGCTACCGGAATTAAAGAAATTAATAAAGACGGTTCTTTCTTTTCTCTTGGAACTTTACTCATAATTATCCTCCATTAACATTTTGCGCGTGTGAATCTAAACATTCCATTATAAGGATAAATAAATGATAACCCATATAAATTTTTAATAACCCATATTAAACCCATTATGAAGACCTTATTATAAATGTTTGTATTATACACGCTATAATTTTGTACAAAACGCTTTCCACACACTTTCATATATATGAATACGTTTTTATACAATACAATATTAGCATATTTAAGACAATTTGTAAACAATAATTTGTTAATAACATTATAGTTAATCATAATTTTAATTTGAAATTGTTCAAAAATAATAATTTTTTACAAAAAAATCAGAACCTTAGGTTCTGACAATATAATCTTCAATATAATGAAAATATATTAAAAAATGTTATTTTTATACTCTATATACAATCCCCGGATTTCTGTCATCTTTTCATTCATTTGTTTCTGAAGGTCAGAAGCAGTGTCATAATCGCCTTCTTCTAAAGCAGTCTTGATTTTTGTGAAAATACATTTTTTTGTCATGCTGTCCTTCATAAGCTTTGTTTTCAGGTACACTATCTTTTCCCAGTTTACCACATCCAGATCTGTGGCATGGTCCTGTTCATTGTGAAGCTTTACAAATGTCTTTAGCAGCATGATGTTGTCATGAATTATTCTTCCCTTCAGTTCATTTTTCCATTTCTGCAAGGTTGACTCCTTAAAGGAGTTGATTAATTCATCTGTAAATACATCGCCTGACTTTAAAACCTGCTGCTTTAATCTGTTAGTAGTAAATCCGTTTAGATTCTCCCATACTGTTGCAGGCGCTGTGCCATAAAGTCTACTTCTTTCTTCCTCGTTGTATTTTTCAAAAACATCTTCTTCACTTCTGTATTCTCTGTATTTTTCTAAATATACAACATCGTCTCCGTATTTTTTTGATATTGCTTTTTCCAGGTCATCGCAGCTTAATCCTGCTTCTGTAACATTCTTGATTCCATCAAGCATTGCCTGATAAGAAGCAGCTATAACAAGATATGTATTTGAATATGGATTAGGTGATCTTAATTCAAATCTTATGGCACCAGGAGTGTTTATGTCTCTTATGACTCCCACTAATACGGAACGGTTTCTTGAAGGCTGCTCCTTCGTTCCGCCCAATGAGGTTACAATGCATACGGGAGCTTCAAATCCGGGTTTTAATCTGTTGAAAGCATCATTTGTAGCAGTTACTATAGGATTTATAACCTCATAATTCTTCAGCAGCCCCATGAGAGCTCCATATCCCATTTCGCTTAAATAGTCACCTCTTACATCCTTAGGTGTAAATAAATTTATCCTTTTGCCGTTTTTTAGCTTTACAGCAGCTCCCAGATGAGTATGTTCTCCGTTTCCGGCAACGCCTTCTATGGGCTTTGCTTTGAACAACACCTCCAAACCATGGTGTCTGAATTGGTCTTCAATTAATTCTCTCACAAACATTTCGTTGTCCGCTGTCTGAAGAGATTCTGAAAATCTCCAATCAATTTCAAGCTGTTCCATAACATGGGTAATTCTTCCCTTTGCATCAATTTTGTTTGTGATGCCGCCAACTTCTTTATGAGCCATTTCAGGTTTCAAGTCATAACGTTCAAGCATATCCATTATTTTTTCAAGAACAGTTCTTACAGTTCCCATTGTTCTTTTCCAATATTGTTCCTTTAAAACCTGTGATATATGAAGCTCTTCGAAATCTGCACTTTGTTCCGGAGTCTTAACCCACATTTCAAGCTCTGTTGCCGAAGTTAAAAGCACTTCTTCCACATCTTCATATTTAAATCCGAAGTTTTCTGTAATGCCGGGATTTTTCTTAAGTGTTTCTAATATTTGGGCTTTAAAATTTGTTGTAGCCCTTTTAAGAATTGATCTTGAGCAAACTTGTTTTCCGCTGTGTATAATAAAAGAAGGGATTTTTAAAGTACCTACAGGAAGCCCGTTTTCATCATTGTAGTATTCGTAGTTGTAGTCCACAAACCAGTTGCAGTCTAAATCAGGCAGTATGTCAACTCTTGCGTTATTCAAATCTGCGATACCCTGAAGTTCAACGCTCGATCCATCTGTTTGAATTCCGTACTTAAGCATGTCTTCCATATCTTTTATAAATAACTTTACGGGTATTTTCTCATCAGTTCCGTTACCGCCTATATCAACACCCATAAATGAAACAAACTGTATCTCAGTATGTTCTTCAAGTATTTTTGTCAATTCCGGAATACCGTGATATTCAGGCTTAATCGTATAAATCATATTCTAGTTTCCTCCTTATATTTTTTACACCGTATTTTAGCACATGAAAATTTGAAATGCAATAAAAATGTATGTAATTAATACGAAATATCCGCTATCATCTCATTTTAAAGTTCGTGCTATGATTTACATATATCTATAAGTTCAAATGGCTCATATATTATGTATTCGGGCTTGTGCTTCTTAAGGCTTTCAACTGTATTATATCCCCATGCAACTGATGCAATGTCTATACCGGTATTTTTAGCAGCATGAATATCTCTGATTTCATCACCAACATAAAGCACATCTTCTAATTCTAGTTTATCTTTTTTAATGATTTTTCTCATTTTTGACTCCTTCCCAAACATGGAAGAGCTTGCAATAAAATCAAATATATCCGCATTGTGTTCTTCTAAAAACATCTGAACGTTTGACTTTGAATTTGTCGTAATAATAGCGGTCTGTATCCCCATATTCTTAAGCTGTAAAACCATATCAAACAAATTAGGCTTGCAAGGTTTTATATTTCTAATATCTTGCTTTAATAAGTTCTTTCCTCTTTTAAGAAGAAAAGGCAAGTATCTTTTTTTAAGTTCAACATATGCCATTAATTCTCTGGCACTCATTTTCTTAATATGTCCTAATTCATCTATGGTTATATTTCTTAAATTATATTTTTCAGCCAGCTTTTGATATATAACAAAATTCACTTCTTCAGTATCTGCAAGTGTTCCATCAAAATCAAAAAAAACATATTTATATTTCACCATAATCCATCCTTATAACTAATTTATCCATAAATAATAGCATAATACAAGTACATGTTTCAACTATATTATATTTTATCTGTACAGTCAATTTTTACTTTTAAAAAAACTCCTTTAAAGGAGTTTTTCGATTTATAATGATTTCATTATTTTACTGCAGCCGTTCTTTATAAAACTCATATATTCCTGCTCTTCAATAAGCTGGGGATAGATAACATCGGGTATGGTATCCTTCAGAAATTCATGTATTTTTTCTTTTGATTTTTTAATGCTGATACCGCTGATTTCTTGCAAATTAATTTTATCATTAAATTCATTTATATCTTTAGCATATTTTTCAAAGAAGTTATTTATTTCCTTGCTATCATAATACTTAAGTATGGCCTTAACCGCTGAGCCAAGCTCTTCGTCGGACAAGTCCACGTTGTTATGCAGCGTAAGCTTACTTGCATTAAATTTATAGTACTCATCAAACCACAAATGGCAGTAATATCCCAGTACAAATGATTTCTGCTTTAAATTCAGGTTATTAAAATTGAATTGTTCATAAAATTCACGCACGTCAATGTTCCCATCTTCATCAAGAGTATGAAGGTCATCAAAATCATCTTCATTTATTGTGTCAGGAGACACAATACCTATGATAAAACTCGGTATGTGGATTTCCTGTTTTGAATTTTCTATAAATAACTTACCAAAGTGCATATTAGTACTTATTGGCGGCATTTGTTTTTTTAACTCCTTTTTAAAAATGTTCTCGTATATTATAACAAATCTTTGAAAATTTGTACAGAATTAATTTAAGTCAGCACAATTTGCGGCGGCTCTGTTGTTTCTCCTGTTTTTGGATTTACAAAGGCAAGCCAGTAACCATGCTTATCATAATTTTCCTTATTGCTGTAAGACCAATTTTTAAAGCCTGTTATCCCTTTATAAGGCTGTTCTTCCTTCGTAAACTCTCCCGGAACTCCGTATACAAATTTTACAATTTCTCCGTTTTCCTTATAAATGCCAAAAACATAGTGTCCGTACTTTTTCATGAGACCGCTGCATGTTGTAACACGGTTTGACATAGGATATGGATAGTAGGAGCTGATAATTTGATTGTAATATGGCAGGAACCCGTTTCTTACGCCCGTTTCATCATATGGTATGTACCACCAGTTAAAGTTATTAATTTTAACAGACAAAGGTTCAACCTGTTTATAATCTTTCAAAACATTGTACAGGCTTTCATCAAATTTATTTCTGTATTTACGTGCCTGTGATTGAACATCTTCTTTAGGTTCTTCATTTTTTTCTGGTTCTGTAATATTATCATCAATATTAACAGCCGAGGATACAGTTGTTTTTTTTATTGTTTCCGCTGCGAATTTTTTTTCTTCTTCTATTGTTTTTGTTTCTTCTGCTGTCTTTGTTTTTTCTGCTGTCTTGGTTTCTTCTTCAGTTACTTCTGTTTTTTTCTCTGAACCCTTTTCTTCTTTTATAATTTCTTTAAATGTTTTAACTTCTTCTGTATTTGGTTTTTTTATTTCAGCCGCTGTTTCCATTGGTTCCGGAACCACTTCAGGGGATGTGCCTTCCAGATTAGCTATCTCTTCATTTATAGTATCTTGGTCATCAGCCTCAAGCTTTCTGATTTGATCCGGAGATATTGCATTGAATAAGTTTGAATACATAACAATTTTCTTATCTCTCACAACAGCGCAGATGTTGTAATCTTCAATAGCATTGTTGCTCCCAAAAGTCAGAAGTTTTTTAATCATGCCTTTTTTGCTGTTTATATCTCCTAATTTTATTTTATTTATTCTATCCTTGTACAAGTATACTTCGCTTGTTGCTTTAACATCACCTGGATTTTCAACAGATACTAATATATTCCCCTTAATGCCTCTGATATCCAGGCGCACATATCCCCTTGATTTATCCTGCTTATTTACCGGTTCAAAAAACTTCATCACTCTATAATTTTTATTATTCATGAATTCCCTCCTACAAAAATACCTGTTACATATATATGCCAATATTTTTGTAACATTACAGTTTTATGGCAAGCATTCATTACAATAGTTTTGCTATGTCATAAAGTGAGCTTAGAACAAGCCAGTTTTGCGGGAAGTATCTCATGACATTCCAGTATCCGACTCCTTCGAAACCGTATTCTGAGAATAAATCCAATTTTGCTTCTATGCTTCTTGCATCTTCAAACCATACCTGGTGCTGTCTTCCCTGATCGTCATAATAGGTGAAAAACGGCGCCTGTGCCACTTCATCATATTGAATAGGTGCGCCGACTTCTGCTGCCAGCTGCACAGCTTCAACGTTTGAAACAGAATCTGCTCTTGATACACCGTGGACAAAAGGCAAAATAAAATCATAGCCATAGTTAGGAATACCCATGTAAATCTTTTCTCTCGGAATTTCTGTAACGGCATAATCCAACACTTCTCTTACTCTGTTGACAGGAGCAACTGCCATTGCAGGTCCATATGTGTAACCCCATTCGTAAGTCATAAGAAGAACCCTGTTAGAAGCTTCTCCCAGCGCCGGATAATCATGAGCCTCATATAAAAGCCCCGGCTGGTCTGCTGAGGTTTTAGGTGCCAATGCCGTCAATACTGTATAACCTTCCTCATTCAGTCTATTAGTCATGTTCTGCACAAAAGCAACAAATTTTTCCCTGTCTTCCGGAAGCACATATTCAAAGTCTATGTCAAGTCCGTAATATTGTTTTTCTCTCATTGTTCTCACAACATTTTCTATTAAGTTATTTTGAACATCCTGATCATTAAGTATAGTGTGTGCAAGTTCATTACTGAATGTGCCTTCTTCGGTCAATGTAGAAATGAGCATGAGCGGGGCAACCCCGTAATCCCTTGCTATTCTGATTAATTCTTCATCATCTATTTCAATGAGATTTCCTTCTGGCGTAATTCCGTAAGTGAAAAGCGTTAGATATGTCAAATAAGGAAGTGTCTTCATGAGAACCGTTCTGTCAATATGCGGATATGCATATCCGATAACATAAATAGGCCCTCTTTTCTCTTGAGCAAGTGTTATCGTTATCTGCTCACCGGGGAAAATAGCATCGGCATGTGTTATCTGCGGATTGTACTGCAATAACTCCACAACTGTTGTTCCATATCTTTGAGCGATGTTTTCAAGGGTATCTCCCGGCTGTACTGTGTGAACCTGATCAGGAACAAGTATAACAAGTGTCTGCCCAACTACAAGTTCATTAGGATTTTGAAGCTCATTATCTGTAATTATTTTTTGAGGCGAGGTGTTGTATTGTCTTGCAATTGTATATATAGTATCACCTGGCTGAACTACATGAATTATCATAATTTCTCTCCTTTCTTTTCTTTCATTAGTATATGCATAACCCGTATAATTGTTAAATATCACAATCTCATTCAAGAAAAAACACACTGTACACGGTACAATGTGTTTTGCGTAATAACCTATTTAGGAGGATAGGCAATATATTATATTATACGCTGAATAAAAGTTCACCGTATGTGGGAAATGGCCAATGCTTTTTAGACATATTTGTTTCAATCTCGTCAACTACCGCTCTTAATTCCTGCATTGCAGAGAATATGTGGCTTCTGCTGAAATCTGCACGTTCAACAGAGCTGATGAAGTTCTTAATCTCAATCATCCTTTTTTCAAGCAATTCAGTTTTATTGTACAATGAGCTCATAAGCAAAGATAATTTTGATACCAATACTCTTTCTGTTTCACAGTCGGCGTCCGGCAGAAATACTCTTTTAGAATTTGCTGTATCGCTTAATTCTTTAATATATGCGGCTACTGACGGAATTATGTCTCTTTTTGCAATGTCAATGAATGTCAGAGCTTCAATGCTTAATTCCTTGCTGTATTCATCCAGCACTATTTCAGTTCTTGAATAAATTTCTTTTTGAGATAATATGTTAAACTTCTCGAACAATTTAATACTTTTCTCAGTAACGAAGTACGGCAGTGATTCCGGTGTTGATTTTAAGTTCAACAGTCCTCTTTTTTCTGCTTCTTCAACCCATTTGTCAGTATAGTTGTTTCCGTTGAAGATGATTCTTTTGTGATTTTTAATAGTATCTTTCAGCAAGGTGTTTAACGCCTCGCTGAAATTGTCTGCCTTTTCCAGGGCGTCTGCAAATTGTGACAATTCCTCGGCGACAATTGTGTTCAGAACCATGTTGGGACCGGCTATTGAAAGCTTTGAACCAACCATTCTGAATTCGAATTTGTTGCCTGTGAATGCAAATGGTGATGTACGATTTCTGTCTGTAGTGTCTTTAGGAAATACCGGAATGGCATCAACTCCGACAGCCATTTCCCTCTTGTACTTTTTATCGTATTCACTGCCTCCTTCAATTGACTTTAACACCGCTGTCAATTCATCACCCAGAAATACCGATATTATCGCAGGCGGAGCCTCATTGCCGCCCAATCTGTGATCATTTCCCGCCGTCGAAACCGATACCTTCAGCAAATCCTGATATTCATCAACCGCTTTTAATACGCCGCACAGAAACAATAAAAACCTTGCGTTATCCTGCGGAGAAATTCCCGGCTCCAATAAATTCACTCCGTTATTCGTTGAAATTGACCAGTTGTTATGCTTACCGCTGCCGTTGATGCCTGCAAATGGCTTTTCATGCAAAAGACATGTCAGGCCATGCTTCAAAGCAATCTTTTTCATCAATTCCATTGTCAGCTGATTGTGGTCGCAGGCAATATTTGTGTTGGTGAATATTGGTGCAAGCTCATGCTGAGCCGGAGCAACTTCATTATGTTCTGTCTTGGCGGATATTCCAAGTTTCCACAGCTCTTCGTTCAAATCCTTCATAAATTCCGCAACTCTCGGCTTTATTGCCCCGAAATAGTGGTCCTCCAATTCCTGCCCCTTTGGCGGCCTTGCTCCAAACAATGTTCTTCCTGTATAAACTAAATCTTTTCTCTTTTTGAATAATTCCGTATCAATTAAAAAGTACTCCTGTTCCGGCCCCACCGTTGTTATAACTCGTTTTGTTTCTGTGTCTCCAAATACCTTTAAAATTCTCAGTGCTTGAACATTCAGGGCTTCCATTGATCTTAACAAAGGTGTCTTCTTGTCAAGAACTTCTCCTCCATATGAACAAAATGCTGTTGGTATACAGAGAACAGCATCCTTTATGAATGCGTATGAAGTCGGGTCCCATGCTGTATATCCTCGTGCTTCAAATGTAGACCGAAGTCCTCCTGAAGGAAAACTTGAAGCATCAGGCTCCCCCTTAATTAATTCTTTGCCTGAAAACTCCATTATTACTTTTCCGTCAGCAGTTGAAGAAATAAAACTGTCATGTTTTTCTGCTGTTATACCGGTCATTGGCTGAAACCAATGTGTAAAATGTGTAGCTCCTTTTTCTACAGCCCAGTCCTTCATTGCATTGGCAACTACGTTGGCAACATTCAGCTCCAGTCTTTCGCCGTTTTGAATGGTATTCCTAAGTGCCCCATACGTTTCTTTCGGCAGACGTTCCTTCATTGTTTCATCATTAAATACCATACTTCCAAAAATCTCAGATACATAACTCATAATAACCTCCTGTACGCAAAAAAGCGCTGTAGGTCCTTAAACCTACAGCGCCTTTGCTGTTTTATGTTAGCATTATATACATCCTCATTATCTTTGTCAATTATATTTTAATAATTTTATTTTTTTATTTTTTTATACCTGTCTATGATGTATAATGATAAAAATGTAAATTCGGAGGTGGAATATGAAATATACGATGGATGAAGTTTTGCAGTTTGTTAATGACAATGATGTTAAGTTTGTACGTCTGTCTTTTTGTGATATATTCGGAACCGTAAAAAATATTTCAATTTTGTCGGAGGAGCTTCCCCGTGCATTTAAAAGCGGGATTTCCTTTGATGCTTCTTCAATCAAAGGATTTTTAAACATAGAAGAATCTGATTTGTTTTTATATCCTGACCCGTCAACATTATCCATACTGCCCTGGAGACCGCAGCAGGGAAGAGTAGTTCGTTTTTACTGCGACATAAAATATCCCGACGGTTCTGCATTTGAAGGTGATGGAAGAGCGATACTTAAAAAAGCTGTGGATGCTGCCCTAAATATGGGTTACAAAATTGAAATCGGCCCTGAATGCGAATTTTATTTATTTGAAGAAGATGAAAAGGGATATCCCACTAAAATTCCTCACGACAATGCAGGCTATTTTGATTTGGCACCTCTTGACAGGGGGGAAAATGTAAGAAGGGATATAAGCCTGACTTTGGAGCAAATGGGAATTCTGCCTGAATGCTCACATCATGAACAGGGTCCCGGCCAAAATGAAATAGATTTTAAATACAGTGATGCCATGTCTGCCGCAGACAATCTTGTTACATTTAAATCTGCGGTAAAGACAATTGCACATTTAAACGGACTGTATGCATCTTTTATGCCTAAGCCTTTGAAAGATTTCAGCGGAAGCGGTCTGCATATCAACATTTCCCTGTCGAAAAACAACATGAATTTATTTGACAAAGTCAAATGCAATCATTATGAAGAAGCTGAAAGCTTTATTGCCGGAATATTGAACAAAATAAAAGAAATCACAGTATTTTTAAATCCTCTTACAAATTCTTACCACCGCTTTGGAATGCATTCTGCTCCCAAGTTTGTAACCTGGTCATATCAAAACCGATCACAGCTTATAAGAATACCTGCGGCTGACGGAATTTATTCAAGAATGGAGCTTCGTTCTTCCGACCCAAGCTGCAATCCATATTATTCATTTGCCTTGTTAATTTATGCTGGATTAGAAGGAATCAAAAACAAAATGAAACTTATGGAACCTCTAAATATAAATTTGTATGAGGCTGATGAAGAAATATTGAAAAATTATGAAACAATTCCAGATTCACTTAAAAAAGCGATTGAATGTGCTATGGGCAGCAATTTTGTGGCAAGATACCTTCCCCAAAAAACCTTAAAAAAATTCTTTTCTGCCAAAACAGATGAATGCATACAGTATGAGCTGGCTGAAAACAAGGAAGAATTTGAACACAGAACTTACTTTTATAAAATATGATGCCGGAATCATATCTGTTCGCGGCAGATGACAAAATATGTGAGAGGTGGTGATTTCATGAATGGTGCACTTATTGTTTCAGGTTCTGATAAGGGCATAGAACTTATAACACAGCTTTTGAACTCTGATGCTAAAACTCAGATAGTTTCCGTTAAAAGCAGCACAGAGGCAAGGCGTCTGATAAATGCTGCGGATTATGATTTAGTAGTTATTAATACTCCTCTTTCTGATGAGTTCGGGGATGATCTCGCAGTCACTATTACTGAAATCAGTGCTTCAGGGGTTATACTCATCGTTAAGAACGAAATGGCGGACGATATATCAGCCAAGGTTGAAAACTTTGGTGTACTTACTGTATCTAAACCAATTATTAGACAAGTTTTCATACAGGCACAAAAATTAGCCCTGGCATCTAAAAACAGAATATTGGGCTTGAAAAGCGAAAATATTTCTTTACACCAAAAAATAGAAGAGATAAGACTTGTTACAAGAGCCAAATGTGTACTTATTCAATATCTTGGCATGACCGAGAATCAGGCTCACCGCTATATTGAAAAGCAAGCTATGGACATGCGTACCACAAGGCAGGAAATAGCCCAAAATATATTAAAAACCTACGAAGATTGATAAAGAATCAGCAAGAGCAGCAGAAATGCTGCTGCTCAATCTATTGCTAATCAATCGCTATTCAATTGCTTCTCCATCGCCAATCAACTGTCTGACTATTTCTGCAGCCAGAACAGCATCTGCTTTTCCTTTTGTTTCTTTCATTATAAATCCTATAATGGCGGCAAAAGCTTTTTCCTTACCGGCTAAATATTGAATAACTGCGTTTTCGTTTGCTTCCACCGCTTTTTCACAAATACTTCTTAAAACATCCTCCGCAATTCCCTCCATATCCTTTTCAGATATGAATTCCGAAGCCGGTTTTCCTGTATCCAGCATTTGTTCAAGGGTGTTTCTGGCCATATTGGAATTGATTTTTTTCTTCTCTGTCAATATCGCAAGCTCATTTAAATATTCAGGGGGAATTGTAATTCTGCATTCTTCTTTTTCGCCATCAGTTGATAATCTTCTGAATATTTGACCTAAAATATAATTTGCAGGCAATTTTTTGTTCTCAACATCTTTACAAGACTTTTCAAAATATTCCGCTATTTTTTTATACTTAATCAAAAGCTCGGCATCTGCTTCAGGCAGTCCTAATTCATTTACAAACCTGTTTAATTTTTCATCCGGCAGCTCGGGAAGCTCATTTTTATATTTATTGATTTCTTCTTCTGATATTGAAATGGTAACTAAATCCGGTTCTCTGAAATATCTGTAATCGTCCGCATCCTCTTTTCCCCTCATGCTTTCGGTAATATTCAAATCTGAATTGTAGCGCCTTGTCTCCTGCTCTATTTCCCCGCCGCTTTCAAGCATTTCAATCTGCCTGTTGAATTCATATTCCATTGCCTTTGCAATAAAGTTCAGAGAGTTCATGTTTTTTATTTCTGTCCTTGTTCCAAGAGCTTTTTCTCCTTTTTTTCTGACCGAAATATTTACATCACACCTTAAGGAACCTTCCTGCATTTTAACATCTGATACACCTATATATTTCATAATCAGTCTCAACTTCTCGATATATTCCACCGCTTCATCAATACTTCTTATATCAGGTTCAGACACTATTTCTATTAAAGGCACTCCTCCACGGTTGTAGTCAATATATATGTCTCCTCTGTCATGAATAAGCTTTCCTGCATCTTCTTCAATGTGTATACGCGTAATATTGATATTTTTCCCTGAAGACAGTGTTATGAAGCCGTGCTCGCAAAGGGGCTTATCATATTGTGATATCTGGTAAGCCTTTGGGAGGTCGGGATACACGTAATTTTTGCGGTCCATTTTGGAAATATTTCTGATTTTGCAGTTTGTGGCCAAACCTGCTCTGACTGCATACTCAACAACTCTTTTGTTTAATTTAGGCAAGGTTCCCGGAAGGCCTATACAAACAGGACAGCAGTGCGTGTTAGGTTCTCCTCCGAACTCTGTTGTGCATTGGCAGAATATTTTTGTCTTTGTTGAAAGCTCCACATGTGTTTCAAGTCCCGCAACCATTTCCCAGCTCATAGTATCACCCCCATCTCTGATTGTTTGTATATTTTATCTTTCATTTGCTGCTCATATTGATATGCGGCATTTAGTATTTTGGCATCATCAAAGCTGTTCCCTATCAACTGCATACCTATGGGCAAGCCCTTTTCATCAAATCCGCAGGGCACCGAAATGGCCGGAAGTCCCGCAATATTAACAGGCACAGTACATATGTCAGTCAAATATGTTTCAATAGGGTCCTTTAATGTAAAATTCAGCTCAAATGCTGTGGTAGGAACTGTCGGTGCCAATATAACATCGCAGGATTCAAATGCTCTGTTAAAGGCTTTTACAATTGATCCCCGGAGTTTCTGTGCCTTTTTGTAATAAGCATCATAATATCCGGCGCTTAGTACATAGGTTCCAAGCATGATTCTTCTTTGAACTTCTTTTCCGAAGCCTTCGCTTCTTGTTTTGCATATCATGTCGTTAATATCGCTGTATACTGAGGTTCTGTGGCCATAGCGTATACCGTCGTACCGTCCTAAATTTGATGAAGCTTCAGCGCATGCGATTATATAATAAACAGGCAGAGAGTACTTTATTTGAGGCAAATTGAAATATACTATTTCAGCCCCTAAATCCTCATATACCACTATGGCTTCTTCCATTGACTTTTTAATATCTTCTCTTATTCCTTCAAAATATTCCTTGGCAATGCCTATCTTCATACCTTTAATGCTGTCGTTCAATTTATCAGCCGTCTTTGCCTTGCTTCCTTGAGATGTAGCATCTTTGCTGTCATAAAACGATATAGCGTCATAAATAATTGCCGCATCCTCTACGCTTGAAGCAACAGGTCCTATTTGATCCAGGCTCGAAGCGTAAGCGATGAGTCCGTATCTTGAAACGGTGCCGTATGTGGGCTTTAATCCCACCAGACCGCAAAAGCTTGCGGGCTGCCTTATGGAACCTCCTGTATCTGAACCTAGCCCATATACCGCAATATTTCCGGAAACAGATGAAGCTGCACCTCCCGAGCTTCCTCCCGCAACATGGATTTTGCTGTGAGGATTCAATGCTCCGCCAAAACATGATGTTTCACAGGATGAACCCATAGCAAACTCATCCATGTTTGTTTTACCAAGCAGTACCGCATTTTGATTTTTTAATATACTCCATACTGTTGCATCATAAATCGGAACATAACCCTCAAGTATCTTAGAACAGCATGAAGTTTCAATGCCCTTTGTTGATATGTTATCTTTCAGTGACATAGGAATACCTTCCAGCATCATCAACTTTTCTTTTCGTGCAATTTTTTCGTCAACAATCTTTGCAGTCTTCAATGCATCTTCTCCGGTAATTTTAACATATGCATTTAATGCTTTTTCTTTTTCTATGCCGTCCAGGTATCTTTTTGTCAGCTCTGTACAGGATAGCTGCTTAGCTTCCAATAATCCTTGTATATATTTAATTTTACTCATGCATTTCGCCCCCTATTTAACCCGCTTCTTAACCAAGAAGCATCCGTTTTCTCCGCCTTCTCTGTTTTTTAATATTTCATCTCTGTGGAAGGACTCAATTACTTCATCCTCATGGAAAGCATTGACTATGTTGTTTATGTCATCAAACTCAGTATCTTCATCTTCCACGGCAGTGTTTATTGTATCTGCAAAACTGATTATTTCTGACATATCTTTTGTAAGCTGCTCAATTTCATCTTCCTCCACCGACAGCTTTGCAAGCTTTGCAATTTTTATAATATCTTCACGAGTTACCATTGTATCCTCCTATCTGACTTTTATATGAACTTCTCTTAATTGTTGTTCTGTCACTTCACAGGGAGCATTCGTCATTAAATCCTGGGCACTATTGTTCATTGGAAATGCTATGACTTCCCTTATGTTTTCTTCACCTGTAAGAAGCATTACGATTCTGTCGATTCCCGGTGCCATTCCCGCATGCGGTGGGGCACCGTACTTAAATGCATTAAACAATGCGGAAAATTTAGATTGCAGGTCATCTTCTGTATATCCTGCTATTTCAAAAGCTTTGATCATTATATCCGTATCGTGGTTTCTTACGGCTCCTGATGAAAGTTCAACTCCGTTACATACAATATCATACTGATATGCAAAAATGTCAAGTGGTTCCTTATTTAGAAGGGACTTGATACCTCCCTGAGGCATTGAAAAAGGATTGTGAGTAAATCCTATTCTGCCTGTGTCTTCATCTGCTTCATACATGGGAAAATCAACTATAAAGCACATTTCAAACCTGTCTTCGTCAATTAAGCCAAGTCTTTTGGCAAGTTCTGTTCTGATTTGTCCTGCAAGCTTAGGAGCATATTCCTTATCATCAGCAATGAAGAACAACACGCATCCGGGTTTTAATCCTGCACGTTCCTTAAGCATTATTCTATCTTCGTCGGACAGGAATTTATCAATTGGTCCATGATAGTTCATGTCGTCATCAACCTTGATGTATCCAAGACCTTTCATTCCTATTTTCATGGCAAATTCAAGCATTTTTTCAAAGAAACCTTTTGACTGTGATGCACAGTCAAAAACATTGACAGCTCTCACTGTCTTTTTCCTAAACGGTGCAAAATCAGTTTCCATGAACATGTCACTGATATCTATTATTTCCAGCGGGTTTCTTAAATCCGGCTTGTCGGTTCCGTATTTCAGCATTGCCTGGCTGTACGGTATTCTCACAAAAGGAGGCTTTGAAACTTCTTTGTCTGAGAATTCTGCAAATGTGTCATATAAAACTTCTTCCGCAACTGCAAAAACATCATCCTGTGTGGCAAATGCCATTTCAAAATCAAGCTGGTAAAACTCTCCAGGAGAGCGGTCCGCCCTCGCGTCCTCGTCTCTGAAGCATGGTGCTACTTGAAAGTATTTATCAAAGCCGGATACCATTAAAAGCTGCTTAAAAATCTGCGGTGCTTGTGGCAAAGCATAAAATTTGCCGTGATGCTTTCTGCTGGGAACAATGTAATCTCTTGCTCCCTCAGGTGATGATGCAGTCAATATAGGTGTTTGGATTTCCAAAAATCCAAGCTCTGTCATTTTGCTTCTTAAGTGTGAAATTATTTGAGAACGCATAACAATATTTTTATGAACTTCTTTGTTCCTTAAATCCAAATATCTGTATTTTAAACGCAAATCTTCCTTTGTTTCCTTAGACGTTGTTGTTTCAAAAGGAAGAGGAGCTCTTGTTTTTCCCAGAACTTTTACGGCATATGCCTCAACCTCAACAGTTCCCGTTTCTATTTTTTCATTGATTGTATCATCATCTCTTTTTACAACTCTGCCTGAAACAGAAATCGTGCTTTCCTTTGTTATTCCTTCAATAAGAGATTCATTTTCCACCACTACCTGAGTGATACCGTAATGGTCTCTTAAATCAATAAATCTGACTCCTCCGTGATCTCTTACATTTTCGAACCAGCCTGCTATTCTGACTTCTTTTCCGATGTCGCTTTCTCTTAATTCTCCGCAAGTATGGGTACGGTACTCATTTGATCTAATCATATTATCTATCCTTTCAAAAAAATTAAAACTCCTCCATCCCTGGAAAAGGGACGAAGGAGTTATTCATTCGCGGTACCACCCTAATTAGCATATACTTACATATAGGCTCACTCGAAAGACACTGTCATGTCTTTGCCGCTTTATCGCTCGGTTGCGTCTGAGCCTACTTTTGCATTTGCAATTTGGGTCAAAAGCTCAAGGATGTTCTTCATTTAAAATTATTGTAATAGACTCTCACCAACGCTATCTCTCTGTGACTTAAATTTTAAAGTACTCTTCCCGTCATCGCTGAATATATATTTTATATAATTATATTTGGTTTTTTACATTTGTCAATAGTTTTTTGTATTAATTTAATTTTTTTTGCATTAATTTATTTAATTATTTTCTCAATTAATTTGATATTTATTAATATAGTTTTTAATAAGTCGATTCATTTCCCGAAAATTTCATTTCATCAGACCCAATGATCATTACAATTCTTCCTTTTGATTTCGCATACAAAATTAAATTGTCAATATTGCTTGTACCAATTTGGAAAAATATGATATATTTAGATTTGTTTATCATATACTGATTGCGCTTTCTCATGCAGTCGTCCGTATAATGATATTGCAGCAGAATCTCTCTGTTACTCTTCTCCATAATTGAATAATACTTATTTCTTTGAGCTGCGGTCCAATTTATAGAATGCGTTTCATATGGCAGCACCCCTTCTAAGGTTATCTGAGGATATTTTTCTTCTTTCTTCTCAAGCACCGTCTCCGCCGCACATAGTTCAAAACCAATATCCATTCCGCTTATGAAATTTGTTACAAATAGATTTTCAATCAAATAAACAATATTTTTTTCAATTTTCAATTTTATATCTTTATAATATGGAGATTTCTCATCAAATAAAAACAAATTATTCTGATTGCATCCTCCAATAAAGCAACAGGTATTTAATCTGTTCACAGTTTTCAAGCTTAACACCTCTTTTCCAATAAGAATTTTTAATACGCGGCCGGCGTAATTATATAATTATAGCTTATTTAATACGCTGATAGCAATAGCTAATATATAAAAGAGGTGATGTAATGGAAGAAAATATTATGCTCCAAATTGGTAAACGGCTGCGCAGGCAACGTGAGAAAATGAATTTAGTTCGAGAAGAATTTGCAGAAAAGGCGGGCATTTCTCCCCAGTTCCTTGCTGAAATCGAGAATGGAAAAAAAGGAATGTCTGTATCAACTCTTTATAAAATATGCATGAATTTTAATATTTCTGCCGATTACTTGCTGTTTGGCCATTTATCCTCCGAAGAACTGTCAGACACAGCTAAAGAAACGATACATCTCTTACCTGAGCCTTACCGCTCATATACAGAAGATATTATTGAAATAGTAAACAATATAATTTTAGAATCACAAAGCAATTATAAAAAGGATAATAAAAGCTAACCTCCGACTACATATCGGAGGTTTTCTGTTTACTTGAATAATTTTTAATATTAATAATTAAGTCTTGTGTTTTCTGTCTTTCTGCAGTCTTCTAATTTCCTTGCCACGATTAAGAATCTGTGTTCTGTTCCTTCTATATATCCTGTTTTATTTATTTCTTCCTCTATCTTGCATAAGTTATCAAAGCATGTATCAACAGAAAAACCCGGAAACTCCCATTCAATTATTTTTGCAAAATATACCAGCGCTCCTGTATCATAAAATTGTATAGGAGTAAATGATTCCCCTGATTGAATAATATCAAATCCATTATTTTTAAAGGCTTCGGTATTATTTTTCAAATCGTTGTCAGGGTGGATTGACTCGTCGCTATTTATAAGCTTTTCAGCTAAATCAGCATCGTTTTTCCCGCCTACTTGCTGAGTTATAAAATACCCTCCGGTCTTTAAAATACGATTTACTTCTCCTATGTCATAAGCTTCATGCCTGTTTATTACTATATCAAAGGAAGAGTCTTCATAGGGTAGCATCGAATCGTCAAATACCTGTCTTACAGTTATGCCAAGCGGTTTCAGTTTTTCCTGGCAAATCAAAACATTTGGCGGATATGCCTCTGTTACCGATGTGTTATTGAACGGATGTCCAAGTGTGAGCAGAAATTCTCCTCCGCCTGTTCCCATATCTAAGAGCTTATGATTCGTATGTAAATAAGATAATACAATTTTCTTGTAGTCCCACGGTATGTGCTCTCCGTCCCATCTGCCGTCAAGATATGAGAAATCCCATCCCCGAAACACCTGTTTTTCTTCATTCCTTAAATAATTTTTGAATTGTTCATGATTCATTTAACTTATCTCCTCTTCATTTTTTTGATTAAATCTGAAAAGCAGTGCAGTTAACTGATAACAAATAACTTAATCTCGGTACAATCTGCTATCAGATTATATTAACTGCACCGAGTATTTACATCGTTTGTTTCTCATGCGATTCACCTCTTCCAAGGACACTAATTTTTGTATCCCTTTTCCTGATTATAGTATATATAGGATTTTAAGTAAACAAAAAATTAAAGAGACAGTCCTCATTGATTGATTTTAATAATCAATCAGTAAGAACCGTCCCCAATCTGTTATCTGCTGTTGCTGAACACCAGTTCCTTGTCGTCAGCACTTACTTTAATTGTATCGGATTTCTTAATTGTACCCTTTAACAGCTCTTCGGACAATCTGTCTTCAATTTTTCTTCTTATTTCTCTTTGAAGAGGTCTTGCTCCGAACATCGGATCAAATCCTTCTTCGGCAAGCAAATCTTTTGCTTTTTCATCCAGTTCTATTTTAACATTCATTTGTTCAAGCCGTTTAGACAAATCATCTATCATCAATGAAACAATATTTTTAATGTGTTCCTTGTTCAATGAATGGAATACAATTATTTCATCTATACGGTTCAGGAATTCCGGCCTGAAAGTTTTTTTCAATTCAGCCAATACATTTTCTTTCATCTTAGCGTATTCATCTTTTTCTTCGTCTGTAGAACCTGTAGTAAATCCGAGAGTTCTTTGTTTTTTGATTGTGCTTGCACCCACGTTTGATGTCATGATTATAACGGTATTTTTAAAGTCAACTGTTCTCCCCTTGGCATCTGTGAGTCTTCCGTCATCAAGCAATTGAAGCAGTATATTGAATACGTCAGGATGAGCTTTTTCGATTTCATCAAACAATATAACTGAATATGGTTTTCTTCTTATTTTTTCAGTTAATTGTCCGCCTTCATCAAATCCCACATATCCGGGAGGTGAACCTACCAGCTTGGAAACCGAGTGTTTTTCCATATATTCAGACATATCCACTCTTATCATGGCATTCTCATCCCCAAACATTGCTTCAGCCAATGCCTTTGAGAGTTCAGTCTTTCCTACTCCTGTGGGCCCTAAAAATATGAATGAACCGATTGGTTTTTTAGGGTCCTTCAAGCCGACTCTTGATCGTCTGATAGCTTTTGCCAATGCCTCAACTGCCTGCTCCTGACCAACCACTCTTTTGTGAAGTATGCCTTCCATGTGCAGAAGTCTTTCGGATTCATCACCTTGAAGTTTTTTAACAGGTATTCCCGTCCATTGAGCAACCACATCTGCTATTTCTTCATAGCCGATTTTTGAATCCTTTGAATTCTTTGCAGCCCAAAGCTTCCTTTGCTTATCAAGTTCTTCGGCGAGTCTTTTTTCTTCATCCCTGAAAGATGCCGCTTTTTCAAAATCCTGGTTGTTTATTGCAGCCCTCTTCTCGGTTTTTATTTCATTTATTTTTTCTTCTATTTCTTTTAATCCTTTAGGAGCTGTTGAAGATTTCAATCTCGTTCTTGATGCAGCTTCATCTATTAAATCAATAGCCTTGTCAGGCAAAAATCTGTCCGATATATACCTGTGTGAAAGTCTTGAAGCTGCTTCAATAGCATCATCAGTTATAGCAACCTTGTGGTGAGCTTCATATTTGTCTCTCAAGCCCTTCAATATTTTAATTGTATCCTCTACACTTGGTTCATCAACGGTTACAGGCTGAAATCTTCTTTCCAGAGCGGCATCCTTTTCAATATGCTTCTTATATTCATCCAGTGTTGTAGCACCCACAACCTGGAGTTCTCCTCTTGCCAATGTAGGCTTCAGGATATTTGAAGCATCTATAGCTCCTTCTGCTGCTCCTGCTCCAATTATTGTGTGAAGTTCATCTATAAACAGTATTATATTTCCGGCTGCCTTGATTTCTTCGACCGCACTTTTGAGCCTTTCTTCAAATTCTCCCCTGTACTTGGCTCCTGCAACCATTCCTGCCATGTCAAGAGTAACAACTCTTTTATCCTTTAATGTTTCAGGAACATTACCTTTCACTATTTCCTGCGCCAAGCCCTCTGCAATGGCAGTCTTGCCTACACCGGGCTCACCTATTAAGCATGGATTGTTTTTAGTTCTTCTTGACAGTATTTGTATAACTCTTTCAATAACATCTTCTCTGCCTATTACAGGGTCTAATTTTCCTTCTCTTGCTCTTTGGTTCAGATCCGTTCCGTATTTATCAATTGTCTTGGTACCGGTCTGAGACTGCTGTGCGTCTGCGCCTCCAAAATTAGGAGTGCTGCCGGCTGCGCCGCTTCCCTGATTGATTGCTTCAATTACTTCATTCTTAATTTCTTTTAAGCTTACAACAGTCTTTATTATTTGTGCACCGATTCCCTCACCTTCATCTATTAACCCAAGCAGGATGTGTTCTGTTCCTACGTACGGCACTCCCATCTGTGATGAGTATTGACGCGCCAGCTCTATTATATACTTGCTTCTCGGACTTATTGCTATATATTCCGGCATTGCTTCTCCAATACCTGTAGAGTTCTTTATGATTTCCCTGATTGAATCAACATCTAATTTATTTCTAAGTATTTTTCCTGCAATACCTTCCTGTTCAAGCATCAGTCCTATAAGAATATGTTCAGTTCCAAGCACATTTTGCTTGAATTTTTTAACTTCTTCCTGTGCTAATTCTATAGCATTTTTGGCAGAATTGTTAAATCCGCTTATCATGAATTTCATCTCCTTTTAATTTCTATTATAAACCTATTTAACTTAATAATTCGTTTCTTATGATCTCTGCTCTTTTATTGTCTCTTTCTTTGGGAAGCAGCTCCTTGCCTGCAAAGGATAATAAATTGCTTGGCTGTATTTTAGTCATCAATTCATATAAATCCTTATTTTCTGCAACATTAATCATCTTCATGTCATTGCCGAGCTTTATTAACGATATGAGTTTCATTGCTTCCTCAGTGGTCATTTTTCTTGCATTCGTTAAGAGTCCATATGCTCTGTAAAATTCATCTTCAAGATCTTCGAAGTTGTTTTTTTTCAGATGTTCTCTTGTTTTCTCTTCTTTTTCTACTATCTGTCTGGCTATTTGCGTAATTTTATCAATTAATGTTTCCTCTGATGCTCCTAATGTGCCTTGATTTGAAACCTGGTATAAGTGACCTAAAGACTTCGTACCCTCTCCGTACACTCCTCTTACTGCTACACCAAGCTGTGAAACTCCATACAGCAGTTTTTCAATTTGATTTGTTATTGACAGTGCCGGAAGATGAATCATTACCGACGCCCTCATTCCAGTTCCAATATTTGTGGGGCAGGATGTTACATAACCTAATTCTCTGTCAAATGCATAATCAACTGCTTCCTCTATGACATCATCTATTTTATTGCTCAAATCCCAGCATTCTTTCAATGACATTCCTTTATCCAGAGTCTGAATCCTGATGTGGTCCTCTTCATTGAGCATTATGGAAACTTTTTTGTCGGGACTAAGTAAAAATGCAGCGACTTCTTTCTTCTCTGCCAATGCAGGACTGATAAGATGATTTTCTATTAAAGCGCTTTTTTGAATATCAGATAAATCTCTCATATATGTCAGCTTATAATTTAAATTTATTCTGTTAATTGCATCGCTTACTTCCCTTACTACCTTTTCTGCTTCTTCCTGGTTCATTTTGACGGGAAACCTGTAATTTTTCAAGTTTCTTGCAAGCCTTATTCTGCTTGTTATTACTATATCCTTATTCTCCATACTGTCACCCCCTATATATTGTTTTCCATTTCGCGTATTTTATCTCTAAGTCTTGCCGCCTGTTCATACTCTTCATTTTCTATTGACTGTTGCAGCTGAAATTTTAATTTTTCTATATCTTTTTTGATTTTATAGCTTCCTCCGGTTCTTTTCGGAATTTTGCCCGTATGAGCTTCATAGCCTTGAATGTTCTTAACAACAGGCAGCAATCTCTGTTTAAATGTATCAATGCAGTCACTGCATCCGAATTTTCCTGTATTTCTGAATTCATCATATGTCATACCGCACTTGGAGCAGCCTTTGCTCGGCAGGTATGTGGCTGCATTGAAAGCATTGTTCAGCATTGCCGAAAATAAGTTTTCCATTGAAAAACTTGAATTTAATAATGCCTGATTCTTTTTGGCACATTCTTCACACAAGTGGCTTTCAGTCTTTTTTCCGTTTATAATGTGTGTCACATGAACCTTTGCTTCGTTTTTACCGCATTCGCTACATAACATGATAAACCTCCTAATATATTAATCATTATCCACTGACGTTAAAATCATTTCCTTTAATAAGTCAGCTCTGATTTTATTCCTGTAATCATAAGAAATATTGTTGAGCGCCCTGTCACTTAGTATACTTTGCATAATCTTCAGCTCTCTTAGTGATATCACTCCCCTGTCAGAAAGTGCATGCAACAAATCATATGCTTTATTAAGCGTGATACTGTCACCTATGCTTTCATTTAATATTCTTTCCAATTCATCCTCCATTGATGAACGAACCTTGAAAATTCTTATATATCCGCCGCCGCCTCTTCTGCTCTCAACTATATATCCTCTGTCATTGTTAAAACGGGTTGTCAGCACATAATTTATCTGAGAAGGAGAACAGTCAAATTGCTGAGCAAGAATATTCCTTTGAATTTCTATTGCCCTGTAATTGTTCGCTTCAAACAGTTCCTTTATAAACCCTTCAATGATATCACTTAAGTTATTAGACATTATCTCACTTCCTTATTCTGACTTTAACTTTGACTTTCTTTGACCTTAATTTTATTATATCACTGCTTTTAATAATTTCAATACTTATTTTTTTAAAAAACGAATTAATTATACTTAAAAAATAACCTTGAAATATATATATTTATCTTATACTGTTTTTTTCACATTATTTCTTTGTTTTTCTTAAAATTACGTTCTTAGGTATAATTACAGTTATAATTATTAAATCTTATGTTTTAAACCCATATTATAATGACTTCCACAAATTAAAAAAAGCTGTCTCATTAAGAGACAGCCCTATAGAATATTTATGCTGATCTTTAGTTTGCTTCTGAAGGTACTTCTTTTCCTCTGTAACCACCCTGCCCTGGTTTAATTAATGAACCGATTAATCCGCACACTACTGCGGGCAGCACCCATCCAAAGCCATACTGTGATAACGGAAGGTTATAAATAAATTCCATTCCTAAGCCTTGGGCAGAACCAGTTTCAATAAAGCTTACAACAAGTGCTCCAATGGCGGCACCTTTATATATGTTATCATTTTTAATTCTGTTTCCAAATAACGACAATATAATTATTGTTAAAGCTGCAGGGTAAACAATGCTCAATATAGGTCCTGCAACAGATATTATTGCATCAAGACCTATTGTAGCAATGGCTGCACTTAATACACATGTTCCGATTACTATAGTTTTATAGCTTAATTTTCCCTTTGAAAGGCGCTCAAAATATGTTCCGCTTGCTCCAACCAATGCTACAGCTGTTGTTATACATGCTAAGGCAACAACAATTCCTAATATTACAATGCCGGCCTGTCCAAGAATCTGTTCTATTATGTTTAATATTAACACTGATCGGTTAATGTCTTTCGGATAAATAAGAGATGCGGTTGCACCTAAATATGATAGTCCGCCATATACTACCAACAGACCGATGCCTGCCACTATACTTGACAATCCGATTATTTTATTCTTTTGTTTTTTATCTTCATAGCCCTTTGCAGTAACAGTTTTTACAATCATTACACCAAATATTAAAGCTGCCAGAACATCCATTGTCTGGTAGCCTGATGCAATAGAATTTATTATCAAGCTGTTTTCTAACTGCATTTCTGCAATTGTACCAATGGGTGAAACGATACCTTTAATTATTAATACTAATAATCCGGCAAATAATGCAGGTGTCAAAAACTTACCTACAATATCTATAACAGAAGATTCTTTAATGCAAAGAATTAAAATAAGTGCAAAATATGCCACTATTGTAATTACAGACACCATATTGCCCGACAATCCTGTTATCGGAACAACAGCCATTTCATAAGTTGTCGCTGCAGTTCGTGGTATAGCAACCAAAGGTCCGATACACAATACTATAATTGATGTAAATATCATACCGGGTATTTTCCCCAATCGGCTTGTCATTCCGTCAACATCACTTCCGGTTTTAAGCATAGAAAATATTGCTATCAATGCAAGTCCTATATCTGCCATATAGTAAAAAATAAATGAAATCAACCAGTTTGTTCCGGATTCCAATCCTAAATACGGAGGAAAAATTACATTTCCCGCACCAAAAAAACTGGAAAATAAGGCGAAGCCTACTATTAAAATATCTTTAAATTCTTTCTTCATATGTTTCTCCTTTTTGATATCGTTTTCTGCTTTCAAACATACTTAACTATTATATTTAATTTATAAAATAAGTCAAATTAACGGAAATGTACTTAAATTGAACACTCATACTTATTTGATTCACTTTACGAAACAAAATGTACAAATTATAAAGTTACAATAAAATCTATTTTCATAAATCTTGATTATTAAAGAATTTGTCCACTCTTATGAAACACAAAATTTTAACAGATAAATAAATTAATTAACTGTTAAGACCTTCTTTTATTATGTCTGCATTGAAATTATAAAAAAATTATTTTGTTTGCAATTTATTGACATTCAAAAATATTTATTATATACTTAATTTCCTAATTATATTTTTTTAAAAAATCAGCATTATAATTTTGTATAGTTTACGATAAGGAGACTGACAAATGTCTAATGAATTATTGAAACATGTGGGAAGTCGAATAAAAATGTTTCGGAAAATAAAAAAGTTGACTATTGATGAACTTGCAAAAATTATAAGCAAAAGCAAGTCAACTGTTTCCAAATACGAATCCGGAGAAATAGCAATTGACATTGTAACATTATTTGACATTGCAAGTGCACTTAACATTAATATTGTAAATCTGATAGATTATGAAGATGAGGAAAAAATCGAAAACGAACAGGTACCTTTCTGGCAGGCAGGTCATTTATATATGTATCACCAGATCGGTAAAAAAATACACTGTTCTTTATTAAAGCTGAAGAAAGAAGAAAACAAGAATAGGACGGTCGCAACATTATACTATAAGGTTAGTGATATTAATAACCTGAATAATTGTGATTGTGTATATCATGGCTACATGAATCATCATGATAATATACTAAACCTTAACCTTATAAATTGTTTATATGATTCAGAATCTGTTTTAATCAATTTTTTTATTCCCATGAAAAAAGTAACAACCTTGGAAGGTTTAATAAGCGGTATTGAGAGTGTTTCCTTAAGACCGGCAAGCTACAAGGTAGTACTTTCAAAGTTACAGCTTTCATCCGAAGAGCAAAGAGAACTTCTCCAGCTTTCAAAGGATGTAATAAAGCGTCTTAAGAATGACCACGTATTTAGAGTTGATGATTAGTAAAAATCACTGAGAGAAATCTCAGTGATTTTGTTTTAATTTGAAGTTTAAAACGTGTAATTTTATAAATCATTATCCTCAATAACATCTGCCTTTTTAACTTTAAATACTATCGCGCTGATTGCACATTTAAATACCTGGTCAATAGCCATGCACAGCCAGATAAATATAATATCTAATTTAAAAACATATGCAAACAACAATGCTAAGGGAACTCTTACAACCCAAATTCCTATGAATGAAATAATCATTGGAATATTTTTATATCCGGCGGAACGGATGATTCCGTTTAATACCTTTGATAGGTTTTGAGGAGTCTGTATGAATCCCATCACTATTAGGTAATTAATACCTATGGCTTTTATCTCCGGATTATTTGTAAAGAAGTCCATAAAGATTCCCGGAAAAACAATTATAAGCATTGATGAAAATAAGCTTATTGCCGTTGATGTGGTAATCAACTGCTTTGAATATATTTTTAATAAAGTGCCGTCTTTTTTACCGATTGCATTTGCGGTCAATGATGTAGCTGCAATTCCAACTCCTACTGCAGGCATTTCAGACATAATCTCAGCCTGAAGCCCCAATTGATATGCGGCAAAAGTAACCTCTCCATATGAAAGAATTGCCTTGCTCATTACAATGGCTGAGAGCTGCCAGAACATACTTTCAAAAGCAGCCGGTATGCCTATGGAATAAACCTGTTTTACAAGATCAAAATCTATTTTCAATAAATTATTTTTGTTTAAAATAGTGCTGAACAGGCCATGCCTTTTGTTATATAGCAGATAAATTCCCAATAATGCTCCGCAAGCTTGAGAAATTAACAAAGCTATGGCTGCTCCGATAAGTGATAAATTCGGAAAGCCGAACTTTCCGTAAATTAACAAATATCCCAGCACTACATTTATAATATTAACAACTATTGCAATGTACATGGGAGTCTTTGTATTTCCGCATGCCTGGAAAGCTGCAGTTACAGCTGACATAATCATCAGAAAAGGTGCGGTTATAATTACTATTTTCAAATATTCGCCTGCAACATGAAGGGTGTCACTGCTGGATGTAAAAAAAGATAGAATATTTGCCGAATTAGAAAGCGTTATAATTATTAATAAAGCTGAAAGCAAACAGCCGGTTACACATGTTTGCTCAAATGTCTTTTTGCATCCTGTCATATCGCTCTCACCGCGATTTTTAGCTATGACAACTGTTGCACCGACACCTATACCCTTAAACAAGCACCACAGCACACCTGTTATTCTTGAGCATATGCCTTGAGCTGAAATAAGCATAGGAGAAAGCCTTCCTATCATCGCAGCCGAAATAAGACCTGCAGACATCTGAAAAATGTTTTCCAGCATTACGGGAATAATCAGAAAAAAAATCTGTTTTCTAATCGCTTTGGAGTCATAAACTTTTTCTGTCATATAAACCTCTTAATTTTATTAAGAATACAATACCATAGTATTTTACATCACATCATGAAACCTTTCAAGTGGATAATGCGAGGTTTATACAATATTTGCATAACAAAAGGCAAAACACTTTCATTTATTAATGCGTGCCTTGCCTTTCATATATATTTTACCTTGGAGGGATATAACTTATTTTATTTCAGACCATTTTGTTATTTCACCTGTATATATTTTTGTAATATTTTCTGATGAAATGTCTGTCATAGGATTTTCTTTATTTAATATTACTGCTATTCCATCAATTGCAAGTGTATATTCATTTAATTGTGATTTTTCATCATCCTTCAATTCTCTTGAACTCATTCCTATATCATAAGATCCGTCAATGGCAGCTTTTATACCTTGTGAAGAACCATTTGACTGCATTTCAAATTCCACATTTGGGTTAAGTTCTTTATACACTTCCTGCAGCTTTTCCATTAAAGGTGTTACGGAAGTTGAACCTGCAACCTTGATTGTTCCTGATAAACCTGAGGCTTTGTACTCAACCGGATTGTCCACAGATGCAATATAATTTTTTTCTCCTACTATCTTCTGTCCCTGAACAGACTCTGTAAAACTTATGAAGTCTTTAACCAAATCACTTTCTGTTCCCTTTGTCACAAGAAGAAAAGGTCTTGCTACAGCGTATTTCCCGCTTTTTACATTTTCAACCGTTGCTTCCACTNNTTCCACTCCGTCAACGCTGGCTGCTGAAATTCTTTCGCTGACTGAACCGAGAGAGATATAGCCGATTCCATACTTGTCTCCTTCTACTGCTGTAATAACTTTGTCAGTTCCATCAAACTCTAAAGCTCCGACAACAAGTTTGTCAACTTCTGTGTCGCCTTCTTTAACCATAATTTTCATGAGTTCATGAAAAGCTCCTCTTGTGCCTGATGCTGCATCTCTTGCAATTACAGTTATATCTTTATCAGAGTCAAAATTTGATGCAGGCTGCTCCGGTTTTTGTTCAGATTGTTGGTTTGGTGCCGGTTGTACTGCCGGTGTCTCCGTATCATTTTTTGCACATCCTGCAAATGCCATTGTCATTATTAATACCGTCGATATTATTGATAATATTTTTCTTGCTTTCATTTAGTTTTAATCTCCTTTGATTTTTAATCTTGTGCCAAGTATATAATTCATAGGTAAAGATAAAATCATTTGAATGTAAATATAATGTAATATTTTTGTTTGGTTTGTTTTTATATTCAGACTGATATTTTAATCAAAAAAACAAAACTGCCTGATGTGCTAAAGCAGTCTTGTTAATATTGAATATGGGGCTGTGTGGAAAGCCACCTAATATTTAGCTTAAAATTTTTAATTGCTGTTTTGCAGTCTTCTTTAAATTTGCCAGTTTCTCAGTTAAATCTGCAACATTTTTAAAATTATAGCCGGCATTGTTTACTACGACACATGTCAATGTAATAAGAGAGAACTTTTCTATCTCGCCCCTTCTGTTTAAAGAGATAATATATCCATTTTCGACATCAGTGTTGCTATAATATTTTAACACATCCTTTTCAAACTCTCTTTTAATATACATAAAGTAATCACTGCAAACACACTTGCCAACAATTATTACAAAATCATCTCCTCCTACATGACCGATAAAATATAAATCATTCCTATGTTTTTTCAAAATGTCAGAAAGGAGCTTAATAACACGATCGCCTTTTTCAAATCCATATACATCATTATATGCCTTAAAATTATCGATATCCAAATATGCCACACTATATTCCGAGAAGTTCATCAATATCTGATTCAAAGTTTGTTCAATAATAATATTGCCTGGGAGGCCGGACAGCGGATTTAGGTGTTTGGCAGCAGAAACTTCCAATTCCGTTGTCTTCTGAAGCAAATCCTTGATTGTTACAGTACCAATAAATTTATTGTTCTCAGTAACAACTATTAAATCATATAGTTTATCATTAAGACGATTCATGGCTAATTCAGAGACAACATTTATGGGAGTATTGTATTCAACATATAAAAATTCCCTATCCATAATTTCTTTTATACTCTTATTTTTATATAGCGAAAATCCATAATTTCCGCTTAGTTTCAATGCAATGTTTTCCTTGGTAACAATCCCCACAGGGACATTATTATCCACTACGCATAATCCGAGGCAATCATGATCTTTTATAAAAATTTCATACACTGCATTTACTTTTTCATTGGTGGAAACAACGCGCGTATTCTTAGCTAAATTTCTTATGTAAATATTTGATGTAAATCCGGTAGATATATGATTTTTTTTCGAGTTTATTTCCATGATGGACTTTAATACAGATTGATCTACATCCCTTATTTTTTCTTCTGGTTTCTGGAAATAATATCCTTGCCCGTATTGAACCCCTAGATTTATAATTGTATCCAGCTCTTCATATGTTTCAATTCCTTCAGCAATAATTGAAATATTTGAAGCTTTCGAAAATTCAACCATCCCTTTTACCAATGCAAACTTAAGCCTGTCCGTACTTATTCCGCGTATTAAGTTCATATCAAGCTTAATAAAATGAGGGTGAACATCACTGATAAGATTTAAACCTGAATATCCGGCTCCGGCATCATCAATTGCAATGCTGTAATCCTGACTCTTGTAATAATCTACGGTTGATTTAAAACTGCTGATATCTGTTATAACATTTTTTTCTGTGATTTCAAAAATAACACTCTTAGGATCAATGTTGTACTGTTTTAGAAAATCTTTTGTAAATCCTCTCTTGAATGTTTCATCATGCATTGTATATGGGTTTACATTAATAAACAGTTTTTTGCTGTAAGGCGGAATCATAAATATAAATGCGGCTTCAAGAGCTTTAGTCCTGCACAAGAGTTCTAATTGCCACAGCCGGTTATATTTGCCTGCTGCATTAAACAGCATGTCCGTATTTTTTATTTCACTTTCACAAGTGATTCTGCTAAGTGCCTCATGTCCATATATGCTGCCGTCTCTGAGAGATACTATCGGCTGAAAAACTGTCTTTATTTTTTTATTATCAATTATATAGTCTAATGCTTCTTTTATTAGATCTGACATTTGATTCTCCATTTGAAGTATTATAATGAAAATTTATCATATGAATAATATTTGACATACAATTTCTTGTAATTATTTTGTAAACTTTACGTAAAGCGTAATTCTCCCCAATATTAATATTTAACTTTAATAATTTTACCTGAATGTTTCAACAATACACAATCTTTACAATTCCATTTAACTGTATTTACATTATATGTCTATATTTAAAATCAGCAATAAATTTAAACTGAGATAATTGTTGTTTGAAAGGAGAATTATGTTTAAAAAAGTATATACCCACATTGGCAGCAAGATAATCAATTTTAAATCCTCAACCGCAATGATAAGTAATTTTAAAAAAATTAACTTTAAGAAACTTGCTGAACACCATAGCATTCAAATTAATAGCAGTTTGTTTAAGGATCTGAAATTAGGAGTAAAGCTGATGATTTCCTTTACCGCACTGATTTTATTATTTGTTATTCCAATAACTATCAGCCTTAATTACTTTAATAGAACAGTTAAATTATTTGACAGAACGAACGAAATTATAATACCTGAAATTTATTTGGCTGCATCTGTATCAAAAAATTTAAAGGATATGGAAAAAAATCTTTATGCCTCAACCCTGACAGATAATAATGCAAAAAAGGACGATTACAGAACTGTTAATAAAAGTCTGTATGATGAAATGACAGCTGATCTAAATGAATTAAAAGAACATCTTTCAACAGACAAAGAAAAGGTTGATGCTGTTTTGAATCTGTTGGAAAAAGAAGCAGTCGTCAGAGATGAGGTAATGAACCACAAATATAAAAGCGATGCCTCAAGGCTGATTTTTAATTCATATGAACCTGTTGTCAATGATATCACCCTGACGTTAAATGAAATAACCGATGGTATAAACCTGAGGTTACAAAACGAAACATATGAATCAAATAAAAACATCCGCTTTTCTCTTTTTCTTACTGTTTCAATGATCGCGGCTGCTGTTTTTTCAGGTATGATTATTACAAAATTAATAACCAGAAGTATAGTAGATCCAATCAACGAAATTGAAAGATTATCCCAGGCTTTATCAGATGGAAATTTAGGTTACAAAATAACTTATACGTCAAAAAATGAAATAGGCAGATTGGCTGAAAACCTGAAAAATTCAATAGAAAAACTGACTTTATACATAAATGAGATAGATGAGGCTATGAGCGAGCTGTCGAAGGGAAATTTGAATATAACTATAAAGCATAAATTCAACGGGGATTTTGAAAAGATAGAGCATTCAATTTACGAATCTGTAAGTATGTTATCAAGAACATTGAAAAATATAAACGAACTGTCATCAGAGGTGTCGAAAAAATCAGAACAAATATCATTGAACTCGCAAAACATTTCAAAGGGAGTAACTGAACAGGCCAGCTCAATTGAGGAATCCTCTGCCGCAATTGAGGAAATTTACGGTCATGTTAAAGAAAATGCTGAAAACACTTCTGATGCAAGCAATAAATTAATCACTATTGACAATGAAATTTACCAATGCAATATAAATATGGAAGACATGGTTTATGCCATGAAGGAAATAAACATCAAATCAAAAGAAATACGAAAAATAATCAAAATAATCGATGACATATCATTCCAAACTAATATCCTTGCCTTAAATGCCGCTGTAGAAGCAGCACATGCCGGCTCTTACGGAAAAGGATTTGCAGTAGTTGCCGACGAAGTAAGAAATCTGGCAGGCAAAAGCTCAGAAGCTGCACATAGTACGGCTTTGCTGATTGAAGATACAATTAAAGCCATTATAAAAGGAACTGAAATAGCCGATAAAACTGCCACATCATTGTCAAATGTCGTACTAAACTCAAAAGGAGCGGCTGAAACAGTGGCTGAAATTTCGAGGGCATCAGGGGAACAATCTATGGCTATTGAGCAAATTAAGATCGGAGTTGAGCAAATAGCTTCCGTTGTTCAAATCAATTCTGCCGCCGCAGAACAATCTGCCTCAGCAAGCGAAGATTTATTTTCACAGTCAGAAATGCTTCATAATTTAGTACGCAGTTTTAGCTTTTAACTGGCATCACTTAGAAACCAAGGCCTGATTTATTTTCAACCAATTCAATCAGGTCTTGTATTTTGTTCTATATGCATAATTCCAGCACAGCAATACATATATCACTCTTGATTCTTTACTTTTCTAATTAAAATTTATGCAATCTTAATATCTAAACCATTTCAATGTGAAAACCATGACTTTAAAATTTGAAAATTTCGTTCTTAAGATTATGTAATAAAGTTAATTTTATCGCTATATTTTCAATAATATAACGTAATAATATTAAATTTTGAGTTTGGCATAAATTTTGCTTAGCATATAACTATAAATAAGAAAACACAAAATATATTAGAAACCTAGAAGGAGTGAATTTATGGACCACTATAAATTGTACATCGGAGGCAAATGGGTAGATACAGAAGAAAAATTTGATGTAATTGAGAAATATACCGGAATACCGTTCGCTTCAATTGCTCAGGCATCCAAAGAAAATGTTGATGATGCAGTAAAATCTGCCAGAAATTCTTTTAATAAGACAAATTTGACTCCAACGCAAAGATACGAAATTTTGATGAATTTAAGCGGAATAATTAAACATAACAAGGATATGTTGGCTGAAACCCTTTGTAAAGAAGTCGGGAAGCCCTATAAAGAGGCTTTGGCCGAAATATGCGGTGTTATACAGAATTACATAAACTTTGCAGAAGAAGCCAAAAAAATAACGGGCGAAATGGTTCCTGTAGATGGAGATTCAGGTTCTGAAAACAGAATAGGATTTACAATGCGAGTACCTGTAGGTATCGTATGTGCCATAACACCCTTTAATTTTCCTCTCAGCTTAACAACCTCAAAAGTCGGACCTGCCATTGCTGCAGGAAATACTGTAATAGTTAAACCAACCCAACAAACTCCTGTAAGCGTATGTAAATTAGTAAAGTTTGTATTAGAAGCAGGGTTGCCTGAAGAACATATACAGCTTGTAATGGGGTCTGGTGCTACCACCGGAGAATGGCTTCTCCAGAACAAGGATATTAATTTCTACAGTTTTACAGGAAGCTCCCAAGTTGGAGAACATATCACCAACACAATAGGAATAAGAAGATCTACAATGGAATTGGGAAGTAATGCGGCGGTTATTGTACATAGAGATGCTGATGTAATAAAAGCGGCAGAAGATTGCGCCATAAAAGGTTTTGCAAATTCTGGCCAGGTATGCCAATCCGTTCAGCGCGTAATCGTACATGAGGATGTAGCTGACACGTTTGTAAAAAAAGCAAAAGAAGTTGCAGAATCATTAGTTCTTGGCAATCCCCTTGATGAAAAAACAACAGTGGGACCATTAATAAGCATAAATGAAGTGAATCGCGTGGATGGCTGGGTAAAAGAAGCTGTTGAAAAAGGCGCTAAACTAATCACAGGTGGAAAAACTTACAAAGAACGTTTTTACCTTCCTACAATTCTGGCTGATGTAACCAGAGATATGAAAGTCTTTTATAAGGAAGTTTTTGGCCCTGTAATTGCCATTACCACATACAAGGATTTCGATGAAGCAATTGACTTAGTAAATGATTCGGAATATGGTCTGCAGGCAGGTGTTTATACAAAAGATATTAATTTGGCCATGAAAGCAGCAAAAAAAATAGTATGCGGAGGTATAATGATCAATGATACAACTTATTATAAAGCTCGCAACATGCCATATGGAGGTCTTAAAAAAAGCGGTTTTGGCAAAGAGGGAGCTAAATATGCAATAAATGAAATGACTGATGAAAAAGTTATTATACTGAATATATAAATGTGACGTATAAAGCAAATCTATTCTTGTTTCAATTACTGCTAAAATAACTTGCAGTTACTGCAACCCAAACGAAAAATCAACTCCCATTTTTATGATTGATTTTCGTTTGGGTTTTTATTTCCTTCTCCTTTTTTACTGTTCCTCACTCGCCTTGTTAATTTTAAATTTATCGCCCACAAGATAACTTCTGGCAATTAATAAACAAAATAAGGTCAGTTTTGCTGCTGTAATATATTTAGAACTTCTATGCATAAATTCCAAGCTTGTATTATCATGGTTTATAAGAAAAAACACGCACAAAGTCATGAAAGCAAAAATATTTAATATATTAACTATTGCTATATATTTAGAAGTAGTATAAGTCTTCCTTCTTATGTGACCATAAGTGTCAAAAATAATGTATGACAGGCAAAATATACAAAACAACATTAAACTAAAAATTTTTATATTTTCGGATGATGAAAACTTAGCTGTAATTGCCAAAATAATAATTATTAAAATTACATAAAAAGAAGGTGTGAATTTTTTCATTTTTATCTCCGTCATTGTGGTATTTGTTTATATCCAACCGTTATCTCATAATATATTCATACAATTTATAAGGAATATAATCTATGGCATCTTTATTGATGCTGTACATCATATAATTCCCCTGCCTTACTTTATTTACAAGGCCCGCACTGCTTAATACTTTCAAATGTTTTGATATTCCCGCTTCTGTCAGCTTAAGATTAACAGCCAGGCTTTGAGTTGCAGCAGGTTCTTTTCTCATTTCATGAAGTATCTTAAGACGTGTCTCATCTCCCAATGCTTTTAAAAGATTAACCAAATCAGCCGGAACAGTTTCCTCTTTTTCCTCCATTAAAACCAGTATAGTTAAATATAATATTCCTTTATCTTCATACATTAACAGATGCGGGCTTATAAATGTACTTGCCGTAATTGAAATTTTACTCAATTTCTTTACATCAAAACGATATTCTTTATTTTTATGTAAAATTATTTCAGTTTCTTTTATTTCAATCCTTTCATGTATCTTATCAATTCTGTTAAGTAAGCCCTCTTCCCTATATGTTTTTATTTCTCTTTTTATAGTATGGATAAGGAAAGGCTGGAGAAAATTAATTTCGTGTGAAAATACAATTTCATAGTATCTTTTCATAATATCAATAATATTACTTTTTTCTTCCACGGAAATACTTTTATCATACGGTTTATAAACCCTATTCCATTTATATAAACTTAGTTTTTCAAGTTCTTTCAATGCATCCGTAATGCACAATTCGCTATAGGGACTTATTACGGAAAAATCCATAACAATCAGCCATTCATTTGTAATGGAACCATATTTTCTGATATCCTCTAAAAGCTTATCTGGCATTTCTTCTGTAGTTGCTCTGACCCATTTCATTCTGTCTAAATGATGCTCGGGTTTTGATAAAACATGCATTGAAGCAAGCATTTCTGACAGCGGAGAAAATGTAAATTCCACATTTATATCATTTTCGTAACAAAATCCAATATTCATATTATTATCCTAAAAAAGAGTTATGTTTCCCGTTATACGTAAATGTCTTTCTACTATTTTAACAATTATCATGATTAATGTAAACAATACAGACATTATTAAAATTCCTGTGCCCGTAAATCCACGAATGTCATAAAGCGAACTTCCCATAAGCACAACTCTTCTTGCCGCCTCGATTGCATATGTCAATGGAAATATCACACTGATTGCTTTTGCCCATAACGGAAACAATGCAGTCGGAACTTTAACGCCTGAAAATAATTCCATTGGTTCCTCCAGAATTGTAAATAGAAAATCAGTATCCCTGGAAAATAAGAAAAGTGAATTGAGAAACATACCCCACATAACTGCCATTCCCGTAATGATCAGAAATACGACGATGCATGTCATAATTTTCATATATACAACTTCACTGTTCATTATTAATATAAAGACAGAGAAAACTACCATCACAAAAATACTTTCAAACAGAGATGACACCGCATTTCCGAGCAATACGGCCGCCCTGTAGGCAGGTGAAAGGTAAATAAGCTCCAAAGTTCCGCTGATTCTCTCAAAGGAAAAGCTCCACGATGACTGTACCAGGGATCTGAAAAAGCTCATACACATATATCCTATTAATAAATATACTATCACATTTTCTGGTGTTATGTAAGATGCTTTGATGTTTTTAATATCAAAAGCCTTAAAGCTGTAATAGGTTGTAATGAAACTTAAAACTGGCCATACGAACAAAGATATGTATATCATCTTGCTGTGGAAATAATTTTTATGCTGCTTCCTCATTTCAGCTGTAAAGGTTTTAATAAATGCCTTCATATTATGCCCCCTTTGAAAGACGAATTATGGTATCTTCAAGCTGGGGTTCCTTTTCATACATTTCTCTGATATATAAACCTTCTGCAGCACATGCCTTTGACAATTCCATTGAGATATTTTCTTTGCTGTTAATATATATGCTTTCATTGTCATCCTTGACTATGATGGTAGGGTCAATAACCTTTACTCTATTTTCAAGGCATCTTATAATGTCATTGTTATGCTCGTATAATTTCAACACATAGTTTTTTCGATTAAAAGTTTCTGCTGCCAGCTCCCTTACGGTTCCTTGTTTTATTAAACTTCCGTCATTCAATATGTAGATATAGTCACACAGTTCCTCTATTTCTCCCATATAATGAGAAGTTAAAAGAATCCCCTTGTTTTGCTCCTTAGCAAGGTTTTTAATATGCTTTCTCAGCTCCTTTGAAACAACTGCATCCAACCCTATTGTCGGTTCATCAAGGAATAAATATTGGGGGTCGTTGATTAATCCACGAGCTATTTGAAGTCTTTGTTTCATACCTTTTGAAAAGGTTTCAACCGGAATGTTCTTCTTGCCTTCCAACCCGACTAAATTCAGTAGATTATCTATTCTCTCCTTTAGCGCTTTATTAGGTACATTATATATCTGACCATAATACCAGAGGTTTTCATAAGCTGTAAGACGCCAATATATCATTCTTTCACCGCCGGCTATCATATTAATACGTTTCTTTATTTCAACAGGATATTTTATTGCATCAATATCATCCATAAAATATGTTCCGGATGTTGGTGACAATAAAGTAGTCAGCATTTTTATTGTTGTTGTTTTTCCTGCTCCGTTAATTCCGAGAAGTCCTACAATTTTCCCCTTTTCTATTTGCATAGATATATCCTTTACTGCCTTTACTTCCTGCTTTTCTCTAAATAACCCCTTACCTGCTTTAACCGTGTATGTTTTTTGTAAATGTTCTGCTATAATCATACTCTGCTCCTTATCCATTTATTTTTTCAAGTGCAAATTTTTCGCACCTTTCCATAAGCTTGAATCCTGCAGCAATATATATGGTGCTTAATATTAAAATACTCAGCACTTCAAAAACCTGCTCTTTTATTCCCATACCCAATAATAAGGTATTCCGTATTAGTGTTACCCCCTTGGTAACTGGAATAAAATCAGCAAATATTCTTAACCAGGCAGGTAAATACTGAGGAGGAAATGATATTCCACATACTAAAAACAAGAATGCAAACAAAGTATTTTGCGATATGTATGTATCCCGGGTATAAAGCATGATACATCCTAATACCATGGATACTCCAAAGAAAGCATAAAGTGATATTATTGAAACAACGACAAAGCTGCCCAAATTACTGCTGCTGAAATTAATTCCGAATGGTATTGCTATAATAAGCGAGACCATAATTTCCAACGATGTTGTAACGGTCTGAACAAGCATATTGCCAAGAAAATATTCTACTCTTCTGAATGGTGCAAGCATTAAACTTTCCAATGTTCCCTCTCTTAGCTCTGTAATAAGGCTTCTGCTCACATTAAGGCAGGTTCTGACAACAAATAAATAAGTCAAGCTTCCTACTATAACATAGCTTATATAATCACCTGTTCCGGTAAATTCGCTGAAATCTGATGCCAGATTTCCTTCAAACAGGAATTTATACATCAGCCATGCACCCAGAACTGTATATAGTCCCGTCAATGTATTGCCAACAAAAAAACTTACGGGATACGCCCTATACTTAATTAATAAGTTCTTTTTTAAGGTGCCCGTTAAAACCTTTAAATCCATTTCCCCCTCCATTTATGCGATTTGATTAGCCTTGTGGTTAATCAAATGCATTTCTTTTAAATTTGTGCGTATTATACGTGCGGAGGATAATGTTGTCAATAGCTTATTTAAAAATATATTTACTGATTTATGTTGTACTTTCGGATTTTTCTCCATAAGGTAGTAAGACTTATGTTTAGTTCTTCAGCCGTCTTTTTTCTGTTGCCGGAATTCTTGTCCAAAATGCTCTTTATTTTGTTTTTCTCATAATCATAATTTGAATTTTTCAATGAAGAATTTTCAATCGATATAAGGTTAAGGCTTTTTACATCTACTATGTTTCTTAAATCATTTACTGAAATATTGTTGCTATCTGATAGAACTATAGCTCGCTCTAAAATATTGAACAATTGGCGTATGTTTCCGTTATATTTGCCTGAACAGAGCAATTGAATTGCCTCATTGGAAAATGAAACATTATAATTATTCTTATTTATATAATAATCAACCAGGTAAGGTATATCATCCAAGCGTTGGTTTAATGGGGGTATATTTAATTCAAGAACAGCTAATCTGTAATATAGATCTTCTCTGAACTTTTTTTCTTCAATTAAATCATGAAGATTTTTATTTGTAGCACTGATAATTCTTACGTCAATAGGAATTACCTTATTATCTCCCAATCTGCTTATTTCTTTTTCCTGCAAAACCCTTAATATTTTTGCTTGAATATTAATGTTCATTTCTCCGATTTCATCCAAAAAAACCGTTCCGTTATGTGCCAGTTCGAATATTCCCATTTTTCCTTCTTTATTTGCACCTGTAAAAGCACCTTTCGCATATCCGAATAATTCACTCTCTAAAATCGAATCCGGCAAAGCAGCGCAATTAATTGCAACAAAAGGCTCATCAGCTCTTGTACTTGAATTATGAATGCTCTGGGCAAATATCTCTTTTCCGGTTCCTGTTTCACCGCTTATTAATATGGCATTGTTAGTTTTAGCATATTTTTTAGCTTTTGCAATTTCATCTTTTAATATTTTGCTTTCCCCGATAATATTATTGAATGAATTTTTTGCTATATAGCCTTTAGTATTAAATTTTATTCTTAATTGTTTTTCTCCTTCTTGAATGTAATTTGCATTATATATTATAGCTATCACGCTTTGTACTTGATTTTGATATATTACAGGTTTAAGATTTACAATGTAATTTTTATCATTAATGCTTAAAACTTTATCAAAAATGGGATTACCCTTAGAAAAAATTACATTTTCTTCAATTGAAGAAACCAATGTTTTCCTTATTTCATCATCACTATATTCTTTAAATATCTTTTTTGCTAGATTATTCAAGAATATTATTTCGCCATTGTTATTAAAATTTATTATGGCTTCGGTAATCCCGTTAATAGTGGTCAATATTGTTTGTATGTGTTTATCTTTTTCATAATTTGTTGATAAAATATTTAATGCGCTGTTAACTGCAATTTTCAGAGAATTTATATCCACATCGAGCATAATATGTTTGAGATTATAAATATCTGCAACTCTTTTTACAGAAATACCTCCAACCAATACTTCCGTATTGGGCTTTATAAAATTACTGATATCATATTCAATATTGTCAACGGACTTAGGTCCTATTACCTGAACATTGTAGCCTGATATTTCCCTAAACTTAATCATCATGTCATATGCTTCATCAAAACCTACCAGTGCAATATTTTCATGTATGCAATCAGCTCTTGCAATGGTATTGTAAACATCCTCATAGGTGTACTGTACGTTAATTATAGGTACTGATAAATTATTTCGCAGCAGTGTAACATTTCTTCCTCTAGCTATAAATATCTTTGTACCATTTTCCACAGATTTTTGCGCTATATCTATAACTGCGCTGCCGGTAATTTCTATAACCTCTATTAGATCATGCAGTTGTTTCTCATCAATAATTTTATATGATATTTCAGTAAAAGCTTTAGAAGCTGAAAATATTATTATATCTTTAGACTTATTCATTTTACGCCTCCATTTCACTTATGAAATGTTCGTATTTCATATCATTTCACATTTGCATATTATCATGCTAAATTAACAATGTCAACATTTCCATGATTTATGTGAACAAGTGTAGCAATTAAAAATAATTACTTACAAAAAGCTGTATTTTTCAACATATCAATTTGATAGTTTTATCACAAATCCCATATGCCGGTTTTTGGCACGCTATTTGCTCTTATTTCATGTACAAGGCTGTATAAGTAAATTATTAATATATTTCATTTTAGTTATTAAACTTATACACCGTAAAAAGGAGGATAAAATGGCATATAAGGTTTTGTTACCACAACCAATAATGAAAGAAGGGAGGGATTATCTTATATCAAAGGGATATGTTATAGTTGATGGAAGTGGCATGACAGAGGAAGATATTATAAATGACATAGCAGATTGTGATGCGATGATTGTTAGGCTTTCTAAAATAACTGATAAAATATTTGATGCCGCACCTAAGTTAAAAGTTGTAGCCAGACATGGAGCCGGTTATGATGGAGTTGATTTAGAATCAGCGCGAAAACATAACGTATTAGTATTAAACGCCCCCGGAGCAAACAGTATGTCCGTTTCGGAGTTAACTATATTTTATATGCTTTATTGTTCAAGGAATTTTAAATTGGTACAGAAAACGTATATTGACGATTATTATTATGCTAAAATGAAAACTAAAAAAAATGAATTAAACGGCAAAACTCTCGGTTTAATAGGAACAGGCAATATAGGAACTCTTGTAGCGGAAAAAGCAGCACTTGGATTTGGCATGAATGTTATAGCTTATGATCCTTTTGCAAAAAAAGAAAACTTGTCAGAGTATATTAAATTAATAGAAGACAGAAATGAAATATTTACCGACAGCGACTATGTTTCTTTACATGTTCCAGCCACTAAGGACACAGTTAACAGTGTAGGCGCTAAGGAATTTGAATTAATGAAAGAAACAGCATTTTTAATAAATACCTCAAGAGGGTCTATAGTAGATGAATCTGCTTTATATAATGCATTATTGAACAAGCAAATTGCAGGAGCTGCTTTAGATGTTTTGAAAGAAGAACCTGTTGATAAAAACAATCCGTTGCTGTATCTGGACAATGTTTTAACAGCTCCGCATATTGGCGCAGCAACAGAAGAAGCCACTATAAGGTCTTCTCTTCATTGTGCAATTGGAATAGATGATTTTTTAGCCGGCAGAACACCGCAATATGTAGTTCCCGAATTAAGAGATATGATAAATAAATAATTAAACATCATAAGGAGTAAATAAGATGAGCGTAGGAAATAGAGTATTTTTAAAAAGAAACTTGCCAGATAAAGATATAATAGAAGCATTCAAGAATTTACCGGCTGCAAACGTAGCCGACACTATGTCAAGATTATGTGCTTTAAATTCAGAAATCAAACTTGTTGGATCACCTGTTTCACCAATCATGGCAGGTCCGGCACTCACTGTTAAAGCCAGACCCGGAGATAATTTAATGCTCCATAAAGCATTAGATATGGCACAGGAAGGTGATATCATAGTTGTTTCAAATGAAGGTGACCGCTCCCAATCATTAATGGGTGAAATTATGGCTGCCTATGCTAAATATACTAAAAAGGTCGGCGGAATTGTCTTGGATGGACCTATTCGAGATATTAAAGAAATTTCTGAAATGGATTTTCATTTATATTGCACAGGTTCTACACCTGGAGGACCATATAAGGAAGGCCCCGGCGAAATAAATGTACCCATTTCCATTGGAAATATAGCAGTTATGCCTGGAGATATAATTTTAGGAGACGCTGACGGTGTAATAGTAATTCCTGCAAAATATGCCGAAGAAATATTACAGGCATCAATTGAATATGCGAAAACAGATTCTGCTAAAGTAGAAGCTGCTAAAAATGGTACCGCAAATAGAAATTGGGTCGAAGAATCATTAAAGAAAAAAAGCACAGAAATAATAGACGGATATTTTGAATATTAAAATAAATATTACTAACTCAGGAGGTTGCATATGGGTACTGGTCTTACAGCCATGATTATATTTATAGTTCTGATTATTTTTTGGAGTGTCAAAGTAAAAAGAAACATTGGCGAAGCAATGTTTATAGGCATGATAATATCATCATTATTTGGCGGAAAGGAGGCATTGAATCTACTAATAGGCGGTCTTAAATACGCTTTAAATTATGAAGTTTTATTTGCTTCATTAGCCTTTGTATTTATGTCATATTTGTTACAGAATTCTAATGTGTTGGATGGTTTATTAAATATATTAAATCGTATGTTTGGAAAGTTAAAAGGAGGACCGGCATATGTAAATACAGTATTATCATCTGTATTGGGAATGCTGTCCGGCGGTAATTCGCCTAATGCAGCTACATCCGGATCATTTACTGCACAATGGTTATTAAAATCAGGTTGGTCCAAAGAAGCAGCCGCTACTTTAATTGCAGGCAACGGCGGTCTGGGGGCGGGATTTCCTCCAAGCTCATCTCTTTTCATAGTATTGGCATTTCCGACTGTAGTTGGTGCCGTATCTGAGGGACAGTTATATGTGGCATTGTTTATAACGGGATTATATCAGGTAATTTGGAGAATGGTTTATATCCATTACTATGTCAGAAAGAATAACATACAAGCTTCCATTCAGGGAGAAGCAAGTCCGATTTTAGAAGTTTTAAGCAAAAATGGCAAATCTGCATTGATCTTTTTAGGTGCAATTATACCTGTTGCATTAACAATGGGACCTTTGGCCGAATTTTTTATTAATAAATCGGAAATTTGGAGCGAAGCAATTGACAGCATAAATATTTTAGTTTGGATACCAACCCTAATGACATTGTTCATACTCTTACTTGATTACAAAGGTATTAAAGCAAGATTACAAACCAAAGATAATTTCATAAAAGAATTATTGCCGCATTTTAAGAGTATAGGAGGGTTATTGCTATTTGTATTTGCTGCCGCAAATATTATATCTAAATTAGGGCTGGCGAATGATATTGTTACTTTACTGGATGGTTTACAATTATCCAAGCTTTTAACGGTAATTATTATATGTGTATTACTTGCTATAGTTGCAGGTCCTTTATCATCGACAGCAACCTTGACATCAGTAGGTATAGTATCTCATGCAATTTTAGTTTATGCAGGTGTAACCCCCTTAGCTGCAGCCGTAGCTTTACTTGTGGTTGCTTCAACAGAAGGTGCATCACCACCGGCATCAGGAGCATTATTTATAGGATGCGGCTTAACCGGGGCTGAACCGCAAAAGATATTTATGCCGTTAATAGTATGGTTCGTAATACCGATTACAACAATAGCAATCTTGGTTGCCATGGGATTTTTACCTATACTTCATTAATAGTAAGATATAGATGAATTCATATCGCACAAATTTTTTCAAATTTAATATAAACTAAAGGAGTATATATGAAAAAAATATATGAAAATATAATCTTCATTGGATTTATTTCTTTCTTTTCAGGCGGCTTATTACTTGTCTTTGGACAATTTATAGGATTGATAATTAATAATCCTGATATTGTATTGTTTGCTGAGAAAATGACCAAATTTATTTTTCCTGCTGCATCTATAAGCGGATTGCTATGTTTTTTGCACCCATATATATTTAAAAAAACTGGTAAAGCATAAATGAAGATGCCATGTAAGTAATAAAAAATAGAAATAAAAAGAGAAATTTAGGTATAACCCCTGATTTCTCTTTTTATTTGAGATTAGAATTACATTCTTTTTATTAATTACTATAATTTATACTATATCGTAATTAATTCGTACTCACTGTTTCCGAGATTCAGCTTTACTGAATGCTCTATTGCAGACCTCCAGTCTGTTTCAGGATGAACATCGCTAAAATGATCATTGTGTTCGTGTACGTTCTTTGCAAGAACGCTACCTTCTATGGCAGTCTGGCGATTAACAGCGTCCGCGCATGCCACATCCAGAGCTACAGGATCAAAGGAAGCAAACATTCCTACGTCAGGAACTATGGGTATGTCGTTCTCGCTGTGACAATCACAGTAAGGCGAAACATCAATTACAAGGCTTATATGAAAGTGCGGTCGTCCCCTCAGCACCGCTGCTGTGTATTCAGCAATTTTTCTGTTCAGAATATCATTAGATTCATCTGATGCGGCTTTAACCGCATCAACAGGACAGACTCCTATACATCTGCCGCAGCCAACGCATTTACTATGGTCTATTGAAGCCTTACGCTCTACTAATGTAATCGCACTGTGAGCGCAGTTTCTTTTGCAGGCACCGCAGCCTATACATTTTTTCTGAGAAATCCGAGGCTTTCCACTGCTGTGCATTTCCATCTTTCCGGCACGGGAGCCGCAGCCCATTCCGATATTTTTAATAGCACCGCCAAATCCTGTAAGCTCATGTCCCTTAAAATGGTTAAGTGAAATAAATACATCTGCATCCATGACAGCACGTCCTATCTTTGCCTCTCTTACATACTCTCCGTCCTCAACCGGAACAAGAGCTTCGTCGGTGCCCTTAAGACCGTCTGCTATAATTACGTGACATCCTGTGGAAAATGGTGAAAAACCGTTAAGATAAGCAGACTCCAAATGATCCAGTGCGTTCTTCCTTCCTCCCACATACAATGTATTACAGTCTGTCAAAAATGGTTTGCCCCCCAGTTCCTTGACCATATCTGCAACCGTCTTTGCATAGTTGGGACGCAGATAAGCAAGATTGCCAGGCTCTCCGAAATGTATCTTTATTGCCGCATACTTTCTCTCGAAATCGATTTCATCCATGCCTGCTGTCTTAATCAGGCGTCTCAGCTTCTGCTGCAGATTTTCCTGAGAAGTTGTGTGCATGTTTGTAAAATACACCTTTGATTTTTCCATATCAGTTCCTCCATCTAGTTTATGATTTCATGTTATAAAAACAATATAATAAAGAGCAGCCACTGCTTACATTCCTGTTTTACCAGTTCGAAGCAGTTTATAAGCCTAATAATATCATACATTACAAGTTTTTTAAATATTTTGTTAATATTAATTCATACAAATTTTGGATGTTGTTTTTAATTTCTTATTCAAATCTCTGCTGCATTTCCTGAATACTGATAACACCTTTTTAACATTCAGCTCCCTCCTCAAGATTAGTTTCGTTACTGTAACATATTGGATAGCCTCATTAATCATCGTCGATTAAAGAACACAATATTTAAAAACTGCCAATTGCTGTACATTTATTTTTGATTGCTAATAATTAAAAATAATATATAATATAATCAGAAAATTAAAGAGTTTGAATTTTGTTATATTACCTGATATTTTCTATATATGTGGAGATAGATGCTTATGAAAATGAATGTTATTATTGTTTATAACCAGTGTGAAGATAGAATATTAATGTGCCTTCGTTCAAAAGAACCATATAAAGGTCTTTATAATTTAGTTGGCGGTAAGGTTGAAGCCGGTGAAGAGGGACTTGAAAGTGCATATAGAGAATTAGAAGAAGAAACGGGCATAACCTCAAAAGACATTACTTTAACCCACCTAATGGATTTTAAATATTATATGAGCAATATTGAATTACAAGTCTACGCCGGCAAAATTAATAAAGAAATAATTTTTGTCGAAGAAGTCAATAAGCTTTATTGGGTAAGTTCTGATGATAATTTTTTTGATATAACCAAATATGCCGGTGAAGGAAATATTGGACACATGTTAGAACAAGTAAAACTTTACCGTAAAAAACTATTCTATTATTCTGGGGACAGACCCTAAAATAAGATCCATCCCTATAATAGTCAAGAAATAAAGTAATAACTTTACCATCATAGTCCGTCTTGCATATCTTGATATTTTTTAAGATCATATGTAGTGTAATGCTGCATATACTCACGTTGCCCTGATAATATTTTTTGCTCGGCATAATTATAAGGCAGTGTAACCAGGCTTGTAGAATGCAAATAATTTATGCAATTAGCTACAATCCCGTTTTCCTCAGGAAGACTTAAACGATAAAAAACATATCCTCTCTGATTTTCCGAACCAAAAGGATAACAGACTCCCCCGGTAATCTGCCTGGATTGACTTGCTCCAAAAAGCATGCTGCTTGTTGTTACAAAATCGTTTTTAAGTCTCGGTATTAGTGATTCATAATTTGTATTGTTCTTTTGACAAAAAAGCCTTCCATCTAAAAGTTCAATTCCTTCTTCCCCCCAAATGGTAAAACCGTCATTCCAAAACGCCTTGGGCTTTTGCCATTTATAATACACTAGGACATAAACAACATTTTCAGGCAATTCAGCATAAACAGTTGTTGCCTCCATAGTATGATTTTTTGATTTCATGTTTTCTTTATACATGTTTGTTTCAACCTCAACCGTTTCTCTTACTCCATCAAACATTAACAAATCAGTATCTACATCAACATTAATTACATTTTGCAGCATAGAAATATTTTCATCAGATATGTCACTAAGAATCTCCTCCGGTACACCAAACTCCAAAAGCTTGTTTCGAGTATCAGAAGATGTAACAGGCTTTATTTCAGTAAATTTTGGAACTAAATGACTTGCAGCAGTCCCGCAAAATATAATCAAAATAAAGCAAATCATCAAATATCCTCTTACAACAACAGTATTGCTTAATTTTTCCCGGGTGGAGGCAAAACTGTATCCAATGCTTCCTGCGTCATCTCCCAAACGGTACATGGAACGAACAACCCGTATATAAAAAAATATTAAAATTATAAAAGCTAACCAGCTATCGGAAAGCGGAGAGACTGCAAGTAATGCAGATAATAATATGCACACAGCCGCCAAATTAAACGAGTTTTGAATATTTGAAGCACTTGCCTTTATAAAGACATTTTTGATTGCCGAGCTTAATGACAAAAATAAAGCAAGCCGAAACCCTGTCGGCAGCAAAGAAAAAACAACCTCATTTTGTATTTCTACAGCTAAAGGTGTTGATGAAAAAAGCAAATAAACCGTATATATAGCCATATACGCCGCTGAAAGAAAATAAGCCCATGTAAAATATTTGTTTTCTTTTCGTAAGCTTCTAGTACCTACAAATATCAGTACTGTTCCGAATGTAGGCAAAATATACTGCAGCCACAGAAAATTCAAAGTTATGGAAGTCAATGCAAATCCCAAAGCAATGTCAGTCATAGGCTTTTTCCATGGATTTGTTTTATCTATTAATTTTTCACTTATATCCTCTTCAATAACTGAATCGTCTTTTTCTATCATTTAAATATCCTCCATTTAGAACCATCATAAAAAACTCATCTTCTATTTTTTATTATTTGTAAATGTCTTAATGATAAAGGCATATTCGCATTCATTTTCTCCCCAGGATGCAATCATTCTGAAACCCCTTATTTCTTTCTTATTTGGTTTATAATATGAACTTAAAGCCGATGCAAAATGAGGCGTTATTTCAAAAGAACACTTGCTGTTATTTAATTCAACCGGAATATTTTTTATCTCCTTGTCCGTGTAAATCTGTCTGCCGTTTTCGTCTATTAATATATCACTAACAGTAAATTTATCAGGTGGATTGCTTTTAAAGCTTATTTCTACAATGCTGCCATTTTCAAAAACAGGAATTTCATTTTGTTCTTTAACAATTGAAATAAAAGTATCCTCCCTATCATATATGCTGCCATTCCATTTATTTTTAGCCGCAACATAATCTAATTGTTTATCTCCTACAGATATTGATAATTCCGGCGGCTCCTGCATATTACCTGAAGAAGAGCATCCCGACATAACACCTATTAATAATACTGATAATGTAAATATAAGTATTAACCTTTTAATAAAAACCACCCCTTCTACTCTTATCATAAAATTCTTCTATCCCATAGAGGATACTGTATTATTAGACGGTTTTTTAGTAGTTTTGTTCCTCAATGAAATATTAGTAAAAGTACAATAGTGTGTAATTGCATATTTAAAATCCAAGAGATGTAATATTCCAACTTTTATTCCATGTATATGCTCATAGCTTTTTTTACATATTCAACTGTTTCATTTCCAACAATATTTGCTTTATTGCTGCCGTCAAATATTATATCCCGCACTTCTCTCTTACGTTCTTCGTAATAGGCTCTTTTTTCTCTAAATGGAGCAAGAAGTGAATTTATCTTTTCAGATAAAAGACTTTTACAAGCTACACAACCAATGCTTGCATTTCTGCACATTTCACAAATATTATCATATTCCTCCTGGTTGAATGCTTCATGATATTTGCTGACTGTACATATACTTGGATTTCCTTTATCTTTAACACTTATTCTGTTTTTATCTGTAACCGCTGATTTTACTTTTTTATTTATTTCGCAAGCATCATCTGATAAATAAATTGCATTGCCAAGGCTTTTACCCATTTTAGAATTTCCATCTAACCCAACAAGCCGGGGAGTCTTGCTGATTAAGGCTTGTGGCTCCTTAATGATGATTTCACCATTTCCATATAAATCATTAAATCGTCTCACAATTTTTCTTCCCTGTTCTATGTGAGGAAGTTGGTCTTCTCCAACCGGAACTAAATCAGCATTGCAAAAAGTAATATCTGCGGTCTGACTAACAGGATATCCTAAAAAACCATAGCTCAAATCATCATATCCGTATTGTTTGGCCTCAGTTTTTATGGTTGGATTGTGTCTTAATGAATTTACTGAAACAAACATGGAATAAAATACAGTTAATTCTGCAATTGCGCTGATTTTAGACTGTAAAAACATAGTTATCTTATTTGGATCTAAGCCTACTGATAAGTTATCTATTGCAGCGTCATAGATACTTTTACTTATTAATTCCGGATGCTCGAAATGGGTTGTCAATGCCTGGATATCTGCCAATATTATAAATGTATCATATTCATCCTGAAGCTTAACTCTGTTTTGAAGGCTGCCGACATAATGTCCCAGATGCAGTCTTCCGGTTGTTCTATCTCCTGTTAAAATACGTTTCATTTTAAAAACCTCCTTTAAAATAACAAAAACTTCTACCCCAAAACGGGATAGAAGTATAGTTCTATTTAGCCACCCAAAATAGCAGATTTCACATACTGACATATGCTTCCATCATAACGGTTAGGATTTCCGTCAGCTACTACTTGCAAAACTTTCGGGCTGCCCTCATGAGTCCATTCAACATAGGATAAATGCTATATTCTCACCATCAATAGCTCTCTGAAATTCAATCACTTATGTCTACTAATCTCATTCAACGGTTTTATTTAACTTAATTTTATTATATATTATAAAAAGATTATGTCAATATAATAAAGAGAATTATAAATTATTTTATTGATATAACCACAAATGCCTTTATAGTATGTTTGCCTCCATAATTATCAAAAAAATGATAATCTATTGGTGTTATTTCAATATGAGAAAAATTCGAATATAATTCTTTTAGTTCCTCTGTAGTTGAATAATGATGTGGTATGTTTTCCTCACCTTCAACATTGTTAACAAAAGTATCTTTTTCTATTTCTTTACCTTTACCGTAATTTTCATCATAAATTGAAACGTAATCAATAACTGCAATCCCATTAGGTTTTAATAATCTGTATATTTCATTTACATTTTTGCAAGAATCATCTAATGTCCCGTGCCCTGTTGTCCACACACATAAAATTCCATCAAATGAATTATCAGCAAAAGGTATATCTCTCATATCATGTTGCTTGACCTCAATATTACTCAAATTCAGGTTTTCAGCCTTTGATTTAGTTATTTTCAACCCTGTCTCGGAAATATCAGTTGCGTATACTTTAAAACCTTTTTGAGCAAGGTATATTGAATGTCTTCCTGTTCCACATCCTAGGTCCATTATAGTTTTACAGCCATTTCTCTTAAAAATATCTGCCGCTACTATTACAGTTGGCAACACATCAAATTGTACTTCACCTTGGTCTTTATATATTCTGTCCCATTCCTGTTCCCATATAATATTCACTATTTTTCTCCCCCCTTAAATCGCACATTTTTACTGTTGCAAATTACATTATTCCTGGAAATGCAGAGTCAAAATAAACCCATACAGGAAACCAACGATAATATACTCCTATATTTCGTGTTTCTGCATTTGGGTCATTTTCATATTCATAGTAAGCAAAATAGCAATCATGTGCAGATGAATATTCAACATTCTTGAACTTGTATTCTACTCCATCTCCATGCTTTGAAATGTAGTTGTGGGCAACAACCTTTACCATTTCCTCAGGCAAAACACCAGAAAACCATAAAGCTAAAAATACAATTACTATAACAATTATAGTAATAAATCGCTTATTTTTCATATTGACCTCCGCTCTCCTTACAGCATGACAATGTGTTTAATTTTTCAATATAATATCCACAATTTTTAAGCAGCCCGTAACCTTGAGGCTATATCCGCAACTTTATAATCAATATCTACTATTGAAAGGTTTGGAAAATTAGTTAATATTAATTTATATCTATTTTCTACGAAAACGTTATTATCTTTCTTAGGTTTTACCAATATTTCCATGAGAGATAGTACTGACACAAATGCAAAATTTCTGCCGCTTTGAATATCAATAAAAATCTTCTCTAATTTGCCAGAATAGTCAGAATTATCTTCAAAATAATAGATAAAACAATTAGTATCTAATAATATTGTTTTTCCCGTATCTATTCCCATATTTCTCTTTCCTCTTTTATATATACGTTAACGTCTATATCTTCCCACACTTCTTTACCTAAGCCCTTCATAGCTTTTGCAAAACTATCTGGCTTTTTCATTAATAGTATTTGACTAGCATCTTCGTCATATAGCCATATGATTTCGGCACCTGGTTTTAATCCTGCTTTTATTAGAATTTGTTCCGGTATTTTTATGCTTAAATCTTGATTAAGCTTAGAAACAAGGCTCATACCTAAAACTTCCTTTCTTATTTAAAAATCATCATAACTAGCTACTTAGAGCATATCTAAAATGTATAATATACATTATATTACCATGCAGAACATTAGTTCTCAATAGCTTATTTTCAATTTTACTGAAATTTAATATAATACATCCTAAAAGTTTTGCCTCCCATTTATTTCAATGAAGATCTTTCACTAGTAAAATTATTTTTCCGGGAACCAATGTGTTGTTTTATTGGCAATGTAAACCAGAAACAACATTGTTGGCACTTCTGTTAAAACTCCTACAGTCGTAGCAAGAGCGGCAGGTGAATCCATGCCAAACAATGCTATTGCAACTGCTACTGAAAGTTCAAAGAAATTTGACGCCCCTATCATACCCGCCGGTGCTGCTATATTATAAGGAAGCTTAAGCCATTTGCAGGCAAAATATGCAATAAAAAATATTAACAATGTCTGTATAGTAAGAGGAATTGCTATCAGAAAAATATGCAGCGGATTGTTTATAATAGTGTCACCCTGGAATGAGAATAACAACACAAGCATTAACAGTAATCCTGTGGTAGTTGCATCGTCAAATTTAGGCAGGAATTCATTTTCAAAGTACTCCAAACCTTTTTTCTTAATAACATTCAATCTTGTTAATATACCGCCTGTTAATGGAATTACTACAAAAAGTACCACTGATAAAGCCAACGTGTCCCATGGAACAGATATATTGCTGACTCCTAAAAGAAATTTAACTATTGGAATAAATGCTGCCAATATAATTAAATCATTGGTTGCAACTTGAACAACCGTATACGCAGGATTTCCTTTTGTCAATGTGCTCCATACAAAAACCATTGCTGTGCAGGGAGCTGCTCCCAATAGTACTGCACCGGCCAGATATTCTGTCGCAAGTTCAGGTGTAATAAAATTTTTAAATACAACAAACAAGAAAAATGAAGCTATTAAGTACATTGTAAAAGGTTTAATAATCCAGTTAGTAATCCATGTCACGAAAAGACCTTTAGGATTTTTGCCTACATTCTTAATGCTTTGAAAATCTACCTTCATCATCATAGGGTATATCATTATCCAAATTAGTACTGCAGTCGGTATTGAAACATTAGCATATTCGAATCTACCGAAAAATTCAGGAATTGACGGTATAAACCTTCCTATAAGAACACCGACGGCCATGCATAGTGCAACCCATAATGTTAAATATTTTTGAAAAAATCCGATTCCGGATGCATTTTTATTGCTCATAATATCCTCCAATTATTTATTACATAAGTCCTGCAATTTACAGTCTTCAAATTTAGAACAATCATCTGAATAGCAAGGCAGTGTACTGACTTTCATTTTCAGATAATCGTATAATTCCTTATTATCATTTATAAATTCCTGGCTTACTTTATAGTAAGTCCACTGAGCGTTTTTATAGCTGTCCAGGATTCCAGCTTTTTTAAGTACATTTAAATGCCTTGATGCATTAGACTGAGTAAGTCTCAAGCAATGTTCAATTTCGCAGACACACATTTCGCCTTTAAGTACTTGAGCTAAAATGCGTAATCTTGATTCGTCAGCTAGTGCCTTTAAAATATCAACCATAAATTCCTCCCATTTCTAATTTTGCGGCAAGTTCTTTAACTTTTTTCTCAATTTCAGCTATAACAGCCTCAAACTCTTCATCGTTTTTACCTGTAGGATCATTTAATCCCCAATCTTCTTCATACTTGCTGTCAACAAAAGGGCATATAACATTGCATCCCATTTTTACTGTTATATCAACCTCAGGGAGCTCTGTAATCAGCTTTGAATATTGAGTCTGTTCCATATCAATATTATAAATCTTTTTTACCAGCCTTACTGCATCCTGATTAATTTGCGGCTTAGTTTCTGTTCCGGCCGAGTAACTTTCAAATACATCACTTGCAAAGTATTTTCCTAACGCTTCTGCTATTTGGCTTCTGCATGAATTATGAACGCATATAAATGCTACTTTTCGTTTACCTCTCATAACCTTTCTCCTGTTAATATTTCTCAACCTATAAAGATATTGTATATGAGTATATGCTCATATGTCAATATTCACTTTGTAAAAACCTTGTAAAATGTAATTGGATAAAATATATGAATGCAATATAAAGGTCAGCAGGAACAGTTCTAGATGGATCAGTAGAAAAGAGTGTTGTCCAAAGAGAACCGTCCCCGTTGACTCCCCCGAAGAGAACCGTCCCCGTTGACTCCCCCGTTGACTGTCCCCGCTGATTAACATAAAAACATATTGACAGTTATCTATGTATTGAATATAATAATCTTAAGTATATAGATGATTATCTATATGAGGAGGTGTATTACTTTGACAAAAAATTATATTGATTTTGCATTATATATGAAAGCTCTTTCTGATGAGACAAGAGTGAAGATACTGGAAATGATTTCTTATAAAGAACTCTGCGCATGCAAGATTTTGGAAGAATTTAATATAACACAGCCAACTCTTTCATATCATATGAGAATATTATGCGAAAGCGGTTTGGTAAACGGCAGAAAAGACGGTATTTGGACTAAGTATTCTATAGATATGGATAGTTTTGAAAATCTTCAAAACTTTATTGACAGCATAGCACAAAATATGAAATCGGAATAGCAATTTAGTTTTTTTAAGGAGAACAAGAATGAATATTTTTCAGTGGTTAAACAACCAGTTGCTTAAAATGGAGTGGCTTTCCGAATTAATTAAGCTTTTAGTGGAAAATGTATTTAGATTAAGTATACAAGAGCGAATAGGCGGGAGCATTCACTTTTTTATATATGACGTTATAAAAATATTTATACTGCTATCAGTCCTGATTTTTATAATTTCTTATATACAAAGTTACTTTCCTCCTGAAAGGACTAAAAAAATATTAGGAAGATTCAACGGAATTACGGGAAATATATTGGGTGCATTACTCGGAACTGTCACACCCTTCTGTTCGTGTTCGTCAATTCCGTTATTTATTGGCTTTACAAGTGCAGGATTACCTTTAGGTGTAACCTTTTCGTTCCTAATATCATCTCCGCTTGTTGACTTGGCTTCAGTTTTGCTGCTTGCAAGCATATTCAACTGGAAAATTGCAATTGGTTATGTTATTGTAGGTCTTATACTTGCGGTAATTGGCGGAACAACGATCAGCAAGTTAAGGCTTGAAGAATATGTTGAACCATTTGTTTACGGCAACAAATCCCTTGACCTGGAACAGGAAAGCATGACAAGAAAAGACAGAATTGATTATTCTATAGAACAGGTTCTGTCAATTATAAAAAAAGTCTGGTTGTATATTTTGATAGGAGTTGGCATTGGAGCTGCAATTCATAATTGGATACCGGAAACCGCCATTGTTGCAATACTAGGAAAAGATAAATGGTACTCTGTTTTAATAGCCACTGTAGTCGGAGTTCCAATGTATGCTGATATATTCGGCACATTGCCTATTGCGGAAGCACTTGTTGCCAAAGGCGTGGGACTCGGCACTGCTCTTTCATTCATGATGGGAGTAACAGCATTATCCCTTCCTTCAATTATTATGCTAAAGCAGGTTGTCAAACCAAGACTCCTGGGAATTTTTTCCGGATTGATAATTGTAGGTATTGTCATTATCGGATATGCATTTAATGCCTTTGGGTATTTGTTCATATAATTTGTAAGTATATTTTAAAGGAGGCCAAACCATGATAATTAAAATTTTAGGTTCGGGATGTAAAAATTGTGTTGCTTTAAAAGAAAATACTGAAGCAGCATTAAAGGAAACAGGTATTGGAGCCGAAGTAGTAAAGGTGCAGGACATGAAAGATATCGTTTCATATGGCGTAATGCAAACACCTGCATTGGTAATTGACGAAAAAGTTGTGTCCTTAGGAAAAGTACTGAAATCAAATGACATAATAAAGATTCTCGAAAAAATAAAGTAACAATATTAATTTTAATTCTATTATATTTATTGCAAAATAATCTGTACCTAAGATTGGTAACAGATTATTTTTTTGTGTTCCGGTCCTTCGGCAAATATAACTAAAAATGAGTTTCAATAGAGCCTTGCTATAAACTTTTATTGCTTCGTATACTTACACCACCACATCTTCAATATAATTCTTATTGTTTGTCATAGATTCTATATCGGATTTAATAATCTTTAATATTTCTTTTCTTATGGAAAATATCAAGTACAATCGAACATATAATAGAAGTTAAACTTGCAAATAACAAAAATCCACCCATTACAAATCTTCCTAATGCCTCAAAGTTTTCAGACGGAGCACTGTACATAGTAATGAAATTATATAACATAAAAGGAAGCATTATAATTACAGGAATATATTTAATATATCTTTTTTTCTTAAATATTTGATTCAGTATGCAAGTTACTAAAATTGAAGCTATCATTATAACAATTATAATAAAACTTATTTCCATAGTTGGTCTCCTCTATATTGTATTTATTACTTAGACGATAAACATTGTTTTTTTGTTCCTTGGGACATGGAACTTTCAAACTACCGATTAACTTTACATTATGATCATAATTATAGACAAAAATATACAGTACTTGACCCTTCTGTCAAATACTGTATTTCTACAATACATTTAAATTTTTTAGTTATCTCTGCCCAAGCTCGCTATCAAGAATATAAAGCCCGCTCCATTGTCCGTTAATTCTTTGTAATCTTTCAACAAGTACGCTGAATGTATCCTCTTCTTCAATTTGTTCATCAACAAACCATGAAAGAAGATTAATCACTCTTTGTTCTCCTTCTTCTCTTGCTTGTGCAGCTAAATCGTGGATTCTTGATGTTACAACCTTTTCGTGAGCAAGAGCTTTCTGAAATACTTCTTCAATTGAAACAAATTTTCCTTCTCCTGGATTCAACGCTCTATATTTTATACCATATCCCGTTTCCTGAAGGAATTTCTTAATTTTCCCTGCATGTTCCATTTCCTCTTTAACCTGGTGGTCAATGAAATGAGTCATGCCTTTCATATTTTGTTCATCCAAATATGCAGACATAGTTGCATAAATGTATGCTGATTCCAATTCAAAATTCATTTGTTCATTTAAACCATCGTATAATTTGCTCATATTAATCTCCCTTTAGTATTTAATCAATATTCTGATATTTATATTATACCCCTATTAAAGTGTTTGAAACACAAATCTTTTATTCTAATTTCTTATAACTTGCCATAAAAAACACCTCTCAACTATAATCAAGAGGTGTTAAGTCAAATTATCTTAATTTGAATCAGATCTTTTTTAATAAAGCTACAATTTAATTTTCACTCTTAGCCTTGTAATCAGCTATAACCTTCTCTGCCATGTTGAAAGGCATTTCGTCGTATCTTAGAAATTCCATCTCAAAGCTACCTTTTGCCTGAGTCATAGATTTCAAATCAATTGCGTATGTGTACATTTCTGCCATCGGTGCCTCTGCAAGTACTTTTTGAGTGCCGTCTTCCTGCTGCTCCATTCCGAGAATTTTTCCTCTTCTCTTGTTCATATCACCCATTATGTCTCCCATGTATTCATCAGGAACATATATTTCAACCTTTGCCACAGGCTCCAGTATGACAGGCTTAGCTTCCTGCATTCCTTTTTTGAAGGCTATTGATGCCGCCATCTTGAAGGATGTTTCGTTTGAGTCAACATCGTGGTATGAACCGTCGTACAGGGTTGCTTTTATATTAACAACCTTACAGCCTGCCAGTACTCCTCTGTCCAGGCATTCTCTCAAACCCTTTTCAACAGCAGGTATGAAGTTTCTGGGAACCGCTCCTCCGACAACCTGATCTACAAACTCAAAATCAACATCTGACGGTTCAAAACGGATATGAACATCGCCGTATTGTCCCGCTCCTCCTGATTGTTTTTTGTGCTTTCCTTGTACATCAGACTTTCCTCTTATAGTTTCTCTGTAAGCAACCTTTGGAGTGGTCAAATCAACCTCAACCTTGAAGTTATTTTTTAATTTATTTGCGAGAACAGCCAGTTGAATATTTCCATGACCACCGATCACCAGCTCTTTTGTTTCTGAATTTCTTTCTATTGTAAATGTAGGATCCTCTTCATTCAGTCTGTGAAGTCCAATACCGACTTTTTCGTCGCTGTCCTTGGTTTTTGCACTTATTGCCATGAAGTATGACGGTTTCGGGAAGTCTATTCCCTTGTATACAATCGGACTTGATTTTACGGAAATAGTGTCTCCCGTATTAAAGTTCATTAATTTTGCGGTGGCTCCTATATCTCCTGCTACAATCTCTGAAGCCTCTATCTGGTCCTTGCCTCTCAGCAAGAATATGTTTCCTATTCTTTCCGTTTCTCTGTTAACGTCATTATAAACTTCTGTATCCTTCTTCATAACTCCGGACATTACTTTAAACAAGGTGATTTTACCCACAAACGGGTCCACAATTGTTTTGAAAACAAAGGCGGACAGCGGCTGAGTTGAAGTTACCTTCCTCGTTGTTACCTTTCCGTCTACCATTCCCGTTACTTCACCTGTGTCACCTGAATTAGGCAGATATTCTTTTATCATGTGCATCATGCATTTAATACCCATTGCCTTAGTGGCACATGATACTATAACCGGAACTACTTCTCCTGCCAACACTGCATTTTTTAAACCGGTGCTTACTTCTTCATATGTAAACTCTTCTCCGTTAAAGAATTTATCCAGCAGCAATTCATCTGTTTCCGCAACAGATTCCATTAGGATGCCTCTTAATTCTTCAACCTTATCAACCAGATCTTCCGGTACATCTATCTTAACATTATCTATCTCTTCTATCAAACGCCCCTGACGGTCAACTATATCAACATAACCCTTAAAGCTTTCTCCCTCACCTATAGGCAAAGCAAAAGGAACAACCTTTTTACCGAACTTTTCTCTTAATTCTTCCAGCAATGCATCAAATTTAACGTTTTCTTTATCCATTTTGTTAAGAACAATGACTCTTGGCAGGTTTCGTTGTTCAAGATATTTCCAAACCTTTTCGGTTCCGACTTCAATTCCTGAACTTGCATCGATAACCACCACTGCTCCGCTGGCAACCCGCAGTCCTCCATAGACTTCACCTACGAAGTCAAAATAACCAGGAGTATCAAGAAAATTTATTTTAGTATCTTCAAATTCTATAGGTATAACTGATGTACCAATTGAAACTTGTCTATCTTTTTCTTCTTTATCGAAGTCTGATACTGTATTTCCATCTTCAACTTTTCCCATACGGTTTGTAACCTTAGTAACATATAAAAGTGCTTCCGTTAATGTGGTTTTGCCACAATTACTATGACCTACTAATGCAACGTTTCTAATTTTGTCAATGTTATACGTTTTCATTTACTCTATTCCTCCTAATGATTTCTGCTAGTTTATTCTATTTTACATTAAAATTTGTAATTAATCAATATAATTTTAATTATGTGACTTATTTGTAAATTTATGCAAATAATATTAAAAACTCTTTATTTTAATATGTTTTTCAATATGTATAAATAGTCTTTATATGAATTAAAGTACAATTTGCAAATTTTATTAGCCGGTGGTATAATTTTTGAAAGTTATATTGGAAGGTAACATTATGAACGAAACAATACTTACTTATATAGTACAGGCGATTCTCGGAGGCGCCTCAGGATATATAACAAATGATTATGCAATAAACATGCTGTTTAAGGAATACACTCCTTTAAAAATAGGCGGAGTGATTAAGAAAACGAGGGCTGAATTTATTGATAATTTAAGCTCCATGGTGGAAAATGACATAATAAGCAAAGAAAAGCTTCAAAGCATATTAAATGATGAAAGCTTTAAAAAAGAATTTGAAGATTTAACAGCTGACTTTTATGAAAATTGTCTTTATGAGGCTGCAGGCAGCAGCACATTTGCTGAAATTGACGGTTATGATTCAACCATTGAATCAATTGATATTTTTGTTGCTGAAATGATTAATGAACATTTGCCGGACATTCTTAAAATAATACTGGATAATGTTGATATTCATGTGTTTTTAAGTCCAGAGCAGCTTAACAACATTAGCGGTTCGATATATTCGGTTCTAACGGATATTTTTAATAATACTGATTTATTTGAGACTATGTTTTTATCAGCTTACGAAAGCAATAAGAAATTAGTTCCAAGTAATATTTTAAACAAAGACATCTATGGAACAGTAATTTATAATGCAATTAACATATTGGCAAAAGCTGCACCTGATGTCAGCAATGCTGAAATAGATGAAATCTTAGTTTCAACCGGAATTATAAGCAGTCTGAATGCCTCAAAGGAAATTTTTTTAGGAAGAAAAGTCAAAGATGTTATAAATTTAGAAAGCGATATTTTAAAAAGCATTAATAACAGCTTATTAACCTATATTAATTCAGAAAAAGGAATTAATTATATTAACAGCTTAATAAATTCTTTGTTTTCATACGGAAGGGAATGCAATAAATCTATATTTCAATTGCTGGATTTGACCTTTGAGGAAAACTTAAAACAGTATTTATTAAAGAACATTCCTTCAGTCACTGAAAGTGTTGTGAACTGGATTAGTGAAAATAGTCATTTGATAGATTATTTAATTGAAGAATCCATTGATGAAGTAATAAAGGAATCAGACGGATTAAAAGCAAGACTTCTGTCTACCATTAAAAATACATATTTAAAAGATTTAGGCAAGAAGTACAGCATAGCAGATAAAATTATTTCCTATGTAAATAAGTTAGCTGAACCTGAAAAATTAAGCCAGAATATCAGTGCCAAATTAATTGAAATATTAGATAGTTTAACAGTTCGTGAAATTGTGGCTGAAGCGGAAATCAACAACATTACTTCTGAAAATACAGGAAAGCTTATTATAAATTTCATTAACAAAAATTCTGAGTCAATACTTGGGAAGCTGACTGACTATATAAGCGATATGGAATTAAAACAAATAATTCCTGAGGAGTTAATAAGCGAAAAACTGAAATTAAATTTAATAGACAAGTTAAAAAGGCTTAGCAAATCAGATGAATTCAAAGATTATTTAACTGATAAATCAGTAAAATATGCAGACAGAATCTTATCTGAAGAATTATACTGTCTAATTAACAAAGAAAATGCAAAATTTTTTGCCTTAAAAATAAAAGATTTAATTAGAATGAAAATTGCTTCTAATAAGGATTCAATAAAAAAATGGATTGAGAAAGAGATAAATACTGCTGCAGAAGAATATTCTTCAAAGGAATTGAGTACAAATACGTTAGATCTGTTAAGTGATGAATTATATAAAAAATACAAACGAAAGGCTGATACATTAAAAAGCATTCCCATTTCAACCGCATTGGATAAATTGAATTCCGTAGAAAACCTGACCGAAAACAGTGCTGAATCTCTTCGTGCGTACACAGCAAATAATACTGATGTCATATTGAGCGGTTCTGTAAAAGCAATTGTTACAGATAATTTGGGCAAGCTGAGTGATGATGAGCTTGTTAGCTTTGCAAATGACTTTATAGGTAGAGAATTAAAGCCTATTATGTATTTCGGCGGTATTCTGGGAGCGGCAGCAGGGATAATATTAGCCGCATTTCAGCACTCGCCCCTTGATCCTGCTGAAATCAACATAGCCAATATGGCTGTATATTCTTTTGTGGGCTACATTACAAATGTGGTTGCAATCAATATGATATTCAAACCATACAAAGAAAAAAAATTTCTTTCTAAAATACCGTTACTGCGAAATTTTTCTTTGGGCTACATTGTTAAAAATCAAAAAATATTTGCTGAAAACACAGCCAATTTTATTGACTCAAGCCTTCTCAGCAAAAATAGCATCAATGAACTGTTTGAGAAATACAGAAATAAAATTAAAAATTCATTTACTGACAGCATTGCCGAAAATGACTACAGAACTTTGAGTGATTTATTGGCAAACAACAAGCACAGTGTTGTTAAAGGTATTTTTTCATATTTAAAAAGCCAGCTTTCAGGCAATATAAATCATGTATGCAGCTTTTTATACAGCAAAATAAATAGCGTAAAAATATCCTCTTTAATGAATGGAAAAGTGATAGATAAAATGAGTTCATTATTGAAAGATAAGCTGGAAGGCTATGATTACGGCCAAAGTGTTAATTCCTTAATAAACTCTGAAAATACACTTGAAAGCAAAATATCAGATAATGTGTTAAAAAAATATGTTTCTGATATTCAGGGTGATTATTATGATAAATTAAGCAGGGTGCTTTCAAATGAAAATGAAATTAAAAATAAAATATTAAAATTTGAAAATATATATCATAACCTTGTAAACAAGCAGATAAATGAATTTATTGATTCAGAAAAACAAACTATGCTTGCCCAGTCAGCGGCAGAAAAAATAAGCGGTATTATTTTATCAAAGGATTCCAGGGACAAAATTATACAGAAAGCATTATGTATAATTAATAAGTCCCTGGACAGAAATAAAACATTTGAAGAAGTCTTCGACGGAAAATTAAAGAATTATGTGGATTCGCACATGCCATATATTCTGGAAAATGTATCTGAGGCCGTTAAAAACAACATTAAAGAAAGCAAAAGTAAAATAGCTGTAATGGTTCAGTCAGAAGTAAAAAATAATCTTGGTTTTCTCGAAAAAGGAATGTATTCCTTAATGGGCGGCGATGAAATTATGAATGAACTGCTTAACAAAATTATTACCGTAAAGCTTCCTCATTTTATAGATGATAAAAAACAGGAACTAAACAATATTGCAGGCCAATTATTGGAAGAGAAGTTTTACAAAGCTAAGGTTGAAGTTTTATACACAGGAGTAAACAAACTGCAGCTTAATGAGATGGTTGATAATTATTTAAACCAGGAAAATTCAATGAAAATTGAGAGTAGAATAAGCAGCTTAACCAGGGACTTACTTTTAAGAGGAGGAAACTTAAAGCTGGACGGCATCCTGACACTGTTTAATGCAAATGATTTAAGCAGGTTATTAAAAGTATATGAAAATGAAATAAATGCTTTTACTAATGAATTGGATTTAAATTTAAGAAATAATAAAATCCGGATTATTGATAAAATTACCGAATATTCTTATTCTTTAATTGATGAAATGATGAAATCCAGATTTAAGGATTTATTTGCAGATATATCATCTGAGGACATAAGCTGTGCAATTGACAAAGCAAAAGCTGAACTTAATACAAACCACATTGACAGAATAATATACTCTTCAATAATAGACAGCAAAAACTATCTGTACATCAATGCAGGGGAATTAGTTAATAAAGAAGAATTTATAAAGTCTGCCGGATATTATTTTAGCGCATTATCTGATAATCAGGAATTTGAAAAAAATGTAAAAAATCATTTCGAAACATTCATCGAAGAAGCTGTTTCAGTTAATTTCAGCTTTGTAGATGATGAAACCAAAAAATATATATTAAATATATTTACTGATTCAAGCATTAACAGTCTTAAAAGAAACTTGGATGAACTGTTGAGAGCAATCGAATTTGATGTTATTGCCCGGGAAGAAATCGAAAAAATGGAACCTGAGAAAATACATGAAATGTTTGATTCCTTCGGAGAAAAGTATTTCAAGAGATTAATGCTTTACGGCTTTGGAGGATTCATATTCGGTATAAACATGTATATTGGTATGTCTTTGACGTTGCTGAAGATAATATCGGAGATTCTTAAAAAAGGCAAGTCTCAACAATAGCCAAAAGAAACCTTTATTGCCTGCAAAAAATTATATGAGACTGCCGCATTGTGATATGCTCCCTTTTAGGTAGACAAGTGAAATAATAAAAACTTGTTTGCTTGGAAGGGAGCAGTTCATTGGATTGGTAATTACCTGTGACAGCCTCATTGTTTTTTAAATTATTTACTTGCTTGGGCCCCCATCAAATTAGAATTGTCAAATAAGAACTTGCTTAAACTATAATTTACAAGCAATTCGTAGTGTACTTTTTCCGACTCTGCCAAACTTGTATTTGCATCCAGTACATCAAATGAAGTTGCCATTCCGTTTTCATAAAGGAGCTTTTTAACACGTGCTGCTTCTTTTGCCAGCTCAACTGTTTTATCAATATTTATAAGAGCTCTTTCTGTCTTAACAAGATTTAAGTATGATTTTCTTACATCAAGCTCAACGTCCTTGTATGTCTGAGGCACATCAAGCTTGGCATCCTCAAGTCTTTTCACCGCAACCTTGTACTGCCATAAATTTGATGTGTAGTAAGCTGTATTTGCATGAGTTTCTATCTCTTGTAATTCCAACTTATTATGCGCTTCAAGTATTTCAGGTCTGTCAGATTTTGCCTTTTCTATTGCCTCGTCCAAATCAAGTTTTTCTGTTGGAACATAAGCTAATTCTGTTTCTGTTAAGACTATCTCCTTATCAAATGGCAAATCCAATCTATTTAGCAAATCAAGCTTTGCAGTATCCAAATCATCCATTTCCGAATCTAAGTCACTCTTAGCTTGTTGTACAGCCATCTCACCATTCAGAACTTCTGCTTTTGTGGCAGAACCGTTGTCAAATTTCAAATTTACTACTCTCAGCTGTTCATCTGCCCTGCTGAGCTTAGCCTGATTTATTTCAATCTTTTTTTCAGCTAAAAGAACATTGTAATACAATGACTTTGTTTCCATTTCAATTCTTTTAGTCAAAACATCCTTGCTTTTTTCCAGCTGTGTAATCTTATTATCCGCTAATTTTGTATAATAATCGTTTTTTTGCAATATTGCAACGACATATTGATCAGTGGGTACAGTACCAAACGACATACTCTCTTCTGCCTGTTCTTTGGCATTTTTCCCTTGCCTTCTTTCATCTTTAGCCTGTTTTATACCATTATCTATTTCCCACATTTGCCTGTCACTTTCCGTTGCTAATTTTATAGCGTCTTCAATTGACAACTCCAGTACACCAGTTTTTTCAGCCACTTCCTCATTTTTAGTTACTGCATCTTCAGCTGCAGCAACATCTGTAAATGTGCTTAGTGTAAGTAACATGGCCAGCAGTATTGATATTTTTCTCTTCATAAATTTCCTCCATAAGTTGTTGTATTCTTCACATTATAGTTAAAAGACTTCATACTTCTATTTTACACCAAACCCGTTAAATAACAAGTTAAAAATTATATCTTGCTCACTAAATTCATAATCTTTTTTATACATCCTAAGGTTAAAATATTCTCCCATAGTTCCGACTATAGCGCAGGCTATTATGTCAGAAGGGATATCTTTCCTGATTACCCCTTCATCTTTTCCCTGATCTATAATTTCCACCATAATTTTGTTCGTGTCTGAAATATGATCAAACATTATTTTTAAAACTTTTTCGGATATTATATTTTTATAGGACATTATTAAGTCAATTGGATTTTTATCAAGTTCTTCATCAATTGTATTTTTTCTTTCATTAAATAAAATTAAAATTTTTTCATTGAAAGAAATATCCATAACACTGATTTCTTCAACCCGTTCAAAAATCGACTTCACGCATTCAACACAAGTTTCATCAAATATTTCCTGTTTATTTTTAAAATATTCATACAGTGTACCTTTTCCAACACCTGCATTTTGAGCAATATCATCCATTCTTGTGTTATGGAATCCATTTTCCTTGAAAAGAGCTCTGGCAGATGAAAGTATATCGGTTCGCTTTTGGTTTTTTTCCGCCATTATTCCTCCTTAACCCAGAAGCTGCAAATAAGACATTGAGACTAGCGAAGAATCTGCCTATTCGATAAGCTGAGATTCTCCGCCAATGCTCAGGATGACAACATCGGTCTTAATTTAACTAGCTTTGTTATACTTGCTCTATTATTTCATTTTTATTTTTCTTGAATTTTCTTTTGAAAAATGCCGTGATATCATCAAATATTGTGTACATTACAGGAACTACCACCAATGTTAAAACTGTCGACAGAGACAATCCGCCGATTACCACCACTCCCATTGACTGAGTGAGCTCTGCTCCTTCTCCGATGCCCATTGCCATTGGAACCAACCCCAATATGGTTGTAAGTGCCGTCATCATGATTGGCCTTATTCTTATAGGTCCTGCCTTCATTATGGCTGCGTTTCTATCTTCGCCCTTGCTTCGTCTGTTATTGATATAGTCAACCAGTACTATTGCATTGTTAACAACAATACCTACCAATATAATCAAGCCTATGATGCCTATTACATTAAGAGGGAGTCCTGTAACAAACAATCCGATGAAGCCTCCGGATAATGCAAGAGGTACAGAAAACATTATTGACAACGGCTGAATCAATGATTCAAACTGTGCAGCTATAATCATATATACAAGAACAATTGCCACCAGCATAACCATTGCCAGGTCAGTGAATGTTTCTTCTATTTGTTCTGTTTCACCGCCAAAGGCATAGCTGTAACCACTTGGCATCTCATATTGTTTTAACAGGCCTTCAATTTCTGATGAAACCGACTGAACATCTCTGCCGACAACACTTCCGCTGACAGTCAAGACCCTGACTTGATTTTCTCTCGTAATGCTTATTGGTCCTTTTTCAACCTTTATTTCGGCAATTTCCGATAAGGGTACATTGCTTCCTGCCGGTGTCGGTACAGGCAGCATTCCCAACAGAGACATACTTTGACCGTATATGTTGTCTCCCTTAAGCACCACATCTATTTCATCGCCGTCTATTTTAAATTTTGTAACATTAGAACCGGACAAAACGCCTCTTACAGATGAACCTATTTGGGCAGTCGTCAAACCGTATTGAGAGGCTATTCCTCTGTCTGCGAAAATCTGCACTTGCGGTATGCCGTCTTCATAGCTTGTAGTTACTTCTCTTGTTCCATCTACCTTTTCTATTATATCTTTAAAATCATTTCCGATGTTTCTTAAAGTATCTATATCATCGCCTTTTACGCTTATGCTTATGGCTCCTGAACTCATTCCCATCATCATTGATGATTCAGACACACTGATTTCCGCCCCCGGCACATCTTTAGTAATCTTTCTTATTTCATCACTTATTTCCTTTGCGCTTCTGTCTCTTTCGTTTAAGTCGCTCAAAATCACCGTCATGGTTCCAGCTCCGGAATCGCCTCCGATGCCCATTGTTCCGCCGCTTCCTGCCGAAGTGAATACTGACACCACCTCCGGTATTTCTTGTACTGACGTCTGAACTTCTTTTAAAACATCATCCACTTGTTCTATTTCTGAACCTGCCGGCAAGCTTACGGTAACATTAATCATTCCCTGATCTGTTGCAGGAAAAAATTCCGCACCCACCGATACAACCATTAAAATACTTACAACAAACATGGCTATGCTTATTGCTATGGTGACAAATCTATGCCTTAAGCTCCAACTGAGGACTTTTTTATAAAACACTACTAAAAATCCATGTTTTTTTTCTTGAGCTTCTTCAGATTCTAAGTTTTTTACTGAAACAAGTTTTGAAGATAGCATTGGAACCATAGTAAGTGCGACTATAAGAGAACTGAACAGTGCGATGACTATAGACAGTGCAAAATCTTTAAATATTGCAGCTGCAAGGCCTCCGGCAAAGACTATAGGTATAAATACTGCGACAGTAGTCAGTGTTGATGAAGTAACCGCCATCGAAACCTCGTTAGCTCCGTCAATAGATGCCTTGATTCTATCCATACCAAGGCTTCTGTTTCTATATATATTTTCCAGAACAACTATGGAGTTATCAACCAACATACCTATTCCAAGTGCTAAGCCGCCGATTGTCATCATGTTCAATGTAATTCCGGCAAAATATAACATAACAAATGTAGTTATAATGGAAATAGGGATTGAGAGAGCTATTACCAATGTTGTTTTAAAACTTCTCAGAAAAACAAGAAGTATAATAACGGCCAAAATACCGCCTATCATCGCTGTATTGATCAGGTTGTCAATGGCAAAATTAATATAATCCGCCTGGTTAAATACTGTGACAATATTAATGTCTGGATACTCTTGTTTAATTTTCTCTAATTCTTTATTAACAGCTGCAGAAACATTCACCGTGTTGCCGTCTGATTGTTTCATTACAGATATCTGAACAACTTCTTTGCCGTCAAGCTTGGCAATTGAAGCCTGTTCCTTATTAGTCAGCCGCACATCGGCGATATCCGTTAATCGGACCGTTCCTCCCCTTGTGAGAGGTATCTCCAGATTTTTTATTTCATCCAATGACTTAAACTCACCTATTGTTCTGACCGTCAATTCATTGTTTCCTTTTTTAACAGAACCGCCCGGAAGATTTATATTTGCAGCCTGAAGCATCTGAGCAATATACGATGAACTCAAGTTATAGCCTTTAAGCGTTTCTTCCTTTAGCATTATTTCAATTTCCTGCTCAAGACCTCCTGAAACACTTGCCGATGCTGTTCCTTCTGTACGCTCTATACGTGGTGATATAACATCCTCCGCCAATTTCTGGGTTGTGTATATATCTCCCTTGCTCGAAACAGCCAGCTGAATTATTGGCATGGCATTAGGGTCAAGCTTCATTACAAGGGGAGAAGTTGTTCCATCAGGCAGATATCCCTTTATCATATCAATTTTTTCTCTCATCTGAAGCATTACTTCATCCATGTCCGTACCAAAATTAAACTGCATTAATAAAATAGAACTGCCTTCATTTGATATTGACATGATTCCGTCGATATTTTGTACAGTAGATAAAGTCTGCTCAAGCGGCTTTGACACCATATTTTCTATTTCTTCAGGTCCTGCACCTGAATAGCTTGTTTGTACCATAACATACGGCAATTCCATCTGAGGAAGCAAATCTATATGCAGTTTGCTAAAAGACACCACTCCCAATACAATCACTATTAAAATCATCATAGTAATCGTAACGGGTTTTTTAACTGAAAATCTTGCAAACATGCTTATTCACCCCTTACAACCTTTATTTTGCCGCCGTCACTTATGTAATCCTGTCCTTTAACTATAACCTTATCTCCTTCCGCCAATCCAGAATTAATTTGCGTATGCATTCCTGTATCAAGACCTGTAGTTACTTCTTTTTCAACTGCTGTGTCATCATTTGCAACGAACACATACTTCTTGTCGTCTCTTTCTTTTACGGCTTCAGTCTTAACAGCAAGTGCACTTTCAATTCTGTCGGTATACAGATAAATCTTGGCAAACATACCGGGCTTTATTGTTCCGTCATTAGCAAGAATAATGTCCACATTGTATAAATTTGTCATTAAATCTGCCGATGAACTTACGCTGTTGATGGTGTTTTCTTGTTTATATCCCGCATCACTTATTTCAACAGTCACCACATCTCCCTTTTTTATTTTATTAACCATGGATCCGGGAACTCCAAATTCAACTGTAATGCTTTCTGAATCTACAATTGTTATCGGTGGGCTTCAAGATGTTGCATATTCGCCTTCAACTATGTTAATGTTTGATATAACACCTGCTATTGGAGCCTTAACCTCTGCGTTTTTCAACATAGATGCAGCATTTTCATATGCTACCCTTGCCTGCTCAACTCCCATTTTTGCCGCTTGTAACGATTCATCCGATGCACTCAGTTTTGCCTGTTCATATTGAGTTTCAGGTACTGCACCTTCCTCATATAATTTTTTTACTTTTTCAAAAGAATCCTTGGCAGTTTGTATTTGAGCGGCAGTTACATCATAGCCTGCTTTTGCGGAATCATAGGCTGCCTTAGCCTGATTAACCTGCTTGCTGATATCATCTTTGTCCATTATAAACAAAACTTCATCTTTATGTACTCTGTCTCCAACGCTTACATATATTTTTTCTACTTTTCCCGCCATCAATGGAACTACATATACGTCCTTATCAGCATAAGTTTTTGCTGTCATAACATTTTCAATATAAAGTTCCATAGGCTTTAAAGTTTCAACTTCGACAGCTGTATAAGTTTCTTCTTCTGATACAGCATCTTCTGCACTGCTGCATCCGGTTAATACAAATGCGATAATCAATAATAATGTCAAAAATCTTTTCAAAATATTCCTCCCTATTTTTCCGACCGACCGGTCAGTATTGAATAAATTATAACACTCACAATTTGAGCTGTCAATTTAATTATTCTTGTACCTGTTCCAATTGTATATATGTTTAATAAATACAATGTAAATTCCAGATTAAAATTTGATTAAAATATGGTTAAATTAACAAGCGTCCTCCAAGCTGAATTCATAATATCAGCAATCCAAAGCGAGAGCTTAGAATTTATCAAGTTAAATCCAATGATTTCAATTGATCGTAAAAAATAAAATCCTTCAAGCATTCTCAATATGACTGTAGGCCGTAATGAGTGTCGTGAAGGATCTCATAGTTGCTTTTAATTAATCATTATCTTTAGTACGCTCTTGCGGCATAAATCATATGTTTTGCTTCCTTGCCGCAGATGTGGCATTTGTGTCCTAAGTTTTCCTGTTCAAACGGGATACATCTGATAGTAGCGCCTGTTTCTTCTTTTAATTTATCTTCACATGCTCTGTCTCCGCACCACATCATCTTTGCAAATCCGGGACGGTTAGGCAAATCTTTTTTATATTGTTCATAATCATCTACAACATATGTGTTAGCTTCTCTATGAGCTTTTGCTTTTTCAAACATGTCATTCTGCATGGTTTCAAGCATATCTGAAATTGTATTTGCAATATTATCCAGGGAAACAATTTCTTTTTCAAGCTTATCTCTTCTTACTGCAACAGCCTGATTATTTTCTATATCTTTAGGGCCTATTTCTATACGAATAGGATAGCCCTTCATTTCATATTGATTAAATTTCCACCCCGGTGAATTTTCTGTGCTGTCATCAAGTTCTGCTCTTATTCCCATAGCTTTTAAGCTGTCGTAAATCGCATTAGCTTTTTCTAATACTCCTTCTTTCTTTTGTGCTATAGGAATTATAACCACCTGAGTAGGAGCCATTCTTGGAGGGAGTACCAAACCTCTATTGTCGGAATGAATCATGATGAGTCCGCCTATCAGTCTAGTTGAAATCCCCCATGAAGTATGGTGAGGATATTGTTCCTGTCCGTTTCTTCCCTGGAATTTAATTTCAAATGCCTTTGTAAAGTGTTGACCCAGGTTGTGCGATGTTCCTGCCTGAAGCGCCTGGCCGTCATGCATCAACGCTTCCATAGTGTAAGTGGCATGAGCACCGGCAAACTTTTCTTTTTCGCTTTTTTGGCCGACAACAACAGGCATTGCCATTAAATCTTCAGCAACCTGCCTGTAAATTTCAAGCATCTGCAATGTTTCTGCTTGAGCCTCTTCTTCGGTTTCGTGAAGAGTGTGACCTTCCTGCCATAAAAACTCAGAAGTTCTAAGGAAAGGTCTTGTAGCTTTTTCCCATCTGACAACACTGCACCACTGATTGTACAAGTATGGTAAATCTCTGTATGAATTTAACCATTTAGCATACATATGGCATATTATAGTTTCTGATGTAGGTCTTATAACCAATCTTTCTCCCAGTTCCTGACTTCCTCCGTGAGTAACCCATGCCACTTCAGGCGCAAAACCTTCTACGTGCTCTTTTTCTTTTGTCAAAAGGCTTTCAGGAATTAAAAGTGGGAAATACATATTTTTATGTCCTGTTGCTTTGAATTTTTCATCAGCAAACTGCTGAATTTTTTCCCATAATGCATAGCCATATGGTCTAATAACCATGAACCCTTTAACAGGTGAGTAATCCACAAGTTCATTTTTTAATATAACATCTGTATACCATCTGCTGAAGTCTTCTTCCATCGGCGTAATTTCTTTTACAAAATCTTTTTCTTTTTTAGACATAATTTCTCCTTTCAAATTTGCAATCTCGTAACATAAATGCGCAGTCTTTTAACATATATTTGCCCCCTCCGGGTGCAAAAAAATAAACCGCCTCCATGCAAGAGGCGGTTTTCCGCGGTACCACTCTAATTGCTGTAATGTTACAGCATCTCATTTATATAAGGGGGATGCCCTTTGGGTTGTTACTCCCAAATACTCCAAGGCGGGTTCATAATACAGAGGGTCAAAAATCTTCCACCATTGATTTTCTCTCTTTAGACCATGCATGATTACTATTCCTCTTCATTGTATATATTAAATTATTTGTATTCATATTATAGAAATTTTAGATTTTTGTCAACAATTTTTGGATATTTTTAATAACTATTAGATATTTTGATAAAATAAATTGTTGAAAATGTTATCTTGATATTGCAAAACTATGCTTGTATAATATAAATATGGTAAATATTATAAAAACTAGGAGGAAAGTAAATGAAGAAAAAAGTTACGAGTTTAGTATTAGTAGTACTATTAATTCTAAGCAGTTTCAGCTTTGTATTTGCTCAAGATGCTGAAACTACTAAAATTACTATCATCCACACTAATGACACCCATGCAAGACTGGTAGGTACATCTACTGAAATAGGATTTGCTAAAATAGCTACTTTGATTAAAGAAGCTAAAGCAGCAAACCCTAACACGTTGGTTCTTGACGCAGGTGATACTCTCCACGGAATGCCTATAGTTAATATCAGCAAAGGCGAAAATGCAGTAAAAGTTTTAGAAGCTGCAGGATATGATTGTATGACAATAGGCAACCATGATTTTAACTACGGTCAGGAAAGATTGCTTGAATTAAAAAACATATCCAAAGTTGAAATGGTCAGCGCAAATGTTTTAAATGAAAAAGGTGAAAGCTTATTCACACCTTATGTAATAAAAGAAATAGACGGAGTTAAGGTTGGTATATTTGGTCTTACTACTCCTGAAACAGCATATAAAACAAGCCCTAAAAATGTAGAGGGATTAACCTTTGCAGATCCGATCGAAATTTCTAAAAAAATGGTTGAAGAATTAAAGGATAAAACTGATGTAATTATCGCATTGGTACACATCGGCTTAGATGAAAGTTCCGTTGTAACTTCCAAAGAAATAGCTGAAAACGTAGGAGGAATTGATGTTATAATCGACGGTCACAGCCATACTCTTTTAGAAAAAGGATTGCTTATTAATGATACATTAATAGCACAAACAGGTCAATATGACCAAAATTTAGGATATGTTGATATCGAGGTTAAAAACGGTGAAGTTGTCGGCAAGACAGCCCGATTGCTTGCAGCAGCTGATGCGGCAAACATAGCTGCAGATTCCGATTTGACAAAGACCATCGAAGATATAAATGAGACAAATAAACCTATATTTGACCAGGTTATTGCAAAAACAGATGTTTATTTAGACGGTTTAAGAGAGAATGTGAGGACAAAGGAAACAAATCTCGGCAATTTATCAGCTGACGCTGTAAGGTCTGCTTCAGGTGCTGATGTGGCATTTGTAAACGGCGGCGGCATCAGAGTTGATATACAGCCGGGAGATATCACAAAAGGCAGAGTAGCTGAGTTATTCCCATTCGGAAATACAGTACAAGTTAAGAAAATTTCAGGAGAAGACTTATTGGGAATGTTAGAGCTTTCAGTAAGCGGATATCCGGCAGCACAAGGTGCTTTCCTTCAGGTAAGCGGTATATCATTTGTATTTGATCCTTCTAAGCCTGCCAACTCAAGAGTTGTTGAAGCCAATGTCGGTGATAAACTATTAGATAAAACTGCAGAATATACTGTAGCAATAAATGACTTCATGGCAATAGGCGGAGACGGCTATGAAATGCTTGCAAAATATCCTGTTGCAGCAGAATTTGGTACATATGAAGAAATATTTGCCGATTATCTGAACTCAAACGGAACTAAGAGCAGCGATGTTTCGGGAAGAATTACCGTAAAAGAAACCGTCGCTGAAGAACCTGCTCCTGTTGAACCTACAGAACCTGTTCCTGCACCAACTCCTGTTCCTGTTCCCGTTGAACCGGCTCCTGCTCCTGCATCTGAAGTTACCTACATAGTTGTATCAGGAGATGTTTTGTGGAAAATAGCAGAAAAATACAACACTACATGGGAAACACTAGCTAAATACAACAATTTAGCCAATCCTCATTTAATATTCCCAGACCAGGTAATAAAGGTACCGGGTAAATAACAATAGTAGAGCAATGGATTAGCAATTGAAAAGTGAAAAGGCGCTTAGCGCCTTTTATTTTTTATCAATTGCTCCCTCCATTGTAAATACCGTCAGTTCCGGAGGTGCCATAAATCTGAGAGGTATTTTCGAAGTACCTAATCCAATATTTACATAAAGTATTGTCTGTCTGTAATTGTTAAAGCTGTAAATTCCTCCGGTGTATTTTTTAGCCAGGGCTGGAAGAAATTTAACTACCGGAAGGTTTACCTGTCCTCCGTGGCTGTGTCCGGATAGAAACAAGTCTATATTATACTCCAGCAGAGAATCTATCACATCAGGCTCATGGCTCAGCACCAAATTATATTTGTCTTCATCCAAAAATCCAATGAGTTTTTCTTTATCAAATTTTCCAAATATGGAGTCATCCATACCTATAATATTTATATTGTAATCTTCTAAAGTAAACTTCTCATTTTTCAGCAATACGAATCCGCTGTTTTCCATTATCTTTTTATATACGACCTCTGCTCCGCCGCCATAGTCATGGTTGCCGTACACGGCATATCTTCCAAGAGGTGCATTTATGAAGCTCAATGCCTCCCAAATTTCATTTATATTGTCTTTGTTTTCGTAATTATTGTATTCATCTATTAAATCTCCGGTAAAAACAACTATGTCCGGATTTTCATCATTAATTTTTTCTACAACCTTTTTAATATCCGTTTCATCAAAATATTCAGATATATGCATATCAGAAAATTGGAGTATTTTTAATTTACCTCCGTTTATGCGGCTGTTTTTTATATTTTCATAGTTTACTGTCAAGAAATTAGGTTCCATAAATCTTGCATATATGTAAAAGGATACTGCTATCAAAAAAATAATCAATATAAAGCTAAAAAATTTTTTCACTGTTTCCCTCCCGGAAAAACTTCAAGTTGTAGTATATCAAATTTAACAAAAAAAATAAAGCGAAACTTGATTCATAAGAAATTTATTTCTTAGCAGATGAATTAGTCTTACTTTATTTTTAGAGCTTCATTTTTTTACACGATTTTTGTTTCTTCATCATCACATATGAAAAATTCAACATAACTTGTTATAATATCAATATAATTAAATGACACAACTCTTATTAACCCTTTGTTTTCAACATGAACCGTAAATACCGAAGGATACGTGTCAGCTATTACGCCTTCATTTATCTGAGATCTGCTTTTTCCTTTTTTAACTTTAAATTTAACCTTCTGACCTACGCATCCTTCAACTAATCCCTTGACCCTTGCTACAGAATTTACTGTCAAAAAATCACCTTCTACACTATATTAAATGAAAAGTAGGTAAATTTTATTCATTTGGTAGTATGTTTACCATTAACATAAAAAATATGTGCTTTTTCTTTAATTTACTTTATTTTTATCTTGCAAATAACAATAAAATAGACTATTATTATTAAGGCAATTAGCATATAAAAAAGGAAGTGAAAGTAATGGACGAGGTCCCTACGGTCAAGCAATTGATACGTTTTAAAAAATTGAATACTTCTCTATTACTGCGCTTTTTTTCAGTTTGGTAATAGAGAAAATCTATTATTAAATTGAGGTGAACAATGCTTGATATATTCAAATCAATCAACGATACTCTTTTCACACTGGAAGAAATAGAAGACGGAGCATGGATTAATTTAGTAGATCCTACACCGGAAGAACTGGATCGCATTGAAGACGAACTTTCAGTTGACAGAGATTTTTTAAAAGCTGCTCTGGATGAGGAAGAAACTGCTCGTTTAGAAATAGAAAATGACCAGGTATTAATACTGGTTGATACCCCATATGTTGAAAAAACAGATGACCACATAATTTATGAAACACTGCCCTTAGGAATTATCATAACTGACAAAAATATTATTACAGTCTGCCTGAAAAATTCCATAGTGTTGGATCAATTTGAAAAAAACAGCATTCGAACATTTTATACTTATAAAAAGTATAGATTTTTGTATCAAATTCTTTATAAGAATGCTCAAAGGTACCTTCTTTACCTTAGACAAATTGACAGAATGAGCAGCTATGTAGAAAAACAACTGCATCAATCAATGAAAAACAAAGAGCTTTTTCAGCTTTTAGACCTGGAAAAGTCATTGGTTTATATAACAACATCACTGAAGGCAAATCAGGTAGTTCTTGAAAAGATCCTTCGAATTAACATTATTAAGAAATACTCTGAAGATGAAGATTTATTGGAAGATGTAATAATCGAAAATAAACAGGCTATTGAAATGGCCACTATATACAGCGGAATATTAAGTGGAACCATGGATGCATTTGCATCAATAATATCAAACAACTTAAACATAGTTATGAAGCTTTTGACATCTATTACTATCTTGATGGCAATACCAACAATGTTTTCAAGCTTTTTCGGGATGAATGTAATAAATATTCCTTTTGCGAACTCTCCGTTCGGATTTTGGATAGTCCTGGGAGTCTCAGTATTTACAGCCGCCATAGTGGGGGTTGTACTTTTGAAAAAGAACTTATTTTAATCAAAATGAATAGCACCCNNGGGTGCTATTCATTTTGATTATCTGATTCTGCTTTTGGGGGAATCACCTCTTCCGTCAGTCTATATATAAACACTCATTTTACTAAATCTTGTCTACTGATTGAATACATTAACAATTATATTTCAGAATTTGTTATGTAGCGGTAATTTTAAGTTTATTAAATGTTTAAACCTCCGATCTGAATTTATTTTCAACTTTAGCAACCCTCATGGCATATAGCTTAATGTTGTATAAATTAATCATATTCTAAACTATTGTTTACTGTATTTCTTATAAACTTTTACTTAGTAACTTAAAACTAACCCTTCAAATTCTCCTTCTTTAATTGCATCAGTAAATTCAGTAAAACTTATGTTGTATTTATTGTATACCCAAATTTTTTTTTATTAATCATAAAAACAAAAAATTATTAAAAATATTTTAAGTTGTTATAAGTTGCTTGTTAATATATAATTATTATCATCACTTATTAATGAGGTCACTATGATAAAACTTTATTCCTACGGTAAAATAAATTTGTTCCTAAATATTGAAGGAAGATTGACAAACGGGTACCATACACTAAGATCTGTAATGCAGTCAATCGACATGCATGATGAAATTATTCTTAAGTCTTCTGATAAAAATGAAATCACTATTGTATGCAGCGATCCTCTTATACCTGTAAACGAAAAAAACACATGCTACAAAGCGGCAGCAATAATAAAAGAAATATATCATATAAATTCAGGAGTAATCATAGAAATAAATAAGACAATACCGTCTGAAGCGGGATTAGCGGGAGGCAGCAGTAACTGTGCAGCAGTCATACGTGGATTGAACATTCTTTGGAACTTAAATCTGTCAGAAGACGAAATGTCCGAAATAGGGCTTAAGATAGGAGCGGATGTGCCTTTTTGCCTGACAGGCGGAACATGTGTTGCAGAAGGAATCGGTGAAAAGCTCACTAAATTGAATGACTTTATCTGGAATTATATTTTGGTTGTAAAGCCTGACTTCTCCATGTCAACAGCATTTGTATACAATAACCTGAGCTCTGATTATTATAATTTATATAAAAGTAATGATATATTAAATTATATAAGTTCAGGCGACTTTAATAAGGCAGTCCTTTCTGTACAAAATACCCTTGAGAAAGTGGTTGAAAAATTTCATCCTGAAATAAATGCCATTAAAGAAATGATGATTCAAAACGGAGCATTGTCTTCACTTATGACAGGAAGCGGTTCGGCAGTTTTCGGATTATATCCGGACAAAAATAGTTTTGAATCAGCTTACAATAAAATATCCGCTATATATCCCCAAACATTTAAGACGAAGACCATGACTGAAGGAACGAAATTATTTGTTTAGAAAGCTAAACAATTGGGTAATAGCACAATATAACGAAAATGAAAGGAAGATTATGAGAAATTTATTATTAATAGCTGTATTGATTGCAATTTTCACCTCTGGATGTTCCAATAAAAATTTCATTGAACCGCCGGAAGAGCAATCCCAAGAAGAACAATCCGAACAAGAACCAGATAAACAACAGGACAACAGCAAGGCAATAATTGCTCCTGATTTTGAACTTGAATCTCTGGATGGCGGTACTCTTAAATTAAGCGAACTGAGAGATAAAAATGTTATATTGAATTTCTGGGCAACCTGGTGCGGTTATTGTGTAATAGAAATGCCCGACTTGCAAAAACTTCAAGAAGCACATGCAGATGATGTCTTGGTGCTGACTGTCAATGTTGGTGAATCCAAGGAAGTAGTTCAAAAATTTATGGAAGAAAACAATCTGGATTTAACAGTTGCCCTTGATGAAAAAATGAACGTTGCAAATACATATGGAATTCGTTCCTACCCAACTACAATCGCTATTAATAAAAACGGAGAGGCTGTAAGCGGGTATGTTGGAATGCTCACCTACGAACAAATGGAGCAGATTTATAGTTATTTTGAAGAATAATCTGGACCGTTTCAAGTTTTGTGTTATAAAAAACTTGAGACGGTCTATTTATTTGTTTTAGCGTTAGCTGACACTTGGAAAAGGGCCCTATAGTTCATTTATAAATATATATACACCTTTTTTTTCATAAAATCCTCAGTTATAAGTTATTATTAAAATTTGGATACGAGAAGGAAGAACCCTACTGCTAATATGAATCTGAATCAATTAAATATCTGCCTATACCGTTCTCAATATAATCTTGTATTTCTGATATATCATTAAATTCCTCACCGATAACTTTCATATTGATATTTTTACTTTTAAGCTCCTTCAGAACCTCAAGAACCATATCACTGTTACCGCGTAAACATTCAAATTCATCAATTATAACAACATATCCGGGTTTTAAAAATTCCAACATTTTTAAAAATTGTGAATTTTCAAGATATAATTTATCTGTTCTGTCTATAAACATCTTGTCAACTCCTAATTTTGCTAAGGATTTAACTTGTATCTCTATTTCACCTATACTATTTGAACGTACATAACCAACCTTCATACATGATCCCCTCTATTTTATTTAATAACAACATTACTATTATATTATACTTATTAAGTTTAAAATACATTTACTTACATTTAATTTTTACATTAATTAGAATTAATAAAATTAAATATTACTACCCGCACTCAAACCGTTACAGGCGTTATCTTATTGTAACGTACTTTAATATTTATGTCAAAAACTTAACTGTTTTACTATAGAAATAATAGTCAATATATTGTAAAATAATAGAACGTTCGTTCGAATATTTTTCTAAAATAATTTACATTATCTAAGAAAAATTTGTTCTTATATATTGAGGGGGAATAAATCAAATGAAAAAAACACCATTATTTAAACAACTTTTACAAGCACAAAACGGTGATGAGTTAGCAAAGGTCGGAATATTCAAAAAATTTTTACCTTGTATTAAAGGCTTTAGCAAAAAATTAAATTATGAGGAAGCTGAAACTGATCTAACAATATTTTTACTTGAATTTATTAATAAAATTAATTTAAAAAAATTTGAAAACAGAAGTGAAGGTGAGATTGTTATTTATATACATAGAGCTTTTAAATGCAAATATATCAACACATTAAAACAACTAATCAACAAAAAAATTGAAACTGCTGATCTTGAAACAGATATAATGTGTTGTGACCATTATGCTGAAATTGAATCTGAGTACATCTTTTACCTTCTAATAGACCTCACTGATTTGCAAAGAAAAATAATTATTGGGAAATATGAAAATGATTACACTGATATTGAAATAGCAGAATTATATGGCGTATCAAGGCAAACAATCAACAAGCAGAAGAAAAAAGCTATTGAAAAAATTAAATCAAAATTATCTCTTGAGGAGGTATCTAACAATGGAAGAACAATTATTTGATGTTGCAGCAACACAAGGTATATGGGCTTTACTTTCTATCGTACTTATATTTTATATTTTAAAGGCTCAGGAAAAAAGAGATATAAGGCAAGAAGAACGGGAAAAAAGCTATCAAATTATAATATCAAGCCTTAGTGACAAATTAAATATAGTGGAAGATATAAAAAATGATATTGATGAAATAAAAGATGTAATAAACAAAATAAAACAAAAATGCTAAAAAGGTCAGTTTTTAAATATTCTGTGGTCGTGTAAATAATGTGCTTACATGTAATGAATCTTCCGCAGGATATCTAGTTTTAATATCAAAGGAATAGAAAAAGTCTTTTAATAGTTGCATATTTTTTTGACTTTGAGACTGTGACAACGCTTACGATTATATCAGCATCTGCCAAATTTAATTCGTCATCTGCAAAGCAGCAGTCTTTCTTCATTATCAATTTCAAGGACTGTGCAGTCTGTCGTCAAGCCTGTGGCCAATTATCGATTACTGCTATTGTCCAGAATGGACATGATCAAACACATCTTTTGCCGCCAACACATTTTTCTTTTATGATACTTATACTTGCCACTTTCTTCATTGTCCCTGTTCTACTTTCATCTGTTGTTAAATCATATAAATTGAGCCATAAAAAAAGATTAAAAAATAAAAATTTTGAAAGTAGTTTACAAATTTTATAATAAAAATGTTCTTATATAATGTAAAACAATTTAATCGATTGAATGTTTTGAATAAATCTTTAGGAGGATAAACATGTCATACGTACTAAATAAAGAATATTATTTTGTTCCTAATGCAGGTGCAAAAGCAGGACAATCATATTTTCCATGTTTAAATGTAAATGGAAATGAACAAGCATCAAATAATAGAAATGTAAATATCTATGGATTTTCTTCAAGTGCAAAAGCACAAATATGGAAAGTGCAGAATTTTAGCGGAGGATTAAAAATTGTCAGTAAATTAAGTGAAAATTATTCATCCACTTATGTCTTAGATTATGGTCGCATAACGGGAAATGTTGGTAATTGTGATATATACCCAACTGATAACACTGCTGCTAATAATCAAGATACATGTGTAGCACTTGAAAACTATAACAGCAATACACCTACAACAAATATTTATTATATAAAATTAGCAAATCATACTAATATGTATTTAACTGCTAGCGGTGAAGGCGATGGAAAAGATGTTCGTTGGGCAAATAAAAATACATCTAATAACTATCAGGCTTGGAAGTTAGTAGAAGTAAACGCACAATCAGATCCTGGTGAACCGTCAACTACCCAAGCTGTAACAGGTTATCCTAAATATAAAGTTGGAAATACACTTTATTCTTATGATACTGTTAAACCCTCCGTACCAATAACTATTAAGCGTTCAAGTACAATTTTGTCTACAACTACAACTGATGTAAAAATTACAGATGTCAAAGAATCATACAATCAGAGAAATACAAGCATTTCTCCTTCCTTAGCTGGTCAATGTTATACTTGTGCTATAGCTAATATGACTTCATTTTTAACAGGTGTAGATGTCAGCGCTAATTGGTTAAGCTATAATAGTAAAGGATTTCAAGGTTTTAATGGAGTTGTAAATGCTAGTATACTTTCTCATGAAATTAGCGGATTAACTCAATTATCAATATTGAAAAAAGTGGCTAGCTTAATTGATGATAAGAAGTTGGTATTAATGCATTGTACTGGCTATGGGACTGAACATTGGGTACTAGTATATGGGTATAAAAAAGAGATTTTAAATACTACATCTATATCTACAGCTTCTGATTTATACACTGCTTTTTCTAAGTTCAATGTTAAGGATTCAATAATTACGGGGTCTTCATCAACAAGCTCTCTTATAGGAACAGATACTGATTTAGCAAAAAGTATGGCTATTTCATTAAGAGAAACTTCTCAACCATATGAATTAGTAGGCGTAACTATTACTGATTTAAGGTATGTACAACCTAATTATTAAGCCAAAAATCTATTAAAAATAATCTCTATATTAGTAGGGCTATCTGAATTTAATCTCTATGGCAATTCTATAAAACAAGAAATCCCCCAAGTACTTTTCACGGTGCTTGGGGACTTTACTTTTATATATGAACAATGTAAATTTAAAAGAGCTATATAGTTAATTTACACTTAATTTATTTTTTTTTGCACATCTACTGCCTTTATAAGATTTTTCAAATATTCTGATTCTTCTTTCTCATCTGCATCATGCGCTAATGATGTATATATCTCTAAAACATACTTTTCGTTTTCAAAATGTATATAGTATGCATTGTCGAAACAGGACTTTTTTATTACTATCGTTCCGAACTTATATGAAAAAGCATTTATATCAACCGTTTTATAGTTTTCTCCTTTATAATAATCCAAAAAAAACTCTAAATCTCTTTCCGGTTTTTTATCAGTTGATTTTTTTTCAATCGATCTAACATAAGCTGCACAATTTATTGGTGGGGAAGATTCTTCATAAAAATCATCATATCCATAATAATATGTATCGGTCTGCAACCTTCTTTCAATGAGTCTTTTCTTTTCAGGATCTGTTTCATTTTTCAGGTTTTCTTCAAGTTTATTTATTAACTCATACTCTAATTTTTTTTCGAAATAGTTTGGAATTAATATAGATATTACATATGTTTCATTATCCAAATCTTTTTCAAAAGTAACTTTCATATAATTGACATCATCATATTTTACATAATTAAAAACAAATAAAAGTGCAGCTGCAATAATCAACATAAATATTGTTAAGATAAATATATATACACCCTTTTTTTTCATAAAGTCCCCCCATTATAAGTTATTATTAAAATTTGGATACTGAGTCCGTGCAAATATTACAAAGAATTAACATAAATACCGTCTCAATTCATCTGTAGGCACTGTAACTGCGTTACTTCTCAAATCAATATATACTTGATTATGCAACACACAACTCTATTTTTCAATTTGCAATCTTTTTTGTTACATGATTGGCCAGCATTCAGCTGTTATTTGTTTATTTGTTCATTTCTACTCCATAATGCAAATATGAATCTGAATCAATTAAGTATCTACTATACTGTTCTCAATGTAGTCTTATAAAACGCTATATAAAAATAGAAGCTTATAAAGTATTATAGCATAAATAATTATAAAATAATAGCAGAATACGTTTTTATATTCTGCTATTATTTCAACCACATCTAACTGATTTATGCCTATATAATCAACTGTATGTTTATTTTATGCATTTTATCCTTTCAGTCAGCAATGGCAGAATTTCTTTGACATCTCCCACTACTGCATAATTTGCGACCTTGAATATGGGGGCATCGGGGTCGTTGTTTATGGCAACAATGGTTTCTATGTCCGCAAGTCCGGCAAGATGCTGTATGGCACCGGATATGCCGCATGCAATGTATATTTTGGGAGCCACGGTCTTGCCTGTCTGCCCCACCTGCTGGCTGTAGGGCATCCATCCGGAGTCAACCACTGGTCTGGATGCGCCAAGTGCCCCTCCAAGGGCGTCGGCTAATTCCTGAGCCAGTTGAATATTTTTTTGACTTCCTATTCCTCTGCCCACACTTACGATTATATCCGCATCTGCCAGGTTTAATCCGTCTTCATTGTCAATGTCCCTGATTTTTTTCACAAATCTCTCTATGGGAGAAGGAGCAGTAAGTAATGTTACCTTGCCTTGTCTGCTGTAATCAGGTTCGATTGGCTTAAAAACCTTAGGGCGGACGGTTGCCATTTGTGGACGGTTATTAGGGCACACTATGGTTGCCATCAAGTTTCCGCCAAATGCCGGCCTGGTCTGAAGCAGCAGTCTTTCTTCCTTGTCAATTTCAAGGACTGTGCAGTCGGCTGTCAAGCCTGTGCGCAACGTTGATGAAATGTGAGGAGCCAGGGACCTGCCGTTTGAAGTTGCTCCTATGAGCACTATTTCGGGCTTATATTCCTTTATTAAATCAATCATTACTTCGCCGTAAACATAATCATTAAAATCTCTTAGCCATGCCGTATCCATTATTAGCACTTCGTCTGCCCCGTATGCAATCAGTTCCTTTGAAAGGTGTTTTATATCAGAACCTAGCACTACGGCTGTAACCTGAACATCTAAGTCTGCTGCCAGCTCCTTAGCTTTACCTGTAAGTTCTGCTGCAACAGATTTAAGATTGCCATATCTTTGTTCTGCAAAAACCCATATTCCCCTATATTCACTCAAATCCTTTTTTTCAATTTCATCCCTTACAAAATTTATTGCTTCAAATTTGCAGCTTTCTGTGCAGGAGCCGCAAAGAGTACATTTCGGCCCTATAACTGCCTTTTTATCTATTACTGCTATTGCTCCGAACGGACATGACCCGACACATCTTTTGCAGCCAACACATTTCTCTTTTATGATGCTTATACTTGCCATTTTCTTCACCGCCCTTTAAATTCAATGTTGACCAGTATTTCAGCAAGTTTTTTTGCCTTTTCTTCTGCAGTTCCTTCTATACTAACACTGTTAACCTCATGAACGGGAACAAAGGTCCTTACTACCTGTGTGGGTGAACCCTTCAGGCCTATTCTGTTTTCATCTGCTGTTATATCATTGAAAGTTACAACTTCTATTGCTGCCTTCTTAGCTTGCTTCATGCTTTTTATAGAAGGAAGCCTGGGCATATTTATTTCCTTGACAACCGTAATGAGGGCAGGGAGCTTTATTTCAATTTCTTCATATCCATCATCGGTGATTTTCATGCAGTGCATAAAATCGTTGTTTATTTCGATTATTTTACTGACGTCTGTTGCATATGCAATCCCCAGAGTTTTTGCAAGGCTTGGCCCCACCTGTGCCGTATCTCCGTCGGTTGCTTGCTTGCCGCAGATTATTAAATCATAATCGCCGATTTTTTCAACTCCCTTGCTGAGCGTATAGGAAGTTGCCAATGTATCTGCCCCTGCAAACTTTCTGTCTGTTAACAGTATTGCCTTATCAACTCGGAGTGATATGGCTTCTCTGAGCATTTCTGTCGCTGCCGGTATCCCCATACTCAGAGCGTAAATATACGCACCGTATTTTTCTTTAATTCGAACTGCTTCTTCTATTGCATATGTGTCAAAGGGGTTTATTATTGCGGCTACATTATTTCTTATGATTGTATTTGTTACCGGGTCCATCTTTACTTCGTTAGTGCCCGGAACCTGTTTTATACATACGACAATTTTCATGCAGTTCCCTCCTTTACCTCATATGGAAATATTGTCCCTCTGTTGAATAGCTGATTAGGGTCAAATAATTCCTTCAGTTTCCTCATTTCATTAATTTCTTCTTCACTGTACATTTTCTGAAGGAATGGAACCTTTAATTTACCTACTCCATGTTCAGCAGATACTGCACCGCCCATAGCCGCAACCTTTTCAGCCCACAATAAAAATAGGTCCTTGCCTTTTTTATATTCATCCATATTTCTCGGAATTATGTTGACGTGCAGGTGGTTGTTCCCTACATGACCGAATATAACTGCATGAAGATTATTTTTTTCGATATCGTCATTGTACATTTTCATTACTTCTTTTAATTTTTCATCGGGAACTGACATGTCAGTTCCTAATTTTGTTATTCCTGAATCAGTTTTTTTGACTTCATCTATCTGCATATTTACACATTCGGGACATGCATGTCTGAAGCTGTGTAGTTTTTCCAGACTGGTTGGATTATTGGCAACCCATGTGGCATCCTCATCTCCGCCAAGCATGGAAATAACATCTCCTAACTCTTCAATTCCTCCCCAAATTTCTTCGTCAGAATCTCCTTCGATTTCCGTATATACGGCAGTGTGGTAGCTTTCCTTGATTTCCTGTATGGAAGAAAATGCAGGGTTGGTTTTTTGCTGATGCCTTAGCATTTCCAACGCATTGTGGCTGAAAAACTCAATGGCTGATGGTTTTAGCCTCATGGGAGCCATATGGTCAAAAATCTTCTCCCCTCTCAATGCTCTTACTAAATCCAGGCATTTATCTTCATCTGGCATAAATACTGTCACACCCCAGTCAGATTGCTGAGTTCTGTTTAATTCTATTTCAATTTCGCTTATGATTCCTAATGTCCCGTCAGAACCTATAAACAAATCAAGCATGTCCATATTTGGCTTATTGTAATAACCTGAAGTGTTTTTCTTAACATTGGGCATTTCATATTTTGGTAACTCTCCTGACAAAACTTTCCCACTTTCGGTTACAAGGCTGAATTTTCCGTTTTCAGCATAGAATTGTCCTCTTTTTAAACTTAATACATCTCCGTCTGACAAAACAACCCTTATGAATTCCACATGGTCTCTTGTGGAACCGTACCTGAAGCTTTTTGCTCCGGAGGCATTGCATGCTGCCATACCTCCTATGGAAGCTGAGATTTCAGTTGGGTCTGTTGAATAAAACCATTCGTTTTTTTCCATATGATTTAATGCATTTATGGATTCTTTATCCCAATTGGATGTAACAAATGATTTGTTTAATAAATATTTTCTGATTTCTGTTAAAAGCACTCCCGGTTGAACCCTTAAAAAAAATCTGTCTGTATCTTTATCATATCTTGCACCCATAACATTATTCATTCGGCTCAGGTTAATAATGTGTCCTCCAAAGGGAACTGCTGAAGCTGCAAGTCCGGTGCGGGCTCCCTGGGTGGTTATCGGTATATTTTTCAAAACGCATTCTTTTACGGATGCTATTATTTCTTCTTCAGTTTTAGGAAATATAATGCTTTCTGCAGTGCCGACCTGGCGTGATTCGTCTCTTAAATACTCTCCGTACATTTCTATAAAATTGTAACCCATTTTGACCTCCTATGAAAAGTCATAGTTATAAATAGACTGTTATAATTATAATATGTGTAATAATGTATCATATAATTTAAATTAAAGCAAATAAAAATGCAATGCACCAAATTATATAGAATTTAGTGTATTGCATAATATTTTCCTATTTCCCAGCAAGCTCTTTCATGCAGCTTATTACATAATCAATATCTTCCTTTGTAACACCTATATGGGCAACGAATCTGTATTCTCCGTCTTCTGCACCATTTATCTTTATATTTTTTTCTAATAGTCTTTCAGCAAGTACCTTTTCAGGTATTACATCTTCTCCCATTTTAAAGAACACCATGTCTATGTCCAGTCTATCCTTTATAACTTCTACTCCTGGAATTTCAGAAAGTTTTTCAGCCATATATTTTGCATTTTCATGGTCTTCATGAAGTCTTAGCGTCATTTTTTCCAAAGCTATGATTCCTGCGGCCGCAAGTATACCAACCTGTCTCATACCGCCTCCCATTAGTTTTCTGTTTTTCCTTGCCTTATCAATGAACGTCTTGCTTCCTGCCACCATTGAACCTGCTGGTGCCGATAGCCCTTTTGACAGGCAGAACATTACTGTATCGCAGCATGCAGCTACTTCCTTTGCATCAACGCCTAAAGAAACAGCAGCATTAAATATCCTTGCTCCGTCCATATGAACAGGTATGGAATGTCTTTCTGCTATTTGTTTTATTTCCTTCAATGTTTCCAAAGGCACTACCGCTCCGCAGCCGTGTGCTTCTTCAACACATATGAGTCCTGTTTCCGGTTCATGAATGTCATCAACACGAATTGCCTTTTCAACATCTTTGGGATTCATTGCTCCATTTTCAGTTTCAAGAGTTCTTAGCTGAACTCCCGCTATTACCGCAGATGCTCCAACCTCATGAACAACTATATGATTATTTCTTCCTATTATAACTTCCTGTCCCCTTCTTGCATGAGTGAACAGTGCAAGCTGATTTCCGAATGTACCGCTTGGAACAAATATAGCCGCTTCCTTACCGACTTTTTCTGCCGCTAATTTTTCAAGCATGTTTATCGTAGGGTCATCTCCGTAGACATCATCTCCTACTTCAGCATTAGCCATTGCCTGTCTCATTTCATCTGTTGGCATTGTAACCGTGTCACTTCTCAAATCAATAAATTTCATCGTACACCTCTATTATTTATTTTACATGCTTTTATTACATGTTTTGCCAGTACTGCAGTTGTTACTGAGCCTACTCCTCCGGGAACGGGAGTTATTAATCCGGCTTTTTCAATGCAGTCCGAAGTATTCACATCACCTGTGATTTTGCCTTCCTCATCCACATTTATCCCCACATCAATCACGGCTGCGCCTTCTTTTACATGATCACCTTTAATAAAATTTGATTTTCCTATTGCAGCTATTAGTATATCTGCTTTTCTTGTTACATCCTCAAGATTGTTCGTCCTGGAATGGCAGATGGTCACTGTTGCATTTTCTTTCAGCAAAAGCATTGACATCGGCTTGCCCACAACCATTGATCTTCCAAGTACAACCGCTTCTCTTCCTTTTAGCTCCACATTGTAATACTTTAGTATTTCCATTGCCGCTGAAGGAGTACACGGCGGAAATCCTGTTTCTTCCCCTTCAAGCACCTTTGCAACATTGATTGGGTTCAAGCAGTCAATATCTTTTTCCGGGCTGATAATAAACTTAATATCATTTTCATTTATCTGCTTCGGCAAAGGCCTGAACAGCAGTATTCCATGAACAGTATCATCATTATTTACATTTTTCAATTGTTCAATAAAGTCAGCTTGGCTGATGTCAGAGGGCAGTGCTAAAACCTCACTTGAAATACTGCACGCTGTCATACGCTTGATTGCTGCTCTTTCATAAGCAAGATCGTCTTCTCTTTCGCCCACTCTGACAATTTTAAGTTTAGGCACTATTCCTCTTTGTATCAGCACCTCGGCCTCTTTCTTAACTTCCTCTGTGATTGCATCTGCAACCGGCTTTCCCTTTATTAAAATACCCATTTCCTTCTGCCTCCTGTTCAGCTTAATATTTTCAATACTTTTTCATAAACTTCATTAGCTTTTTTGTTCCCGTTTATCAACAGCTCCTCAGCTGATTTTTTGTTTTTATCCACATAGTCCTCATCTGTTATGGAGTTTATGTTTATCAAAACATTTAAATATGCGCTGTTTAATGACGATTTCAGCAATTGAACCCCAACGCCTATGTCGCTGATGATAGTTTTGGAGCTTATGTCCGCAAGCTTTTCATGAAGCAGTATTCCTTCATATGCAAGATTCAATGTTTCCATAGGAGCGCTGTTTGCTGATTTCAAACACGACTGCATAACTTCTTCTTTTATTCTTTTTTCCTCTTCTGTAGCTGAAGGCATAACGTATGCCCTTGATAAAGGTTCAAAGTTCTCTGCGTCTTTTTGAATTGATGCAAGCAGCTCTTCTCTCAGTCTTTCACCTTTTTTTAATATTTCTTCATGTTGTGTTTCAAATTCAATAAACTTTTTCTTTCCCTTGGAGTAATTTGCAACCATTGAATTCAATGCAACACCTAAAGCTCCTGCCAATGCTGCGGCACCGCCTCCGCCCGGAACAGGTTTCTTGGATGCCAATTCTGCTGCAAAATCCTCGCATGATAACTGTGTTAAATTCATGATATCCCTCACTTTATTGTAGTATATTAAAAATAAAATTCACACCAACATTTAAATAACGTAATTCATAAGGCCATCTACATCCTGTCATTGTATACGGCAAAATGAATATGATCCTCCCATTTGCCGTTTATCTCCAGATAACGTCTTGAGAAGCCTTCCTGTTCAAATTTGAGTTTCTCCATAACCCTCAAAGATCTGTTGTTTCTTGGTACTACATTTACTTCTACCCTGTGAAGTCCAAAATCTTCAAACATAATTTCCACTGTTCTTTTTATTGCTTCTGACATGTAGCCCTTGTTTATTTCATCCTTGTCTAACTTATATCCCAAAAAGCAGGACTTAAAATTGCCCATAATGATGTTTGAATAGCAGACATTGCCGATTAATTTATTATCTTCCTTTTTAAAAATCCAGAACCTTACCATGGAATTCTCCTTGAAAAGGCTGTATTCCGTACCTAATTTTCTTTTTTGATAAGCTAGGGTATAAAAATCCCTCGGGTGTCTTGGCTCCCATTCGGTTAAAAAATTGTGATTTCTCTTATAATATTCTAAAACCTCCCTCGCATAGTTGGGTTTTAAAATCCTTAAATATAGTCTTTCTGAGTCGTATCTCGTCTGTTTGAACATGATGGCTATCTCCTTATATTCTTAAGTTTAATTTTATAATCAGCCTTGCAAATAGTCAACTTATTTTGCTTTACTATATATTTTTTTTGTGATAGTATAATACAGAATTTAGTGAACCTGGATGAAAGGACGAAAAATGATAACTAAAGGAAATAAGGTATTTTTAATATTCACATTATTTTATCTATACTTTACAATGGCTCTTTTTGACAGCGCCCGAGGCAATTTCATACCATTTTTCATTGAAGAATTCAAAATAAACAACACTGTAATAAGCTTAATATTAAGTTTAAACACATTAGGCAACATAATAGGAAGTTTCCTGGGCGGTCAGTTTTGTGAAAAATACGGTCATAAAACAGTATACATAATAGGGTCTGTCACATCCACAATCGGTGTTTTAATTGCTCCCTTTACTCAAAACATATTTATGCTGGGTCTTTTTTATTTCATATACGGCATAGGACGCCAATTTTTATGCATTGGGATAGATTCCATGATTCCTGTCCTATCCATCGGTTTTGAATCAATATTGATGAATATTACCCACTTCATGTTTGGATTAGGAAGCTTTGCTGGTCAAAGCACTTATGGAAAATTACTTTCTCAAGGAGTGCCCTGGAGAACAATTTATCTTTACATCGGTATATTTTTTATTGCTACAGTAATATTAACTTTAATGATTAAGCCTCCAAGCATTCAGATAACAAGTGAAATGACACTTAAGCGAAAAGATATGTACAAAAACCCGTTAATTTATATGTTTGTAACTGCGCTTACATTTGGATTGGTAGCAGAAGCAGTATTGCAAACCTGGTTTATAAGTTATATGAGAGGTTCATATAGTCTGAGTCCTGCTGATGCCGCAAAATATGCTTCAATATTCTTTCTTCTGTTTGCACTTGGAAGACTGTTTGGTGGCTTTATAGTCAATAAAACGGGGAATTCCAGAGGATTGAAGTTATTTTTATTCTTGGCTGCCGTTTGTTTAATAACAGGACTTCAGCTAAAAAAAGAAGGACTCATATTTGTAGCAGCATCAGGCCTATTTATATCAATAATATTCCCTACAATGATGGTAATAATCAGTTCTGCCTTCAAGCAGAATTCTTCATTTGCAATCGGCTTGATTGTTACAATAAGCAATATGCTGTATGTTGTTATATTCAACATAACAGGGGCATTAAATGATTTACTTGGAACATATGCCGCTTTTTATGCGGCGCCGGCATCAATAGTATGCTGTTTATTAATGCTGATAATTATCAGTAAAAAGGTAAAAGAAGTCAGTTTATAATTTGGAGGTATATATGTCTATAGAAAAATTAATAATTCCTGAAGGATATGTCAGCAAGCTTTCACTTCTGGAAACACAAATCGCTATTAAAAAAATAAAGGACTTTTTTGAAGCCGAACTCTCAAAAAACCTGTCTCTTATAAGAGTATCCGCACCCCTTATGGTAAGGCCGGAGTCCGGATTAAACGACGACTTGAACGGTTATGAAAGAGCAGTACGCTTTGATATGCTTGAAACTAAATATGATGTGGAAATTGTGCAGTCTCTTGCAAAATGGAAGAGAATGGCCCTCGGAGACTACAGATTTGATACATACACAGGCCTTTACACTGATATGAACGCTATCAGACGTGATGAGGACTTGGATAATATACATTCTATTTATGTTGATCAGTGGGACTGGGAAAAGATTATAAAAAAAGAAGACCGAAACAAGGAAACCTTAATGTACATTGTAAATCAAATATACAGTGCATTTAGAACAACAGAAAAATATTTAAGAAATTTGTATCCGTTTTTAAGAAATGAACTCCCTAGTGAAATTTATTTTATAACAACTGAGGAACTTCTTCAGATTTATCCTGACAAAACTCCTAAGGAAAGAGAATATTTGATTACAAAGGATAAAAAGGCTGTGTTTCTCATGGAAGTAGGCAAAAAGCTTTCTAATGGCACAATTCATGACGGACGTGCTGCAGATTATGACGACTGGTCATTAAACGGTGACATATTGTTTTATTTTTCAACTCTTGATATTGCCCTTGAGCTTTCATCAATGGGTATAAGAGTGGACAGAGATGCATTATTAAGTCAGCTTCAGGAAAAAGATCAGATGCACAAGGCGGAGTATCCTTTTCATAATGATGTTATAAATGAAAGGGTACCGTTCACCATAGGAGGAGGTATAGGGCAGTCAAGAATGTGTATGTACTTCCTTCAAAAAGCACACATAGGTGAAGTTCAGGCCTCAGTTTGGCATGAGGATATGATAGATCTCTGCAGAAGGAACGAAATACACCTATTGTAACAATTGATGAGCGATATATGGGCGATAGATGAGCAATCGCCCCTCCATCGTTTGTTACATATGCAGTCTTCTTTTGATTTCGGCTCTTAGTTTCTTTTCTTCAAATATCAGTATTGTCGACAGGGAAATTATACTTGTCACTATACATATCAGTGACGGATACAGTGCGGTGAGACCTCCCGTGAAAATAAATATTATTTGGACCAGTCCAAATAACCCGTCTATTATTATATATAAAATGTAATCTTCCACATAAAGTTTTCGAACTTTTGATATTATCGCCATTGATACCATGGCAAAAAAACATACAAACGGTATAACATATGTAATAGACCAGCCCTTCCATCCTGTCATTAAATCCCATAATATTGCTATGACAGAAATAATCATTACCTGGTACACAATGTTTTTCGGAATATTGTTTCTTTTGTTTATGGCAGATATCATGCTTACCCACACAGAGCCAAGCCCTCCCAGAATAAACAATGACCATGCTCCGGCCTGAGGCAGCAAAATATTGACTGCCACTGAAACAGAAGCAATTATTATCGATATTAAAAGCATTATTTTAAAAAACAATCCATGTTCTCTGTATACAAATGAAATTTTAGGAAACACCTCATCATCATGTTTGTCTCCCTTAAGCAGCTCCTGGCAGAGAGGACAGTTTTTTCTGTTTCCGACCACATTGACCTTGCAACTGTTACAATACTTCACTTAAACACCTTCTATTCTTCATGTACTATAATATTTGATTCAATCGTTACCGGAATGCCTAAATCAGTAAGAGTTTTAAAAAATCTTCTTTGAACTTCTGTGCTGACAAAAGCAGATGTAAAACTTATTCTCAGCTTATTTTCAAATGAGCATACACATGCCTGAAGCTTATTTGTGCTGACAAATACATCAAAAGAAACTATAAACGGTTTGATGTCGTCAGGCATGCTTACTATTCCAACATTCGACAAAGTTGATGTGTAGCTTCTGTCAACTATGTTGTTGGCAATCTTAAGGGCAATATCCTTTATAACAAGAGGTATTGCACGAAGAACATAATTATGTTCCAATGATGCAAGCATGTTGATTCTTTTTCCCAGATACTCAGGCGTAAGATTTTCTCCGAAGCTGTTTTTCAGGCTTTCTATTACATCCTGCAATTGACCGCTGCCTGCAGAAAAATCATAATCAACATTTATTACCCCAAAAAAATTTCGCGCTGTCTGTGAGTAATAATAATTTCTTAAATTAACAGGAATGCTTAAAACAACAGGTCTTTTCTTTAATCTGACAGGTATTTCTTCATTGATTGCAATCATTAAAACAGCCGCCAGAAAAATAGTCAGTGATGTACCATATTCCTTAACCTTTGCCAATATACGGTCAACAGGAATAACTCCTTCTATTACACTGATTCTGTATTCAGGGATTTTAGGCCCCCTTAATTTAAATGCCCTGATACCTTTCTTCTTACCTGATGACTGTGCCCTCGAGTAATATTTCTGAAAACTGTCATCCATTTTTTGCGTCTTGGAAGCATCTATGTCTAAAACAGGAACCCTATCCCTGAACTTATATTCATACTTCAGAGTTATATAGTGGAACACCAATGTTTTGAAAAACTGCAGCGCCCCTGCGCCATCAGACAATGCATGGTAGACTTCAAAGCTTATTCTCTTTTTATAATACATGACTCTGAACAAAAGAGTCTTATTGTTTTTGTCATAGAGCGTTGTACATGGGGGTAAATTTTCCTCAGTAACCTCTGCCTTAAAATGACTCATTTCAAAATAATACCAGAACAAGCCGCTTTTTATAACAGACTTGTACAGAGGATATGCCTCTACAGTTATATCCAAAGCATTTTGCAGAACATTTTTATCAACAGGTTCATACAGCTCACAGGCAAATCTGAATACTTTTGTATCGCTGTTTTTGCTGTTTGGCGGAAATATCTTTGCTGCATTGTCCAACCTGTTCCATTCTGACACTTTTTTATTTTTCAATTATTTCACCTCGTAACCGGAAAGAAAACTGTTAATTATCTCATAGCACAACTTAACTTGGGGGAATCTTGGAGGAAGAGTAAAAAATCCATGGAGGGCATCCTTCACCCTGAATATCTCAACATTGGTTCCCGCTTCCCTCAATCTTCTGCCGTAATATTCCCCTTCGTCTCTGAGAGGGCAGAACTCCGCCGTAATAATCAGCGTATCAGGCTGATTTGTCAGATCTTCTGCCAGAAGCGGAGCAAAATATTGGCTGTGTGTGTCTTCATCTTTACTTTTATATAGATCCATGTAATCACGGATTCTTTTTGACGTTAACAAAAAATCAGTCCCATTGTCATGCACTGACTGAAACGGTGACGATTCGCTATAATCATTGTAGGTTGCAGGATAAATCAAAATTTGTTTTTTAACCTGAAATTCTTTTCTGTCTCTTGCTAAAAGTGACAGTGAAGCAGCCAAATTTCCTCCTGCACTATCTCCTATTATAGTAACTTCATTATCGTTAATCTCTTTGTTTGTAATAAATGCTTTTGCCACCTGATAGCAATCCTCTAATCCTGCAGGAAACGGATGTTCCGGAGCTAATCTGTAGTCAACAGATACAACTTTATGTCCGGTCATCTTTGCCATATTAGCGCACACCTTGCTGTAGCTGTCAATATTTCCCGAAACCCATCCTCCGCCGTGAAAAAATAAAAGCACAGGATAATTTCCTTCTTCTTCGGGAGAATATATTCTGACAGGAATGGTATAATCTTCAGATCCCACTGAACAGTCCCACGTATTAAAAAATGGTTTTAAATAATGCCTGTGTGTTAAGTTTACAAAATTTCTGTGAAGCATCAAATTTTTCTTAACATCAATATCCTGGTAGGATATAGCTCTCAGAGCAGCTCTTACAACTTTATTTATAGCCATGATTACCTCACTTTATTAGTTTATACCATTATAAACATAAAAATTATATGTGTCTATAAATTTGTTTCATGAGTCTTTTTATGAAACACTTAGAAACTGCCGGATATAAATTTTATTGCGTGGAATTACTTACCTTTTCTGTTGACATTTACATTTATTCAGTTAAAATAGTAGTAAGTAAAAATATAAGGAGGAAAAATTATGCAGAAATATGTATGCGATGCATGTGGTTATGTATATGATCCAGCTGAAGGAGATCCGGACAACGGCATAGCTCCCGGCACTTCATTTGATGACCTGCCGGAAGATTGGGTTTGCCCTCTTTGCGGAGTAGGCAAAGATCAGTTCTCACCAGAAGATTAATTGTATTTAAAACGGCGATGATATCATCGCCGTTTTTTACAAAAATTAAATAATTGTTCCCCCGCCGATCACTATATCGCCGTCATAAAATACAACTGCCTGGCCGGATGTTACAGCACGCTGTTTATTTTTAAATTCTACAATAATTTTATCATTTTCAACAGGATGCAGTATTGCTTCTGTTTCTGCCTGGCTGTACCTTGTTTTAACCATTGCATTCATAGGAGCAGTAAGCTTTTCAACAGCAATCATGTTTATATCTCCTGCTTCAAGTCTGTCAGTATACAATTCTTCGTCACTGCCTAATGTAACAGTATTTGCATCTTTGTTTTTGCTGATTACATAGACAGGTTTTCCTAATGCAACACCAAGGCCTTTACGCTGCCCCACGGTATAATGGATGATGCCCTGATGCTCACCTATTACATTGCCTCTTGTATCAATAAACTTTCCTTTTTTAGATTCAATACCCATTTTATTTTCAAGAAATCCTGCATAATCTCCGTCCTGAACAAAACAAATGTCCTGACTGTCAGGCTTTCTCGCATTTATAAGATCTCTTTCTTCTGCAATTTTACGAACGTCGGTTTTGCGCATGGCTCCCAGAGGAAGAAGTGTCCTTGACAGATCATGTTGTGTAAGAACATATAATACATAGCTTTGATCCTTTGATTTGTCCGCTGATTTTTTTAAAAGGTATCTCCCGCTTCCTCTGTCAAATTCTATTTGTGCATAGTGACCTGTTGCAATATAGTCTTTCTCCATTAAGATTGCTCTTTGTATTAATTTGCTGAATTTAATGTATCTGTTACAGTCAATGCAAGGGTTTGGAGTGCTGCCTTCCTCATAGCTGTTTGCAAATTTCCTGATTACTTCTTCCTTAAAAGCAGCTCCAAAATTAAATACGAAATGTTCAATACCTAATTTGTAGCATACGCTTCTTGCATCCTCAACATCCTCTAAAGAGCAGCAAGTCCTGGTTCTGCATGATGTCAGAACATCTTCGCTGCTGAACAATTTTAATGTTGCACCGCATATATCATAGCCTTGGTCTCTAAGCAGAACTGCCGCAACTGAGCTGTCAACTCCGCCGCTCATAGCTACCATAACTTTTTTCTTCATACTTTCTCCTATTCTAAAAAACAGGACATCACTGTCCTGTTTTATTTCTATATTTTAATTATATAGCCTGCACAAAATATTGTCAAATATTTTAGATTTCCATTTAAAAATCATAGTTATTGGACTTCTTCTTTTTTCTTGTCCTTTTTTTCAACCATTGACGAGAATATAACACCTATTTCAAACAACATCAGCATAGGACCTGCCATCATTATTTGGGTGATAACTTCCGGAGGTGTCAATACTGCTGCTACTACAAAGATAATCAGGATTGCATATTTCCGGTTCTTCTTTAAAAAGCTTACCTTTAAAATATGGAACTTTGTCAAAATAACCATAAGTATAGGAATCTCAAAAATAATACCAAATGACAGAAGAGTATTTATGACAAATGACAAATAACTGCTGAAACTAATCATTTCTTCAATTTCTTCTATCTGGAATCCCATGAAGAATTGAATCATTATAGGCAGTATCACAAGATAAGAGAATATTACACCGGCTATGAAAAAAAATCCTCCAATAAATAGTGATACCGCAATTGTCCTCTTCTCGCTTTTTTTAAGTCCGGGACTTACAAAAAGCCAAATCTGCAGGAGCAAAAACGGAGCAGAAACCACAACGCCGCTTATTACTGATATCTTAATATATGACATTAAAAGCTCTGCAGGAGCTATAAACACAAAATTAATATCAGGCACAATATCAACTATATGTTTTACCATCATTTCTGAAAAGTTATAGCTTACAGCTATGGCGGCTAAAAGTACAATACTTGAATATATAAGCCTCTTTCTGAGCTCAGTTAAGTGACCTACTATTGTTAAATTTTTCTCATTTTTATTTATATCTTTTTTCCTTTTCATAATTTATGCTCCGCTATAATACAGCTCTTCCATAGATTTTATAATGCAGTAAAGAACATGGTTGACAGGTGTTAATATATTAAGCTTTTTCCCTATTTCTATAACTGTTCCGGAAAAAAAGTCAACCTCTGTCCTCCTTTTTGCTTCTATATCCTGAAGCATGGATGTCTTGCTGTTAGGTGAAAAATGACTCATAAGTTCGACGAATTCCTCAACATCCTCTTCCCTTAAATCAATACCGGATGCTTTTGCTATTGTTAAAACTTCCATCATTGCTTCTCTAAACAACGTTAGATTTGTTTCAATGCTTGTAACCTTTCCGTATGTTGCTCTTGTAACAGCCGTTACTTGATTGACCCCCACATTGAGCATGAATTTTTTCCATACCATTCTTATCATGTCAGGAAAGACAATATTCTTTATTCCCGCTTCATTAAAACAGTCTGCAACTGCTTGTACTTCCTCAGAAATCACCGTATTGTCAGCTTCACCAAAATGAATTTCCCCGTCAACCGTATTTATAACTCCCTCATCAGTCCTTATGGCATCTATTTTCATTGATAAACCATAAAAAACCTTGTTGTCAGGATAAGCTTCATGTATCCTCGTTCTTGCAGTCACTCCGTTTAAGAGTGTTATCAGAATGGTATTCTTTCCGATGAAGCTTCTGACATCTTCTATTGCGCCTTCAAGCTGATAATTTTTTACTGCAAATATTATTAAATCACATGTAGTATTTTTATCAATGCCGGAAACAACATTCGGATAAAATGTGCTGCCATTTAAAGTAAAGCCTCTATTCTTCAATTTTTCTTTTCTTGATTCATCTGCTATAACAGCAAAATCAGAGCCAAATTTTTTATAAAGCAATCTTCCGTATACGGTACCCACAGCGCCCATTCCAATTAATGAAACTGTTTCTATTCTCATATTTATCACCTGTTCCAATATATAAAAAACTCATCGCACTATATTATAATAGAATTGTCTGTATAATGCAAGGCATAAGTAAAACAGGACGTGGTCCTGTTTCTATTTTCTGTTTTTATTTTATTTCACGCCTTATTAAGCAGATCGATAACATAATTGGGCAATGCAAATGCTCCCTTATGAATATTTGTATTATAATATCTTGTAGTCAATCCCGCCAAATTCCACTTATTTATATTTATGTTTTCAACTGGATCGTACTTTTTTGAAGCAAATCCAAATAACCAGTGTCCGGAACCATATGTTGGGATATGTGCCTGGTACACACTTGCTATGGGAAATACCGTCTTTATTTTTTTATGAGCCAGCTGCATTGCCTCTGCTTCCCTTTTATAATATGGGCTTTCATGCTGGTTAACCAGAATGCCGTCGCTTCTTAAGGCATTGAAGCAGTTTTCATAAAATTCACGGGTAAACAATTCAAAGCCTGGGCCTATTGGATCTGTTGAATCAACTATTACTAAATCATATTCATTATTTTTTGTTTTAACAAATTTCAAACCGTCCTCAAAATATAAATTAACCCTTTTATCATTTAATTTTGAGGCAGTTTGCGGAATATGCTCCATGCACACATCCACAACCTTTTTATCAATTTCAACCATATCAATTTTTTCAACTGATTCATAACGTGTCAGCTCTCTTACGGTACCTCCGTCCCCAGCTCCGATAACCAATATGCTTTTAATGTCAGGATTTACGGTCATAGGTACATGAGTAATCATTTCATGATAAATGAATTCATCTTTTTCTGTAAGCATGATAAATCCATCTATCACCAGCACTTTTCCAAATTCAGGCGTTTGAAAAACATCTATTTTTTGAAAATCACTCTGCACGCTTTCAATATGTTTTTCAACTCTTATAGAAAATCTGACGTTATTTGTATGTTCTTCAGTAAACCATAATTCCATTTAATTTTCCTCCTGAAATATATTCATACCGCTGTAAATCTCAATCATTTCTTTTCTCAGACTGTCTGTTATTTCAAGCCTTGTCTTAGGCGGCAGTTCGTATACATCTTTGTTAAAAAGATAATTCTGAAGGTCAATATCCTTAATCAGCATCTTTGTATGAAAAATATTCGCCTGAAAAACATTTATGTCAATAGCATCATACTTTTTCAATGTTTCTTTATCTATATAATCCTGTATTGATTTTATGTCATGGTCAATATAGCATTTCTTTCCTTTTAAATCTCTTGTAAATCCTCTTACGCGATAGTCTATAGTAATTATATCAGAATCAAAACTGCCTATTAGATAATCCAAAGCATTAAGCGGTGAAATTTTCCCACAGGTGGATACATCTATATCAACCCTGAAAGTAGATATTGCATTATTCGGATGATGCTCCGGATATGTGTGCACTGTTACATGGCTTTTATCCAGATGAGCATGTACAGTCTCCTGCTGCAAGCATTCTTTGCATATAAATTTGCCTTGATTGCAAGAGTCATCTATTTCTTCGGAAGTCAATGCTCCTTCAGCTATTAAAATATTTACCGATGCACCCTGTGGATCGTAATCCTGCTTTGAAATATTAAGTATATGTGCTCCGATAGCATCCGTTACATCGCACAATATTTTTGTAAGCCTTTCAGAGTTATATTGTTCATCAATATACTCTATATATTCTTTTTTTTCTCTCTCGCTTTTTGCATAGCAAACATCATAAATGTTAAAGCTAAGCGATTTTGTAAGATTATTAAAGCCATACAATGCCAGCTTTTTTTCCAACCCTAACACCACTACCTTTCTTTTATAAAATTGTTTTCATAATTATAATCTAAACAATCATATATATCAAGGTTTTTAAACAGTCAATAATTGTTAAAAATCTCATGCCTGTTCAAATGTTGTATCAGGCATGAGATTTTTTACCTACAGTTCAGAGTGTCAGAATAATAAATATTGTATTACAATCATGTACTATATCTTAATTTTTGTCCATCCGCCTTTTAAAAATCTTGCATAATTTATAATCAACCTCAATGTCTGGTCTGTCCCGTAAGCAAACCAGGCTCCAATCAGTCCCCATCCCAGTGGGTAGCAGAACAGCCATGTTGCTCCCGGCCTGACTATTCCAATGCTGACAAATGAAGTGTATGCAACAAATTTGGTATCCCCTGCTCCTCTTAAGCTTCCGGATATAACCACATTTGAAGTTTGTATAGGCGAGGTTACCGCAATGAGCAGCATTATATTTGCACCTGCTGCTATAACAGCAGCATCATTAGTATACAGTGATATGAAAAACGCCTTTCCTAAAGCAAATATAAATACAAATGCTATTCCAACCGTAAGTGATATTCTTTGAAGAGACTTGCCGTAAACAGCGGCAATATCGGACCTTTTCGCTCCAAGGCTCTGCCCTACCAAAGCAGAAGCAGCTATGCCCAATCCATCTCCAAATGAAAATGATATATTTACTAAGTTCATACATATCTGATGGGTTGCAAAAGCAACAGTTCCCAGGCTCGCTATAAGCTTGTTTGTAGTGAAGAATCCCACACGTATGAACACCTGCTCTACAAATGCGCTTCCGCTTATGTTCAGTATGCTTGCTATAATATGTTTTTCCAGCTTCCAGCTTTGATTTTTATTTAGATGTAAAAACTCATGGGCAAATGTTATGGACTTTAACGAAAGCAAAAATCCTACGAAATTTCCTATTGCGGTCGCAATTGCTGCCCCTGTAACTCCCAGTGCGGGGAATCCAAAATGTCCTTTAATAAGAAGATAATTAAATGCCAGGTTTATCAAGTTAGCTGCAACGTTTGTCTTCAAAGAAATTCTTGTATTACCAGCTCCTCTTTGTGCAGCGTTAATTGTCAGGCTAAGTGAAGTAAAAAAGTTTCCGACACATATAATTCTAAAATATATTATTGCACTTTCAACTACATCGCTTTGTGCTCCGGCAAATAAAATCAGTGGTCTGGCATATATGACTCCACATGCGGACAATATGAGTGACAATACCGTACAAATGATTAAAGCCTGCCTCAAGGTCTTATTTGCGTCTTCCCTGTTGCCTTCCCCCTTTCGGCGTGCTACAACAGCTGTAACCCCAATATTTAGAGAAAATATTACTGCAAGAAGTATAAATCTGGGTTGTGTTGTTATTCCAACAGCAGATATTGCCACAGCTCCTAATCCACCTACCATTATCAGGTCAGCAGATGATATGAGCTGAACCAGGACTGATTCCAATGCTGACGGCCAGGCTACTTCTATTGCGGTTTTGTAAACCTCTCTGTCAGAAGGAATATCTCCAACAACATCTTCAGGCTTGACCATGTATTTGTTGGAATATATCCTTTCAATTAAACTAGCCATTTTTTCCTCCTTAATTTAAATACCAATTAATAGTACCTCTTTTAATTATATATTTCAATAGTAAAAAGGTTACAAAAAAACTGTTTAACATTTTTTTCTGTTAAACAGTTTTCCGTATTAATCTTTATCAAACCAGGCTTTCACCGAATTTTCTGCATCTTTGCAGAGCTTCATCATCGGGATTCCATAACTCCTTGATTCCTTCCGATACAACTTCAAATTTGGATTCTTTCAATACATCAGTTATTATTTTTATTGATTCACCGCTCCAACCGTAACATCCAAAAGCAGCAGCTTTTTTGTTTGTAAATTTAAGTCCCTTGATCATTTCCAGAACAGCGGCAGCATCATACAATATTCCGTTGTTGATTGTCGATGAGCCCACAAGAATCAGCCTTGATTTAAACACCTCTGTAATAATGTCGTTTTTGTCCCTTCTGGAACAATTGTACAATTTGACTGCAATATCCTTATCCTTTGCTTTTATGCCTTCTGCAATAGCTTCAGCCATTTTTCTTGTTCCGTTCCACATTGTGTCGTAAATGATTGTGATTTGGTTTTCCTGATAGCTTTTAGCCCACTCCATATATTTACTTATAATTTGAAGCGGATTATTTCTCCATATAATTCCGTGACTGGGACAAATCATATCAATTGGAATATTTAAGGCAACGACTTCTTCTATTTTACTTACAACAAATTTGCTGAACGGAGTCAAAATATTTGCATAATATTTAATTGCTTCATCATACAGCTCATCCTGGTCAACCTTATCATTGTACATAAGCTCGGATGCATAGTGCTGACCAAACGCATCATTGCTGAAAAGTTTATTTTCACCTGACATATATGTCATCATGGAATCGGGCCAGTGAAGCATTCTTGCTTCAACAAATACCAGCTTGTTTTTACCTATATCCAGTGTATCCCCTGTTTTAACTTCTATAAAATTCCAATCCTTATGATGAAGACCTTTAATTATTTTAGCTCCGTTTTTAGTGCAGTAAATGGGAGTATCAGGAATTTCTTTCATTAATTCAGCAAGTGCTCCCGCGTGGTCAACCTCTGAATGATTCATTATTATGTAATCAATTTTGTTTAAATCAATTTCTTTTTTTAAATTAGAAACAAATTCCTTTGCAAATGGCTCCCATACTGTATCAATCAAGACCGTCTTCTCATCACGAATCAAGTACGAATTGTATGATGAACCCTTGTGGGTTGAATACTCTTCACCGTGAAACTTAGTCAGTTCCCAGTCTATTTTCCCAACCCAACTGACTGTATCTGATATTTTAAACATAAACCCCTCCTGCCTTTATTATTAGAGATATTTCTTTTCTAAATTTTCCAGTATACCTATGAAATATTTTTGAGTCCCTTGTTTTTCTGCTTCCTTTTCAAATTCTTCCGTTCTAAAATTAATCTGTTCAATAATTTCTTTCGGAAGCTTAGTTTCACCAAATTTGTAAACAGCATCATTTTCCTTGGCAATATGTCTTTTCAGAAGATTTGTGTATCCTACTGCATTGCTGATAACATCAAGTTTGCTTTCTTCATCGCCTTTTTTAACCCTCTGCAATGCATCTTCCAGGTCACTCATGTAAAGTCTGCCGTAATCATGTTCCACTAGCATTCCATGAGTTATTAAATTTTCCCCTAACTTTCCCAAGTTAGTCTGCATTTCCTTAAACAAAAATTTTTCTTCCTTGCCATGATGATGAGCATCTGCGTATTTTCGGACAAATTCAATCATCTTGCTGAAATCATCGTAATTAATATCTTCACCCTTCATTACCTTGAAACATGCCTTTCGAACAACATTAAGCATTCGCAATATATAGTCATGTTCCATTACCATTACTTCTACACTGTTCATAACTAACCCCTTGAAATTTTATAAGTTGTATCATCTAACTTTTCATAGTTTATATTTGCTGTACTCAGCAAGCCTTCTATAAACTCATCTCTTAATGTGTAATAAGTGCTTACTTCTCCTTTTGCAGCATCCCAAAACTTGCTGTGCACACATTCATATCTCTTCCATACGGCTTCATTTTCATCCTGATTAACTATCGCATTTACATGGTCGCAAGGCATTCCATCCAATAATGTATCGTTGATTGCTTTAAATGCTTCCTCTATTGTTGACTCATTGCTTAATGTTGAATGTTCAGCACCGTTTCTTTTAAATATTTCTTCAATGTCTTCAATCTTTTCCGGATTCTTACTCAATACTTCTGTCACTGCAAATGCAAGCTTGTATTCAACCATTGATATTTGATTTTGCAGCCATCCGTGAATATTTCCTACATCAATTACTTCATCTAACGTTTTTAAGTCTCCGTCTCCATATTTCTCATATAAACCTTTTCTTAAATCCAGTCCCATATTTTCAGATAAATCTAAAATATCTTCCACTATATCATTTTGAATTTTAATTTTATTGTACAGCCAAAAATGTATTGGCCCTAAAAATGCACTCATATTTCCTCCAATTTTCGCAGTCTTCATCACCGATTTGTCTGCTCACTGTCGGTCGCACAAATCGGGATTACGTCCGCTATAAATATATGAGCATGAATTAATCCATGCTCATTGTCTCACTATTTATTATTCTGCAGATTTCAAGTAATTATTCAACTGTTTAAGCAAATCATCAACATTAAATCCATGAACCATGGCAGCTTCTTCTAATGATTCCATTTGTGATGATGGGCATCCTAAGCAATGCATTCCCGCATTCATTAATATTTCTGCCAATCCTCGGTCAATTTGCAGTATTTCTCCAATATACATTTCCTTAGTTATTTCTTTCATATTCATACTCCTCAATTTATTTTAACATCTTATAAGAAAGAGGGCTATAACCCTCTCCTGTATTCAAGACTTTTATATTATTACCAATTATCCCAAGAATATTTTTAAATCGTCCTCTACTGTACCGATTCCTGCTATTCCAAAGTTTTCAACTAATACATTTGCAACATTTGGTGATAAGAATGCCGGCAATGTAGGTCCTAAATGTATGTTTTTAACTCCAAGGTAAAGAAGTGATAAAAGCACTATAACAGCTTTTTGTTCATACCAGGCAATGTTAAATGCCAGAGGCAATTCATTAATATCCTGTAATTCAAATACTTCTTTCAATTTCAATGCAATTAAAGCTAGTGAATATGAGTCATTGCATTGACCTGCGTCCAATACTCTTGGAATTCCTCCGATATCTCCTAATTCTAATTTGTTGTACTTATATTTTGCACAGCCTGCTGTTAAAATAACCGTATCTTTTGGCAAAGCTTGCGCAAATTCTGTATAGTAATTTCTTGATTTTGCTCTTCCGTCACATCCGGCCATTACAAAAAATTTCTTGATAGCTCCTGATTTAACTGCATCAACAACTTTATCTGCTAAAGCAAATACTTGCTCATGAGCAAATCCACCAACTATTTCTCCAGTTTCTATTTCAGTTGGAGCCTGAGATTTTTTAGCTAACTCTATAACTTCAGAGAAGTCTTTTTCTGCTCCTGTTGTTCCTGCAATATGCTTGCATCCTGGATAACCTGCTGAACCTGTTGTATACAATCTGTCCCTATAGCTGTCTTTAGGTGGTACAATACAGTTTGTAGTCATTACTATTGGTCCGTTAAATGATTCAAATTCATCTTTTTGCTTCCACCAAGCATTTCCGTAGTTACCTACTAAATGTTTGTATTTCTTTAAATGTGGATAGTAGTGAGCTGGCAACATTTCTGAGTGAGTGTATACATCTACTCCAGTACCTTCAGTTTGTTTTAGCAGTTGCTCTAAATCTCCTAAGTCGTGACCTGAAATTAAAATACCAGGGTTTTTACCAACTCCTATATTAACTTTTGTTATTTCAGGATTTCCGTATGTGCTTGTATTAGCTTTATCTAATAATGCCATACCGCTTACTCCAACTTTACCTGTTTCTAAAGTTAAAGCAACTAAGTCACCTACCTCTAATGAATTATCTAATAACTTAGCTAAAGTACTTTGCATAAATGCATTAACATCTTTGTCATCATAACCCAATACATTAGCATGCTTCATGTAAGCTGATAAACCTTTTAATCCATAAGTGATTAATTCTCTTAAACTTCTTACATCTTCATTTTCTGTAGCTAATACACCAACTGTCTTTGCTTTTTCTTCAAAGGCTTCATTTGTATCAGCAGTCCATAATGCTGCTTCTGATAAGTTTTCTTTGTTTGATAATTGATTAAGCAAATCAGATTTAACTTTTAAAGTCATTTTAATTCTGTCATAAAACACGTCATTATCAAAGTTAGCATTTGTAATTGTTGTAAATAAGTTTAAAGTAATTAAGTGATCAACGTCAGCTGAAACTTCTTTTCCTTCATTTCTTAATTTAGTTGTTACTTCAGATAATCCTTTTGATGTATAAATTAATAAGTCCTGTAATCTTGCTGTATCTGGTTGTTTTCCACACACTCCTACTTTTGTACATCCACTGCATCCTGCTGTTTCTTGACATTGATAGCAAAACATTTGATTCTCCATTTAATACTTCCTCCAAAATTTTTTATTTATAATTTAATTATTTAATTTTTTATTTACTCTTGATGTTTACTCTTGATGTTTACTCTTGATGTCTACATGATATAGTAAAAATTTCTTAATTTCTGTAACATATGTTACAAATTATAATTTATTTTAAAAAATTTTCAGTATAAGCTATGCACTTAATGCATTTAACAAATAAATCGAGACTCTGAAATAATGTTGCATTGACAGCATATAATAATTAATGTATTGTTTAATTATGCTACCAAAACAAAGAGCAAATATATTTTACAGGAGGCAATATGGACTTTAAATATGAAAGTGACAGAATATATTTAGAAAATGAAAAGGGTGAATGCATTGCAGAGGTTACTTTTCCGAAAGTATCTGAAAACAAAGTCAATGTAAATCATACATATGTCGACGGATCATTAAGAGGTCAAGGCGTCGCAGATAAGCTTATGACGGCTTTGGCCAAAGATTTAAAGAAAAGCAATAAAAAAGCTGTTGCAACATGCTCCTATGCCGTTGACTGGTTTGAAAAACATCCCGAATATTCCGACCTAACAACAACTGAACGTCGATAAACGATATCTAGACAGTTGCTGAACAATATTAAAAGAGACGCTTTCGCGTCTCTCTATTCAATTGTTCAGCTATTGTTCATCCTACAAGCATCCGTTTGAAAAATCTGAATGGCAAACAATTTCGATTTCGCCGCCTCTTACAAGCTTTACTACATACTGCTCAATCTCTTCCGGTGTAATGTTTGGAGCGAATCTTGCAACTACATTGCCATCTCTGTCTATTAAGAATTTTGTGAAGTTCCATCTGATGTCATTATCCGCTATGTTCGGTGTAAACCCTTTAACCTTTTCATATAACCCGGCAGTTTCTTCATTTCTGTATTCCTCTGCTGCTGTTTTTAAATATTTGTATAAAGGCTCTTCATTTTCGCCGTTTACTTCTATTTTAGAAAATTGTTTGAAATCAACACCAAAGTTTAATCTGCAGAATCCAACAATCTCTTCATTTGTACCGGGTGCCTGACCAAGAAACTGATTGCTTGGAAAATCTAATATTTCAAATCCTTCAGGCTGGTATTTTTCGAATAGTTTTTGAAGCCCATCATATTGAGGAGTGAATCCGCACCCTGTTGCCCCGTTAATTATAAGCAAGATTTTTCCTTTATATTCTGATAAAGATACCTCTTTGTTTTCTGAATCTTTCATTGTAAAATCATATATTTTCATGTAATCCTCCTAAAACTTTAATTAATTATGTATAATTTATACCCTCATTTTTGGATTCTAAGCATAATTTTATTTATCCTTTTCTTTGTTTCTTTCTGTTATAGTTACCTTGATTGTATCACCGGGCTGTTTGCCTATTTCAGCTCTTATATCTTTTCTGATTCCGATGATATGACACGGAGTCTTCATTCTCACGAGACTTCCCTTATATTCAACTCCATCAAAGGTTGCAGTTACAGGAACTCTTCCCTTTCCAAACTCAGCTTTAACATCAAATGGTATTTCTATATATGCACCGTCTATATCAGGCACTTTCTTTATTTCAGCTTCAAATTCATATACTTTGCTCATAGTTCACTCCCTACATTTAATATTAAATAAATTATACCCTAAAAAAATGTCTTTAAATATTTTATTCAAAAATTTATCTTAAATAAAGTTCCTTTCTCTGTATTATTGCCATAGTGCATAATCTCTGTTATACTTGTTTTATTAAGGAATATAAGAAGTAAGAATGTTATCCGTCATGACTTATACAGAATTTCAACAGATATTCCCGTTGTAGGATATGCAGCTGATTTAACCGTGTTAGACAAAGATATTTTTACGGTTGATGCTAATGAAATAAAAGATATTAAAGTTGAAAAAACAATGATTGATGGAGAATTTGTATACGAAAGATAGACTACAGCAGAACGACAAGGTCGTTTCTTTTTTTATAGTAATATTAATTAAATATTCAAATAATTAATAAGAAAAGAAATTCACCTAATGAATTTTAATTGTAAGAAATAAAATTCATAAACTAAGTTTTGACGTATTGTATTATTTATAACAATACATATCACAAGAAAAAAATTATTAAAGAAAATAATTAATGATATTTTCTCTATATCTCATGTTTTTTCGACAATATTCCCCAAATATCTCCTCGTTAGTTAATTAACTGCATATTAACAAAACGTAAAGTTTTAAATAATTTTAAAATTATATGTATGAAATTTTTAAAAAATGAAAACCTATCTTTCATAAGTTAACTTAAAGTTTCATATATATGAACAATTTTTCATTTTATACCATTGTACATAAACATTTAATATGCTAAAATGTTGAAAACGTTATATTCCGTTATCAGCAATATAACGCTTTTTAATTACATTATATGGAGGCAAAACATGGAAGCAATTATGAACATCAACAATTGGCTGAACGGCATTGTGTGGGGACCACCAATGTTAATATTAATTGTTGGAACAGGATTATTTTTATCAATTAGTACAGGATTTTTCTCTATTACAAAATTAGGCTACATTTTGAAAAACACTCTTCTTAAAATGTTTTCTAAGGAAGGCAAAGGTGAAGGTGAAGTAACAGCATTCCAGGCCGTTGCTACAGCTCTTGCCGCAACAGTTGGAACAGGTAATATCGCCGGTGTTGCTACTGCAATTGCATCAGGTGGCCCAGGGGCAGTTTTCTGGATGTGGATTGCAGCAATTCTAGGTATGACTACTAAATTTGCAGAAGTTGTTCTTGCAGTTAATTTCAGAGAAAAAACAGAAGACGGACGATTTGTCGGCGGACCAATGTATTATATAACAAACGGTCTCGGCTGGAAATGGCTTGCAGTATTATTTGCCGTGTTTGGTGCTTTTGCAGCATTCGGTATCGGCAACATGGTACAATCAAATTCAGTGGCAGCAGCATTACAATCTTCATTCCAAATCAATCCTTGGATTACTGGTGTAGTTTTAGCAGTAGTTACAGCATTGGTTATAATAGGCGGAATTAAGAGAATAGGTGCATTCACTGAAAAATTAGTTCCTTTTATGGCTGCAATATATATTATCGGCGGACTTGCAATTTTAATTATGAATGTATCACATATTCCAGCAGCATTCGGTCTAATATTCAAAAGCGCATTTACAGGCAAGGCGGCAGTAGGCGGATTTGCAGGTGCTGCAGTATCACAAGCTATAAGATACGGTGTTGCCCGTGGTGTATTCACTAACGAAGCCGGCTTAGGTAGTGCACCTATTGCTCATGCCGCTGCAACTACAGATCACCCTGTTCGACAAGGTTTATGGGGAGTATTCGAAGTATTTGCAGATACATTGGTAATATGCTCCATTACAGCTCTTGCAATAGTAAGCTCAGGTGTTTGGGAATCAGGACTGACAGGTGCTGAACTTACAACTGCAGCATTCAACGCATCATTACCGGGCGGTGGATATATAGTATCCATAGGTATAGTATTGTTTGCATTTTCAACTATTGTCGGTTGGGAATATTACGGAGAAAGATGTGCGGAATACTTATTTGGACCAAAAGCAAATATGATTTACAGAATTTTGTGGATACCATTTGTATTAATCGGTGCTATAGGCGGTCTTGAATTCGTTTGGTCATTAGCTGATACAATGAACGGTTTAATGGCAATTCCGAACTTGATAGGAGTTATAGCTTTAAGCGGAACAGTGTTAAAACTTTCAAAGGATTTCTTTGCTAAAGAAAAAAGATAATCTTAATAGAAACATAAAGGTTGGAGCAAAATTTTGCCCCAACCTTGTTTTTGCCTACAAAACAGGTTATTGTATTATTTTAGATGTATAAGTAAATTCTCAGGTTAAAATTCGATAGATGGATTATTTATATCGACTAAGTACTTTTTGCAGCTTCCTTTAAACCTGACCCTTATCAAATCATCTATTTCTTCCATTGCATTATATAAGGGGGTTCCTTCCCCATACTCAAACCCTACAAGTTGAAAAAATACATCATGACTGTCAAGAGTTATTTTCCCCAATTCGCTTTGTCTCCATACCCATTTCAGTGTTTGAACCACATTGCCGCTTGTGAAGACCAGCTCTCCTTCAGGGACATCTTCGTATTCTTTCGCACCGAATGGCAAAAATACATCTCCCTTTCTGCTGTAGCGCACTTCCAAATCCTCATGAATATCTGTTAAATCGTGTCCTCCCAAAGATAATCCATTTTCAATTGAAACTGCATTGCATAAATCAACCAGGGCATTTATTGCCGGAAGCTGTCCTCCCTTTATAATTCTCTTAAACATGGCTTCAACTGATGGAGGATATTTGTTGGGATTGATTCCGGACTTAATCATTATATCCCTGTAAAGTGCAACACTATGCAGTTCTCTTATTTGTTCAGGCTTTGTTTCATCTCTCATTTTCACTTCTGCTTTTCTTAACCTCTGTTCATCAGTCAAAGTCGTTTCTGAATTTTGGATATTATGACCAATCAAAATTCCAAATTTTATATTAGGGTTTAATTCAAAAATAGACTTGTCAATTGTGTACTTCATATTTATCTCCTCGTATAAGATTTTTTGCGAATCTATTTTATATATATAATTAAAAAATGTTTTCTAGTTAATATTATAGCTAATTATCCAAAATATACAATTGATTTTAGAAGCAGTCTTTACAATTTGTTAAATTTCCAGCTATTCGATGGATATATTTAATTATTATGAAAATAATAATACAGGAGGTGTTTATATGAATTTTACACAAAAAGAAAGAACATTATTGGAAGACCAAAAAAACCATGAGAAAATTTGTATTGAAAAATATTCAAATTATGCTGAATTAGCTCAATGTTCACAGCTAAAAAATATTTTTAAACAACTTGGTCAAACAGAGCAGGAACACTACAACACCATAGACCAGATGCTAAAAGGCCAGATGCCTCAAATACAGCAATCAGGTTCTCAGCAGAGCGGAGGACAACAGCAGGGCGGAAACCAGCAGCAGGGCGGAAGCCAACAGCAAAGCGGCATGCAGATGCAGTCTCAGCAAAGCGGAAGCCAGGCACAAATGATCCAACAGTCGTCAAGCTTTATGCCTAAATCACAGTCTTCAAACTATAATAATTCAGATAAAGACTTGTGTACAGATATGCTTATGACAGAAAAATATGTATCAGGTGCATACGACACGGCCATATTTGAATTTAGGGACCCTCAAGTTCGTAATATTTTAAATCACATCCAAAAAGAAGAACAACAGCACGGTGAAACTATCTTCAAATATATGGAAAGCAACGGAATGTATCAGATGCAATAACAGGTTAGGGCTATAAAAAGGCGGCAGGTATCTGCCGTCTTTTTATATAAAAATTGCTTGTACCAAAATCATATAGATGACAGTTCCCGCACCTATGCTCAACAGAGTATTTTCTTTCCAATAATGCAGCATTGCAATGACAATTATAGAAATGGCTTCTGGAGCACCGTAAGGCGAATCTGTAATATTAATTCCTTTTAAGCAATATACGACCAACAATCCTATTGCTGCATAAGGAAGCACCTTTCCAAGGTAGTCAATATACGGACTTTCATTTTTATCAGAAAATAACATAAACGGCAGATACCTTGTTATAATTGTTGCTGCAGCAGTGACTGCAATTATAATTATTGTCTGGGAGGATGTAAGCATCATTTAACAGTTTCTCCTTCAATCTTTTTTCTCATCAATGTTAATACAGATATAATTGCTATCATTGAAGGTATAACAAAATTATTCTGACCAAATATGATTAAGCAAAATACTGTACATATAATCCCTGTCAATGCAGGCTCATGTCTTTTTTTGTCTTTCCATTGGCTTACAAAAATAACCACAAATAATGCAGTCAATGCAAAATCAATTCCCTTTGTATTAAATGAAATCATATTTCCAAGCAGGCTTCCTATGATTGTGCCGGTTGACCAGTATGTATAATCCAATAAAGCTATAAAGAACATAAACCAACCGCGATTGACTCCTTCCGGTGGTTCTGCTGCACAAAGAACGGAAAATGTTTCATCACTTAACCAATATATTATGAATGGTTTTAACCTTCCTGTACCCTTTAGCTTGCTCATTAAAGATAATCCATAGAATATATGCCTTGCATTAACCATTAATGTTAACAGCAATGCATAAATAGGATTAAAAATTGAGGTAAGAAATGTAATAGCCACATATTGGGATGACCCTGCATACACAATCAAACTCATAGAAAGAGCCCAAACTAACCCAAAGCCCTTGCTGTTCATCAATATTCCATAGGCAGCACCTAAAACAATATATCCAGTCATAACAGGAATCGTATGAGGAAATGCTGCCTTCAATGCTTTTTTCTTCTCTTCCATATTGTCCTCCCTTTTGATTAATAAGTAATTTTATAATAAGTGCAATTTAATTTCAATACAAATTCAATATATAAGTTGAGAATTACGAGAATGCTGCTGTTTTTATACCCTGTTTATTTCATATAACTAATTATTATATTAAAGGCATTTAGAAATAATATTTTTTTATGTATATTAGATGTTGAATTTGCTTGATTTCAACAAAATCCCAGCCTGCATTACGGACATATGTCAAAATACTGCTTGTATTATTTTACACTTCATACTATAATAAGTATGTAATTAAATTTTTAACATTTAAATACTATTATATTAGGAGAGTAAAAATGTCAGAAAACAAACAAATTACGAGAAAGGATTTTCTTAAAGGAATGGGATACACTGCAGCAAGCGTAGTTGCAGTAGGATCATTAGGCGGGCTTCTTACAGGATGCGCTGCACCTGCACCAGCAGCAGATGTAGATACTTCTCAGGCTCCTGCTTATCCATGGCCTTATAAGAAACTCGATCCCGCAGTTGCGGAAGCAGCAGCTTTTAAAGGCTATAAAGAAAAGGGCGGCTGAGGCTCCGGAGTGGCTGAAGGGTTCTTCGGCGTATTAGCACAAGAAGTTGGATATCCTTTTAATCAGATACCGGTAGCTGCATTTACCAACTACGGTGCCGGATTCCAGCAATCTTCCCTATGCGGATCTTTAGGAGCAGCAGCAGTCTGTATCGGTACTGTATGTGAACCAGACGTTGCGAAAAAAGTACTTGTGGATTTAGAAAACTGGTATAAGGAAGCGGAACTTCCAATTTATCAACCTGATTTAGAGTTACCTACAACAACTGCAAATTCAATTTTATGTATTGATTCTGTCGGAAAATTCATGGAAAAGTCAGGCTATGAATTCGGCAGCGACGAAAGAAAGACACGTTGCGCAGGAGTTGCAGCAGATGTAACCAAAAAAATGGTCGAGCTGTTAAATGAAACTTTGGCATAAGCGCTTCATCAAATAAACGAGGATCAATCCTCGTTTATTTGATAATTTAATTGAAAAATTGTTCAGTTAATACTATAATAGGTAAAAAAGTTTTAAAGGTGGGATTACATTTGGGTAAAATCGGAGCAATGGAATTAGTATTAATTTTAGCCATAGCATTAATAATTTTCGGCCCGGCAAAGCTTCCTGAAATAGGCAAATCAATCGGAGAAGCTGTCGGTCAGTTTAAATCACATGCTAATAAAATTTCACAGGATTTAGACGCTGATTCAAAAGCTGAAAAGCAAAGTTAATCAATAGGAAAATACTTAAGTAACTGCTATTTAAGTATTTTTTTATACTCTTGCTTCTTTCATCTACTATTCTGTAAGAATATCCTGCAGTTAAACATGTTAAAATATTGACCTTTTCATTTAACTTACAAAATAATCATCATAACCGATTTTTGTTAAAATATTAATAGTTTAATAATTTAAAAAAATCTAAACTATACGTTGACAAGCTAGGCGGTAATATGTTATCATTAATTTGTGAATTAATTAACCTTTCAAATTAATTCCTCCATCGATACATCCAAGTATATATATTGCTCCTCCTGCTGCTTTTACTTAAAAGCGACGGAGGAGTAATTATCTTAAGAGAGTTATAGTCTGACGTCAACATATTTTTTTGCTTCTATTGAATTTTCAGTAACTTCGCATTCAAGCGCCAATATATTAACTCCCCTTTTATTTGCACTTGTTAAAGCATCTCCGAATTCTTTATGAGTTCTATAGTTCGGAGCAAAGTATAATACATCGCTCATTTGTATGATAAAAACAACATATGCTTCATAGCCTTCATCCAAACATGCTGAAAGCTCGTTAATATGCTTCAGGCCCCTTTCGGTCGGCGCGTCCGGGAACAGAACCGCATTATTTTCTTCCAATGTGACTCCTTTAACCTCAACAAAAATTTTTTTGTTATCCGCTTCTATATAAAAGTCAAATCTCGAATTGTTATATTTATATTCCGGCTTTATTAACTTTATATTATCAAATAAATATCCTTTTTGCACCCATTCATGGAAAACCTTATTAGGTACCTGACTGTCCATGTTGATAAGACGCCCTTCCTTATAGACTGAAATCAAATCATATTTTGTCCTGCGTTTAGAATAATCAAATTCCTGTACAAATATTTCTGTATTTTCAACAAGAAGTTCCTTGCATCTGCCTGTATTTTTCACATGACAAACTTCACATCTTCCTTCAATTTCAATATTGGCGATAAATCTGTTGGGCCTGCTGATAAATCTAGCCTTCTTTATATTTTTATACTTCATGATATTCCTTTTAATAATGCTGATTTTTAATTATAATATCATAAGAATCTTATTATTGTCAAAATTTCTGAACATTATTGCAGGCTCAGTCTCCAATTTGTCCGCTCTCTTACAGTCACAAAAAACAAATGACTCATCAATAGAGTCACCTGTAATATATTTATTTTTTTCCATTTGGTGCCGCAAAGCTCGGCGGCTGTGCATTTTTTGCACTAAAACTATTTGAACCTGGTGTTGACAAGTCAAAATAAAGTTTTGAGTCTGCCGTAACTCCCCAACTTTTATTTGAACCTGTATCCTGAATTTTATTAAATGCTTCTCTAAACATTGTATTATGGGCTTCTTCTCTGTTTAGCAAGAAATCTATTGTGTCTCTAACACCTTTGTCGTTGATTTGCCTATATAAATATTCATATACTACCTTTGCACGCTGTTCAGCTGCTATATTAGATAATAAATCCGCTGCTAAATCTCCAGTTTCATTAACATATGCTGATGTCCATAAAAAACCTGAAGCATTGGCAAGCATCGGTGTAAGTCCTGTGAGAACATGAGCCTCCACACTTCCGATTGTAGCATTTTGTGCATCAAGGTCATGACCATTTAACATATTAATTGTAGTAGCAACCATTTCCATGTGACTTAATTCTTCTGCAGCAATGTCTAAAAATAAATCCTTTATTTCTTGATCTTTAATACGGAAACTTTGGGACAAATACTGCATAGCAGCTTTTAATTCACCTTGAGGACCTCCAAGCTGTTCCTGAAGCATAGACGCATAGTTTGGATTGGGTCTGTCAACCTTAACCTCATAAAGCATTTTTTTATCATGTAAAAACATAAAATTTCTCCTTATAATATTTTTTTATAGTCTTGCCTTTTTTAAAATTAAATNNATTTAATTTTAAAAAAGGCAAAACTAAAGCAAATTACAAAATCGGGAGGAATTTATGAGAGCAATTGTATACGACGGAATGCAAGATGTTAAAGTAAAAAATGTCGAGGACCCTTCTATTGAAAAAAGTGATGATATAATCATAAAAGTAACTTCAACCGCAATATGCGGCTCAGATTTACATTTAGTGCATGGCCTGGTTCCAAACATGCCAAAAGGTTTCATACTGGGGCATGAAACCATGGGTATTGTTGAGGAAGCCGGCAAAGATGTTCACAAGATTAAAAAAGGAGACAGAGTAATAGTTCCGTTTCCTGTTGCATGCGGTCACTGCTGGTACTGTGAGCATGAATTGTACAGTCAGTGCGACAACTCTAACGAAAACGGAGAGGTTGGGGGTTACTTGGGATACAGCAATACTTACGGTGGTTATGCCGGCGGTCAGGCTGATTATTTAAGAGTTCCATTTGCAAATATTGGTCCGACTAAGGTGCCTGATGAATTCACAGATGAACAGCTGCTGTTTTTAACAGACATTCTTCCAACATCTTATTGGGGTGTAGACATAGGCGGAGTAAAGCCGGAAGACACCGTTGTTGTTTTAGGCTGCGGTCCCGTAGGGCTGCTCACAATTAAATGGGCTGCATTTAAAGGAGCAAAAAGGATTATTGCTGTTGACAGAGTCCGCTACAGGTTAAATCATGCCCATAATATTTACGGTGTCGAGGTCTTAAATTTTGAAGAAATTGATAATATCGGTGAGTATATAAAAGAAATTACCAACGGAGGAGCAGATGTTGTCATTGATTGCGTAGGTCTGGACGGCAAGATGTCAACAATTGAAAAAATAGAAACCGCCTTAAAACTTCAGGGCGCTTCAAAATCTGCAATTGAAATATCCTCACAAGCAGTGCGAAAGGGCGGAACCGTAGTCCTGGTCGGAGTATATGGTTTAAGATACAACAACTTTCCGTTGGGAGATTTCTTTTCCAGAAATATAACTTTAAAGATGGGCCAGTGCCCTGCGCAAGCTTATGTAGAACCTATACTAAAATTAATAAAAGATAAAAAATTTGATGCTACCGACATAATAACCCATAAACTTTCACTTGATGATGGGAAGCATGCTTATGAAATATTTGATAAAAAGGAAGACAACTGCATAAAAGTTATTTTAAAACCTTAAATAACAACAACAAATCTTTTGCGTATAATAACATAAATATTAATTTGGGGGATGCGCAATGAGATTTTTTTATGGAGACAAAAATATACTGAGAGCTTTAGAAGAGGCAGAATTTTGGAAACACCAGGAAAGTGAACACACCGATGTTATTCAGGAGGTTACTCCTGATTTAGAAGAAGAATATGTAAGCAGGCTGGAAGAGTATAAAGAAATTTTTGACTCTACACATGCCAGAATAGTGCAGCTTATTGAAACAGCCGTTAATTGCCAAAACATGCTTTCTCCTGAAATTTACCAGGAAATTATAAATATAATTAATTTAGCTGTTGCACAGAGCAAGGTATTTGTTAACTTCCTCGGCATGCTTTTAAGAGAAAGCGATGCCGTAAAAAATAATCCTGCCGCTGTAGTCGTAATTAACCACATCCGCAGAGAATCAGAATATTTTATAGGAATTGTAACCGCATTTATGAATTACAGCTGTAATCAGCAAAACGGCTTCACAAAAGAAATGAAATTTCAATAGAAATATTTTTTCAATTGACAAAGTTCCGGCAGATTGATATCTGCCGAAACTTTTTTTATGGAATAATATTTAATCTATGTTGAATAATAAACATAATTAAATATCAGAGGTGTTTAAGTTGAATGAGGGTTTAGTTGTTTTAGTAAGATCAATAATAGGTTTTTTTACTCTTCTTATATTTGCTAAAATATTGGGGAAACAGCAAATAAGTCAGTTAGCCTTTTTTGATTATGTATTGGGAATTACCATCGGATCAATTGCCGCTAGCCTGGCCACTGATTTATCAAGCAGGGCATGGCCTCATTGGATAGGTTTATTAACCTGGGCAGCATTGGGATACTTGATGGAATTTATAACTATGAAATGGAGGTATGCTGCAAAGTATATAGAAGGAGAGCCTACAATAGTTATAATGAACGGCAAAATAATGGAGGATGCATTGAAAAAAATGCAGTTTAGAGTATCTGACATAATGGAATTGTTGAGAAACAAGGATGTGTTTGATTTATCCCAGGTTGATTTTGCCATCATTGAGCCTAACGGTCAGCTTTCAGTGCTTAAAAAGCCCGAATATGAACCCTTGACTGCCAAGGATATGAAGATAACCAAGAAATCTTCGGGAATAAGCACAGAGCTTATCTATGATGGAATTTTGATAGAAGAAAATTTGAAGCAGTTGAATAAAGATAAAAAATGGCTTATGAACCAGCTTAAAAGTAAGGGGATAAAAGATGTATCAGAAGTTTTTTTAGCAACATTAAACCCTGCAGGTTCTTTTTATGTTGACAGATATGAAGATCACATTAAAAAGGTTATTGATGTGGGAGATTATAAGGGTCCTTATTAAGGAGGTTCTATGCGAAGATTTTTAGTTATATCAATACCAATTGTTACAATTGTATTGTTTGTTTTAATTATGTTAAGTGATATAGTTCTGAAAAATTCATTTTATACTGATGACAATATACCTGTTTCTATAGATTCGGTAAGAAAAGAAATTGAAGAAAATAACTGGGAAGAAGCAAATAGCAAAACACTTCAGCTTACAACCGCTTGGAACAAGGTTGTTAAAAGGGTGCAATTCAGTGCTGAAAAGGATGAGATAAACGGATTCGATAAAAATCTTGCGAGACTAAAAGGTGCGATAGCTGCAAAAGATAAATCCGATGCATTCATGGAGCTTAATGAAGCATATGAGCACTGGGTAAATTTAGGAAAATAATTTATGTTCCAAATGAAATCATCACTGCATATTATATAAAAGAATTTACATTTTCTAAGAAGAATTAAAGACAGGAGTGAAATCATTGTATTGTCAAAACAACAAATGTAGTACTTATAGAAACTTATGTAATGTTAATGATATTTATCCTGACTATCATATAATATTAAATAAATTAAAATCGGCTTCTACAGTTCCTAATGAAGCAAAACCAAGTGATGGCACAGGGTCTATAGTGCTTTATGTGTTCAAAAATCGCGGAACAGATCCTGTTCCGGATGCAATAGTAACGGTCTATGCAAGAATCGGAGAAGAAGAAGCTATTCCCATAAAAACATTTCCTACAACTACTAATCCCATTACATTCGAACTACCTGTTGCACATCCTTCAGGAACGTTAATACGAGGCCCCGAATATTTTTTTACTACCTACAATATGCAAATAGAAGCTGAAGGCTATTACCTGGTCAATGTATTAAACATACGCATGTTCGACGGAATAACAACCAATTTTGACATTAATTTAATCGAAGCTAGTCCGGGAGAGGCTGTCCAAGAAAAAATCATATACATTCCTCCACACCCGAGAGATGTGATAATCAATAAATGCACAAATTAATAAGGGCTTTCTCATAGGTTAGCCCTTATTTTTCTGTCTTTTTTCCTTCAATTCTTTAAAGTTTGCTTCCATTATGAATATGCTGGAAATCATCAATATCGCACCAAGATATGACTTAAACGTCAAAACTTCCTTTGCGAACACAAATGCCACTATCCCGGCAAATACCGTTTCAAGTGAAAAAATAACACCTACATGCGACGCGGTAGTATATTGCTGTGCAATAGCTTGTACTACAAATGCCACTCCTGTGCATAGTATTGACAGGAACAGCACTGATGCCCATATGGTCGGCTGAGTCGGCAAATGCGGCTTTTCAAACAAAAGAGCAAGAAACAGACTCAAAAAACCTGTCACTCCCAATTGAAAAACTCCAAGCTGGAACGGATCAACATCTTCAATAGAAACGGCTTTTTCAGTAATGTTCAGGTCAATCGCATAAACAAATGCGCATATTACTGAAGACACATCTCCTAATAAATTACTATAGTTAATCGAAAAATTATCTTTTAGTGTTAACAGCGCAATTCCCAAAGTCGTCATAATTATTACCAGTGTAAGTTTTTTATCAGGTAACTTCTTATGAATTATGCTGGACAATATTGGAGTAAAAACAACTGCAAGTCCACACAAAAAACTTGTATTTGACAGAGTTGTGTACTGAACTCCCAGGTTTGCACCGATATATACTACAGTGAGTGCCGAACCGATTATAAGACTATATTTCAATGTATTTTTTGAAACATTTCTTAACCTTGGAAATGTCAATAATACCGCAGAAAAAAAAGCAATGAGAAACCTATTTGCATTCAAAGTAAATGAACCCATATCTGATAGGCTTATATCAGATAGATAATAGGAAATTCCCCAAAACAAAGTTATAAGAATCAGCATTAAATCTGCTTTCAATTGTTTTGACATAAACGCCCCCTGAAATTATATACATTATTATATAAGTAAGTACAAAGACGATAACCTTTGTTTCATTATTGTATTTATTATAACATGAAAAATTTGTAAATTCTATAATCTTTAAAATATTTTATGAAATGCTGTATTTATGCCATCGTCTGCTTTTGTACCGCCAATAACAGATTACAGCTCCAAACACCCATGAACACATTTCTGCTATTGCAATAACCCTGTAACCAGCCACTGACGCCAAAGCATAGGATAATATAAGCCTTACCCCAAGGGACATTATGTTTACCGCAGATGTAAACGCAACATCCTTGTTTCCCTGTAGAAATGATGAATATGCATTCTGCAGGCCAAATACGGGATAAAATACTCCGCATATATAGAAAAAGTTTTGTCCTATTTGTGCAACCTCATTTGAAACTCCAAAAAGCTTCATAAGATGAAATCCGTATGTAACCACAATAGTTGTTACAACAACTGCCAATATCAAGATAATTATTATTCCTTTTTTCAACCCTTCCTTTGCCCTGTCCATATTGTCAGCTCCAACATTTTGACCTACAAATATAGAAATGGCAATAGAAATATTTATTATGGGCAATATTGTCAATGTATCTATTTTATAAGCCGTAGTAATGGCTGTTACTACATCAAGTCCGAATGAGTTCATAATATTCTGAAGCAGCAGCGCACCAAGTGAACCTATTGCCGACTGAATAACCCTTGGAACACTTAATTTCAAACTCTCATAAAAAAGAGGAAAATCTCTTGAATCCGCTTTAAATGAAATCTTAAACATTGTATAATATTTATTAATATGTAAATATAGATAAATACTTGAAATCACTTGAGCAATCACAGTAGCAATTGCCGCTCCCTTAATTCCCCATCCGAATATATTTATAAATACCAAATCCAGAATAATATTGATTATTGATGAAAGTATAATTGCATATAACGGTGTCTTACTGTTTCCTATTCCTCTCAGCAATGAGCTGTAAAGATTGTAAAGAACCACAAAAGGAACCCCTATGAAGATTATTGACAAATAATCAATTGACTGCTGCATAATTGCATCTGGAGTATTCAGCCAAATTAATATGATATTCTTGAAGAAAAAACCCAAAATAGCTAATAAACAGGAAAACAAGGTTACAAATATAAAAAATGTACTGGTTAACTTCAATACCTTGTCATAGTCCTTTGCACCGTAGTATTGAGAAATTAAAATTGTATATCCTGAAACCAAGCCTATAACGACATAAATAAATATATTTGATACAGGAGCAGAGGCTCCCACAGCTGCTAATGCTTCCTCGCTTATAAAATTTCCCACTATTACTGAATCGGCTATCGCATATAATTGCTGCAAAAAACCTGAAATTATCAGCGGAATGGTAAAATAAAGCAATGCTTTGAATACGTTGCCTTCTGTTATGTTATTATTCAACTTATCCATATTCTTCTCCATTATTTATTAGTCTATTGTATGCATGTGTTTTTCCGCTTCATTCCATGGCACCGTAAAAGAAACTCCTTTGGCGCAGAAAACCGATGTCGATGTATTTTCAACATCTCTGACTTTGTCATATCCGATTCTTACAATAACTTCATTTGCATTCTCGCATAAATCATAACCTTCATACATTAATCCTATGCTTCCTGTTCCTTTTGTAAAAGATACCAGCTCCAAGCTGTATTCCATAAAAGATTCCACAGGCCCCCTTCCTTTTATGAACACATTTCCACAAGTAAGTACAGGCTGTTCACATGTTCCTCTAAGTTTTTGAATATCAGACAAAATCCTGCCAAGGTAGTTTTCGTCTGCATATATTTCAAAACTGTAAAAAGGTTCTAACAAAACAGATTCTGCTTTTTCCAGGCCTTGTCTGATTGCCCTGTATGTTGCTTCTCTGAAATCTCCGCCTTCTGTATGTTTTATGTGAGAACGTCCGTTTACCAGTATTATCTTTATATCCGTAATCGGAGAGCCCGTTAAAATTCCCTTATGAATCTTTTCAAAAACATGATTTTCAATAGTTTTCTGATAATTTACCGCAAGGTTGTCTACATGGCACTCACTTTCAAATGTAATGCCGCTTCCCCTACTTCCCGGTTCTAATCTCAGCTGGACTTCGGCATAATGACGAAGGGGTTCAAAATGGCCGAATCCCATAACATCTGATTTTATTGTTTCCCTGTATTCTACCTGAGGTTTTTCAAATGTAACAGATATGCCAAATCTTGAAGCAATAACCTGCTCCAACACTTCAAGCTGAATTTTGCCCATTACGCTTATTAATATGTCCTGTGTTTCTTTCTGATAAGATATGGAAAGCATAGGATCTTCAGCTTCTAGTATACGCAGCTTTTCCACAACGAGCGTAACATCTGTTTTATCTAAAATCTTTATTTTGGATTTAAGTGCTGCTGTCAGGCGAAAATTATTGATATTTTCTATTTTAGTTTTTTCAGCTTTTATGATTGTTCCGCATACGGGCGATTTGAGTCCTATTACTGCAAATACATCACCTGCCGTAACTTCGTTTCTATTTTCAAATTTCTTTCCATTGTATATTCTGATTTCATTAACCTTTTCAGAAAATGTAATTTCATTTTTAACAAAGGAAAATTCGTCTTTTATGCTGAGCCTTCCGGATAACGCCTTTATAAATGTAAGCCTGTTTCCTTTGTAATCATGACGTATCTTATAGACTTTTCCCACAAATGATGCATTTTCTTTATCTTCATAATCCGTTCTGGAAAGATGCGAAAATGCCTCTAAAAAATTATCAATACCGGTTCCTTTTAATGCAGAGCCGCTCATTACAGGAAAACATAATCTATTTTTAATCAAATCTATTATAATATCATGAATGCTTTCTGCAGTATATTCTTCTTCTAAATATGATTCCAGGAACCTTTCATCCCTCTCAGCGGCAAATTCAGCAGTTTCCTGACTCATAATATCATCAACGGAATTTATGTAAAGTATATCGCCTGTAAGCTTGTTTTTTATATCATTTAAAATTAAATTCAAATCGAAGCTTTCCATATCAGATTTATTAATAAAAATAAACATTGGTAAACTATACTCTTTCAACAGCCTGTATAATGTCGTTGTATGAGCCTGAACTCCAGAGCTTCCGCTGATTAACAAAACAGCATAATCCAATGCGGAAACAGCGCGTTCAGTTTCTGCTGAAAAATCCATATGTCCAGGTGTGTCTATTATATAGTAGGTATCATTTTTATAATAAAAAACACCTTGATCCGCAAAGATTGTAATACCTCTTTTTTGCTCAATTTCATCAGTGTCCATGCTTGATGTTTTATAATCCACTCTCCCAAGATTCCTTAGTCTTCCTGTCAAATAAAGAAGCTGTTCTGTAAATGTTGTCTTCCCTGCATCTACATGGGCAAAAATTCCTATTGTTTTTTTCATTTTAGCTCCTCTGATATCATTAACAAATATAATTCTACATTAATTTATAAATTTTATCAATTTAAATTAACATATCTTTTTCTTCATTAAAATATAAGCAAATTAATTTAATTCTTAAAAAATTAAATGTCTGCATATAATTTTATTAGCAGACATTTAAGGGGTATTATTGTGAACCGTAAAACAATTATTTTTTATAATATAATAATTTTATTTAACTTATATTTCATCATAGCTGCTGCATTTTCAGTTATATATATATCACTGGAATATGCAGGGCTTGGCTTTATTGTTGATCATTACTCTTCTGATGCCCATCAGAGTCAGCTTATAGACATTGTAACCCGCTCACTGTATTTCAGCTTCATAACATTGTTTGCGGTAGGTTACGGAGATATGACGCCATTCGGACTGTCCAAGGCTGTTTCAATGATTCAGGCATTTGTAGGATTTATACTTCCCTATGCAATTATCTTAAACTATGTTATTTTCAATCCTAGGTACAAAAGACGCAAATAATTATCTCAGTGCTTTAAAAATTGAATTGAGAAGCTCATTATTGTAATCCTGGCTTAGTTCCCAAATCATAGCCCCGCCCAATTTTTCGTTTTTTATGTATTCTGCCTTAAATGCCAAAGATTCAGCATCATCATAGCTTATAAATATGTTGTTTTTAAATAGCCAGAGCACCATTGACTCTGAATCAAAAAACCTCGAATAAACATTAATATAATTTGCTTTAATTGTGCTGTAACTCAATGCTTCTCCAGAGGTAAATTTCTGGTATGCTCCGTTACGGTCATTTGAACTGACCTTGTACATATAGCCGTAAAAAGGAACTCCTACAACCAGCTTGTCCTTCGGAAAACCTGCGTTAATCCAGGCATTTACGCTGGAATCTACAGATACTTCATATTGTGCCTGGGAATTGCCGCTGCTGTAAAGAGGCGCATTGAAATCAGAATATTCTTCCCATGGACCGTGAAGGTCATATGTCATTATATTTGCAAAATCTATGTATTCTTTAACTTTATTCGGTTCAATGTTATGTAAATAATAATTGCTTGCTCCTCCTGCTATGGTGAGAAGATAGTGTTTGTTGTCCTTCAATCCTTGTTCATCTAATTTAGCACGAATTTCTTTAAGGAGCAAAGTAAAGTTTTGTTTATCTTCAGGCCTTTTTGAATTTTCAGGCATTCCCCCTCCCACAGGATATTCCCAGTCCAAATCAATTCCGTCAATTCCATACTGAGTTATGAATTGGGCACAACTCTCTGCAAATAACTTTCTTGAGGAATCTGTTGATGCCGTATCCGAAAATTTTCCCGACCAGTTCCATCCTCCAACGGAAATCAGTATTTTCAATTCAGGATTTACCTTTTTAAGCTCATTCAGCCCTTTAAAATTTTCAGGGTCCTTGTCAGGATAGCCCAACTTAATTTTATTGTCTTGTCCGATATATGCGAATGCATAATTAATATGAGTGAGCTTAGAAGCATCCAATTTATCCGGTGTAAATCCTGAATATGACTTCCACGCCGGATAATAACCTATTATTTTACTGCCTGATTCCTCTATCCAACCGGATAAAGTTTTCACCGTTACAGGCTCACTTGCCATTGATACGTTATTTTTTTCGGCTTCAGACCTTACGTAAAATTTATATTCAGTATCCGGCTTTAAATTATTTATTGTATATGTTGTTGTATTTGTTGAATCAATATATGTACTGTTTTTATAAATCTTGTATTGTTTTATTGCTCTGCTGTTATTCGGCTCATTCCATATTAAAGTAACTGAAGATTCTGTAACCGATGCAACTGTTAAATTAACCGGTGAATTTGGTGCCTTTAAATTCTTAGCAAATACATAAGTGTCAGCCGTGTAAACCAACAAAAAAAATATGACCATCAAAGTTATTGCATATCCAATCCTGATAAATTTCTTCATATCTGTCTCCCTTGAGATGTAGTTAATAAATTTCATCGTAAGTGCAACGCTTATCGGCTTGTTTCACACCGATACAATAAATGCCTATTAGACAAAGACATTAGTCTTTGTTTCATTATTGTATTTATTATATCATAAATGTTTTCATGCAAGTATTGCAATTAATGGCAGGTTAATTCAACATTAGACGGTTAACCAAAATAAGGCAGGCAAAATTCTGATCTTTATAGATTGGTGTTATTGCTGCCGGGGTTATTATTAGAGTTTAAGTATCTATAACAGTAGTACCACATGCTGCAGCTTATCTCCAACCCTTCCTGGCTGTTCCACATTTGAATTGCTTCCTCAAATGTCTGAGGTGCGCGAACAAGCACAGGGTCCCCCGGCATCCAGTTAGAAGGCGTATAAACATTAAACTGATCAGTAGTTTGTAATGAATCTATTACTCTTAGCATCTCATATATATTCAATCCGCATGATATGGGATAAGATATTATGGCACGTATATTTTGAGCAGGGCTTATTATAAAGGCATCTCTTACACTTACTTCATAAATCCTGTCTGGATTTACAATGTCATATAGTCTTGCGACTTCTGCGTTTCTGTCCGATATAAGCGGAAACGTAATTTTTATTCCCGTGTACTGAAGAATATCAAACAGCCAGTCAATATCCGCTAAATTACTGTCAATAGTTACTCCTATAAGCTGTACGTTTCTTTTCTCAAATTCAGGTTGTAACTGGGCAAATGCTATCAATTCGGATGTAGCTGTAGGAGAAAAATCTCCCGGTTCATAAAAAAGCACTACCCATTTCCCTCTGTATTGAGATAATGTAATTGGTCCTTGAGTGGATGAAGCTGTAAAATCAGGCGCGATCCTGCCCAGGGTTATACAATCTGTTTTAACTATATTGTTAGTATGTAAGTCATTGTTATAAACCATAAAACCCTCCCGTAACACTCAGAAATATATGATATTATATGTATTTGATTGTAAAAAGTTAAAAAGTACATTACCACAATCTTTTGCTTCCTGCACGGCAACAATTATAGCTTCCTACATAATATGATTATTAGTAAAATGAAGGAGGTTTATTTTGGAGATATCAGCTATTACAGAAAGCGTAGTTTCTCTTTTTATAATTATATTGGTAGGTGTTTACGGAAGCAGGAAAAAAATAATAACAGCCGAGATAAATAAGGGGTTGACTGACATTCTGATAAAGATAGCGCTGCCCTTTATGATTGTATCATCCTTTATGTTTACATATGACGACACCATTAAATCCAATGTATTAAAAACATTTTACTACAGCCTTGGAGCATATGCCGTAATGGCGGCTTCTTCATACTTTCTGCTTCTGCCTGTAAAAAGCAATAAAAAAACAATATTGCATTTTGCAAATATATTTGTAAATACAGGTTATGTGGGATTTCCGGTTTTAAACTCCATTTTTGGCTCAGAAGGTGTAATTTACGGTTCAATATTCAATATGTTCTTTGTAATATTTGTGTGGACTTACGGCATTATGCTTTATAAAGGAAAATTAGAAAGGGGATATTTAAAAAATGAAATTATAAGTTTAATGTTCAATCCATCCATAATTGCCGTAGCTGTGGGAATTGTCATAATGGTTTTTGATATTGAAATAAAAGGAGCTCTTTTATCAAGCATTAAAAGCATTGGAAATATAACAGGACCAATATCCATGTTTATTATCGGCGTCATTTTGTCTAATGTAAAAATAAAACAGCACTTGAAAGACTGGACTGTCTATTATGGCATAATAATCAAGTTAATAATAATTCCGATTATAATTTATTTAATTTCACTGCTGCTGAAAGATTCATCAAAAGCAGTCTATTCAGTAATTATTATGACTGCTATGCCTGCCTCAGCCATGACATCCATACTCGCTGAAAGCTTCAATAAAGAAAAAGAATTTGCGGCAATAATTGTTTCCGCTACAACATTAATATCCTTAATAACAGTTCCTGTTTTGATAAAATTAATTACATAGGAATTAAGAGGGATGGCCCTTTTGGACCCTCCCTCTTAATTCCTGATTTTTCTATATATCATTTACATTCCATTCCTGCCATACGTTGCCTACCAGTTCAGGTCTCGGTTTAATTGTTTTCTTGCCGGGCTGCCATACTGCGGGAGCAACTTCTTTTCCTTTTGAATTTCTAACCATCTGACCTGCTTTTATCTGTCTCAATCCTTCAAAGACATTTCTGCCTATCGGCATAGACAATACTTCCAGACTTTGAAGAATTCCATCCGGATCTATGATAAATGTTCCTCTTAAGGTTACGCCGCTTTGCTCGTCATAAACTCCGTACATCTTGCCTATTTCTCCGTTCTGGTCAGACAACATAGGAAATGGTGTGATGCCTGCCATTTTAGACAGTTCCTGATCGTTCCAGACCTTGTGAGTATATACAGAATCAACACTGCAGGACAAAACCTGGACACCTAATTCTTCAAATTCTTTTATTTTAGCAGCAACTGCTGCCACTTCAGATGCTCAGACAAATGTGAAATCTCCTCCGTAAAAAAACAGATAAATCCATTTTCCTTTGTAATCATCCAGATTTACCTTAGAAAAACTGCTGTTATAAAACGCCTGCGCATTAAATGTTGGTGCTTTTTCACCTATGCTAATCATAAACCCTCCTAAATTATAATTTTACTTTTATTATTACCTTTAGACGGGCTATTATTATGGATGAAAAAATTACTTATTGAGAAGAGTTAATTAGTTTTTTCTTCACTGTAATCAAGCGAATCGGTAAAAAAGGAATTCATCGCATGTTTCATTTTACCCATGAAGAACTTAGATATATTGCCTACCATAACAATATCCCAATGCTTCCTAGCTTACTATCTTATAATATGTTTTTGCAGTCAAAATATATACTATTGTATATAACACTGCAAAGACTATAATTGTAACAATTGTGCAAACAGCAAACAAAGGTACATTTGTCATGCCAAATATCAATAAAAGCCTTGTTATAACTTTAAACGCAAATGCAATATGGATTACAGTGGCTAAAAGCGGAAGAAAAAACACTGTCAATACCTGACTCCGAATAGTGCCTCTTACTTCTTCACGGTCCATTCCGACCTTCTGCATTATTTCAAAACGTTCCTTGTCATCATAACCCTCAGCTATCTGCTTATAGTAGATTATCAGTACTGTTGCCATTACAAACAGCAGACCTAAAAATATTCCCAGAAAAAACAGTCCCCCGTAAACCGAGTAAAAGCTTGATTTGGATGCTTCAGTTCCGTCTGCACGGCCTGCTGCATCTAATTCCTTCATTTTATCGTTTAAATTATTAACAATATTTATTTGTTCCTGCTGGCCTGCATCGGCATCGAATCCGTAAAAATATGAAAGGTCTCCCATTTCTCCATCTTTAATATTTAAAGAATTATATACACTTTCAATAGTGTCTATATTATCAACTATTACATAGTAGCTTTTTGTTAAAACATCCGATATTTTGCTTGCAGAATCTAATGAACTGAGATAATCCTTTATTGACAATTCATATCCGTTTATATTTAAAATACTTCCTGAAACATTTCCATTTGACGTATAAACCAGTGATTCACCTTTATTAAGTGAAATTGACTTGTTTTCAAGTTTATTGTATTCATCCTGAGTAATAAATACTAATGAAGCAATATCATTTGACGTATATGAATCGTAATCAGCCTTTATAAAGTTTGAACCTTCTTGTATCACAACAAAATTCATGAAACGAAAGCGCAGTACATTAATTTTGTCAATATTAAGTTCCAATGTTTGCTGTTCAATTAATTTGTCTAATTCCTCTGCCTGTTCTTCTGATACATCGCTTGCTTCAACTTCTACATTTCTTGGAAACCTTGATCTCAAAACATCTTCCATGCCCCCATACAGGGATACAGTTGAAGAAATCATAACAATGACAGCCGTAGATAATATACAAATATTTGCAAGTCCCGCAGCATTTTGCTTCATACGGTAGAGCATGCTTGAAACAGAAATAAAATGCCTTTTTTTATAGTAATACCTTTTATTTTTTCTAAGCATTTTTAAAATTGCAATACTCCCTGACGTGAACAAACAGTATGTTCCTGTCATTACTAAAACAACTGCAACAAAAAACAAGCTCAATGCCGCCACAGGATTTTCAGTCGTAACAGCTATATAGTATCCAGCGGCGAGCGATACCAAACCGATAATTGCCATAAGCCATTTTGTCCTTGGTTCCTTTTCCCCGATATTTCCTCCCTTTAACAATTCAACAGGATTTGACATATGAACCTGGCGAATATTATAAAGCAGGTTAATCAGAAATATTCCTAAGAACAGCGTCAATGAAGCCAATACTGCCTCATAAGGAACCTCAAAACCAAATGTAGCTTCAAAGGATATCAATTTATAAAGAAAAAGTATCATAATCTTACTTAGTAATATTCCGGCTGCAAGACCAATTACAATGCTCAATACGGCTGTAAACAGGGATTCATAAAACATGATTCTTGCAACATGCTTTTTCTCCATTCCCAACACATTAAACAATCCGAATTCCTTTTTTCGTCTCTTTATTAAAAAGCTGTTGGTATAAAACAAAAATATAAGCGAGAAAATCCCTATTACTATTGCTCCCAGAAACAAAATATATCTGACAGTGCCGCTGTCGCTGACACCGGCACTGCCTAAGTCCTTAGCCACTGACAAAAAGCACATATTGTAAAACATCATTATTGTTCCTATGCAGGTTAAAAGGTAGGGAATGTATGTCTTAGAATTCTTTTTCATATTGTTTATTGCTAACTTTTGATAAAAGAATCTATTCATTTTGTTTCCCTCCTGTTGCAATCAATGTAAGAGTGTCCGAAATTTTCTGATACATTTCTTCATTTGTCATATTTGCCTTGTATATCTGGTGATAAATGCTTCCGTCCTTGATGAATAAGACTCTCTTTGCATGACTTGCTGCCTTTACGCTGTGAGTAACCATCAGTATTGTCTGTCCATCATGGTTTATTTCATTAAAAAGCTTTAACACTCCGTCTGAGGACCGTGAATCAAGAGATCCTGTAGGTTCGTCAGCCAGAATTATCTTCGGATTTGTAATGAGTGCCCTTGCGATTGCAGCCCTTTGTTTTTGACCACCTGAGACTTCATATGGATATTTGTTTAAAATCTCTTCAATCTCTAATCTTTTTGAAATTGGTTTTAATTTTTTGTCCATTTCTTCATATGACCCTCCTGCCAAAACCAGCGGCAAAAATATGTTGTCTCGGATTGAAAATGTATCAAGCAAATTGAAATCCTGAAAAACAAATCCTAAGTTATCTCTCCTGAATGCCGATATCTCTTTTTCATTAATTGACACAATATTTTTATCGTTCAGCAGAATTTCACCGCTGGTTGGTTTATCCAGAGAAGCAAGGATGTTTAAAAGTGTTGTTTTTCCTGAACCGGATTCACCCATTATCGCAGCATATTCACCTTTTTCTACAGAAAAAGATACATTAGCAAGTGCTTGAACAGTATTTCCGCCAAAACGCGTTGTGTAAATCTTTTTTATATTTTTTACTTCTAAAAGTGACATATTTACCTCCAATATTTTTCTTCCTGTTTATATTACAAAAAAAGAAAATGACCTACCATAGCTTTGGCTTACATTTTCTTTATCATTCTTACAATTTGGTAAGGTTATTCAAAATTTATATTTTCAGCATGAAGGTTTATTTTAACTTTTGTACCTTTTCCAACCTCTGATTCAATATCAACCGTATGTGACAGTTTGTTTAATATCTGTCTGCACAAATATAATCCAATCCCCGTTGATTTCTTATCTGTTCTTCCGTTATAACCGGTAAATCCTTTTTCAAATACTCTGGGGATGTCCTCCTGCTCAATTCCTATACCAGTATCCTCTATGACTAATGTTTCAAGCAGATTTTCATCCATATAAACTGAAATTTCACCTGAATTAGTGTATTTAAGTGAATTTGAAAGAATCTGCTCCACAACAAACACAAGCCACTTTTCATCAGTTATTACATTGCAGTTTAAATCATTATAATTTAACTTAATTTTTTTGCGGATAAATGATCTTGAATATTTTCTCACTGCCTGTTTTACAATATTATCAAGAGAATATTTCTTCAATAAAAGGTCAGAATTCAAGCTTTCTAATCTTAGATACTGCAAAACCATTTCCACATACTGCTCAGTTTTAAAAAGCTGTTCCAACAGTTCATCGTTAATTTCTGATTTTTCAGACTGCAGAATCAAACGCATAGCAGCAATAGGTGTCTTTATCTGATGTGCCCATATGGTGTAGTAATCCACCATATCCGAATAGGATTTATTTTTTTCATTGATAATTTCCAATCTGCTTTTATCAATTTCTTTTATCAGTTCATGATAATCCTTTTCTATTAAGCTCATCGTACGGGGAAACATATAATCAGCTAAAGCAATGCTGTTTTTCAGCTTACACAACATTGAATGACGCTTGTAAAAACCGGCAAAACGAACAACTGATATAATGGATGTAAAGAAAAACGCCAGTATGACAGCGTATAAAATAGGTTCTAGAGGCAATGAATAAAGTAACAATACAATTATAAAAATTAGTAATGAAATTATTCCGGCTGTAATAACAAAAATATTTCCCTTTAAATATAGCATAATAATATGTAACAACTTCTTCATACTACTCCACCAGGTATCCAAGGCCCTTTTTAGTCTTAATGAAATTATCGAGACCTGTTTCCGAAAGTTTTTTGCGCAAACGAGTCATGTTAACAGTCAGTGTGTTGTCATCAATAAACTGGTCGCTTTCCCAAAGATGCTGCATTATTTCATCTCTGGATACCACCTTGCCCGTATTTTCCATAAGAAGCTGCAAAATTTTATATTCATTTTTGGTAAGCTCTATTTTATTATTATCATAATTCAGTGTTGTATCATTCAGATTTAGAACAACGCCATTGTGCTCTATTGCATTTATTTGACTCTGCAGGGAATATGCCCTTCTGAGCATTGCCCCAAGTTTTGCGGTAAGAACATTTAAATCAAACGGCTTCACAATAAAATCATCCCCTCCCATGTTCATTGCCATTACAATATTCATATTGTCGCCGGCAGAGGATATAAACATAACCGGAACTTTGGATATCTTCCGTATTTCGCCGCACCAGTAAAACCCGTTAAAAAACGGAAGCATAACATCCAGTAGAACAATGTGCGGATCAAACTCTTTAAACTGCTCGATGATATTTTTAAAATTATCTATATAAATTACATCATAATCCCATTTGGAAAGATGATCCTTCAAAGTCCTTGCAATAGTTAAATCATCTTCAATAATCATGATTTTATACATACTTCCTCCATGTAATTTGATATTTCAGCAAACTATATTCCAGATTATTCTATATTAATATCAGTAATTTATCAATAAATATTACAATTTAACCAAATTTTATTAATGTTCACAGGCTACATCTAAATTTGCTTGCTCCCTCTCGGTCACACAGGATAAAAAAAATCCCGGTCAAGCCGGAATTTAATATTATAACATTAACCAACAAGGATAAAATATCCCAATACCAATATACCCAATATTATACGGTACCAGCCGAATGCTTTAAAATCATTATTTTTAATGTATTTAATCAGGAATCTTATTGCTACTACGGATACAACAAATGCAACTATCATTCCTGTCAATAAGATTGCAAGCTCCAATCCGGTGAAGTTCAAACCGAACTTAAGTAATTTCAACGCGCTGGCCCCGAACATTACAGGTATGGAAAGGAAAAATGAATATTCAGCTGCTATGTTTCTTGATGTTCCAAGTATGATAGCACCTAAAATTGTCGCACCGGACCTTGAAGTTCCCGGAATCAATGACAACACCTGAAACAGTCCTACACCTAAAGCCGTCATATATGACAAATCCTTAAAGTTGTTTATTTTTGCTGTTTTTCCTTTATTACGGTTTTCAATTATAATAAACAGAATACCATAAATAATAAGTGTCACTGCAACCGTTACATAATTATAGAAATGTTCATCAAACCAATCATCAAACAATGTTCCCAAAATTCCGGCTGGCAGTACTCCTACAACCACCTTAAACCACATATCCATGGTATCCCTTTTCTGTTTTGATGTCTTGCTTGGTGCAAAAGGATTCAGCTTGTGAAAATACAACAGTACAACTGCCATTATGGCACCAAGCTGAATAACAACTCTGAACATTTCCATAAATGCTTCAGAAGCATTAAATTTGATAAACTCCTCCACCAGGATCATATGACCGGTGCTGCTTATCGGCAGCCATTCGGTTATTCCTTCCACGATTCCCAACACTAACGCTTTAAATAATTCAATATACATTTATTTTCCTCCAAATTTTGTTGTCAATTTTAATGTTCGTCAATTTTTTTATACAAAACAATATCAAATAGTTTATAAATTACAAACAGTACAGCAAATCCAATTCCATATAAATATAATAACCATTCCAGCGACAAAAGCAATAGAGAATTAACATTTAAATAAATTACCCTCAGAAAAAGTCCTGCTGTTACCATAATAAAGGAATAGCCAAGCAGGTAATAATGAGCATGCAAGTTAAATATCTTAGAATTTTTAGATGAAGAAAGTATTTCTTTTACTTTAAAGGATTCTATTGCCTCCCTTATAGCGTCAGTTCTTTGTTTACCGCTGGCAATCAAATCTTCGATATAATCTTCCAGATATCCCTGAATCTCAAGTTTTTCTTCCCTGCTAACGGTAAGCTGGTCTAAAAAAGCATTTATGTTACTGCTCTTCTTATACATTATATTAAACTTTATAAGATTAATGTAATTTAATACAGACCAAACAGAAGCTGTTATAAAAGCGCATCCGTATCCTGCCAGAGCGGTAATCTGAACATAAGAAGGTTCATTTAAAAGGTCCAGATAAAAGATTGTATAAAAAGCAATAAAGGATATAAGCAATAGCCAAGTATATTTCAAATCCTTGAGGCTGAATATTTTCTTTATTATTTTTTCCATATTGCACCGCCTTATATAAATTTGTCCACAGTCCTGGACATTTCCTTCCAGTCGCCTATATATCTTCCCAATAGCTCTTTACCAGACTCTGTTAAAGAATAATATTTACGTCTGCCGCCCCTGCTTTCACCACCCCAATATGATGATACAGCTTTTTGGTTTTCCAGTCTTTTCAGAGATAAATACAATGTGGCCTCCTGCATTTCAAAAGATCCCTCGGTTCTTTCCTTTATGGCCTTAGAAATTTCATACCCATAATTATCATTTTCATTTAATACAGAGAGAATAAGAAGGTCTATTGTGCCCTTAAGCATCTCTTTATTCATTTATTACCTCCATAATACCTCGCTTAATTAAGTACCTAACAGTGAGATGATAACACAAGCTACTTAATAATGCAAGGTATTTTATAAAAAAATTCAGAGGCAGCCTGATGCATACCTCTGATTGAATTCTAATTATTGTTCAATTCTTTGATTGATGGTAAAACGAATGACATTAAGGCAATTGCAATTATAACCGCTCCTGAAATAAAAAACCAGTTGTTAACACCCAGCTTCTCGGCAAATAAACCTGAAATTATTAAACCCACAGGCATTGCCAGGGACATTATGCTTCCAAGTAAAGAAAAGACACGTCCCAAATATTCAGGCTTAACTTTTTCCTGGAATAAGGCAGTTTGAACGCCGTAGAAGGGAGAAGAAACTCCCATAAGCACACAGCATACTACAAATGCCAGAAACCCTCCCACGGGCAGCATTCCTGATATGGCAAGGCTTATTCCCATCATCAGAATTGAAACCGAAATGCTCAGGGTGCGTTTTTTAAAGCCTCCCCAGATACTCAGCACTACACCTCCTCCGAGCATTCCTGCGGCAAATGCTATTTCCGCAGCCGAAGCATGGGCAGCTGTTCCTCCGAAGTACTGCATACTCATGAGAGGAAATAAGGAACTGATTGGTATATAAACAAGTACATACAGGGTTCCTATCCAAAGCAGGGAAAACAGGCCTTTATTTTCATGTATTGCCCGGTATCCTTCCTTCATCTCAAGCATAAAATCCGTTTTCTCCACATTCACACTTTTCTCCGGATTTGGAATATTTATTGTCGCCACAGCAATGCAAGCTATAACAGCCCCTAATACATCCAGTCCGATAATTTTGTTCAAATCCCACACAGAATAAAGAAATGCCGCAGCAGCCGGGCTGATTATTGCTCCCACTGACTGAATTGACTGACTGTATCCAGCACACTTTGTAAGCTGGTCTTCCGGTACCAACATCGGAGTAGATGCGCTTAAAGCAGGCGAATGAAACGCCGTACCAATACTGCGTATAAATAACACTATATAAATCATCCATATAGGGATATTCATATAAATTGCAATAACAGCAAGAGCAGCTCCTGCTAAAGCGATAATAATATCGGCTCCAATCATTACATGTTTTCTGCTGAGTCTGTCAACCATGACACCTATCATGGGGCCAAATACTGCCTGCGGCAGAAAACCCGCCAAAGATGCCATTGATAATACCATTGCTGAACCGGTTTTATCTGTAAGATAAAAAATTATTGACATTTGTAAAATCCCGCTTGTAATAAGAGATATCGCCTGTCCTGACCATATTGTAAAAAAGTTTCGTTTCCATTTGTTTTGTTTCATCATAATAAGTCCTCCGTGCATTTTTATTGTTTTTTTACTTTATTTGCAATAAAAAATGCAGACTTTTCCTCAAATGGGCCAAGACTGCATAATCACGATAAGACACGCAAAAATAAGGAACAGCAAAATAGCCATCACCTGTATCTATGCATATATCCGTAAAGTAATTACAACAAAAAGCCCACTTAGTGGCACTGCTTTTTTATTGCCTAATTACCAAATACGAATATAAAAACCCATACAAGTGACCTCCTTATATTATTAACAATAAAATATCATAAAGTGCATAATTAGTCAATAGACAGATATTGTAATACGTTTGATATTTGTATACGAGGCTATAGCCGAATCCATACTGGACTTGTTTGCTGTAAAAAAAGAAACCATTTTTTCAAAGTGGTTTCTTTTTTAGGGATTTAATTAGTTAAAGCTTTGTTCCGTTCTCTCTATTATTTCATCCTGCAATGCTTTTTCAAGATTGTTGAAGTGGTCTGAATATCCTGCAACCCTTACAATCAAATCCTTGTATTCTTCAGGATGTTTTTGTGCATCTAAAAGAGTGCTTCTGTCTATAACATTAAATTGAATGTGATGACCGTTCATTATAAAGTAAGATCTTATTAATGCAGATACATTGTCTATTCCCTCTTGACCGGCAATAGATGAAGGAGTGAATTTTTGGTTCAGCAATGTTCCGCCTGTTGATGTGTGATCCATTTTTGCACAGGATTTGATAACTGCTGTCGGACCGTTTGTGTCTGCGCCCTTTTCCGGTGAAATTCCGTCTGTAACAGGTTTTTCCTTAAGTCTGCCGTTTGCGGATGCAGTCATGACAGAACCGAAATATACGTGGCATGTCGTTGGAAGCATATCTATCTGGTATGTGCCTCCGCAAACAGCCTTCCTCCCTCTTATTCTGTCCCTGACGTTTGTAAACACATCAAGCATTATATTATCGGCATAATCTTCATCATTACCATATTTAGGCGTATGATTCAAAACTAAGTTATGAATCATTTCATGACCTTCAAAATTAGCATCTATGGCTGACAACAGCTCCTTCATAGTGAAGCGCTTATGTTCATAAACATTGTACTTGACAGATGCCAGGCAGTCAGTAATAGTCCCGATTCCAACTACCTGAATATATCTTGTGTTGTATTTGGAACCGCCTGCGTTGTAATCCCTGCCACTTTCCTTGCAGCCTGTAGTAAGAACTGACATGAACGGCGAAGGCATGTGCTCGGCAAATATTTTCTCAATTACATTGTTTCCTCTGATTTTCACATTAATGATGTATTCAAGCTGCTTAAAAAATGCTTCCTGCAATTCATCGTAGGATTTAAAATCTTCAGGGTTTCCAGTTTTTAATCCTATTTGTTTGCTGGTGTATTTGTCAAACCCGTTGTTCATCATAAGTTCAAATATTTTTGGAACATTCAGATATCCCGTGAGAACATATGCTTCTCTTCCGTGGCATCCTGTTTCAACACATCCGCTAGAACCTCCGAACCGCGCATCTTCTAATGATTTCCCTGAATTAATAAGCTCTTGAATAAGCTCTTCCGTGTTATAAAAGGCGGGCTGCCCCCATCCTTTTCTTGATATTTCCACAGCCCTCTTTAAAAATTCATCAGGTGTTTTCTCGCTTATCTGCACGTTTGAGCTTGGCTGCAGAAGTCTCATTTCATCCATTGTATCAAGTATGATGTATGATACATCATTTACTCCATCCTCGCCTGTATATGGGTTGATTCCTCCTGTATTCAGGTTTGCAAAATCAGTGTAGGTTCCGCTTTCTTTTAATGTTATGCCAACCTTTGGTGGTGCCGGCTGATTATTGAATTTAATCCACAGACATTCCATAAACTCTCTTGCTTTGTCATAATCTATTGTGCCTGCTTCAACTTCTTTTTTATAGAACGGATACAAGTATTGATCTAGTTTTCCCGGAGAAAAAGCATCCCATGTGTTTACTTCTGTTGTAACTCCTATATGAACAAACCAATACATCTGAAGTGCCTGAGCATATGTTTCAGGTTTATGTGCAGGTACTACATCACAGTTATGTGCAATCCAAAGCAGTTCTTCTTTTCTTTGCTGATTTGTTTCCTTTTCTGCCAACTCTCTTGCATATGCGGCGTATCTTTGCCCGTAAACTATAATTGCATCACAGGATATGGCCATTGCTTCAAGCTGTGCCTTTTTGTCATAAGCGTCAGGATCATTCAAAAAATCCAATTCCTCTATTGCTTCTTCTATTTCCTTCTTAAAATCCAAAAATCCCTTATTATAAAATTTATCATCTGCAACTGTGTGACCCGGCGCTCTTTGCTCCATAAATTCAGTAAACATTCCCGCAGCATAGCAGTCCTTCCATTCCTGTGTCATTGATGCAAGAATCTTATCTCTTGTGGATTTGTTCTGCCAATATGGCAGTATCTTTTCAGCCTGAACTCTTTTATCATCTTCATTAACTTTGAAATTGATAAACTTTCTGTCGTTCATCACTGTCATGTCTTCAACAGTATGTGCACAAAGCTCGGGGAATGTGGGAACCACTTGAGGTCCTTCACTTTTTTCACCTACAATCAGTTCACCTTCACCAATATACAACTTTCTGTTTTCCATGTAATATTTGAAGTTCATGGCGCGAAGCACCGGTGTTTCAACCGATCCGTAATATTTTTGATAAAATTCCGTTTCCAGCAATGCTCTTTCCAAGCTTACCCTTGGCTGTGTGGACACACTTTCCTGCCTTAATTTTTTTGTTCTTTCAGTATAACCTCTCATTTTAACCTCCTATTTTTGTTTCATAGCCTTTTTTTTCAAACATTTCTTTAAATCGCTGCATTTTTTCGTCAGATGGTTTAGACATTTTTTCATCTTTATATACAATGTCAAGCTTTTTATATTTGTGTCTTGCAATATCATGATATGGCAATAAGTTTACTTTTTTGATGTTAAGCTCTTTTATAAAATCAATTGTTTTTTCAATGTGGATTTCATCAGCGTTTACACCTTCAATAATTGGCATCCTCAAATTTATATTGTTATGAATTTGGGACAGTTTCCTAAGGTTATCCAAAATTAATTTATTGGACATTCCTATAAATTCTCTGTGCTTCTCATCATCCATAAGCTTTATGTCATATAAAAATACATCTGTGTATGGTGCTGCACGCTGTATGCTTTCAAAGCTTACCGCGCCACAGGTATCAACGGCTGTATGAATATTTTCTTCCTTTAACCTTTTTAGAAGTTCCTCCACAAAGTTTATCTGAATCAGCGGCTCTCCTCCTGAAACAGTTACTCCGCCATTAGATTGCTCATAAAATACCTTGTCTTTCATAACTTCCTTTATTATTTCTTCTACAGTATATTCCTTGCCTGCAACCTGTCTTGCTCCCGGTATGCAGTATACCTCACACTGTCTGCAATGATTGCATTTGTCAGGGTCGGTCATAAGCTTGTTATTTTCTAGTGTTATTGCATTTTGAGGGCATATTTTAACACATGTTTCGCAAAGAACACATTTATTGCTGTCAAAAAGCATTTGTTTTTTAACTTCCTGACTTTCTGGGTTGTGACACCAGAGACACTTTAAAGGACACCCTTTAATAAAGACTGTTGTTCTTATTCCGGGACCATCGTGTACCGAAAACTTTTGAATATTAAAAATAATTGCTGTATTCATTTTATCTCCAATAATTTTTGTTATATTTTATAATGCAATTTTTATGCCAATAACAAACACTCAAAATTCAATATTTTTGAAAAATAATTGCCACTATGTATATCTTTTTATACAAATATATGACGAAATTTATTACACATGTAAAATTTTGCTCTCTTTTTCAAATATACGGCTTCCGTTCCAAACATTCCTTTACACCTCTGCAAAGGAAAAATCCCAATGATACTACAGCTAACCCAAGACCGCTTACCCATTGTTCATCAAACTTTTTAATAGCAAAAATTATGCCAAAATCACAATAAGGATTCTAAATGGTAAAACTCCTGTTTTTAAAGTATCTTCAAATTGGTAAAGCAATTGTCATGCAGTATTTATGTACACTTTTGTACGAATTTTGTTACATTTGTATTAAAAGTATTTTATTTGTAAAAAATTGTACTTTTTCTTCATAATATTATCTATGAATTAATATTTAAAATAAAGATATCTTAAATAAATAAGAAAAAATCATAGATTATTTTAATATATCTAGATTTTTTAATTTATTTTCATTAAATTTGACTTATTTTGAACTTTGGGTTATACTATATGGAGTATGCTTTTTATTAGAGATTTAATTGGTGCATACTTAAAGGAGGCTTTAATATGGAACTTGTTGGAGAATTAGTAGAGCATAGAACTTTTGGCATAGGAAAAATTGTGGAATTTAATGATACTTTTATTGTGGTGAAGTTTGAAGATGGTGCGCTAAAGGATTTTGTGTTTCCTGATGCTTTTGATTTATATTTAAAATTAAATGATAGGACATTATCTGAGCAAATTGAAGAAAAGTTAATTGTTTACAGAAAAAAGGAAGCCGAAAAAGAATTAAAAGAAAAAGAACAAAAAAAAGAAGCTTATATGCTTAAATTATTAAGATTAGAGATAGAAAATTCGAAAAAAAATGGTGTAAATAAAATTGATTCTAATATCGCTTTTAAGTGCTATTATTGTGATGGAGGTTCCAATAACAATAATATAGGATATAAATCTGTTTGCAGTGATGAAATTATTGATTATAATATTAATATTGCAAAAAACAAGGTATGCAGTGCGCCTGAATCTAATTGTTATCAGTATCTGTCAGGAAATATATCAAGGAAAGAGCTTGACCATGGAAATAATAAATCTTGTTATGAAAGCAAGCTATTAAATAATTGGCGTTCTTATCCTGATATAGGTTATATTGAGAAAAAAGGAACAAAGGTCAAGAATCTAAAAAATGTAAATCAGGGAAGCTTGGTTCTATTATCATCAGTATTACCTAAAGAAAAGGAAAAGGATAGGATAATCTTCGGTGCTTACTTGTTGCAAGAAGATTATGTGATTGATTACAATACAAAGGGATACCTTAAAGCTGACGAGAAACACAGAGTAGAATTGTCTCTAGAAGAATCTAAAAAGATTAAATTTTGGGATTATTATTTTAATCCAAGTAATCCTGAAAAAATAGCTAACAGCAGTACCACATACAGATATTTTGATGATGTTCAATCAGCTCAGGTATTAAGAGCTATAAGAGAAATAAAAAAAGGTACTTCTGACGAAACAATTTCAAACGAGATTTTTGAAAGTTACTGTAATATTAAGAATATAGATGTTAATGCCATTCCTGAACCAAAAGGAGCATTAAAAATATGAACACGAATTTATTTTGAATCAGCAAGATTGTTATCTCAATTTCACCTAATGTGAGATTATTTTGCTTCATGTATGACCTCATTTATTAGTGAAACTTAGGTCATTCATGAGACTTTTTATTAATGATTCAAACTCTTTATAAAAAGGAATCTAGCCCTTGAATATGAAAGGTTGGTTTCTTTTATTTTGTTTGCAGATTTTTGCTGAGATATGATATAATAAACCAAATTATCGAATCAAAGAGGCTGCTATGGATTATAAAAATATATTGAAATTAATTTCAGAAAACTTATATTGCGGCATTTTTATTGTGGACAAGTATGGGAAGGTTGTTTACTACAATCAGTCAATCAACGATTTGGCTGGATTGAAGGTAGAAAGTGCCATTGGAAAACACCTTCTTGAAATATTTCCGAGGCTCACTGAGGAAACAAGCACAATAATGAGGACACTGAAAACCGGAGAAAGCTTAAAGAATTATGCACAGAATTATTATAATTATCAGGATAAACGAGTGACAATTTTATCAAGCACTATACCTTTGTATGAAGACGGTCAGCTTGAAGGTGTCGTTGAAATATTTTCCGATGTTGAGAAATATAACAATCTAGTTGATAATAAAGCAGGAAGAGATGCTGTGGAAAAAGCGGTCTATACTCTTGATGATATTATAGGAAGCAGCAAATCAAAAAAAGACTTAAAGAACAAAATTAAAAAAACAGCTGACAGCCGTTCTCCTGTACTGGTTTATGGAGAAACAGGAACAGGAAAGGAACTCGTTGTGCAATGTCTTCACAATGAAAGCAGCAGGCGAGGCAAACCTTTTATAGCCCAAAATTGTGCTGCAATACCAGGCACCTTGTTTGAAAGCATATTATTTGGAACTAGATTGGGAAGCTTTACAGGAGCTAAGGATTCAAAAGGGTTGATTGAGACTGCAGACGGCGGAACTTTGTTTTTGGATGAAATCAATTCTATGGATATAACATTGCAGGCAAAACTTCTAAGGTTTTTGCAGGAAGGTTTCATAAGAAGAGTGGGCGACAATACAACCCACGCAGTTGATGTGAGAATTATAGCAGCCTTAAATGAAAATCCATATGAAGCAATTGCATCTGGTAAACTGCGAAGCGACTTATTCTACCGTCTTAACGTCATAAATTTCAGCCTGTCCCCCCTTAGGGAGAGTAAAAATGATATTATCGAATTAAGCAGCTACTTCTTGAATTATTTTAATAAGGAACTGAATAAGAATATTTATGGCTTTTCTGAGGATGTTATAGAATTTTTCAAAAAATATGACTGGCCAGGTAATACAAGAGAACTAAGGCATATAATCGAGCATGCCGTAAATATTACAGAAAGCAATATAATTTCAATGATTGATCTTCCTGATTATATAAACATAAGACAAGATAGCAATAATTCAAATAATGACCCTGTTTTAACCGATTGTGAAAACTATGCCGGGCCCTTAAATAAGCAGGTGGAACAATTTGAAAGAAAAGTCATAATAAATGCATTAAAGCAATATGACTGCAATGTATCAAGGACAGCAAAAAAATTAGACATTCCAAGGCAGACTCTTTATTATAAAATGGAAAAGTTAAATATTAAACTTGATAAAAATGCTGAGTGAACACAGTATCGTCCTACCGATATCGAAGAATCTCATTTTTCTTAAGCGGTGCGTAACGAACTCCCTTAAGGAATGAGATTCATACTTGTTTCATACCGGCTGAATTCGAGTTTTATTTTTTCCTGTTTTTTATTGTTTTTTCTACGGCATTTACTATATTTTCATATCCCGTGCAGCGGCACATATTCCCTGCCATGCTTCCCCGAATTTCATCTCTTGACACTTCCTTGTTTTGCTCGACGATATTTACTGCTGACATAATCATACCCGGAGTACAGAAACCGCATTGAATTGCTCCTTCATCAATGAAGTTTTGCTGAATATCGGAAATTTCCCCGTTTGGCCCCATGAGTCCTTCCAGTGTCCTTATGCTTTTCCCATCCGCCCATATGGCAAAATAAATGCATGAATTGAAGGTCTCTCCATCGATAATAACTGTGCATGCACCACATTCACCTGCTTCACAGCCTTTTTTGACAGACTTTAAGCCAAGGTCGTTGCGGATAAAATCAGTTAAGGATTCTCTCACGTCAACTGACCTTGTAACCTTTCTCCCGTTTACCGTACATGATATTTTCTTAAACTGTTCCATTAATGATACCTCCGCATCGGCATATGGATTCTTTTAAACACTTTTTGCTGAGTTCCTTCAAAATATGTATTCTGAATTCCCTGCTTGCTCTATAACTGCTTCTTGGTTCTAAATTTTTCGCTGCTGTATCTGCAAATTCGTCAATAAGTTCCAAAGTTATTTTTTTACCCCTTATTGCATTTTCTGCTTTATATGCTCTCAATGGTACCGGGCCTGCTGCTCCGTAGGCAGCCCGCACATCCTCCACAGCTTTTTTGTCGGAAGATAGCCTGACATTAACAGAACAGTTACAAACAGAAATGTCCATTGCATTTCTTGCTGAATATTTGTAATAAAAGCCCTTGTAATTCTCATAACTGTTTTTATGTATTAAAATCGAAGTAAGAATCTCTCCGTTTTTAATATTTGTTTTTCCGGCGTGAATGTAAAATTCCGAAATCGGAACATATCGCACATAACCCAAACCTGTCAGCTCCAGCACCACATCCCACGCTAAAAGGGTTGATGCTGTATCTGCTGATGTAGCTCCGTTGCAAATATTTCCTCCGATAGTTCCGATATTCCGGATTTGGGGTCCTCCCACAGTCAATGCAGCATCTCCAAGCACGGAAATGTACTGTTTAATTAAAGTGTTCTCTGCAATATGTGAAAAGCTTTCAATTGGACCAATGCATAGTGTGGCATCTTCTTTTATTGTTATTCCTCTGAGTTCATTAATTGTCTGTATGCTTATAAGCTCACATTCTGATAACCTTCCTTCTCTGATTTTTATAAGCACATCACTTCCACCTGCTATGATTATTGCATTTGGATGTTCTTTTAACAATTCCACTGCATGGTTCACGGAAGCTGCTTCATATATTGCTTCAAAATTAAACATGAGAACCTCCTTGTATCAGACCTCTTTTCTTAAATTCCTTGTATAAAACCTGAGGAGTCATAGGTATTTCATTAAATGCAACTCCTGTCGCATGAAGCACTGCATTTCTGATGGCAGGCGCCCCTGATATTGCAGGAGGCTCTCCCAGTGCTTTAGTTCCAAATATGCTTGTGGGCTCAAAATTTTCGATAAAATAAACTTCAAGCTCCGGATGGTCCATAAATGTTGCCAGCTTGTAATCAAGAAGATTATTGTTCAGCACCCTGCCCGTATCCTCATCAAATTGAAGTTTTTCAGAAAGGGCATATCCTATTGCCATGCTCATACCGCCCTGTACCTGTGCATTTGCCAATTCAGGATTAATCAGTTTTCCGGCATCATGAACATTAATCATTCTGAGAAGCTTGATTTTGCACATTTGAATATCAACCTCCACTTCAGCAAAGCTGCAGCCGAATGAATAAGCATTTGTCTCTGCCTGATAAGTGCTTTCTGCTGTTATATGCTGGCTGTGAGTTCTGCTGTACAAAGCCTCTAAGGCAATATTACCGACAGTCATAATAAATTTATTGTCTGGTTTTTTAATTATGTTACCTTCCTTTATGCTTAAGTCATGGGCAGGTATTGAAGTAAGCATCTCTGCGTAATCAAGAATTTTTTCCTTCAATAACAATCCTGTCTGATGAATTGCCCCTCCTCCCACATACGTCTGTCTTGAAGCATACGCTCCTGAACCGTATGGTGTTATGTCCGTATCCTGGGTTGAAATTACATGAACCATACTTACAGGTAATCCCACAGTCTCCGCTGCCATCTGGGCAAATGCTGTGTCTGCTCCCTGGCCTATTTCTGTTTCTCCAAGCTGTAACTGTATGGAGCCGTCCTGATTCAGAATCATCCTGCATGAGCTTGATTCAAGATGAAAAGGCCAGACCCCCGTATTGTACCAAAATGCTGCCATCCCTATGCCTCGTCGCACAGACCCTTCTTGGTTTTGATACTCTGAAATCTTTTTATCATAATCGATTATTTCTTTTCCTTTTTCTATACACAACCTGAAGCTGTCAAAATAATTTTGATTGTTTGATACCTTATCCCTGAAATCTTTCGGCATAATGTTTTTCATCCTGAATTCCACAGGATTCATACCAAGCGCTTTAGCCACATCATCAGTGTGGGCTTCCACCGCAAACATAGCCTGCGGCATGCCATATCCCCTCATGGCTCCTGCTGCGGGTTTGTTAGTATATACCGTATATGAATCTGCCTCAATATTTTCACACGGATACATTTGAGGAAAGGCTCCCTGCCCTTTATTAACTACGGCATGGCCGTGAGATGCGTAAGCTCCCTGGTCAGAATATGCTTCCATCTTCCTTGCAGCAAATGTTCCATCTTTCCTCACATACGAAATGATGTGAGTTCGTATTGAGTGTCTCACTCTGCTGTTTACGAATGACTCTTCTCTCGAAACATTCAGCTTTACTGCTCTTCCTCCAACCAGCGTGCAAATATATGCACATAAAGGCTCATAAAGAACATCCTGCTTGTTGCCGAAGCCTCCTCCTATGAAAGGCTTTATTACGCGAACCTTTCCCCACGGAATCCCAAGTGCCTGTCCGACGACTCTTCTTACAATATGGGGAATTTGTGTTGAGGTTACAACAGTGATTCTTCCATTTTCCATATAGGAACAGCAAACAAAATTTTCAAGATGGCAATGCTGTACAGCCGGAGTTTCATACCAGCCTTCAATTTTCATTAAACAATTATCTTTAATTGCTCCCTGATAGTTTCCAATCCTTAAGGTACTGTGTCCTAAAACATTCTGAGGATATTCCTCATGAATAGCACGGGCTTCTTTTTTCATCGCTTCTTCTATATTCATTGCAAAGGGATATTCGTAATATTCCACTTTGACTGCATGAACACCTTTTTCGGCAGCAATTTCATTTTCTGCAACAACAACCGCAACCTCATCACCGTAATATCGTACATGCCTGTTAAGAAGAAGCCTGTCTGCCACATCCTGACTTTTGGTATCTTTTGCCCATGGATGCCCGGCTGTAGGAAACTGTATATCAGGAACATCAAAACAGGTAACCACCTTCAGAACCCCTTCAATTTTTTCTGCTTCCGAAGTTTCTATTTTTACAACTATTCCATGTGCAACAGTCGAATGTACAATTTTAATAATCAATGTATCTTTGCCAAACAAATCGTCAGTGTATCTTGCTCTTCCGGTTGCCTTATCATAAGCATCAACACGGGCAATACTTTCTCCGACAGCCATAACATCTCTCCCCCCAATATGCTTTATTCTAATATATGAGCAAATAAATCGCTAATGACTAATAACGTTTGCATAAATTTTATAATTAATTACTTTGTTGAATTTATTTATTTTTATTGTCTTTATTTATTAATGCTCCAGGTTTGATTATTGAATGACCGTATTTTTTGCGTATATTATAAATGGCATTTTCAAGCAGGTCGGTCTTGTTAGTGTCTTTTTCTTCTGCCATATCAGACATTTGAAATAAAGAGATCTGCTCTGAGCCGTAATTTTCCTCAAATCCGCTTAAGCTTATGCCGAGAAGACGTATAGGTTCCTTGTTCCAGTTTTTTTCAAGAAGCCTGACTCCTGCAGAATAAATATCCTTGACAAGATATGTTGCAGGAACTGTTGTTTGTCTTGTGATGCTTACAAAATCGGAATATTTTATGCTTATTTGTACAGTGCGTCCCTTTTTTCCATACTTTCTTGCTGACATGCCCACCTCATCCGAAAGTTCCAGCAAAACAGTTTTAGCAAAGTCTATGTCAGTTATATCATGAGAAAGTGTAATTGACCTGCCTATGGATTTCATGTCACTGTCAGAGTTAGGGCTTACCGGTGACGTATCTATGCCGTTTGCCCTCAGGGAAAGTTCAGCACCCATTTTCCCAAGCTTCTTCACAAGATATGAGCTGTCGCACAGGGCCAAATCCTTAATAGTAAGTATTCCCATGCCTTGAAGCTTTAAAGCGGTACGCTTTCCCACTCCGTAAATATAATTTACGGGAAGCGGCCACATCTTTTCTTTAATGTCTTTCTTCCACAGTTCTGTAATTCCATGGGGTTTTTTCATCTCAGAAGCCATTTTTGCCAGAAACTTATTTTCAGATATTCCGATTGAGCACCAAAGCCCCAGCTCTTTATTAATTCGCTCCATAATATTTCTTGCTGTTTCCACAGGCTGCCCGAAAAGTCCTGTGCATCCCGTCATATCAAGCCAAGCCTCATCTATGCTGTTCTGCTCGATTACAGGAGTATATGAGGAAAAAATCTTCATTACTTCTCTGGATTTTTGTTCATAAAATTTGTGATCCGGCGGAATAATCATTAAATTGGGACAGAGTTTAAGGGCTTCTCTTAGAACCATGGTTGTTCTGATACCATATTTTCGTGCTTCGTAATTTGCAGTCAATATGATGCCCGTCCTGTTTTCAGGGTCCCCTGCCACTGCAGCCGGCCGGCCTGTAATTTCAGGATGGCGGGTTTGTTCGCAGCTTATAAAAAAAGCGTTCATATCAACTAGAAATACTACTCTTTCCACTTTACCACCTACTGACCTTTTATACTGAATCCTGAAACTGTCAGGAATTGCATTTTTAAAAATTTATCAACATCAATAACAACATCATTATCAGGCAAATAAACCAGTTTTGAAACATAGACGTCTATTCCGTCTACCGTAATTTTATTATATCCTTCCTCTGCCTTAGGTTTTTTTGCAAAGATTTCAGGAACAGGAACAACTGCAAAATCTCCGTTTGTCCTGTAGTCAGGATATCCGATGGTTACAGATTTCTTGCCTTTTTTGTTGAGATAGCTCAACGCATTTTCAGTTATCGTGATTTTACTCATGTATTGCAATGATCTCCTTAATTTTATTATTGTGCTGCAATTTTATTATATCATAAGTGCATCGCTTATTATTTTGCTTCACACCGATACAATAAATACATATCAGACAAAGACGTTAATCTTTGTTTCATTATTGTATTTATTATATCATAAATTACGGGTTTCTACATAAAAATATGCCAATTTAATAGCTTGTACAATTAACAATTATAAGTTAAACTAAACATAAATATTTTTATCAGAAAGGATTTTTATGAACGACATTACAAATCTAACAGAAGGCAAAATACGGAGCACATTAGTAAAGCTGGCACTGCCTATAATGGGAACAGGCTTTATCCATATGGCTTACAATTTAACAGATATAATATGGCTTGGAAGGCTCAGTACAGAAGCGGTGGCTGCCGCAGGAGCAGCAGGATTTTACCTGTGGCTGGGAACATCACTGGTTATGATCTCCCAGGTTGGCGTCGGAGTAAATGTAGCTCAATGCTATGGCAAAGGTGATATGGAAAGTGCAAAGAAATATATTTCCAATGGTTTTCAGCTGGATTTTTTTATTGCATTAATGTATTCTTTGTTTTTAATATTGTTCAGACATCAATTAATAGGTTTTTTTAACCTGCAGGATGAAAATGTAATCAAAATGTCAGTAGATTACTTAACTATAATCGGTATAGGAATAACTTTTCATTTTTTAAATCCGATATTTTCAGCAACATTGAACAGCACCGGCAACAGCATAACCCCTTTTAAGATCAATACAATCGGTCTGATTGCCAATATTATAATTGATCCTATTTTGATATTCGGCCTTGGACCCATACCTTCATTAGGAATCAAAGGCGCTGCACTGGCAACAATATCGGCCCAATTTTTTGTAACAATGATTTTTATTTTTATAGGAAAAACCTATGGCACCATATATTCGCATATTAAATTATTTGTAAAACCGGATATGGAAATTATAAAGAATATTGTAAAGCTTGGTATCCCTCCATTTCTTCAGTCAGGACTTCATGCCGCAATTAACATGGTTATAACAAAAATAGTTGCAGGATTCGGTCCTGTGGCAGTTGCGGTTCAAAGTATAGGCTCAAATATCGAATCACTGACGTGGATGACGGCAGACGGATTTTCCTCAGCCATATCAGCCTTCACGGGACAAAACTACGGAGCAAAGAAATTAGAAAGGATTAAGGAAGGCTATATACAAGGAATACAGATATTAGGCGGTATTGGGATACTCACAACTGTATTGTTAATTTTCGGTGCTGAAATACTGTTCACAATATTTGTACCCAACGACCCCGCTGCAATCAGGGAAGGTATCATTTATTTAAGAATCCTGGGGTTGTCCCAGTTCTTCATGAGCATTGAAATCGGAACTACAGGAGCCTTCAACGGCTTGGGAAGAACACTGCCTCCTACAGTCAACGGTGTCGTGCTGAATGCTTTAAGAATTCCGGCAGCCATATTTCTCAGCTCAACTGCATTGGGATTATCAGGAGTATGGTTCAGCATAAGCATATCTTCAATATTTAAAGGAATTATATTATTTATATGGTTTAGATCAACACTTAAGCATTTATCAATAAAATAAGGAGGATGTAAATGAAGTATGTATGCTCAAAGTGCGGTATTAAAGAAGATATATCCACAATAAAAGCCAGGTGCAACTGCGGCGGACTCTGGAAACTTGATTATGAGGTACCAAAATTTGATTTGTCCCTGGTTGACAAAAATGCTTGGAACATATTCCGTTACCGCGCATTCATGCCCTTGAAGGGTGAACACTGGCGCAGTGTAACTCTTGGAGAAGGAATGACTCCTGTTATTCAATTCGATGAGGATGTGCTTCTTAAAATGGATTATTTTATGCCTACCCTGTCATTTAAAGACCGGGGAGCTGCCGTATTAATTTCTCACTGCAAAGCAATAGGAGTAACTTCTGTTGTCCAGGACTCAAGCGGCAACGCGGGAAACAGTGTGGCTGCATACTGCGCCAAAGCAGATATTGATTGTGAGATTTTTGTTCCTGAAGGAACATCGCCTAAGAAAATAGACATGATAAAGTCTCACAACGCCCGCATCAATATAGTTCCAGGCTCAAGGGATAACTGTGCTGATGTATGCAGGTCAAAGGTTACTGCAGAAAGAAAATATTATGCTAATCATGTGTACAATCCTTTTTTCTACGAAGGTACCAAGACCTATATTTATGAAGTATACGAGCAGCTTTTAAGAATCCCGGAAAATATTTTTATCCCCTTGGGAAACGGCACTCTGTTCATAGGAATTGTAAAAGCCTTGGAAGAATTTATGGCTAGCGGAATAATTAGCAAAATGCCAAATATTGTAGCAGTACAAAGCCAATTTTGTGCTCCTTTTGTAAAAGCGGCTGAGAGAAACGAAAAATATCCTGCAGATATAATTCCTGCTCCTACAATGGCGGAAGGAATTGCTATAGGAGTGCCCATGAGAGGTGAGGAGATTTTAGAATATACATATAAGTCCAATATAAAAATGATAACAGCCCCTGAGGACCGTATATTGGAAGCAAGAGCTCTTCTTGCTGCTAAGGGCATTTACTGCGAGCACACAACTGCCGCAACTTATGCGGCATATTTGAATTATTGTGACTTAAACGGAAAAACATCTGACTGCCTGATTCCCATGTGCGGAGCAGGTTTAAAATCTGATCATTAAATAAAAGGAAGGTTCAATATGATTACAATTGCCAAAAACAAAGTTCATTTCTCTTTCAGCAATGACAACGTGCCGGCAGCATATGCCCAGGATGGCGATACAGTGAAATTTTGCTGTCAGGACTGCTACAGCGAACAAATTATTGAAGACGGATATGATTTTTCTAAAGTAAATATGAAGCTTAACAATCCGGTAACCGGACCGCTTTATATTAACAGCGCCGAACCGGGAGATGTGCTCAGAATAGAAATAATCAACATGGAGCTTGCATCGGAAGGAAGCATGTGTGCACGGACCGGAGCAGGAATATATGAAATTGACGGATGTCACTGCCGAAGATTTCCCATTGATTGTGGCTCAGTAATATTTGACAATGATATACGTGTTCCCATCAAGCCTATGATAGGTGTTATCGGAACAGCTCCTGAAGAGGGAAAAGCACCTACACAAATTCCAGGTGAACACGGAGGAAATTTGGATATTAAGGATCTTGGCGTCGGAGCACTATTATACCTGCCTGTCAGTGTTTCCGGAGCACTTCTTTCCATGGGAGATATACATGCAGTACAAGGTGACGGTGAAACTGTAATTTGCGCCCTGGAAATGAGCGGGGATATAACTGTGAAGGTGGATGTTTTGAAAAACAGGAAGGATATTCCCACCCCGTTCATAGTTACAAAGGAGAAATACTTAACAACTTCCGCCGACAAATCATTAGATGTCTGCAGCAAAGAAGCAGCTCGAAAAATGCACAGGTTTTTGCAGCAGCATTCAGAGCTTACCGATTCACAAAGCGGTTTACTGCTTTCACTTGCCGGGAACTTAAGAATAAGTCAAATCGTAAATCCTGCAAAAGGCTGCATAATGGAATTCCCCATCGGACTTGCTAAAGAAATATTTGAAAAATAAAGGACTGTTGCATTAATGATTATCGGTCATTCTGATGGCGTTAGTTCGAAGAAACTCATATTCTCAATAGTATGAGATCCTTCTCTGACGCTCAGGATGACATGTTTAATGCAACAGCCCTTTTTTGTCTAATTTCTCACTATATTTTTTTAGCCCTAATGAAAATTTATGGTTTAATATGGTATTGTTCCACAAAAAGTGCTATAATAACATTGTCCGGCTTTATTAGCTGATGATGATTTTTATAATAAATTAGGAGGAAAACATGAAACAGGTTAAAAAAATTATTTCTCTGCTTTTGGTTTTTGTCATGATATTTTCACTTACTATCTCTGCCAATGCAGAAGAAGGTTCTGCAGTTGTAACCGGTACCGTCAAAGAAGTGCAAAAATACGGCAACCTTACAATGGATATTGAGCCAAAGGCACTATATGATGCAGGGTACAAATTAGGTGACATCCTAAAGGTAACATTAGGTGATACAACTCTTGAAATTCCTTTCTGTACATCTTACAGTGATGTGGATACAGGAAGTCTTGTAGTCCGTGATGACCAAGGTAATAATTTGCTGGTTGTTGCAATCAACATGGGTAACTTTTCAACAACATACAATGCTAATGCCGGAGATACACTAACATTCTCATTACTTGAAAAAGAAGGATATCTGGGAGAATATCTTATCCGTCAGTTGGTACGGACTGATGTAAGAACTGATTATGCAACTGATTCGATATTTGCAAACTTCAGAAGCATCACTACTTCAGGAATGAATCCGGCAGTTTTATACAGAAGCTCAAGCCCTGTAAACAATGAATTAGGACGAGCTGCTTATGCCGATGGCTTGGCAAAAGCTGTGGGGATAAAGACAGTAATTAACCTTGCTGATTCAAAAGATGAAATAAATTCGTACATATCATCAGAAGGATTTGCTTCTGATTATTACAAATCTCTTTATGATAATGGACAAGTGATTGGTCTTGATATGGGCGTTGACATTGCAGGAGCAGATTTTGGCAAAAAATTAGCCGATGGTCTTCGTTTTTTAAGTAAGAATAATGGTCCTTATCTGATTCACTGCACAGAGGGCAAAGACCGTGCGGGATTTGCAAGTGCACTGCTGGAATGCCTGATGGGCGCAACATACGACGAAGTGGTCGCTGATTATATGACTACCTATGAAAACTATTATAATGTTGAAAAAGGAAGCGAACAGCATGCATCAATAGCACAAAGCAACATTATCACTTCGCTTACTACCGTTGTTTGCGGATTAGAAAAAGGCTCTGATATCTCAGATGCTGATTTGGCAAAAGCTACAGAAGGCTATCTCGAAAAAATAGGTATGACCAAGGCTGAAATTAAGACACTTAAATCAAAATTATCGGCCGATTCAATATATAAAACTCCAAGCGTTGCTGCAACAGTTACAGAAATAGAAAAATACGGTCATGCATCAACGGATGTATTAATAGAAGACTTTTATAAAGCAGGCTTTAAACCCGGCGATATGGTAACAGTTGTTTTTGATAATGGCTTTGTTATTGAAGCACCGTTCCTTGATGGATACTATGTAGACAGCGGCAGTCCTCTTGTTCGAGCATATCCCGGACATACAAACATAGCAGTGTGCATCAACTATGGAAAACTGAATGAAATTGCAAATGTGAAAGTCGGAGATAAACTTACTATTATGCTTACAGGTCCTGAAGAATATAAGCTGCAATATGAAATACGCAAACTGGAGCGCACAAACAACCGTGCTGATTATTCTTCAGATGAAGTGTTTGCAAACTTCAGAAACATTACAACAGGCAATTTAGCCAAAGGCGTTCTTTACAGAAGCTCAAGCCCTGTTAACAACGAACTTGGAAGAGCCTCATATGCGGACACTCTCATTAAAACAGCTAAGATAAATACAGTTGTTAATCTTGCAGACTCAAAAGAAAATATCGAATCCTACATGGCAGCAGAAGATTTTGCATCACCGTATTATGCAGGACTTTACAAAAACAACAAGGTGCTTCCTTTGAATATGGGCCTTGCATTTGGAAGTGATGAATTTAGGTCAAGCATTGTAAAAGGTCTTGTATTCATGTCAGAAAATCAAGGTCCGTATTTATTCCATTGCACAGAAGGCAAAGACCGCGCTGGTTATTTTGCAGCACTGGTTGAAGCATTAATGGGTGCATCCAAGGACGAAATTGTTAAAGACTACATGCAAAGTTATATAAATTATTACGGAGTTGAAGAAGGCACCGACAAATATAAATTAATATCAGAAGACGTGCTTGCAATGCTTAAGGTTATTGCAGGAACAGATTTGGATAACGCAAATATTGCTTTGTCAGCTGAAAAGTATCTTCTTTCAGGCGGCATGACTGCTGAACAAATAGGCAAGCTGAAAGCTAATCTTTCAACAGAAATAACAGTTCCCGAAAAACCTAAAGCTGAAGAGCCTGTAATTGAAACACCGGTCGTAACAGCGCCTGTTACAGAAACTGAGGTTAAAGAAACAATATCCGAAACCACATATATAGTTGTTTCAGGAGACTGTCTCTGGAATATAGCCAAGACCCAACTTGGCAGCGGTACTCGTTACATGGAAATTTACAACCTTAATAAAGATACAATAAAGAACCCTGATTTGATCAGCATAGGTCAAAAATTAGTTCTTCCTGTAAAATAGATATTGGTTTTAAAATAAGTAACGGTTCATAGTCAACAGTCCTATTTAAGGATTAAATTTAAAATTGCAGCAATTCAACAAAAAACCTATGCTTAAACAATAGTTTCAGCATAGGTTTTTATATTTATATTATTTTTCTTAATTTATTCATCAAATTCTCTCTGCAGGTGAATATTGGCCGGTAACTTCTATTATATTTTCATCTGGGTCTGTTAATTGAAAATAATAATATGGACTTACATTATTAACATATTTAATTTTAGTCAGTTTACTGCTAATATCTAATTCATCTATTCTTTCTCTCTCTTTTTTCAAATCTTCAGTCCAGAATCAATTTTTGTGTAATTTAGAAAAATGTATGATATAATTTATTGAAAACGAATTATATAGCATTATGGAACAGGAGATCTCAATTATGGAAATCATAATATTAGCACTTGTGAGCATTCTTGTAATGTTCTTGATTATAAGAGGTGCAGTTTACCAAGGTACCCTTGACGCACTCAAAGATTTTGAAGATTATATGAGCAAAAAAGAAAAGGATAAAACTGAATAGTTCATATTACTCATACATAGCAATAGAAAAATAGTGCGATATTGAAGTGTAACAACTTATTATATCAGTAAACAAGGAGGTATGGTGTGATATATCAAGCTACAAAAGAAGATAGAGATAGTATAGCGATACTCATCTCCAGTTTTCGTGTAGAATTGCTACATTTGAAAAAAATAGAATCAAAACCGGATATTGAGTCATCCCTGGATGAGTTTGATGAATATATAAGAAAAGGATATCCTATTTATTTTGATAAGGAGAATGACAGCTATACAGGGTATTTAGTGTGCCGGGTTGAAGATTCATTGGTATGGGTCGAGTCGATCTATGTTGAGCCCAAATTCAGAAGAAACGGAATTGCCTCTGCCCTGTTTGAAAAAGCAGAAGAATTATCACACTCATTAGGTGGAGATATGGTTTATAATTATGTGCACCCCAATAACCTGAAAATAATCAGCTTTCTTGCAAAACGAGGATATGATGTTCTCAATCTGATTGAAATCAGAAAGCCTTATGCTGATGAAAACTTTAATTCCATTGTTAAGGTTTTTAATAGTGAATTTAGGTATTAAATAATATTCATATGATAAACTCCTTCGATACTATAAGATTGAACAAATATAATAAACTTTAATTTATTAACTAATTATAAGTAAATTTCAATTAAGAGGTGCTTTGAGTGAAAAGAGCGATATATTTAATTACTGGCGTTATGGCGTCTGGAAAATCAACGGTTGCACAACTTCTTGCCTCACGGTTGGAAAAAGGTGTACATCTGCGCGGCGATTTGTTTCGCCGGATGATAGTATCGGGACGAGCCGATATGTCCGCGAAACCGTCCGAAGAGGCTATCTGTCAGCTGCGTCTGCGTTACCGTCTTGCCGCAGACGCGGCAAAAACATATTATGACAACGGATTTACCGTTGTCTTGCAGGATAACTACTATGGAAAAGAAATGTCCCTAATATTGGAGATGTTAAAAGATTATCCCGTTCATATCACCGTACTCTACCCGAATGCAGAGGAAGTTAAAAAACGTGAGAAACTGCGGGGAAAGATTGGTTATACAGGTTTTACAGTAGAGAATTTATATGCAGATTTCATGAGAGAGACCCCTAGAATCGGCTTTTGGCTAGATACCTCGAAACAATCCCCGGAACAATCTGTTGAGGATATTTTGCTGCACTATGGACAGTGATAGAGCTTTGAAAAAGATAATTTGTGCTTGTGATATGAACACAAAATAAGAGCAATTTAATACACATTATTTCTATGTTGCCATAGTTGTAAAATGAAAATCAAGAATTATATATAATAATATACTGGAGGATTATATGATCATACGACAAGAACAACCTGCCGATTACGATGAAGTTTATGAACTTGTGAAGATATCGTTTGCTACATCAACTAATGAAGGTGAATGGGATTATTTAAATGAAGTGCGGAAAAAAAGTACCTTTATTCCAGAGCTTTCATTAGTAGCAGAAAATGATGTTGGAAAGTTGATAGGTCAGATTGTTTTATATAAAACAAATATTACTGCATCTGATAAAATTTATACTGAGCTTTTACTATCCCCAATAAGTGTTCATCCCGATTTTTTTCGTAGAGGAATTGCTCGTGCAATGATGTCTGAAGCTTTTCGAATTGCAAAAACTATGGGATTTACATCTATATTCCTTTGTGGCGATCCAGCATTCTATCACAAGTTTGGGTTTAAGGCGTCTTATCAATATGGAATATTCCATATTTCTGACACAACAAAAAAAGCTGAGTGGTGCATGGCTCTTGAATTAACACCTGGTGCATTAACAGGTAAAGCCGGAACCATTAACATACAGTAATTTGTATATTGCGCAAATAAAAAGAAACTTGACCATTGATTATTTTTCGGAGGTAGTAAGATGAATATTGAGATTAAAAAATTAACGCCTGATTTATTGGAAGATTACCTGTACTTTTTTGAAACTGATGCTCATGCAGATAACGAATATGAGGACAGATGTTATTGTGTGTGTTGGTGCAGTGCTGATCACCGTGTAGAAACGGACTTTTCATCACCGGAAAAGAGGCGGGATTTAGCCATACGGTATGTTAACAGTGGCATAATAAAGGGCTATCTGGTATATCACGATGATAAGGTTGTTGGCTGGTGCAATGCAAATACGAAATCAGACTGCTTACATTGTATCAGTTGGCTTCGGTTTATGACATCAATAAGCACAACTGAGCCAAATAATAAAGTGAAATCTATATTTTGCTTCACAATTGCGCCTGATATGAAAAGAAAGGGTATTGCTGCACAATTGTTAGAATATGTTTGTAAAGATGCGGCTGATGACGGGTTTGATTATATTGAAGTATACCCGAATAAAGAATTTGTTAATGTGTTTCATGATTTTATGGGTCCGGTTGACATGTATAAAAAGTGTGATTTTATTTTTCATGAAGAAACCGAGCATAAAGTCATTATGCGAAAATATTTGAAGTAGTTTTCAAATGATATATGGTACAGTAAAACACTACCATTGGATAAAGGAGATTAAAAACATGAAAAACATAACCAAGAGACCATTTATGATTCTTTCTGATTTTATAGAAGTATATCAGTTCATGATTGATATATATGAAAAAGACTGGAGAAATGGAGTTCCGGCACCATTTTTTGAATATGCACTTTCTTCCGATTGGTCAGATAAAGCAATGAGTCACAGAAATATGATCTGGAAGGATGACAGCGTAATCGCAGGATTCTGCTTCTACGAAAGTCAGCTTGGTAAAGCTTTTTTCAGCTTAAAACCCGGGTATGAGGAAATTGCACCCGAAATGGTTGAACATGCATCTAAATTTCTGACTGACAAGAAAGGCAATCTTAAGCTCATTATTTTTAAAGGCCAGAATGCTGTAACAGAAGCTGCTATAAATGCAGGCTATAAGCAAGGCGATGAATATGTTGATATGATTTATGATTTTGGTAAACCTCTGGATTATGAACTGCCGGAATGCTTCAGTTTTGTGGAACCCGCAAAAATTGATACGGCGAAAGCATTAACATGCTGTTGGAAAGGTTTTGACCATGAAAAAGAAGGACCGTGGGATGGAGATATCGATGTTGGATATCATCTGGAGGCTTCTCCACATGCAACACCTCAGTATGATGTTGCAATCCAGAATGAAGATGGAGATTATGTATGCTGGGCAGGTATGTGGTGGACACCTGAGAATCATCTGGCATATATGGAACCGCTCTGCACAGTGCCTGAGTATCGTCATAAAGGTCTTGCAGCTGCTGCATTATCTGAAATGTACAGAAGAATGAAGCCTCTTGGCGCAACACATATGACTGGTGGCGGGAACCCATTCTACAGAGCAATTGGGTATGAACCAATGATCACATGGACACACTGGAAAAGGTAATTGTTTCTTGCACAGATAGAGACAAGGACAAAAAATATTCTCAAACGCTTACTTGACGCCACCGGTTTATCATGATAGACTTAATTATAAAGATTTATCAGAATAAACCTGGAGGTGAATTCAATGGAGGAATTTAAACTGTTTGATGCTGAATATAAGTTTTTAGATATTATTTGGGATTTGGAGCCTGTAAATTCTACTGAGCTTTCAAAAGTATGCTTTCAAAAACTCGGGTGGAAAAAATCAACAACCTATACTATGATAAGAAAGCTTTCAGAACGAGGAATATTAAAAAATGAAAACGCTACTGTAATATCTTTAATTACTAAGGAACAGGTTCAAAAACATGAAAGTGAAACGCTGCTTGAAAAATCATTTGATAATTCTCTTCCGACATTTATTGCCGCATTTTTAAAGGATAAAAAGCTTTCAAAAAAGGAGGCTGAAGAAATCAAAAAAATGATTGAGGAGGCAACAAAATGAGCAGAGTTTTTTTGACCGTACTTAATATGAGTTTGACTGCAAGCTATGCTGCATTGGCAGTTATAGCAGCAAGATTTTTTCTGAATAAAGCACCGAAGATTTTTTCATATGCTCTTTGGATAGTTGTGTTATTTAGGTTACTATGCCCGTTTACTCTTGAAAGCCATATAAGTCTGATGCCCTCATATACGGATTCTATCCCTGAAAATATTGACTTCGAAAATCCTGCAGCTGATACCGGAGATTCAATTAATAATACAGCGGATAATCCCGTACAATCATCATTGCTGCCTTTAAATCCATCCACAAGTGTTAAGCCCATTAACATAATTACAGAAATGTGTACATATGTATGGATTGCCGGAATAATAATTCTTTCAATCTACGGGGTTGCTTCTTACTTTAAATTAAAAACTAAGCTTACTACAGCTACACTTGTTAATGACAATATTTTTGAAACTGATCAAATAAATACACCTTTTGTTTTGGGAATAACTAAACCGAAAATATTTATTCCTGTAAACATGTCAGAAAATGAACTGAAATATATATTAAAACATGAGCAGACGCACATCAAAAGATATGATTATATAATTAAAATCATTGCATTTACTGCACTTACGATACATTGGTTCAACCCTTTAATGTGGATTTCATATTTTCTCATGTCAAAGGATATGGAGATGTCATGTGATGAAAGTGTAATGAAAAGCACAAATGAGGATATACGGCTAGATTATTCAAATACCCTGCTGGCATTGTCAGTGAAGCAAAGCAGATCATTAATCCCCTTGCCATTTGGAGAAAGCAATGCCAAGTCAAGAATAAAAAATATTCTAAACTACAGGAAACCGTCCTTTTGGATTCTTGCGGCATCAGTTGTTATTGTTCTCATCATTGTTATTTCATTTGTAACAAACCCTATAAAGGATGAAGAATACCAGCTCCCTGTAGATGAAAATATAAAAATTATTAACAGCTTTATTATGGATTTATATACTGTGAATGCCAAAGAAATTGATAATTACAAATCCGTATTAAACTTAAATACTTCAAATCCTGAAGAACTGTCAAAAGCAATGCAGATTAATGATGAAGTAATAAAATTATTGATGACTGACAGTGCATACAGCACTTTATTAAAAAACAGAGAAAATCTGAGGTTTGCCCAGGCATGTCATGAAGGAAATTATACTATGCAGGTTGTTGGACTCCAGCTTTCTGAAAATAAATATAATATTGAGAATAATGAAGCCGGTTATAATTTTGAAGTACAGCTGAAATTAATTTCAAATGATGGGACAGAAACTACAGGTACTGCAAAAGGATTAGCAGAGCTCGAAAAAATTGAAGGCAACTGGAAAATAACAGGATACAGAAATATAGATATGGATTATTAGGGTGGTTAGAAATGAAGAAAAGGCAGGAATATTTTCAATCATATTCCTGTTTTTTTATAAGCTTAATTAAAGTATTAGATTTTAAAATAATTTATTACACCAACCTTGAAATTTCTTATTCTCTATTATGTATAAAAGCTGTTTAATTTTTATCTGACTGCAAATAATAAAAAAAACAAAGAAAGGATTAAAATAATGACTGAAAATCATACAGAAAATGAAATGAATACTGTTCATACAGAAGCTAAACTAATGATGGATCAGATAAAAGCCGAAACAGCATCTGACATGGACATCAAAAACTTTATAAAATTAGAAAGTAAAAAATACAAAAAAACAGATGATTTAGAAGATTTGATAAGGAGAGATTAGCATCTACAGAATTCGGGCATATGATGATTATAAGCTTATGAAAGGAAGGAAAAACAATGTATAACGCTTATAATAATTATCCATGCCCGAATTATAGAAATATGCCTTGGTATAATCCTGACATGGTGCATAGCATGCGAAGAATGTATTCATCCCCATATCCTCATCCAATGTACAGACCTTATTACATTAACCAATATGCAAATCAACTTCCATATGATGTCACCTCCCATAATGTAAGACCTGAACGAAGACCATATCCCAACAATAATTATTCAATAGAATTGTTGGATTATGGCCCTGAGCCGTTTGCAGTCGACATTAATGATGCAGCGGAGCAAAATAACAGCTTCCGCAATACCTTATGGACCGGAAACAACCTACAACTGACACTTATGAGCCTGAATCCTGGAGAAGATATCGGCTTAGAGATGCATCCCGATGTTGATCAATTCATAGGGATTGAAGAAGGCCATGGGGTTGTCAGAATGGGTGATAATGAAGATTTATCTGATTTTGAGGCTTATGTGGACGATGATTTTATATTTATAATTCCCGCAGGAAAATGGCACAATCTAATCAATACAGGCAATGAACCGCTGAAATTATATTCAATTTATGCACCGCCGAACCATCCTCACGGCACTGTTCATGAAACCAAGGAAGAAGCACAGGCTGCAGAACATTAAATATTAAATTATAAAAGCAGAAGCATCTATATTTACAGATAACTTCTGCTTTTATATTCTTATCTCCTGTTTTTGTTAATAAATGCACTTTTATTATACTGGAGCATAATATAATTCGGGAGGGTTGTAAATGAGGACACCAAGATGTTTTGCCGATATTACCATGCGGGAAATAAATCGTACATTCAGGCACGATAACATTAATATGCTGACACTTACTATTAAATATCCAATAGTAAATGTTCATAATAGTCCGCTTGCAGAAAGAAAAATAAATAACCAGATAAGAATGCAGGTCGACGAATACTTCAGATATGTTTCAAATACACTTTATGATCAGGCAATAAGCACTTACATGGATTCGCTGGAAAATGATTTTCCATTTCACGGCTATGAAGCTTACATGGAATACACAATAACTTATAATGATAATTGTTTTTTAAGTCTTTATAAAGACAAATATGAATTTACAGGAGGAGCACACGGAAATACCATAAGGACTTCCGACACCTGGGAATTATGCACTGGAGAAAATATTTATCTTTATTGTTTCTTTAAGCCCAATACTGACTACAAGCTTCTTCTGGCTCGTGAAATAATTAAACAGGCAGAAAAAAACTTAGCAGATGATCCGGGGATTTATTTTGATGATTACAAGGACTTAATTACAAAAAACTTTAATCCTGATAGCTTCTTTATGTCTCCTAAGGGAATAACCATTTACTATCAGCAATATGACATAGCTCCATACTCAACAGGAATTGTCGAATTTACAATTCCATACTGTATTATAGGATGGTACCCAGCCTGTTAACTGAATGTAATTATCAGTTCTGACAGCTGTAGATTTAAGAATAACAAAGAAGCTAATTTTTAAGTTATAAATTAGCTTCTTTGCTATTGTTTTCATAATTACTAAAATAACCTATAGATTTGATATCCGATATAATAAAATACTTCCCGAGCTAAAAAAGATATTTTGCTTTTAGCTGTTGTGTACTTTGATGTGGGTGTCGGTGACGAGTATGCTTCAAGACCATAATCCTTGCACATCAGCATTGCTCTTTTCATATGCAGAGGGTCACTGACAACAATAACAGAGGAAAAATTATTTTCTTTTACTATTTCTGCGGCAAATTGTATATTCTCCTGAGTTATTGTTGATTTTTCTTCGATGAAAATATCCTCACCAGATACTGAATTTTCCATTGCATAAGTTTTAGCAATACCCGATTCAGATAAAATAGTATTTTCACCTCTCCCGCCGGTAAAAATCAAATTATCAACAAACCCGTTCTTATACAGCCATATTCCGTGGTTTATTCTTTCTTCAAACACTGGAGACGGCTTATCGCCCCATGCTGCTGCTCCTAAAACTATGGCAGCATCAGCTTTCACAATTTCATTGACATTGCCGTATGAATATATGCTAACAGATATATATGCAATATATATTATAAGCAATATTAATATAAAACAAATTCTTTTATGTTTATTCATTGCTCTTCCCAAATTTAATGTCTATTATTTATACAAATTATTATACATTATTATTCTCCAGGCAACAACTGAAATTTATCATATTCACTATGACTCAAGTACCCTTATTTATATTTAACATATTATAAAGCAGGAGGGATGTAAATGAAAAAATACTGCTATAATGCAATCATTAATACGCAGAAATATGATAAAACATTTAAATACAATGATATTGACGTGCTGATATTATCAATCAAATATCCGATAGTAAGCATACAATATAATCCATATGCCGAATGGCTCATTAACAGCCAGATATCCATGAGAGTCAATGACTTTATAAGAATTGCCGATTACATGTATGACCAGGCTGTTGATTCATATCATGATTCACAGAAAAATGATACTCTGTTTAACACTTTTGGTCTCTACATGGACTACAATGTAACATATAACCAGAATTGTTTTTTGAGTATTTATTTTGACAACCATGAATATACCGGAGGAGCGCACGGAAGTACCATAAGAACTTCAGAGACTTGGGAATTGTGCAGCGGCATGCGCATACCGCTATACAGTCTTTTTAAGCCAGGCACTGATTACAAGCTTTTGCTTACTGAAGAAATACTGAAGCAGGCAGAATACAATTCCCAGAAAGATCCGGGCACATATTTTGAAGAATACAAAAGCTTGATAATTAAGTATTTCAATGAACAAAATTTTTACCTTACACCTGAGGGAATTACAATTTGCTACCAGCAATACGATATCGGAGCTTACGCCATAGGAATTGTTGAATTTACAATACCATATAAGACGATAGGATGGCATCCCGAGTGCTGACGAAGGATAAGGAGGAGTAATTTTTATGGATGACTTTTTATGCGGACTGACCGGCGAAATTGTGTTACCTGTTGATAAGGAATACAATGAATTAAGGCAGGGTTATAACAGAGCAGTACAAAAATATCCCTTTATTATCGTATACTGCTCTGACGAATGTGATGTGTCAAATGCTGTCGTATGGGCCTTAAAGCATTGTATCCCCATACGGATACGAAGCGGGGGGCATAATTACGAAGGATATTCCAACGGAAACTGTACGCTTGTTATAGACTTAAGCCGTATGAACAATATTGAATTGGATGAATGCAAAGGCTTGGTATATTTGCAGGGTGGAGTAACCAACAAGGAGGTATATGAATATGTATCATCAATTGGTTACCCATTTCCGGGAGGTACTTGCCCTTCAGTAGGAGTAAGCGGATACTCAACAGGCGGAGGCTGGGGTCTTTCCTGCCGTTATTTGGGATTAGGCTGTGACAGCCTGATTGAAATTGAACTTGTTAATTATGAGGGTGATTTGATTAAAGCTAACAGATGCTGTAATTCAGATCTTTTCTGGGCATGCAGGGGTGCAGGCGGCAGCAATTTCGGCGTAATAGTAAATATGACGTTTAAGCTTCCTTATCCAGTAGATAAAGTTACTGTTATAGAAATAGATTATATTAATGTAAGCTCTGAAGAACAGGAGATTTTTCTTAACGTATGGCAAAATTGGTTGAAGGCAGCAGATAATAGAATAACACTCATTTCAAGAATTTATAATTCTGAAAATGATGGCTTATCTATGCTGGTAAGAGGTATATTTTATGGTGATATTGATGAATCAAAAGAGATATTAAAATGCTTCCTTGAACTTGAAAATGCAGAATATAACTTTGAATATGTTACATTTTTAAAGGCTGTTGAGATTATTGGCAGTTCATATCCTGACTGGGAAAAATTTAAGTCTGCAAGCCGGTTTGTTATAAATGACCTGAGTGACTATGAAATATCTGATATAGTTGATATAATAAAAGCACGTGCTGAAGGCTCAGTTTATGCAGGTATATCAATGTATGCACTTGGCGGAAAAGTATCTGAAGTTCCCGTAGACGATACGGCATTTTATTACAGAAATGCAAGCTATATAATATGGCTTGAAACCGTATGGGAAGACGATTATTACTCAGAAGAAAACTCCAAATGGATAAAAAATAAATTCCCATATCTTAAATCTGTTACTGCGGGTTCATATATTAACTTTCCATATAGAGAGCTGAATAATTACTTAGAAGAATACTACGGAAGTCATAAAGACAGACTAAGAGCAATAAAGGAAAAATATGATCCATTAAATGTTTTTACATTTCCACAAGCTATAATAGCAAATAAAGATGAATGTCAACCGTTGCTTGATAAAGAAACTAGCTTGAATTCATATAAGACAAATATAAATCACCGTGAATTCAGATATGTAACTAAAAAGTAACTTATTCAAGCTTATCGGTCATAAATTTTGATACAATAATTTAGGAAACTAACTATTAATTATTGACATATGCCGTTTATAGTATTATTATATAAATAACATATGTCAATAACTATGTTAAATTATAATTTACTATGGAGGTATATATGAAAATAGCACTGCCATCTCGGCAAAATTTAATTGACAACCATTTTGGTCATTGTGAATATTATACAATATTTACTATTGATGATAACAACAAAAAAATCATTAAGCAAGAAACTCTCCCTTCACCTGAAGGCTGCGGATGCAAATCAAATATTGCACAAACACTTTCTGAAATAGGCGTAAAGGTTATGCTTGCCGGTAACATGGGAGACGGCGCAGTTAATGTTTTAAACACTGCCGGCATTGAAGTACTTCGCGGTTGTTCCGGTAATGTCATGGAAGTTGCTCAAAAGTGGCTTGCCGGATCTATTGTTGATTCCGGAGATTCATGCCATGAGCACGAGCATGGCTGCCATAATGATTAGCTCAAAAAAACGAAGGGCTTAATCTGACTTAAAATTTCATAACAAAAGCATGGGAGCCGAAATGCAAAGTCATACATACAAGCAAATAAGGCCCCCTTTATGTTTCAAAATATCATTCACCAGCAATTGTGAACTTTAGTCTTCTGTATTAATATCGATAAATCTGTTTCCTTTTCCCCAGACAGATATCATGGGCAGCACTTTTACAAATGCAGCCTGATCAATTTCCTTAATAAACTTCTGTATCATTATGGATTGACCGGGTGAGCAGACAGATTCTATCTGAATCTTATCAAGATTAGTGTAACCGCCCTTTATCTGAAAAACTGTGACTCCTCTTCCTAATTCAAACATAATAAATTTACTGATTTCCTCGTACTTGCCGCTGATTATTTCCAGCTTGTACAATTTTGTGCCAAATCCAAACATTATATAATCACAAACTTTTGTTACTATCAACTGACTGATAACAGAGTACAATGCAATATTCCTTCCAAAAGTAAAGGCTGATATTAATATTACAATTCCATCCAAAACCAACATTATATAACTGACATTAACAGAATGAAATACTTTTTTGTTCAGGATTCTTGCAATCGTATCTGTTCCGCCAAAAGAGAATCCTTTTCTTAATATCATTCCTACCCCTATTCCATAAAATATTGAAAAATAAATTGAGGCAAGAAGCAGATCATTTTCTATAAATCTAAATTCAAAATTTTGCATCACTAATAAAACCGTAGGATACAAAATTGAAAGAAAGATAATTTTCATTATTTCTTTCTTTCCCATAAGCAGGTATGTAACAATAAGAATAAAAAAGGTTACAAAATAATAAATATAAGAGTAATTAATATTTATATATTTCTCTAAAATAATTGCCAACCCTGTTATGCCGCTGGTAATAAGCCCGTTAGGCTTAAGAATGTAATTTACGGCAAATGCCGTGATAATACACCCTACAATCAGGTAAGAAACACTGTTTATTGATTTTTTCAAATTGATTTTTTCCATATAACCCTCAAGCCAATATAATTTTAATTGTCTGTTTTTTATCTAACTCATTATACATTATTATTCAAAATGCAACAAGGAAATAAATTACTTTTTTCTACATTTTTCTTGCCTTAATAACATCTGTATGCTAATATGAATAGGCTTTAGGAATAATATTATTTTGGAGGAAAAATGAGCAACGAAAGACAATTTGAAACAATTGCCAATCCGGCTCCATTAGGACTTTTAGGTTTTGGTATGACAACAATACTGCTTAATTTGCATAATGCGGGAATAATGCCGCTTTCAATCGTCATTGTGGCAATGGGATTTGCATTGGGCGGTGCCGCACAAATTATCGCGGGTATAATGGAATTCAAGAAAAACAATACCTTTGGTGCTACGGCATTTACTGCTTACGGCTTTTTCTGGTGGTCTCTGATTTTAATCTGGATTAAACCATTTGAAGGAATAGAAGCAGCAGATGAAATCAGCATGGGCTATTACCTGTTGATTTGGGGAATTTTCACACTTTTCATGTTTATAGGAACATTAAAGCACAACCGTGGGACTCAAGTGGTATTCTCATCTCTGGCTGTTCTGTTTTTTATGCTGGCCATAGGTGATTTTACAGGTATACATGCAATTAAGACTGCTGCCGGATATGTAGGAATATTTTGTGGAGCTTCAGCAATTTATAACTCCATGGCACAAATATTGAACAACGAATACAAGAAAACAGTTATGCCATTATAATTAAAGGAATATTTTAATATAAAAAATAGAAAAAATCTAGGCAACTAGAAACTTTCTATTTTTTTATTATGCATACTAAGACTGTTTCAAAAAGCACCGTGTAAAAAAGATTTTCTGAACATGAATGAAATCAGAGCTTTTAATTATCAGACAATATCTCTTCAATATATTCTGCGATATCTTTTACACGTTTAAAGTTGTGGACATCTTCATCATGAATGATTATTTTAAAATACTTCTCGCACTGAATTACAAGTTTCGCAACATTAACTGCCTCAATTCCGTATTCAGTTGTCAATTCTGTTTCCTGGGTTATATCTTCATAGTCAGCATCAATAATTTCAGCTAACATTTTTGCTATCTTTTTATAAACCACTTATTTCCCTCCTATGCTCCATTTTGATCAATTATAATTACATAAAAATTACAGCAGCCGACTTATATCTCCGGTGTAAAACAGATTTAGCCTGTGAAGTGCCCTGGTTGATGCAATATATAAAAGCTTTTGATCATCCTCTGTAAAATAATGTTCATTATCGACATCACAAATCAATACCGAGTCAAACTCAAGACCTTTGGACAAATATACAGGTATGATGAATATTCCGTTTAAGTCCACCTTACCTTCACTCCTTATAAGCTGAATATCAATCCTATCCCTCAAACGCCCATATAAAGTAAGAGCATCTTTTTCAGTTTTACAGATTAATGCAACAGACTTATAATTCATTTCTATACAATACATAATTTCATTTATAATCATATCATCAAGAGCAGCCAGACTGTCAGCCGTATATACCTGAGGCACGTCTCCGTTTCTGCTGAAGCTTTTTATTTCAAAACCCTGAGAAAGAAATCTTGTGCTATAATCCAATATTTCAGTTGTACAGCGAAAACTCTTATCCATTGTAATAAGTGTGGATTTTGGCCTGAATAATATTCTGCTGAATTGATCATACAGTGATAAGTCCTCCTGTTTCCCAATGGTTTGATTAATATCGCCCAAGACAGTGAACCGGGATTTTGGAAACAATGAGTTCAATATTTCAAAATGAATGGGATAATAGTCCTGAGCTTCGTCAATTACAACCTGCCTGATGTCACTATATTCATTGCATCCAATCAGCTTTAAATGTAAAAATGTAAGCACAAGTGCATCCTCATACTGCAGACATTCACTGTCAAGATTTTTACATGTAAACTCCACAATATCAACTATACAATCAGGTAATTCCATACCCTTTGCCAAACTGTAAAAGTATTCTTTATTGCCAAAAAGTTTTCTGTAAAGACCAAGAATATTTAACTCTGTAAATTTTCTTATTTCTTTAATCAATACCGTACTTTCATAAATTGATAGCATGCGTGCTGTTTCTTCTTCTTCAAATATATGCTTTCTGTTGCGGGAAATAAAATTCTTTAATTTTTTTATACGGTTTTTTCGCTGTTCGTGCACCTTATCTAATATAAGCTGCTCCAATTTCTCCAAACGCAAGCCTAATGGAGTATTTTTCTCTTTTAACACCCTGACTTTCATCATCTGCCTGTTCATTAAATGTTTTCTGTCATAATACACATCTCTGAATTCTACCCACCTGTCAGGCAAGTCATCTATAAATCTGTTTAAAATTTCAGCAAACTGTGCGGAACCCTTGAACTCCATGCTGCTTTTTCTTATGTTTCCATATTCTTTATTCTCAGATGACAGCAGGCATTCCAGGAGTTGATTTTTAGTTTGTATGTTTTCACTGTTAATAACCGTTTGGATTATATCTTCAAATTTTAAGGAGTTAATATTTTTCTCTCCCAAATCCGGAAGCACATTCGAAATATATTGCTCAAACAGGATGTTAGGCGAGATAATCACAATGTTATCAGAATATAATCTGTTTGAAAGTCCCTGATACATAAGGTATGCAACCCGATGCAGGGCAACAGAGGTTTTGCCGCTTCCGGCAACTCCCTGTACCATAATCAAATCCATATCCATGTTTCGTATGATGATATCCTGGTCTTTCTGTATTGTTTCCACTATTGTTTTCATCTTGGAAGAAGCATTTTGAGACAGCAGTCTTCTTAAAAATTCATCCAAAATTTGAATATCCGCATCAAAGAAATATTCCAGTTTTCCGTTCTTTATTTCATATTGGCGCTTTAAGCTTACCTCACCCGTTATTTTTCCTGCAGGAGCATCATAAAACACCATTCCTGTGCCAAAGCGGTAAAAAACACTTGATATTGGTGACCTCCAGTCATAAACATGAATCTCATGTGACGCCTCATCAATGAGAGACGAAAGACCGATATAAACTTTCTCAAATTCATCTTCATCATCAAACTTAAAATCTATACGCGCAAAATATGGTGAATTAATCATTCTTTCTAATATCAATATCTTATTAGCTTCCATTTCAAATTCAGAAATCTTGCCCGAAATTGGAGCTATGTGTTGACTAAGCTCTACAAGATCGTGAAAGTTTTCCAATGACCAAAGATTTGATATATAATGCGCACTGTCCTCCGGCACTTCCTTTTTGGAAAAAGTTATAGCTGTCTTCTTTTTCTGATTGCTCAGACTTAGAGAAGACAGCTGTACTTTCGCTATTGATATAATTTCATCCAAATGCCTGTTTTCAAAATCCTGCTCAAACTGATTATCTCCCAATATAAATACCCCCATATCAATTCTGTATTAACATAAAGCACTCGCTCACATTAACAGTACCTTAGTTATTAATAGTTATATAATATACACATACGATATTTATTAAAAGACTGTTAATAAAAATTTTTATATGTTATAATATAAGTAGAGAATATATATTTTATTTTTTTATAGAAACCCTTCACTATATCATTATGATTAGTTATTTCATTCCGTTATACCCTTGAATGCCATAAGATTTGCATACTTTCCTGTTTCCAGACCTTCATACTTTCTATCCTTTCCCAGTATTATAGATGAATTCAATATAATAAGCTTTACTACTCATTTCCATTCCAACCTGATTCCATATTGCTCCATATTCCGAAATAATCCAATGCTGCCTCAGAGGATAATGTTATTGACATTACAATAAGATAGTGCTATGCTTTTTTTATTAGTTGCGCGCGCAACCATTATGTTCGGAGGTAATTATGGATGCATTAATGAAGTACATTAACACTATCTCACGCTGTGCTATTTTGTATCGGAATGAAAAACTTGAAAGTGAGGGCCTTAACGGATATCAGCATACATATCTATTAATAATCTGCAACAATCCCGGAATTTCTCAGGAGAACCTTACAAAAAGGATTTATGTGAATAAAAGCAATGTTGCACGGCAGCTAGCACTGCTGGAACAGAACGGATTTGTAACCAGACAGCCCTGTGAAAAGGATAAGCGTGTCATGCTGGTCTTCCCCACTCAGAAGGCCTTTGATATTTATCCCAGGGTAAAAGCTTTCATATCCGAATGGAACTCCTACCTTTGTGAGGATTTCACCCAGGAGGAATGCAGCCTTCTTCTTTCCATGCTCACACATATAACAGATAAGGCCACGTCTAAAATAAAAAAGTTTTCGACAAAGGAAGATAATTCATGAGGAAAATATTGACATACTTAAAACCTTATTATCCCAAAATGGCATTGGGTCTGACAATAAAATTTACAGGAACCATAATGGATTTGCTTTTGCCATGGATATTAGCTTATTCAATTGATGAAATTGTCCCCCAAGGAAGTGTGCGGCTGATTTTGTTCTGGGGCGCGGTCATGGTTGTTTGTGCTGTTACAGCTCTGGTTACAAATGTCATGGCAAATCGTATGGCCTCTAAAGTAGCAAGAGACACAACCGAAGTTATCCGCCACGACCTGTTTTCTAAAATCTCCCGTCTGTCCTGCAGCCAGGTTGATGATTTCACAATTCCTTCACTTGAAGCAAGACTCACAACAGACACCTACAATATCCATCAGATGATAGGCATGATGCAGCGCCTTGGAGTCCGTTCACCGATTCTGCTTATAGGAGGAATAAGTGTGACGCTTATGCTGGATCATGCTTTATCCCTTGTTCTGATTTGTATATTGCCGTTTACTGTTATACTGGTTTACATTATCTCCAAAAATGGTATCTCGCTGTACACCAACTTGCAGCAGTCCGTAGATTCGCTGGTTCGCACGGTGCGTGAAAATATTGCAGGCATAAAGGTAATAAAAGCTTTATCCAGAACAGACTATGAAAAGCAGCGGTTTTCCGGGGTTAACTCTGATGTTGTAGAAAAGGAAAAAAGGGCAGGAATAATCATGTCGGTCACAAATCCAGCAATGAGCCTGTTTTTGAATATAGGACTCACCTTTGTAATACTAGTCGGCGCCTACCGCGTTGATGCAGGGCTTACTCAACCAGGAAAAATTATTGCTTTTCTTACATACTTTACTATTATTCTAAATGCAATGCTGATGATTACACGCCTATTTGTTATTTACTCAAAGGGAATAGCTTCAGCAGAAAGAATACGGCAGGTGCTGGACGCTCCGGATAATTTCAGACTGAAGCCTGATGATCAAGACAACAGCCAACGCCACATTTCCTTTGATAATGTATGTTTTTCTTATCATAAGGGCAAAACCAATCTGGAAAATATAAGCTTTACTCTCAACAAAGGCGAAATGTTAGGAATTATCGGTCCAACCGGTTCCGGCAAAAGCACACTGATTAATCTGCTGCTGAGACTGTACGACGTAGACAAAGGTGAAATACGAATTAACGGTAAAGATATCAGGAGCATTCCCCTTTCCGAGCTTCATTCTAAATTCGGGGTAGTGCTTCAAAACGACATCCTCTTTGCAGACACTATAGCATCAAATATAGATTTTGGCAGGAACTTAAGTCAGGAACAGATTGAAGCTGCTGCAAAGTTTGCGCAGGCAACTGAATTTATCGATTCATTATCAGATGGATACCTGCATATGCTGGCTCAAAAAAGTTCTAATCTCAGCGGAGGTCAAAAGCAGAGAATCATGATAGCACGCGCCTTGGTCTCAAAACCGGAAATACTTGTCCTGGATGACAGCTCCAGTGCGCTGGATTATAGGACTGATTCAATGCTCCGAAAAGCATTGACACAAAATTTTGCAGATACTACATCAATAATTATTGCCCAGCGAATCAGCTCTATTCTTAATGCCGACCGAATACTCGTTATGGAAGATGGTAATATTTTAGGCTGCGGCACGCACAAGGAACTGCTTCAAAGCTGTGAAGCCTACAAGGAAATATACATATCTCAAATGGGAGGTAACATCATTGCTTAACAGAAAAAAAACACTGTTCCGCCTGTGGAATTACATATACAAGTACAAATGGAGCGCATTTGCAGCATTGCTTTTATCTCTGACAGGCAATTTTCTTGCTCTTGTTGGTCCTATGCTCTGCGGTTATGCTATTGATGCAATAGCTCCAGGTAAAGGGCGCGTACAGTTTGATGCAGTTTTTTTAAACTGTCTATTGATGATTATATTTTATATTGTTTCATCCCTGTTTTCATATATATTGTCTGTGCTTATGATAAATCTGAGCCAAAAAGTCATTTCCCAGATGAGAAGTGATATGTTCAATAAGCTGATGGACTTGCCTGTGAGTTATTTTGACACTCACCAGACAGGTGAGATTATAAGCCGCATATCTTACGATATTGACACGGTAAACGCCTCTCTATCCACGGACCTTCTGCAAATATTCACAAGTATAATTACCGTATCGGTCTCCCTGGCTATGATGATTTTTCTTTCACCCTCCCTGACGCTGGTATTCGCGGTCACAGTTCCTGTTTCCATATTGCTGACCAAGTATATGGCATCAAGGGTCCGCCCTTTCTTCAATAAGCGTTCGGCAATGCTGGGAAGCCTTAACGGATTCGTGGAAGAAATCATAACCGGCCTTAAAACCATTAAAGTATATAATAGGGAGGAATATATAACCCAACGCTTTGATATCAAAAATGAAGAAGCCGTAAACGCATACTACGAAGCAGACTATTACGGCAGCATGACTGGTCCCGGAGTGAACTTTATAAATAATATTTCCCTGGCGTTAATCAGTGTATTCGGATCTTTGCTTTATTTATTCGGAAGTATTACTCTGGGAAATCTGTCATCATTTGTGCTCTATTCCCGCAAGTTTTCAGGTCCCATAAATGAAGCCGCAAATATATTCAGTGAACTTCAGTCCACCTTTGCCGCTGCAAAGCGAATCTTTAATCTGATGGATGAAAATCCCGAACCCGATGATGCGGAAAATGCAGTTGTTTTAAATAATATTAATGGAAATGTAAAAATGGATCATGTTGATTTTGGATATGCCCCCGGTAATGATATTATTCACGATCTGAACCTGGAGGCTGAGAAAGCCAGCCTGGTAGCAATCGTAGGACCCACAGGTGCAGGTAAATCTACCATAATCAACCTGCTCATGCGTTTCTATGATCCCAGCAGCGGAACTATTTCAATAGATGATACTGATATTCAAAATGCAACCCGGAGCAGCCTGCGCCTTTCCTGCACCATGGTTTTACAGGACACATGGCTGTTTCACGGAACAGTCTTCGAGAATATAGCCTACGGAAGAGATAATATTACAATGGATGAAGTAATATCTGCCGCAAAGTCAGCAAGAATACATAATTTTATCATGCAGCTTCCGGACGGTTACAATACCGTCCTTAGCGGCGGAATGAATATATCCCAGGGGCAGAGGCAGCTTTTAACCATTGCAAGGGCTATGCTTTCAGATTCTAAAATACTGATACTGGACGAAGCCACCTCAAACGTAGATACAAGGACAGAGCTTCTGATTCAGCAGGCAATGCGCAAATTAATGCATGGAAAAACCTGCTTTGTCATTGCTCACCGGCTATCCACCATCCAGAACGCAGATGTTATTCTGGTACTGCGGGACGGAAAAATAGCAGAACAAGGTACTCACGAAGAGCTCTTGAATAAAAACGGCATGTATTCAGAACTGTACAAGGCACAGTTCCAATAACACACCTCGTCTGATATTCAAAAGCATAGCTTTTTGCGTATACAAGAGGACGCCTACGTTTTTTTAACGTAGGCGCGCAATTTAAATATCTAATCCTTTTATACCACCTCATGATTAATCATATCCATTTTCATAAAACCGGATTTCATTGCAATCTTTCTTAAAAAGGTGTTATACATAAATGGTGATTTAAAATGTTTCCATTTTATATTAAGCCGCAGTTTATTTGTATTTCGGTAATATTCATCAATGATATTATCGGGACGATGCAGTATTGCATTTGCCAAAGCGTATGCACTTCGAAATGAATAACTTAATCCTTCTGCCGAACTGGGGCTGATCCAGCCGGCGGCTTCCCCAATCAATGCAACATTTCCCTTACCAACACAAATCTGATTTAGTCTTTCAGGCCTTAATAAATAAGCCCCATTTCTCTTAACACACGGGCCAAATTCAAACCCTCTTGAAATCAGCTTTTCCTTTAACACAATGAATCTTTCATATGGTTTATTTTTGGGAATAACTGCAGTACCTAAAACCAGCAGATCATCCTTTGGAATTGTCCATGAATAAAAATCAGTAATATCATCATCAAAAATTGATGAAAAATACGGTAAACTATTATCAACTTTATAATATTCCTGAATTGAAATATAAGTCTTCGGTCTTGGTGAATCAATTGAAAGCTTTTTTCTGACAGTTGAAATGGCTCCATCCGCACCCACCAGTACTTTAGTATTGATATTGTATTCCCTCCCTTGTTGGATATATTTCAAATTTATATTATTATTAATTATTTCAAACCCCTTAAAAATTGCACCGCAAACTACGTCAACTTCAGGAGGAATAAGTGAAACCAGCCATTTATCGAATTTTTCCCGATCCACATTTATGTAGTGACGCTGATAGTACTGCTCTATATTATTCTGAATATCTATAGTTCTTACAGTAAAAAGCTGGGGTCCGACTAATATATTTTGAGGAATGCCCAAGCCAAACTTAGCCAACATCAGTTGCGCATCTGGTGCTATTAATCCTCCGCAGCATTTTTCAAAATTGCCTTCGGAGGTCATATAAATCAGCTGTCTTTTATCAATAACTAATATTTTGAATTTTTTACCGAGCAACCTGGCTAAAGTCGATCCAGCCGGTCCACCGCCAACAATCACAATATCATACATTACTGTTTAATCCTCTCATTTAAATATTTATATTTAATCCTTTTTACCAAATTACTAATTCTAATAAATTTATTTTGCACTTACAATCTCTTTCATTCAGCTCATATATTTTGTTAAATTGATTTTAGCACTTCATTTATCGTTTGTCAATAAATTATTATTGTATTATAATATATTTTTATTGAATATTTTTATAATCTTCTACATTTATTTCATTACGTCTGGGAATAAGCTTCCGGAACCATATGTGCTACGGAGTCCTTTAACTTTCCTAGATTATCTATTATCAATTATTTTTTATATATCTTTTCGTTGACATTGGCATAATATGTAGTGTAATATGAGTTAGTTGTAACTAACTCATATTATACTAAGAGGAGGATATATGGATCAAAAATTACAAGTCAAAGATTTAATTAACATTGGAATGTTTACGGCATTATATTATGTATGCTTTTTTGCAACCGGTATGTTAGGATACATTCCAATATTTATGATTTTACTCCCTCTTTTCTGCCCTATTGTTGCAGGCATACCATTTGCCCTTTATTTAACAAGAGTGAAAAAATTTGGTATGGTTACAATAACCGGAACAATACTGGGTTTACTGATGTTTGTTACAGGTCACCCCTGGCCTGTTATAGTCAGCGGAATTGTACTTGGTTTTTTAGCCGATATAATTATGAATGCAGGGCACTATCAATCCTGGAAAAACCTGCTCCTAGGATATATAGTGTTTAGCGAATGGATAATGGGTGCACTTGTTCCGTTATTCTTTATGAGAGAATCATATTTCTCATCCATACGTGCCGGATACGGTGATACATACGCAGATACACTGTTGTCACTTACACCGCCTTGGGTATTTTATGCTATGATTTTACTTGCGGTTGCCGGAGGTGCTTTAGGTGCTTTACTGGGAAAAGCTGTGCTTAAAAAACATTTTAAAAAAGCCGGCATTGCTTAGAAGGAGGTAACATGCAAAGCAACATTATGCTAGGGATTCCGAAAACTAATTTAAAACTCGACCCCAGAACCAAAATATTTATGACTGTCTCCGTAAGCATTGTTTTAATCAGCGGCGGAGTGATTGGAGTTGAAAAGATAGCACGCATTATGCTTGCTATCCTTCCTGCTGTACTGCTCATAAGTGAAAGAAAACTGTTAAGCGGCTTTTTGTATTCTGCCGTATTTTCAGCAGCCTCTTTTTCGGAATCGGTTCTACTTATGTATACAAAGGGCATTATCAGCTTCGTAATATTAATTTGTTCGGGACTCATAACAAGATTTGTACCGGGTATTATTTCCGGGTATTATTTACTTTCAACCACAACCGTCAGCGAATTTAACTGCGCAATGAAACGTATTCATATGACAGATAAGATTACCATTCCCCTTTCTGTCATGTTCCGTTTTATCCCCACAATAATGGAAGAATCCAGGTCAATTAACACAGCTATGAAGATGCGCGGAATTAAAAAAAGCAAGATATTCAAAAATCCTATTCTGTATCTGGAATATAAAATTGTCCCTCTTTTAATGTCGGTTGTAAAAATCGGGGAGGAGCTTTCCGCTGCATCTTTAACAAAGGGGCTTGGCAGTGAAACGGAACGTACAAACATTTGTCAGATTGGTTTTCACACTGCAGACATTATATTCGGCTCCATATCCCTGGCCGGATTGTTATTATGCATCATCTATTAAGGAGGTGATCCAGATGATTGAATTTAAAAATGTGTGTTTTGTATACAGCGGAGGTGAAGAAGGTGATGGAATTAAAAACATAAATCTTACGATTCATAAAGGTGAAACCATTCTCATCACCGGCGATTCCGGGTGCGGAAAAACCACAGTAACCAGGCTAATCAACGGTCTTATACCTCATTTCTATGAAGGCAAGCTGGAGGGAGAAGTCCTTATTAACGGCAAAAACATCAGTAAGGAACCCATATATCAGATTTCAAAATATGTGGGCAGTGTATTTCAAAACCCCAGATCTCAGTTTTTTAATGTGGACACAACCAGTGAACTTGCTTTTTCACCTGAAAATCAGGGCATATCCATGACTGATATTTCCAAAAGAATTGAAAAAGCCGTGTCTGATTTTAGTCTTTATTCCTTAATGGATCGCAGTATTTTTCAACTGAGCGGAGGAGAAAAGCAAAAAATTGCATGTGCAAGTGTTTCTGTCGCCGAATCTGAAATTATAGTCCTTGATGAGCCTTCTTCTAATCTGGATATTGCAGCAATTGAAGATCTTCGCAATATGATTGCCTTCTGGAAAAAAGAAGGCCGTACAATTATTATTGCAGAACATAGACTTTATTTTATGCGTGAATTGGCTGACCGCCTGATTCTCATGAAAAACGGCAGAATTGCGGAAGAACTTCCTGCAGAAAGAATCAGAAATTTGAGCATTGCAGAGTCCCAAAAGCGCGGAATTCGTCCGTTAAATATTGGAGATCTTTCTTATTCCAATGATTATGTACTCCACAACACTTCCTTTATTAAAATATCTGGTTTAAGTTACATTTATAAAGACAAGATTCATGGTATAGATATTAATGATATTCAGTTAAAAAAAGGATCTGTTGCAGCCGTTATCGGACATAATGGCGCAGGAAAATCCACATTTGCAAAATGTTTATGTGGCCTGGAAAAAAGGTGCAAGGGCCTTCTTGAGGTGGAAGGGAAAAAATGTTCTAATAATAAAGGTCTGAAATACTGTTATATGGTAATGCAGGATGTAAATCACCAGCTCTTTACTGAAAGTGTCATAGATGAAGTCTTGCTCAGCATGAGTGATCAGAACAGCATTACAGATGAAGAAAAGGAACAACAATCTGAGGAAATATTAAAGAATCTTGGTTTATTGGAATATAAAGAAAAACATCCTATGGCATTATCCGGCGGGCAAAAACAACGTGTAGCTATTGCAAGTGCTGTCGCAGCAGAAAAAAGTATTATTCTGTTTGATGAACCTACCAGCGGCCTGGACTATAACCATATGAAAAAAGTTGCCGACTGTATTAAAGATTTAAGTAAAAGCGAAAAAACAATCTTTGTCATCACCCATGACCCGGAGCTTATACTTCATTGCTGTACGTATGTAATTCATCTTGAAAATGGAAAGATTAAAGACTCTTACAATCTAAACAATGAATCTGCAGAAAAATTAAAAAGCTTTTTTCTTGAACCTTATAAACAGACTTCCTAATGCCGGGGATACTTAAAAGAGAACTGAAAGGTCTTGCCCTTCAGTTCTCTTGAAAAAACTTTCTATTTGTTGATTAATTCAGCCTCATAATTTTACCGCCCAAATTATCTCATTATTTCTATTCCTTTTGAACTCTCTGTCTGCCTATAACTTTACTTAAATAAAAAAGCCACAAGCCAATAATGCAAAAGAATGCCCCGGCAAACATGGCATATGTTATGTTTAACTCTGCCAGTTTTCCATAAATCAAATTAGTTCCGATACCAACACAATTAATAATTACTGCGTTAGTGCTCAGTTCAGTGGCTCTGTTTTGTGAAACTACTTGGTTGTTTTGCATTTCCATTTGCAGTGGCTGAAACAGACTGAAACTAATCCGGAGTATCATAATTGATGCAGCGGAAAGCCGTGCATTAGCTGTTATTCCAAGAATAATACATGCTGCTGCCGCTGCTCCGTACAATATGGATACAAGTGGAGTGGTACCAAGTTTTTGAGTCAGCACTTCAGAAAATACACCTAAAAGACCTGTAAGTGTAATTCCTATATAGATATATCCTATAGCAGCATTCGATAGTCCACACTTCACATATTGAATTTGATTTAAAAATACGGTAATAGTTTGGTGAGTTTCGTTAAATAATGCAATACTGATTAAAAATAAAATAAAATATTTGTTTTTAATCATCTGCTTTAAAAGTTCAGCAAATTCTATGAATTCTGCTTTTGACTTTCCAGCCTTATTTTCCTTAACCTCAACCAGCCAGAAGGCAATTATCGCAGCAATCCCATGGCTACAAACCGTTAAAAATCCTGAAAGCCTATAATTATCTTTAATAAACACAGAGTATATTACAGAAGCAAAAAACATACCTGAAGTTTGTAAATTATTATATATTCCAAACACTTTTTGTGTGTTGTCTTTATCACAGGATAAATACAAAATACTTGTATCCACGCCTGATAGTCCTGATATTACTATGCTGAGGATAATTCTTTCGACTAAAAATGCTCCAAAACCTGCTGCTTTCCAAAATACAATCTTTGAAATGAAAAATAAGACACAGCAAAAGAGCATAGATTTTTTATAACCAATTCTGTCGGAAACAATACCCCATGGAAGTTCAAGCATTAGGCAAAGAGTAAGTAATACGCTCTCTATAACAGTAAGCTGAAAAATGGTTATACCAGCTGATTGGCGGTATAATACAGAAATCGGCCCATAAAACACCATTCCCTGCAAAAAGGCAATAGCATACATGAGCCAAATATTTCTTCCTGGCTTCATAAAATAACGTCCTTTCGTATTAAATTTAAGCATAACAAAACAGCTGTTTATACAGCATTAATTTACTGTTTTATTATGTTTAAATCGGACTATACATTATGAATACCTCTCCATATTTTTGATTTCATTATATCATTATTCCGTACAAAAAACCACTTTAAAATACCATCTATTTCTACAAATTTAATACTTATGCTCAGTTAATCACAATACATAAAGTTTCTCCGATCCCACTTGGTAATATCAGGATAATTCCGGCATATTCTTATAACAGAAATTAATAAAGGAAGGTAGTTAATTTGATAAAAATTAAAGCGAGTTTACGTCCTATTATCAGTAATATAAATTTGCCCACTGTTTTAAAAACAACTATATCACCTGGTGACAGGGCCGAAAGGCTGTTTATTGCAACTCAGCCTGGAGAAATCTTTTATATAGGAAACGGAGTTATAAGGACTTTTTTGGATATTCGCTCAAGAATAATAGAGCTGGGCGCTTCCGGTAGCGGTTATGATGAACGTGGATTGCTTGGGTTGGCGTTTCACCCTGAATTTTATTATAATGGTCTGTTTTATCTTCATTATTCAGAAGCGGGAACACAAGGCCCGGGTGCTCTTACTGAATCCTTTGAACCTGACCCCTGCGACCCTGAAACGTTAAATCTTAAATGGATAAATAGAGAAAGTCAATTTGATCATATTGACACAGTTGAAGAATGGATTTTGCAATCAAACGGTCAATCTCAAAAACGACGGACATTACTTAATTTAAGAAGACCATTTATGAATCACAATGGTGTTAACAGCTTAAATTTTTCACCTGAAACAGGAAAACTTGTCTTGACTACCGGAGATGGCGGCTCAGGATATGATCCGTTTAATTTAAGCCAGGATGATATGGAAATTGCCGGTAAAGTAATTGAAATTGATGTAACCAGTAATACATTTATCGATAACACATCTGTGGTAACACGCTTTGATGAGCTTCCCGCATCTGTTCAGGAAATGCTTACGGTAATTGCCAAAGGTATTCGCAACCCTACAGGCATTACATATGAAAGGTTTTATAATCAATATATTAAATATGTAGGAAATGTGGGACAGGATCTGGAAGAATCTATTTATTCATTTATTAATTATAAGCCAATGCCGGTTACTAATCTTGTTCAAGCATATTCAATGAAATATGAATCCAATCAGAATGGATTTATTAATTTAGGCTGGCGTGGCTGGGAAGGAACCTTCCCTACTTCAATTATAAGAGAATGCCCTCAAAATCCGTCTTTAAATGAAAAAATAACTGCTTTTTATAATGAGGCGGTAAAAACTTCAGTGCATCGCCTGCAGCCTCTGACCACATATTTTCATGAAGATACACGTCCTGATAAGTTTGAAGGAACTGCCCTTACAGGAGTCCAGCCATATTTGGGAAATGAAATACCTGATTTGACAGGAAGCCTCGTGTTCACCGATTTCGCACGAAATGAAGGATTCGGACTTCCGGCAAGAGGGGTTTTGGCTTATACCAGGACAGAATCAAATTGTAACCCAAATGATTTGAGTGTTATTGAAACCGATTATAATTTTGGATCTCAGTCATCTTTCTATGTAAGCCTTGGAACGACTCTGAGCCAAGATAAATTATATTTAGGAGTTTATGGCTCCAGGTTTGTGACTGATTTTAATCGAGGTACTGTTTTTGAAATTGCCCCCGTGATTTAAGACGAAACATCACGGAGGCAACACCCTCTTCAAAGGCATAGCTTAAGATGTCAAATGCATCTATTATCAACTTGGTTTACTGTTTATTATAGGAATTATTGTCGCTATTACAAGAACTGCTAATAGCAAAAATGCCATACTATTAGTTTCAGTGAAGCCACTTGGTGCAATTCCTTTTATAACACCGGAAACTTGAAGTATTATCCCCACAAGCCCTATTATGGAGCCACCCGCAACAAGACCGGAAGATAAACTTATACCATTTGAAACTTTAAAATCTTTTTCTTTTTCAGATTTTGAAGTTCTTTCTATTAATAAGCGAATTAAAGCACCAATTAAAATTATAGAAGTAGTTGATATTGGCAAATAGAAACCTATGGCAATAGTCATTATAGGAAGATTTAATAAAAACAATACAATTCCCATAACAATACCTACAATTATCATAACCCAAGGCAGCTCACCCGATATAATGCCAGCAGTTAAAGTTGCCATTAAGTTAGCTTGAGGCAAAGCAAACGTGACATCATCACCAGTCAGTGAAAGTTGGCTTGAGAGTAATAGTATAGTACCAATAACTACTGCAACACCAACTATTGAAGCAATTGCAAAGTATTTTTGCATTTCATTTTTATCTCCACCTAATATAAAAGAGACTTTTTGTGATTGACAATAGCCACCTGCAATAGCTATTGCAGTAACTATGAATGTACCAAATAAAAGTAAAGATTTATTATTTTCAGGACTTACCCATCCCAGTGCAACAAATAATAAAGTTACAAGAACTAAAGAAGCTATGGTCATACCAGAAACAGGAAGATTTGAAGTTCCAATAGTACCTGTTAAGCGACCAGAAACAATGACAAATAGTAATGATAAAAATAAAGATAAAACAGAAGCAACTATTGCCATTAATATATTTCCATCCGAAATTAAGAAACCTGCTACAAATCCGATTATGACCCCACCTAATAATATTAATGTTCCAACAGATGAACTATCAGCATTATTTGTAGATTTAGCACTAAGGGTTTCTTTTATGGAAGAAATAATAGTTGGTATTAGCTTTATAGCTCCTATTAAACCACCAGAAAGCATCATACCTGCACCAATATATTTTACATAACTGCCAGATATATTTGAAACATTCATAGCATTAATAGCAATACTTGGATCATTCCATACAAATGCATTACTTTGACCAAGAGCAGTAAAATAACCTATTAAAGGTAAAATACCGAAGTTAGCTAATATAGAACCTGCAAACATAGTTAAGGATACATCTAATCCAACTATAAATCCTATACCTAATAATAAAGGATTAACTTCAATCTGAAATTTCCACTTATAGAAAGATTCATTTACATAGCTTATAACATTGTTAGCCACATTTAAAAATGAACTAGTTACAACAGTTATAATGCCACCTATTCCAAACCCTATTCCCATGTACTTTATTGAATCACCGGCACCTTCAGAGGCAACAAGTGTTTCTGATATGGCCATTGACTCAGGGTACATTAGTTTTCCATGTTCTTCTACGATTAAGTATTTATGAACGATAGAAGCTATTCCAATACCAAATAGAACTCCACCTGTACCAACTACAAAACCTTCTATAAAAGAAACATTTGAACCTATTAAAAGAACTGCCGGCAATACGAATATTATACCACTAGCAACGGATTCACCACCACTTGACATACCTTGTATTAAATTTTTCCCAAGAATCCCCTTCTTTTTAGAAAATGCTGATACAAAAGCTGAACCTATAATAGAACCCGGTATACCAGCGGCAACTGTAAGACCTGATTTCATGCCAGAATAGGCGGTAGATGCCGCAAATAAAATAGATAAGATAATACCTATTATTAAAACTGCACCACTTCCACCTAATTTGGAACCGCTAGAAATATAAGGCACATAGTCTTTGCCGGGTATATTACCATATGCATCTTTAGATAATTTTTTATCCATTAAATACCTCCGTTAATTTCATTTATCATAGCTTATTTTATATTTTTTAATATCTCCAATAAATATTTCCACGTTCTCTGAACTGAAGAAATACTCATACTTTCATTTGGAGTATGAACGTCATATAAATTTGGTCCAAAAGAAATTGCATCTATTTCACCAAATTTTTCTGCAAACAGCCCGCATTCAAGTCCGGCATGTATTGCTGATATATGAGGCTTTTCCCCATACATTTTTTCATATACATTTTCAAAAATTGTTCTTATTTTTGAATTAGGATTATATGCCCATTCAGGATAGTTGGATTCACTAACTACATTTCCGCCATTAATTTCTGCGGTTACACATAATCTGTTATATAATTCATCTTTTAAGCTTCTAACAGAACTTCGAATTGAGCTTATGAATTCTACCCCGTCTTTATAAGTTGTAACAACTCCGAGATTTAAGGAACTTTCCACCAATCCCTTAATATCCATGCTCATTGAGGTAACCCCATCAATAATCAAGTATAAATAGTTAATTATATTTTTAGTCGATTCTTTTGAAAGCATTTGTGAAGGAAGAGTTTGTAAAGCTTCAAATTCTACTCTAATATCAGGATCTGGAGTTCTCAATTCATTTTTAAATGTTTCTTCACACTCTTGTATTTTCTTCTCGATCAAAACACTATCTTCAGACCTTACTAAAATAACCGCATCAGCCTCACGTGGAATTGCATTATGCTTAGATCCGCCATTTAATGAACTAAGTCTAATATCTGTTTCAGAGAAAATAGTCATAAGTACCCGCCCCATTAATTTATTAGAGTTCCCTCTTCCCTTATCTATTTCCATTCCAGAGTGTCCGCCCTTAAGACCTCTTATCTTAATTGAATAAGGTACAAGGTTTTCGTTTACTGATTCAAACTTAACAGGAATTGTTACTTTAGCTGTAACCCCGCCGGCACAGCTCACTAATATAGTACCCTCTTCTTCTGAATCAATATTAATCAGAGTTCTGCCTGTTATATTTTTAGGGTCTAATTCCATAGCTCCATCCATTCCTGTTTCTTCAGAAGTGGTTACAAGTAATTCTATTGCCGGATGTTGATATTCATCAGAAGCCAGAATTGCTAATCCCATTGCTACTGCAATTCCATTATCAGCTCCTAACGTTGTTCCGGTTGCATATACCCTGTCATCTATTATTCTTAACTTAAGCGGGTCCTTTGTAAAATCATGTTCTACATCTGTATTTTTTTCACAGACCATGTCCATATGTCCCTGCAAAACAACAGCAGGACTGTTTTCATATCCTTGTGACGCCTTCTTTCTAATAACAACGTTTAATGCAGAATCTTGAACATATTCTAGATTATTCTCCTTAGCAAATGATACTAAATAATCGCTAACCTCTTTTTCATTTCCTGAACCTCTTGGAATCTGTGAAAGCTTTTCAAAATATTTGAATACGTCCACAGGTTGTAAATCTTTAAGTACTTCTATCATAGACATAGCATCCTTTCATACTAAATTAATGTTTAAATTCATATATATATTTACCATAAATCTAATTAATAACCATTTTAATATGATTTTTTAAACAGGTATCACTAATTATCATTTTGATCTTATAATAAAAAAGCTGTATGAAATAGAAAGTAATTTTTAACGTTCTTGCTTGACTCATAAAAAAATCCCTCAAATTATATTTAAGGGAATAATAATATTATGGTAAAATTTTATCCGCATCAAAGCAGAAGCATTTACATTTTATAATTAAAGCTTACGCTTTAAATTTTCTGATCGTTTCTTCACATTTAATTCCTTCCAACGCACCTCTTGCTAATGATTCCATTTCATTTTCT